>CP064991.1 GCA_016699895.1 Candidatus Saccharibacteria bacterium | reverse complement strand
CGACTGAGTTATTTCGTACGATTCAGCAGGGCAATTTGTATGCGCGATCGGCACGCCGGGCTTTTCTCGGCGCGGCACAGATGATCGATAGCGAGTTGGACAATGATGAAGAAAGCAAAGTGGTCTAGTGAAAAAAGTATTGCTCCTCCAGTCGCGACCGGAAATAGAGGCGAGCGATGATGAGTTTCGAGCCTTTTGTCGATTTGGCGGACTGGACGAGACTCAAATAGTACGCCTGCAGATACACGAAATGCAGCCGGCGGTCAATCTAGACGACTACGCAGCGGTACTGATGGGCGGTGGGCCGGCGAATTTTGCCTATGATGACGATCATAAATCGCCTGAACAAAAAGCGTTTGAGCCATGGTTGTGGTGGCTACTCGATCAGATCGTCGCCGAGGACAAGCCATTTTTCGGCGCCTGTTTAGGTTTGGGCGCATTGGTGACGCATGCTGGTGGACGGATGAGTTTCGAGGCTGGTGAGCCAGTTGGTGCAGTGGATATTCGTTTGGTGGCTGAGGATCCGATACTAGCAGATACACCCCGCGATTTTGCGGCCTTTGTTGGTCATAAAGAAGGCGCTAGGGAAATTCCATCGGCGTTGGCCGTGTTAGCTCAAAATGAAACCTGTGTACAAATGGTCCGCTGTGGCCAGAATGTATATGGCACACAATTTCATCCTGAGCTCGACCCAGCAGGGTTGGAGTTACGAATTAACACCTATCGTCACGCTGGTTATTTTGAACCCGAAGAGGCTGATAAATTAATTGCTGCTGGTTGGCAGTCTGGCGTCGATGATGCACCGACGAACCTATTGCGAGCATTTATCGCACGTCATGTACTGTGACGCTAGAAAATAAACTCTAAAATCTCCTCAATTTTTCAATTTCCCCCTTGACTTTTTCTATGGGGGGGGGGTATCATAGAAGACATATAACCGCAAGGGCTATTGATAACAATATTTATAACGGAGGGGAGATAGCACAGGAGCCATGACCAGATTACCGATACCAGGAGATGACGCCGGACAATGGGGTACTATTCTCAATGACTATCTCAACCAAGCTCATAATCCCGATGGTACTCTAAAAGACAGTACCATCACCGAAGACAAGCTCGATGCTACTGTCGTCACGAAGCTCAACGCTGTCGGTGCGACGGGGGCCACTGGCCCAATTGGACAGGATGGTCCTACTGGCGCTAGTGGGCTAACTGGCGCGACTGGTCCTCAGGGATTGCAGGGCGAAATTGGCGCCACGGGCGTTCCGGGACCTACTGGTTCTACAGGTTCACAAGGTATCACTGGCGCAACTGGTCCAGTCGGCCCAACTGGCGTAGCTGGCTCGCAAGGTTTTACTGGACCAATTGGCTCGACCGGTGCTACAGGTCCGGTAGGGGCGACTGGTACAAACGGGGTGCAAGGTGCAACTGGAGCCACCGGGCCAGCAGGAGCTACCGGTGTAACTGGTTTAGCGGGACCTACTGGTAATACCGGTCCAACGGGAGTTTCTGGTGCTACAGGGCCAACTGGACCAAAGGGCGACCAGGGAGATCCTGGGGCAGCCACTATTCTCTCGCTCACTCAAGCTGAATATAACGCCCTTGGTTCGCCCGATCCTGGTATTCTCTATATAATAAAGCAGGAAAAGCCTAGAGCCTATGTAGCGGGCGAACGAGTTTGGGGAGGCCCGGATATTCCAGAAGGCTATATACTCGTGCCGGGTAACCCATTATTCGGTACTAGTGACTTCTTGGTGATGAAATACCAGGCTAAAAATGACGGTCTCGGCAATCCAGTATCAACTGCCAGCGGCATGCCCTGGGTGAGCATCTCGCAGACTACGGCACTAGCTGCTGCGGCTAATATTAGTCCCAAACATCATCTCATAACCGAAATGGAATGGCTGACGCTGGCTCACAATATTGCTAGCGTGGCTAGCAACTGGAGCGGGAATGCTGTCGGTAGCGGCTATTTGTACCGCGGCCATAGCGACAACAATCCGGCAAACGCTCTGGAAGCCTCGGCAAATGACGCTGACGGCTACTACGGGACCGGCAACACCAGTGGCGATCAACGTCGAACTCTCACTCTCACTAATGGGGAAGTTATCTGGGATCTATCGGGCAACGTATACGAATGGACCAGCGGTACTATAGCTGGCTCTCAGCAACCGGGTCTCGCTGGCGAGTCGGCCTATGCCTGGAAAGAGTGGAACGATGCCAATCTGCAGCTGGGCGGTCTTGATCCCAAAACGCTCCCGGCTTACGGCAATGCAGCGCTTAGCAGTCTCACTGGTGCGACCAACGGCCTAGGGCGTCTGTATAGCAACCGAGGGGAAACGGGTCTGCGCGCCTTCGGTCGGGGTGGCAGCTGGGGCTCTGGCACGTACGCCGGGGTGTTCGCGTTGTTTTTGTTCTTCGCGCCTGGCAGCACGAGCTCGTCTGTTGGGTTTCGGGTGGCGTTGTCGCTCTAGGGGTATGAGGAGACCTTTATTCTTACATCTTGACCGCTTGACCCTTATATTCTTTTCTTTTTCTTCTATAAACGCATGAAAAAAGATTTCGTTATATATACCAAAATGCTCAGCGTAATCGTCTGGCTGTTTCAGAAAATCAATGCTTTCCCGAAAAAACAGCGCTTTGTGCTGGGCCAGCAAATAGAAACGAGTGCGCTCGCTTGTATGCGCTATATTGTTGAGGCGAATAATGCCGGCGCTGGTCCGCAAGCGCTCGAAAAATTAAATGCGCTGAACGTAGAGCTAGAAATGCTCCGTAGCTTGTTGCGCGTTGCCTACGAAGTTCAGTTTATTTCGGGCAAATCGCTAGGATTTATTATTGGTCAAATCGATGAAGTCGGACGTATGCGTGGAGGCTGGGCACGTCACTGCGGCGGTTCGTCGTCAAAGAGCGAAAGTTGAGTTTTTGGATTATCTAGCTAATGTATTGACTAAGACTACAATTTTTGCTAGTATATTGTTACAGCACCTCACTTGGATTAGTCCTCGTGAGGTCTTTTTGTTATAATTAATGCATGAGAAGAATTTTACTAATTGATGGTGAAAATCTGGTTTACGGACTACGCACATTGATGGGGACTAATGAAGATAGAGCAGAGCGATCAGTTATAGATGGTTATAATTTCAGAGGCCTATTTGAGGAGATTTTGCAAGATAATAAACCAACAGAGATGCTATGGTTCGGGGCAAAGCTGAGGGTTTACGATGAAAATGAAGAAATTCGTATAAAGTCAGAGTCTGCCGTACGTCAGCAATCGTACTTCATGAACGATATCCAAAGACAGAGAATTACATTTATAAAAGTAGGTTATTTACGAGCCAGAGAGATAGAATGTCAACAGGGACATAATTTCTGGAAATTAACTGAGAAGGGCGTGGATGTAGGTTTAGCGGTGCGCATCATATCAGAGGCGGACTCTGATACTGAAATTGTCGTTGTGAGTGCAGACACAGACCTATTACCAGCCTTTAAGGCAGCAGCAAAGCTAGGGGCGAGGTTGATTCACATTGGCTATGAATATCGACCCATTGCTTCTCTCTCGCATGCGGCGAATGCGACACGAACTATTACAATACCGCTAGCAACTAAGTATAGCAAGACAAAAAATATCTAGGCTGGGCACGTCACTGCGGCGGTTCATCGTCAAAGAGCGAAAGCTGAACTGGATCTCCAGGCTTCAAATACTCTTCCTGCCAACTTTCGAGTTGTTGAATTAGACCAGTGGCGTTGGCGTGCATAGCGTGGGCCGACCAAGCAGTAAATGACTCGCGCATTTTTTCAACCGATAGGCGACCGTCTCTAACGGCGCGCAGTTGTTTGCGATACCGCTTTTTAAATCGGCGTACGCTGCTACCGCGCAAACGTATGTGGTCATGATAAATAACGTATCCCACGAAATCTACGCCTACTCGTGTGGGATAGAGCCGGACCTTGTGCGGATTGATAGTCAGGTATAATTCATCATGTAAAAATGTTGTTAGGGCATCCTGCCAAGCACGAAGCTGGGCTTTATCGGTATGAAAAAATAGAATATCATCCATGTAGCGTACATAGAGCCGGATTTTAAGCTGGTGCTTGGCATATTTGTCAGCATGATGCAGATAGACATTGGCAAATAGCTGACTAGTCAAGTTACCAATAGGGATGCCGCGACGACCTTTGGTATGGTATGGCGAATCGGGCGGAAATAAGTGATCGTGTTCAGTGCCGCTGTCAGTCGAGTCGATAATAGTGTTGAGCAGCCAGAGTAGGCGCTGATCTTTGATTTTGTCAGCGAGCAATGACTTGAGTCGATCGTGATTGATTGAGGCGAAATATTTAGAGATATCTATTTTGCAGGCGTAAAGCGTCTCGTGCTTATGGGCGCGCAAAATGCGTTGGATAGTGCGCATTGCTTGGTGCGTCCCTTTGCCGATACGGCAAGCGTATGAATCTTTGATGAAATGTCGGTCGTAAAATGGCATCACAATGTTATGGATGGCGTGGTGAACAATACGGTCGCGAAATGCTGGCGCCTGAATATAGCGGCGTTTTGGTTCATAAATGTATTGCGAGTAATAAGGAAGCGGTGCGTAGGTTTGGGTATTCAGATCATGTTGCAATTCGAGCAAAGCTGACATCAGATTGTAGTCTAACTCAGTGGCAGTACTGCTGCTACGTTTACCGCGTAAAACTACCCGGTAGCTAGCCAACAGGTTGTCCAGATCAGTAACTGTGGAAAAAATATGATTGAGTGTAGACATGACGAAAGTCTACTGCTATCATACTACTTATGCTAGTGTAGCTTATAGCGGTTGGGTCTGCGCGCCTTCCGTCGGGGTGGCAACTGGAACAATGGCACGAACGCCGGAGTGTTCACGTTGAATTTGAACAACGCGCCTGGCAACACGAACACGAATATTGGGTTTCGGGTGGCGTTGTCGCTCTAGGGATAAGAAGTAAATTGGCCAGATTGTCGGTTCGTTTCAATCCGTTTCATGCGAGTTGGCGATGGCAACAGAGCCTATCATATCCGGCTACAGTGGCTAGTCTTGCGGTCAGAAGACGGCAGGACAAAGGATGATTTAACGGCTGTGCGGTATTTATGTTTTCGCGCACAGCCTTTTGTTATTTATTTGCAAGATATTAGATGGTAATTCAAAATTCCAATGTTGAGCGCCCCGGAATGGAGCGCCCAACCTAGTTGTCGGGTCGTTCCACACGCGAGGCGCGAGGAGGACGGGCGGAGGTTACCTAGTAGGGGGGGGTCTTCATCGAGGAGACGAGACAACTCCTCGTCGAAATCGACAGAGGTGTCGTCACGGGCCCATTTCAGGCAGGTCTCCAGCGCGATGTCGGCGCCGTAAGGATCCGGGTTTGGATCTCCGCAGGGACCACCGCCAATGGAGTTGAACTGCCATTGGGTTTCCCGGTGAGGTTGATAGCTGGCGAAAGCTGATTCCTCGCACTGCAGGCGAGCAACAGTCCGCTGCTAGATTCGACGAACTTCTTGCCAACGAGCTGAGCGAAATCCGCTGACTCGTTGTAGAAAGTCTCGATCGCATATGCAACCGAATTCATTTGGAACTCCCTTCCTAGTCCTGGGAGCAATTATATCACCATTAACTATAATTGTCAAACTCGTGCTACAATGACATGGATGAAATACGAAGGAACAAAACTACACGACTTTGAGCCGCGAGATGGGGTTCAGGAGCTAGAGATTATGGACGTCGAAGTCGGTGATGGGGAAGAGGTTAAACCAGGTGCGACGATCACAGCGCATTACACTGGGGCGTTATGCAAAAATGGCATTATTTTCCAGAGCAGTTTTGATTTTGGCAATCCGATAACATTCGGATTGGATCAAGTAATCAAAGGCTGGACACAGGGTGTACCTGGCATGAAAGTCGGCGGTACTCGTCGATTGATTATTCCAGCCGAGATGGCCTACGGTGCAGCGAGCCCTGCCAAGAATATTCCAGCGGGTAGCGACCTCGTATTTGATATTGCCTTGACGGCGATTCCACGAAACGGAGAGTAATATTCGCATGAATACTGAGATTGAAGTCAAATTCATCCAGGTTAATCACGATACCATTCGGAGTCAGCTACAGGCACTGGGTGGAATATGTACACATCCGATGCGGTTGATGAGACGGGTAGTGTTTGTGAATGAGGCGCTGGAATCTCGTCATGGCTGGCTGCGAGTGCGAGACGAGGGCGATCGGGTGACGGTGTCGTATAAACAACGAGATAGCCTGGATATTCATGGAACAAAGGAAATCGAAACAGTTGTCGAGGATTTTGACGCTATAACACAGATCATTCGTCAACTTGGCGATTGGACCGAGTCATACCAGGAATCGAAAAGGGAAACGTGGCACGTGGGCGAGGTGGAGGTAGTGTTAGACGAATGGCCATGGCTCGATCCGATCATAGAGATTGAGGGGCCGACGGCTGAGTTGGTTGAGGCTGTTGCTATCGAACTAGGCTTTGACATGAAAGATGCCCTATATGGTAGCGTTATGAGCGCCTATCGGAAACAATACCCGAACGTAGATCATGGTTTCAAAATCGGAAATATTCCGAGTGTGAAATTTGATGATCCTATGCCACCCGAACTAGCTGTTTAGACTAGTAATTGCCGAGAAAGACCACATTATTATCGAGTGATTCTAGACCTTTGATAATTTGCATGGTTTCGTCTGCATCAGCTTCGAAATCGAGATAGAACCGATAATGCCACTTTTCACCGGGAATCGGACGGGACTGCAGTTTAGTGAGATTGATTTTGTGCGAGACAAAGACGCCGAGAGCTTCGTAGAGAGCGCCAGGTTGATGGCCAGTTGTCAAAATGATACTGGATTTGCCAGCCAGAGGTCGTCTGACTAGCTCGCGGTCGCGGTCGGGGCTACGCGACAAAGCAGCAAATTTGGTGAAATTGACTGCGTTGTCCTCGATCTGTGGAGCGAGGATTTGGACATCGTATAAATCGGCGGCGCTACGCCCGGCGATCGCAGCGAGCGTCGGATCGTTCTGTTCGACAATATAACGTACTGCGGCGGCGGTGTCCTCGTACTCGATTTTTTCGACTTGCGGAAAGTTGTCCTCTAGGTACTTTTCACATTGTGCTAGGGCGGCGAAATGAGAATAAACTTTGCGAATACCAGAGGCAGCAACACCTGGCAGAGTGATCAAGTTCTGGTGAATCGACAACTCGATCTCGGCAAAGATTTTTATTTCCGGTGTCGCCTCGAGGCCGTCGGCTACCTCGTTGATGGTGCCATAGAGTGAGTTTTCGATCGCGACCAGCGCGAGTCCCGTCTTGTTTTTTTCTAGGCGGGAGAACACGTTAGCGAAACTCGGGCAGGGGATGATTTCAACATCGGAACCAAATAATTTCATAGCAGCTTCGTGATGGAACGAGCCGAGTTCGCCCTGGACAAGAATCTTTTGCATGGGGAATATGATAACACAACTTGATATGATATCGCTACGCTCCTCCGCTCGCCAAAGTAACGCCATAGAAAAAAGGCTAGCAAGCTAACCTTTTTTCTATGGTACACCCGATACGATTCGAACGTACGACCTTTTGCTCCGCAAGCAAACGCTCTATCCAGCTGAGCTACGGGTGCTCATATTTCACACCCTTCGCCTTTATACAGCTGGATAGAGCAACGCTGGTCATGATAACCGGCATACGCCTAGGCAGCTGAGCTACGGGTGCATAGCGTGATAAATTATAGCAGTATCGCCTGCGAAACGCAATATTTGACCTCTTTTAACTGGTGTAGTAAAATATAACCATAAGCTAATCTTTAGTTAGTAACAATGACGAACAAGAAAACGAAATATAACAAGTGGTTGCTGATAGGTTTTTTGTCGGTAGTAATTGGTGCGCCGAATGGCACCATTATCAAGAGCACCCTGGGCGAAATCAACAGTACGACATTCACATTCCTAAAATTAGCCATGACATTCGTGATATTTTTGCCGGTGGTCGTTCTGTTCCTGTTGCGACACTGGAAAATCATCAAAAAGAACGCCTTTAATCTCGCCATATCGGTAACCTGTACGGCGATTAGTTTAATTGTTTTTTACAAAGCGATTGAATACAGCACGGCCAGTTATACTTCAATCATATCTCTGTTGTCTCCAATTATTCTAGTAATTATATCGAGTAAAATTATCAAAGAAAAGGTCGGACGCAGGGCGGTGGCGGGTATTACGTTAGCGGCGATTGGTGGCCTATTGGTGGTCGCAGTACCGGCTATTTTTGAGGGTTCGGCCGCGTCAGTGTTTTACCCGCTGGCCACGGTTTTGGTGCTGATCAACTGCGTTACTTCTCCTATATCGATTATTTACCAGCGCAAAGCGAACGATAACGGTGTAACTTTTGCAGTCTATGCAGGCCTAGCGTCACTCGTCACAGCGGTCGTTGCGTTAGTGTTGTCTCTCATCGAGAGCGGTCCCGGCGCAATTATTAGCCAAACTGCCAACTTGTCACTACTGGGCTGGGTCGGCATTGCGTATAGCGCCTTTGTCGTATCGTTTGCCTCGAGGTCGCTATGGATTGTAGCCTATCAGCGAATGGGTTCAACAGTGTCGGGCGGGTTATCATATCTAGAGACGCTACTGGCGATTGCTTTGCCAATTATTGTACTGGGTGAGAAATTGTCGCTAGAGCTAGTTGCTGGAGCATTACTGATACTACTCGGTATCTATATCGCCGAATCACGACCACGACGCCCTAGTGCAAAGAAAAAGCGGCGATCTAAATTGCTACGATCGCACTATCTCCAGAACCGCCATCATTTACGTTAGGCGGATACTGGGCTAGGATGCTAGAATAGAAACCATGATAACGTATTACACCGACGGTAGCGCTAGCCCAAATCCTGGCCCAGGCGGTTTTGCCGTCATCAAAAACGGTCAACCGTGGTTGATGGGTGGAGAGGTCGAACCGGTCGAAACGACAAATATTCGCATGGAAGGCTTGGCGCTACTCGCGGCCATGCAGGACGCGGTGGGCGAGGCCTGCGAAATCTATTCGGATAGCGAGTTTTGGATCAATGTGCTGACTAAATGGGCGCCCAATTGGGCGGCAAACGGCTGGAAGAAAAAGTCCGGCGAGATCAAAAACCTCGACATCGTTAAACCATTGCTGGCTGAATACCAAAATTCACGAGCCAAATTGATCTGGGTGCGCGGTCACGTCGGGACCGAATTGAACGAACTGGCGGACGAGTGGGCGAATCGTGCCCGCGAGCAAAAAGTTCGTGGCGTTTCGAGTGTCAACAGCGATATGTAGTATAATTGTTACATATGTACGAACAACAAACTACCAAACCAGTGGATATTTTTGAGTGGGCTAACAAGGCCGGACACCTAAAAAAGGAATTTGACGTCGAATTCTTTCTCGTTAATAAACGATACACGGTCTATCATCTGCCGATGTCGGATGGACTCAAGCCGCAAGTGGCACCAGTCTTTTTGCTAGAAATTTTAAACGAAGTTGAAAAGGGCGCGGGACTCGGCCTAGAGCCGCGACCATTCGAGGAGAGCGAAGCCGAGGCTGGCGTATTACTGTGGTCAACTCGCGAGCGTGTGGCGAATGCCAAGATGGTACTTGACCAGATCGAAACATCACGTAGTGCCATCGAAACCTTTAACGAATATGATCACGAATTCAAAACGATCAAAATGATCATAGCGCGTTTTTCGCATAAAAATTCCACGCCTTTTTATGTCATCAAACAGGTAACTGGGTCGAGTTCGCTCAGCGAGCGTAATGCCTGGCAGATTGGTCAGGACGGAAAAATGGCAGCGCTCGAACCGGCGGCAGCGTTTAAAATAGCGACCGATAATCAAGTATTGGTAGTCGACGAACAAATTTTCGCTTTTAATCCGAAGAAATTTGAGGCGATATTTAGCTATAGTTACAAAAAACAGGCAATTGCCGACAAAAAAGTCGAACAAATTCTTGATCGTTATCAATTGAATTTCCCAGAGGGTCAAGACCTGAATACTTTGATTGCAGGTCGAGCGAAATCGATCAACAAATTACAGAATTTGGAGCTCGGCACTAAAACTCAAGAGGAGATCGTGGAATATAGTGAAAACATGGCACTCGATCTGATGACGGCAGATGATGGAGCGATTATCATCCTCGATGGTCGTGATGTTGATACATTCGTCAGCCTATTAAATGACGACTATATGACGAGCGATCTAACGGGTCTGCGATACGAGATCAAGGGCAAGAAGCTCCTCAAGGGTGACGAATAACAGGGGAGAGGGTTTATTATGGAAGTTAATAAGGTAGGTGCGAATATAGTCGTGATCGGTGGTGGCACGGGTTCGTTTGTGGTGTTGTCTGGGCTGAAAAATTACGCGACGGATATTACGGCACTCGTTAATATGGCGGATGATGGTGGATCGACTGGTCAGCTACGTGATGAGCTGGGTGTGTTGCCGCCGGGAGACGTCAGACAGTGTCTGGTGGCGCTCAGTAGTTCACCGCGTGCTCGCGAACTGTTTAATTATCGGTTTGACGAGGGCAGTCTAGCTGGGCATGCTTTTGGCAATTTGTTTCTCACGGCACTCGAAAAGATGACCGGTAGTTTTATCTCGGCCATCGATCTGGCCGAGGAAGTGTTGCGGGTTGATGGCAAAGTTGTGCCAGTGACGCTAGATAGTGTTGTCATGAGCGCTAAACTGGGTCGCCAGGTTTATCGTGGTCAGTCAGAAATCGAAAAGCAGCATTTTGGTGAATCGCGCCGACCAAAAATTATGGTAGCGAAGACTAGCGGCGGTCGCGTGCGGGCTAATCCACAGGCGATCAAGGCGATCGAGGAAGCTGATTTGGTTGTCATAGCACCGGGAAATCTATATTGTTCGTTAGCGCCGGTTCTCGCGACTCCGGGTATTGGCAAGGCGCTGTGCGAAACATCGGCGCGCAAGGCTTATGTCTGTAATCTCGTAACCAAGCCCGGGCAAACCGAAGGGTTCGCCGTACATGATTTTGCGTCTGAAATCGAACGATTGGCCGGTGGAGAGTTCCTCGACTATGTCATATATAATGTCCATCAACCGTCGAAAAGCTTGCTAGAAAAGTATGCGGCCGACGGCGAGTTGCCAGTGGAAATTGATGCAATTGCTCTGAAACAACAGCATTACCGCGTCAAAGGCGCCGAGCTCTTAGCTGGTGAAATATGGCAAAATCCGAACAAAAAAGATCCGATTGCCTATAGGCGAACGTTGATTCGACATGATCCAGATGCGGTGGCTCGATCAATCATGAAAATCTATTTCTCGTGAGATAATTCTACTATTTTCGTGGGCCAAACATGATAATGGCCTTCTTTACTTATACCAGATAGAAATAGCCAAAATAGGGCACTTATCCACAGCTTTGCTGTAATTTTGTCATAAAAAGTGGGTAAAATGTATCAAAAAGGGCTTGCATGTGGGTGGTTGTGGGTAGTATAATAAGTCCAGTGGCAAATGAATGAAACAAAAACCACTGAACCACACCAAATAACTTAACGGGAAAGGGCGATGACCAAAATCGATTACTTTGAGCGAAAGCTAGACGACAAACGACGACTAACTGTCCCGTCTGAGCTGCGCACCGAGTTCTCGGGTGGCATCGTGATCACACGCGGTTTCGGCGCCTATCTCCACCTATACCAAAAATCAGTATGGGACGAAGATATGGAAGCAGCGCTCCAGGGAGATATCCTTGATGAGCGAGTGGCCGACCTCAACGTCCAGTTTCGTACCGGCAAAGTCGAAACTGAGCTCGACGCTAAACAGGGTAGAATCACCCTCGAGGCGCATCAGCTAGAGTACGCTGGGATCGATCGTGAAATCGTGGCTGTCCGAGCTGGCCGATATTGGCGGCTCAGCGCCAAACCCGACTAATCAAATGGTCTATGCGGCGCTAAACGCTGGATAGATTATAACAAGCACCTTAACAGTTATAGAGGCCAACTACTCGGCAATCAGCTGGAAAGCAATCGCCAGCTCGAACGGATTGCCGCACTTCGGTTTATGGCAACATAGACCTAAGGAAAAACTCCACCTCACACATAAGTCTCTCATATGGTTACACTATCGTCATCTGACGACAGAGTAAACATCTTGAAAATCTAAAACAAACAATCAGAACATAAATACTGATTGCCGAATAGGTGGCCTCCGTAAAAAAGAATATGACAACACCACAACAACTCCATATTCCAGTCTTGCTCGATGCGACACTAGATTTGTTGCATCCGGGAAAGGGCGAAAGCTATCTGGATCTGACGGCCGGTTACGGCGGTCATGCCCAGGCGGTAATTGCTCGCATAGGTTCTGCGAACTTGGCGACACTGGTGGATCGAGACGCCTTTGCGATCGGTCAGCTAGAGTCACTAGGGCAACAGGGAGCTAGGCTGATACATAGCGATTTCTTGGAAGCTAGTCAAACATTAGTTACCGAGAATCGGCAGTTCGATATGATCTTGTTGGATCTCGGTGTTAGCTCTCCGCAGCTCGATCGTGCGGAGCGCGGATTCAGTTTCCGTCTGGAATCGGATCTCGATATGCGCATGGATCAATCGCAAGATACATCTGCTGCAACTATCGTGAATCACTATTCGGAAAAAGAACTCAGTCAGATAATTCGTCATTACGGGGAAGAACCACCGACAAGGGCGCATCGGATCGCTCGAGCCATTGTCATCAAACGCTCTAAACAGCCGATTGTGACAACGACCGAACTAGCTGATCTCATCGCCGAAACCTTGCCGCGGCGGGGCAAAATCCATCCCGCGACACGCACCTTCCAAGCTCTACGGATCGAAACCAATGACGAACTAGGTCAGATTGAGCGGACATTGCCGCTACTCATCAAGCTCCTAGCTCCAGGCGGGCGACTGGCGGTGATCAGTTTCCATAGTCTCGAGGATCGATTGGTGAAAAACTTCCTGAGAGAGCAAACAAATTCCGGTTTGGAGGCAGATCTGACAGTCCTAACCAAGCATCCAATTGCCGGCACTGATGATGTTTACAATCCGCGCGCTCGTAGTGCAAAATTACGAGCCGCAGCAAAGATAAATAATTAAAAAGAAAGGACTTGCTTATGCCAATTCAAGTCGTAAACAAGTCACGCGCACAGAAAATTGTGGTCCGCCACAAATAAGGCGCGAGACCAAAAGCGAGCCTCGACCCTATACGGTCGAGGTCTCGCCCGGTTCCGTTACAAAAACAAACATGATAAACAAATTTACACGCGGATCTTTGCGAGGGTAGGGTAACAGGCGCAAACATCCACGTATAAATAAAAGGAAAACGAAAAACAACAATGACAAACCAACGAACACAATTTATCTCGACTCGCGGACGTGGCACTATGCCGGCTGCCGGCTGGGGTCGGAATCAGAACCTAACATCTTTTCAATCTGCGCGTCGCCTCGGTCCGGTCGCAAATACTGTCATGATTGTCTTGCTGACCGCATTCCTAGGCTTGTTGTATCTAACGCAGCTGACGAAAACGAGCGCGTTTGGCTACGAAATGAACGCCATCGATGAAAAGAAAACACAGCTCGCCGCTGAACGAGATGATCTCAAAATTGAAAATGCTCGTTTACAATCAATTGCCCGTGTCGAGAGTAGTAGCGTGGCAGCCGCCATGACGACTCCAACTGACATCCAACAATCGGAGTAGAATCAAAACATGACCAACCAGTCTGAAAAATTATCGCGCGCCAGCCGACTGACGATCGGTCTATTTTTGGTTTTAGCGATCTTTTTAGTGCGATTATTTTATATCCAGGTCATCAATCACGAAGAGTTCCTAGCCAAAGCTAATCAGATGCAGATTAGTAAACGGACCATCAATCCAGAGCGTGGGCAGCTCTACGCCAAGGATCAAAACGGCGAAATTGTTCCACTCGTCCTGAACCAGACTGTTTACACCGTGTTTGCCGATCCGACACAGGTAAAGGACGTCAAAAAGGTAGAAAAACTAGTCACCGATGTGGCGGGCGATCAAATGATCGAGGCTAATTTCGACAAACTAACCAGCACAACTCTGCAGTATGTAGTGCTAGCACGTCAAATCACGCACTCTCAGGCGGAAAAGATCCAAGAAGCCGATCTGGCTGGTGTCGGTCTCCAGTCGAGCAGCCGCCGAGTTTATACCGAAGGTAAACTAGCTAACCAGGTGCTCGGCTTTGTGAACGCCGACGGGGAGGGGCAGTACGGCCTCGAACAATATCTCAATACCGAGCTAACGGGCGAAGCTGGTCTATTGCAATCGGTGACGGATGTGCGTAGAATTCCGCTGACGATTGGTGTCCACGATGTCAGTATCCCAGCCAAAGACGGCACCGACTATGTGTTGACGATTGATCGTAGCGTCCAGGCGCAAGCCGAATCGATCTTGCAAGAAGGTCTCAACAACGTGAATAGCGATAGCGGCAGTATCATCGTGATGGATCCAAACAACGGTCATATTGTGGCGATGGCGAACTATCCAGATTTTGACCCGAGCAATTATACCAAAGTGACTGACGCGACAGCTTTCCAGAATCATGCCGTTAGCTATGCGTTTGAACCTGGTTCTGTCATGAAGGCGATGACTACCTCGATGTCGTTAGACCTCGGCACAATCAATCCGGATACCACTTTTACTGATCCGAATTGTATGCAGATTGATGATGCAAAGATCTGTAATGCCGAAGGTGATGAAAAGTTCACTGGGCGGACATTTACTATGACCAAAGTGTTGCAATATTCGCTCAATACCGGTGTCATGTGGCAACTACAACAGATTGGTGGTGGCGATATTACGAAGGCCGCGCGGCAGACGATGTATGAGTATTTCCACGACAAATACCGCTTTGGGCAAAAAACTGGGGTGGAGCAGCCGGGCGAAGTCGGCGGTACGATCTTTTCACCGGACAATGTGCAGGGCAACAAAGTTCGCTACGCCAACATGACCTTTGGTCAGGGTGTGTCGGTGACGATGGTGCAAATGGCGGCGGCGTTCTCGGCGACAGTCAACGGCGGAACGTATTACCAACCGACGCTGATCGATGGCACCCTGGATCAGGACGGCAAAGAAACCGCCAATCAGTCGAAAGTTGTGTCAGATAATGTGATCAGCGACAGCGCGAGCAGCAACATTCGTAAAATGATGTTCGAAGCCAGACGGGGCAGTTGGCCGACGGCTGATGGCGGCTACTATGTTGGATCAAAAACGGGTACGGCTCAGATCTACGATGACGCAACCAAAACCTATTCAAAGGACCGCACGACTGGTACGACGATTGGTTTCGGCGCTGACAAAGATGGTAACGCTCAATATGTTATAATGGTCAGGATCGAATACAGTGGTAAACAAGGCTTTGCTGGCTCGGTAGCCGCAAATCCAGTCTTTACCAAAATGAGCAACTGGCTCGCTCAATATGAAGGGATTACCAAACCATGAATGAAGCTCTAGACCAACTAGCGCAGGCGATGCTACGGATCTTACTCCTCGGTGGCTCGGCTTTTATTATGGCCATGATTTTGACACCGGTTTATACGTATTTTGCCTATCGGTACAAGTTCTGGAAAAAGCAAAAGACCGTCACGCTCGACGGCAAGGTGCTCGAAGTCATCTCAAAATTGCATGCACGCAAGATCGCGCGTCGCATCCCGACTATGGCTGGCCTAGTGTTTGTGATCGCCATCGCGGTGACGACGTTGATATTTAATTTTAGTCGACCGCAGACTTGGCTGCCGCTGGCGGCGCTCATCGCTGGAGCAGTTATAGGTCTCATTGATGATATATTGAATCTCCGTTCTAACGGTGGGGTAGCTGGTCTCAGGGCGCCAGTGAAATTCACCATGGTGACGATTGTTGGTTTGCTACTCGGTTGGTTCTTTTGGCAAAAGCTGGGCTTTACGACGGTGCATATTCCGTTCATCGGTCCATGGGATCTCGGCGTCTGGATCGTGCCGGTCTTTGCCTTTGTCGTGGTCGCGACTGGAAATGCTGTTAACATTAGTGATGGGTTAGATGGTCTAGCCGGCGGTTTGGCGGCTTCGGCGTTCGTCATGTTCGCAATTATCGCCGTTATGCAACAACAGTTTGGCCTAGCGGCGTTCTGTATGACGATCGTCGGCGCGTTGTTGTCGTATCTATGGTTCAACGTCTATCCAGCGCGCTTTTTCATGGGTGATGTCGGATCGTTCGCACTCGGTGTAACCCTAGGTGTGGTGGCAATGCTAACAAATTCGCTATTTCTATTACCAATTATCGGTTTGATGTTTGTGGTCGAGGCAGGATCGGTTATCATTCAACAGGCGAGCAAGCGATTACGCGCTGGTAAAAAAGTCTTTCTAGCAGCGCCATTACACCATCATTTCGAGGCCAAAGGTTGGCCTGAAACCAAAGTCACGATGCGTTTTTGGGTCGTTGGAAACATCGTTGGCATTCTCGGCATCATCATTGCGTTAGGTGGGGGAAATGTCTAATGAGCAATTGGGCTCAAATAAATAATCGTCCTAGCGACAGTCGTCGTAATAAATTAGCAGCGGCCGAGATCAAATCAACGCTGTTTGACACGGCGGGCGATCTCAAATTGACTCGCAAACATCGCCCCGATTATTTGATGGTCGTGTTGATGATCGTGTTGTCCTTTATTGGCGTGGTGATCTTGTTTTCGATCACGCCAGCACTGACCGGCGGAGACAACGACGCCTCGACTAAATTCATGTTGAAACAAGGCATGTTCCTGGTCGCTGGGCTAGTTTCGTTCTTTGTCGCGAGCCGAGTACCGCTTGATTTCTGGCGACGGCACGGCTCCAAGTTCTTTGTCGTAGCCCTCATCATCTGTTTTATGGTGCCGATTATGGGAGCGCTCAAGATACCGCCGGCCTATTGTACACTCGGCGCTTGTCGTTGGATTAGCCTGGGGGGCCTAGGAACATTCCAGCCGGCTGAGTTTTTGAAATTTGGCACGGTGTTATTTACCGCTGGATTCCTAGCAATTCGCTGTGCGCGTGGTGAGCTGAATTCCTATCGCAAAACACTGTTGCCGCTCGGCGTGGTAACGTTGGCGTCTCTGTTCGTGCTGGCTATCATGCAAAAAGATCTCGGAACCAGTATCTCGCTAGCTGCGATTGTTTTGGTTCAGTTGATCGTGGCGGGTCTCGAGACGCGCAAACTCATGGCCATTCTCGGCGCTGGCGCAGGCCTAGCGGTTCTATCGATTATCGTGGCACCACATCGTATGGCCAGGATCGCGACGTTCTTTGGCCAGGGTGATGCCACGGCCGATTACCACATCAACCAGGCGATGATCGCCCTAGGCTCGGGCGGACTAACGGGTAGAGGTTTGGGGCAGTCAGTCCAGGCCTTTGGGTGGCTACCGGAGGCAATTCACGACTCAATCTTTGCGGTTTTAGGTGAATCGCTGGGCTTTTTGGGATTGCTAGTGATTATCGCCTTGTTCGGGCTGCTACTCAGGCAGATTATTTCCAAGGTTGATTATATCGAGAATATTTACTTACGTTTGATCGTGGCTGGCGTGTTTAGCTGGATCGCGGCGCACGTAGTCTTAAATATCGGTGCTATGACACATCTGATTCCGCTGACTGGTATCACGTTACCGCTCGTTAGTATCGGTGGTACGTCGATGCTGTTTATTATGACTAGTCTCGGTTTGGTTTTTGCTATATCGCATTATACCATGCATCGCAAAGTTAAAGCAGAAGGGAGCAGCGAGGATGCGAATCCTGTCAGTGGGCGGCGGTTCGGGCGGTCACGTTACGCCGATCGTAGCCGTTTGCGCTAAATTGCACGAACAGGCACCCGACGCCGAATTGCGTGTGTGGTGTGATCGTCGTTTTGCTGGTCGTCTGCGCGAAATGCTAGGCGGCAATGTTAGAGTCGATGCGATTGCTAGCGGCAAACTGCGGCGCTATGCTAATTTGACGTTGATGCAGCATTTAAAATACCATCTGTTTAAAACTCATCTTCGAAATCTGATTGATGTGTTCAAGATTATCGCGGGCTTTGTCCAGAGCTTTTGTAAATTAATTGTCTGGCGACCTGATGTGGTATTTTGTAAAGGCGGTTTTGTCTGTTTGCCGGTCGGACTAGCGGCGCATTGGCTCCGCATTCCACTGGTTATTCATGATTCCGATACTGTGCCAGGACTGACTAACCGGTTTTTGGCACGATATGCCACCAAAATTGGCACTGGCGCGCCGGTCGAAAACTATCCTAATTATCCCGGTAGTCGCACCACCTATATTGGTATACCAGTTCGTGACGAGATCAGGAGATTTACTGCTAGCGAAAAGTCAGCCGCGAAAACTCAGCTAGGTTTTGATGCTACTTTGCCACTGGTCCTAGCTGTTGGTGGTGGTGGTGGCGCGAACGCGCTGAACCGGATGGTGGCGGCGATAGCACCTGAATTAACGAAACACAATGCTCAGATCTTGTTACTTGCTGGCAAGGGCAAAGCCGACTCGATCAAAACTAGATCAGACAACAAATTCAAAGTCGTCGAGTTTATGACGGATGATTTCATCGTGGCGCTGGCGGCGGCAGATATTGCGGTGACGCGCGCTGGCGCTACGGCGTTAGCGGAGTTCGCGACGATTGGTTTACCGGTAGTTATTGTGCCGAGCCCGCACCTGGCCGGCGACCACCAGACCAAAAATGCCAGCGTCTACGCCAAAGCTCAGGCTGGTATCGTGATCGATCAACGCCAGGCTGACAAACAGCCGGAAATCCTCCTAGAGGCGATCAGGAGCTTGTTAGCGTCCCCGGAGCTACGAAATACGCTGGGACATAATCTAGAGCAATTTACGCGTGCCAATGCTCTCGACGATATGGTCGGCATGATTCTAGAGGTAGCGCAGAAATGAAACCTTCTAGCAAAGATACTAAAATGAGTGGTCGCCAAGGTCGCTATAGCACGGAGTTTCGTACCCCGCAGGAACAAAATAGCACGTTCAAAAGTGGTGCGACGCTGAACACTTTCCGAGCGGTTGATCATGATAAAAAGACTGATCGCCAGCGCGAGCGCGATCTCAGGAGCTGGCGTCGCCGACTAGGTTATATGCTGATGATCGTCATGACCGTCTCGGTTCTCGGGTTGATCCTAATATCGCAGTTTAGCGGTTCATTTACCGACATCACCAGTAATGCTACTTCGCTGAGCAGCAGTGACGCCGCGACGTATAAAAAGCTGGTTGATGACTATATGTCAAAAAACCCGTTCGAGCGGTTCAGTTTTGCACGGCGCAGTGACAATCTCAATAGTTATTTGGCCGGTCAGGCGCCAGAGATTGAATCGGTTGAGATCGTTCAGTCAAATCTGTTAATCGGTAAATTAAAGTTCACATTCCGCCAGCCGGTGGCTAAATGGGTGACGGGCGGCACGACTAGCTACGTTGATGGCAATGGCGTGGTATTTACAAAGAACTTTTTCGAGCAACCTAGTGTCGCCATTGCTGACAAGAGCGGCGCCTCTGTTGAGGGTGACGCCATTACGTCCTCTAGATTCCTTAGTTTTATTGGCCAAACCACCGCAGAAATTGCTAAACAGGGCGGGGGAAACGTCAAGCGCGTAGTGATTCCGTCTGGCGCGATCAGATACGTGGAGTTTTACCTAGAGGGCAGGGCATACCCGTTCAAAGCCCAGATCGACCGCGACCCGACCTCACAGGGTGCCGACATTGTGGCGATGGTGAAGTTCATTGACTCCAGTCATATTAATCCGAGTTATGTGGATGTGCGGATAGCGGGCAAGGGCTACTGGCTCTAAACTACCTCCTCTAAATATTGTAAAATTTTGCAAACTCCCCACTCTTCTACTGGCGCCATAACAGAGGTGGAATAAAGATATTTTCATATAAAACAACCAGAATTATCAAAAGTCAAATTAAAGTCGAACAGAAGCGGGGAGGGGAGAGTGGGGCAAGGCAGGTTATAGAATAATATAATAAAAAGTCAAATTGTCAAACAACTGCCTCACTTGCGCGACGTAGCTGTGGAAAACTAATTAAATAATAATTATTAATAAAATGCAAATAAATAGCTGATTGTAAATTTAGCTACAGATCAACTAGCCGGAACCTCGCGGGGGTCTTCTAGTGCGCTATGTCATAAAGATCTAAAAATAAACCTCACATAATATTCTCGGCAATAATTATTACATACAATTATTAAAAAACGTAGGCACTCACCCGGGGGAATAAAAGCATATTTTTAGTCACATAGAGACGTTTAGCAGTTTGAGCCTGAATCTGCCAGTTGAACATCGATTCATCCGGAACTACTTCTGTGGTGTCGTAAAAGATATATTGTACGACATCAAGCATTACGAACAAAGATGATTATGTATTCATCCCCATTATGCTTGTTTGGCGGCCAAAACCGGACCCGGCGCCCTGCTTTAATTAATTGGGTCATTAATTCCCGGCCCGCGCTCCCCGCGTTGCTATTTATGACAAATTTACAATGTTTATGCACCTTTTGTGACGTTTATGACGTTATGACGGCTTTTGCCAGCTATGCGGCGTTTCAGCTGTTTTTACTAGCAAATTACCTCTGTAAAACTGGCTATGTACTACTGTTAATCAACCAAATAGATAGCACTATGGCTAACAGGGGTACGAGTAGGGTTATTACCAGAGGTGTAACAGGGGTAGGGCGACGATTAGATCACGCCACCTTCTCTGATATAACAGGGGCCGCACAGGGAGTCGTAGGTGACCTTGGCTTCCCCATCAATGGCGACTTGATCGCCGTCAAAGACGTATGTACCATTTATTTTACGAGTATTGAACTCGGCCTGCGAACCGCAGCGACACATGGTCGGTAACTTTTCGATATTATCGGCAATTTCAAATAAACGCTGGCTCCCGGGAAACATTCGGTTTCGGAAATCGGCACGTAAACCAAAGGCGATGACCGAGATGTTGTCGTCTTTGGCGATAGAGAAGAGCTGGCTCACCTGCCCTTGTGTCAAAAATTGCGCCTCGTCGATCAATATACAATTAATTGGTTTCTTATTCGCTAGACGTGTCACGGCTTGACGCAGATTGGTTTTCGGACCAGCCAGGATGTCAGCAGGGCGCTGGTGACCACCACGCGCTACGATTCGTCGGTCCCCTTTCGTGTCGATGCTAGGTTTAATGACGACAACGCCTAGTCCACGCTCCTCGTAATTGTAGGCAGTCTTGATCAGCGTGTCGCTCTTGCCACTGTTCATGGCGCCGTATTTAAAATGCAATTTCGACATTTTAGTAGACGATTGATGGACCGTAGTTTAGCCCGCTATTATTAAAGTCATAATAATTACTATCGACGAGTACGCTGAGAGACAAGACATAGGTTATATCGGCATAGACCAGACTACCATACTCTTTATCGGATAGCATTTCACAGGGTACGAACTGTCGATCGCCGTAGATAGTTGGAAAGATCAGGACAACGTCCTCACCATCGACGTAGGAGTCGCATTGACGCTCGTCCTCGGGTGCGCTCATGGTGCTAAAACTTGATTTTGAAACAATGTTTTTGATACGTGCCACCTCTGTTTTTGTGAGATTCTCATGGTCTTCGAACCTGCCGTCCTCGTATAGCGAATAACGCTTGTGATCGCAGGGCCCATCTGAACACATGCCACCGCGGCTGGTGACTATCATAACAACTTTGTCCTTGTTAATGCCACTTTCCTTGTCTTCTTGGGCTTTACCTATAGCCCAGCATATGACACCTGTTGCAATACCGAGAATGACCACTGATACTGAGATGATCGTTGGCCACAGCCACTTTCGAGATGATTTGTTAGTAGACTTTTTCATAGTTGCCCTCCATGTATTATTTCACTATTGATAGTATCACGATCCTCTAGCATAGCAGCGATGTAGCGTACGAAGACGATGAGCCAGGTAAAGATAATGGCGGCAGCCACTAGCTCGAATATCGTCAGGTTGAAATAACCTGCCGTCTGATAGAGCCACATACCGAGCAGTAATGCTGCGAACAGGCCATAGGATGCGACGAAAAAGGCTTTCGGAAAGTCGGGTGTCAGCCATGGCAGAGCCAATATGATGAGCAAGAAGAAGCTTGCCATACCGCCAGCCGCTAAATTATGGATCGTCGGAAAGACGTTGTAGACGAACGCACCGACTAATGCTAGCATAATGCCTATGCCGATGATGCAGACGGCTAGCGTTCTGGTTTTGGTGCGTTTTGCCAGGCCCTTTTCGTGCTGTAACTTTTTGAAATCGTCGGTAATATGTTTGGTCAGGCCGACCATAGCTACGCCGGCAATAATTAATGTGCCGTTAAAGGCATAGCTCGAGACACCGCTATCGGCGCCTAGCGAACTAAAATGTACATACCACCAGTTTGGATCGCTAGCGCTCAGCATGCTGATAAAAGTGCCGCTAACGAGGAACAGGGCGAGTAAAATGGCAATGCGCATAGAGTTCATTTGCGCGGCCGACAAATACGTGATGTAGCCAGCCATACCAGTAGCCAATGCTACTATAGTTGACGAACCGAACGGATCAATCTCTGCCCCGATAAAGGACCGACCGACGATGAAAAATATCAGGGCGTAGGTCAGGAGTATCAATAGCGCATGCACTATTGCTATTGACCAGGTGCCGATATGCTCGCTCAGCTTGCGTTTTGAGGACGCTTTTCGGGCAGATCTGTCAGCGAGCAAGTAAGTTACTAGCGCGATTATGGTGGCTAGAATCGACGCTACAAAACCGATAGAGATGCCTTTCGTGAATAATGCGGTCGTACTGTCCCAAAATAGCGCTAGGCTAACGAGAAAGCCCACCGCCCCACTGACTAGGGCCGCATAAATGGCAGCTGATTCGATCTTGGTACTATTGTCATTTTTGGGACTGGCGTCAGTATTGACGACGACCGCCTGTTTGGCAGAGGAGTGCTTTGTCATGATATTAGATTATAGCAGAAAGCATACCTATTTCATAAATAACCTATTATGATTATAAAATAAAAACACCATCTTTTTAAGGATGGTGTACGGAGCTACCGGCGTATTTACAATACGCTTAATCTTCCGATCGGTTTAGTTCCGTTTACAGTGCAACATATAGTGCCTGTGCTCAGATTGTATCATTATATGTATCTCATAGTCAAGCTGTAGGGAATTTTATTATTGTTATCTTCTTTATATCTCTAAGCTTTGGCAATACCATCTGGTAACTTCCGTGTATCCTATTCGCTAGTAAATCGGCTGCTTGCATTAGATAATTTTTAGAAGAATCGCAGTATTTTAGCGAAACAGACACATCTTTCGTGATGAATATCGGTGGATGATGGTTTCCAAACATCTTCGATCCCATACCATGGAGATATTCTTTCACGATAGATTCTTGAAGATCGTAAAATCCGTTAGTTGCGGTGTGTTGTTCGTCAATATATATCTTTAGATCTGCTGGTTGCGTGGGGTCAATGACATGTCTTTTGATCATATCTTCCAGCTTTCTTTTGAGAGATACTTTTATACAAAAATCCTTATATCTATATTTGTCTAACTTTGTTCCTTTAGTTGCACTTGCTATTCTTGGTATATCGACTACACATGCAAAGCTTTCGTAGTCACCCATTACTTTGACTAGGGAATTCTTATATTTATTTGCTTTATATTTGCTAAGGGCTGCAGCTTTCAGCTCACCCCTATGTCCTAAGGATGCCTTAATATTCTCCGATAGAGTTTTATATTTGTTGTGAGCCTCTAGTCGCTGTGAGTTACCAATTAGTACATAGCCGGCGTAAACAAAAAATCTCTCAGCTTCTGAGTCAGCAAAAACCCCAGAATCGTCAATAAATACGATTATTTGTTGTCTATCATTTTTCACTCTCATATTATTATAACCCTTTCGTGTTAAATTCCTATACCTTCTATAAACTAACGTTTAAAAACAAAAAGCGGCCCAGCTTTCGCTAGAACCGCAATCGTGCTTACATTATAACATAAATGTTGGTTGTTTAGTAGAAACCTCCATACCAGTAATTCGAGAACTAGTCGGTTGCGGGTCGAGAGCAAGACTTGTACTAAACTGTCCCCTGCTACCCGTTTGTTATTGGTAAGAGTACTGCAATGCTCTATTTGTCAGCGATTGGTGCTTTAGGGCTGGCTCTATTTTTATGGTAAAATATATTCCGAAGAGAGAGGTAAATAGCAAATGAATGATTATGTCGGCAAAGATGAAATACTAAAAGACTTACAGCAACGAGTTGAGGACAAAATACTTGAGCCGAGCAACTACGACCTCCTAAAGAAGCTGGTAGAAAACGCCGACACACTAGACGAAGCCATCAAAATAGCCGAGCTAGGCACTACCTACCGCCGTACGGGTTTTCATTTTGACAAAAAGCTAGAAAAGCACAGCAACACCATCTCTTACTTCAAGAAAAACGAAGACCTTAGCTTCGTAACCGACCCTGCCGCTACCACACACAAACTTATCATTGGCGACAACTACCCAGCTCTGCTTAACCTGCTAGTGGAATACAAGGGCAAGATAGATGTTATTTACATTGACCCACCGTATGGCAAAGACAGCATGGGTGAGTTTGCCCAGACCAACTACGAAAATGCTATAAGCCGAGACAACCTACTAAGTATGCTATACCCTCGCCTGTGGCTGGCTAAGCAGCTGCTGAGTGAGAACGGTGTTATCTTCTGCTCCATTGATGATAAAAATCATGCATATATTAAAGGGCTTTTTGACGAAATTTTCGGCGAAAGTAATTTTGTCGGCGAGTATGTGTGGCATAGCAAGTTAACTGGCGGATACGATAACGACAATATCAACATGCAGCATGAATTCGTTATGGTATATGCAAAAAATAAATATAGTGAAACATTGAAGGACGAAGAGAATACCGATACAAAGTATACGCTTCAAGATGAAGGCGGACGATACTACAAGTGGGACAGCTTATGGAATATCGGCGGACTAACATATTCAAAAAGCCTAGACTATACAATAAAAGCACCCGATGGAAATGATATATACCCACCAGGTGAGAGAGGTGTTGCATTTTGGCTATGGAGCAAAGATAAGGTAGAAAAAGAAAGAGACCAATTAAAATTTCAAAAAGATAAAAACGGACAATGGAAAGTGTATAAAAAAGTATATGCCTCCGATAATATCGTATCGAGCTCAATGCTACTTGATCAAAAATTAGTAAAGGGAAATACAAACGGCACTGCTGTTATAAAATCAATTTTTGGAACAAAGCCATTTGACAATCCAAAACCAGTAGAACTCATTAAATACCTTGTACAAAGAGCTGAGAAGAGCAACGATTCGGTTATTTTAGATTTCTTCGCTGGTAGTGGTACGACTGGGCAAGCAGTACTAGAAATGAACCAAGAAGATGATGGCAATAGGCAATTTATCCTCATGACAAACAACGAAGTCACCGACAAAAACCCGAACGGTATCGCGTACGACGTAACGAGTCGCAGGCTGAAGCGTGTGATGGATGGTAAGGACTATGATGGTACGGACAACTTCAAGTGGCTTGAAAAGAACAAACCACTCGGCGACAACCTGCTTACTGTAGACATCGCCGAAGTAGCCAACTTTGAAGCCACTGAAGGCAAAACCGCCTTTGACGTGATAGACGAAACGCTGTATGGACAAACCAAGCTCGGCGTAAACGAAAAAGTTGAGTGGGTAGCAAAAAACTTTGAGCAGACCCAGAAACGCCTAGAGGAAAAGTAGATGCTGCAAGAAGCCAAAAACATACAACACGAAGCCGTAGACAAGCTTATAAACCTGCTCAAACACAGCAAGCAAAAAAGCCTGGTGTTCAAAGCCCCTACTGGTAGCGGCAAAACCTACATGATTGCGGACTTCATGAACCGAGTGCTTGCTGAAGATAAGGATGTGGTGTTTATGGTGAGCAGCCTAAGCAAAGGCAACCTAGCCCAGCAGAACCACGAAAAGTTTGAGAGCTATGGCACGACATTCACGCACCTCAACCCCTACCTGATTAGTAGTGAGATTAGTGGCGAAGAACAGCTATTTATCCCCACCGAGTACAACGTGTACTCCCTGCCCTTATCGTTATACAAAAAGGGCGGACGGCTGATGCAAGGCTCGCTGACGAACTTCTTTAATACCATCACAGGTGGACGCTTGCTGGAGGGGCACGAAAAGAAAATTATCCTGATAAAAGACGAGTGCCACATTGCCACTAACAACCTAGATGACATTCCAGAGAACTATATCAGTCGCATTATAGATGTGAGTGCCACACCAAAACTCAGTCGTGGTCAGTACCCGGATGTAGAGATAACCAACGAAGAGGCGGTGCAAGCAAAACTCATCAAAACTGTTGAGTGGGGCGAAGATGGTGCAAGCCTAGATGACGCCATCGATCAGTTTGAGGGGGTGAAGGAGCAGTATCGCAATCTGCTCGGTGTAAACCCTTGCCTAATTATCCAGATAAGCAACAAAGACAAAGCCGATGAAGAGCTGGACAATGTGATAATGCCATCCCTCAATAAAACCAACTTGAAATGGATGCTGATAGTCAACGACAACAAAAAGTGCGACACCAACGATGTGATGAAGGCTAAAAAACTACCAGTAGATAAGTGGAAAAAGTATGCCAAAGAAAACACTTCAACCATAGATGTGATTATCTTCAAGCTCGCCATTAGCGAGGGCTGGGACATCCCTCGTGCCTGTATGCTGTACCAGATTCGTGATAGTCAGAGTAAGCAGCTAGACGAGCAAGTTATTGGGCGTGTGCGGCGTAACCCTCACCTGATCGACTATGAAGATCTAAGTGAAGAAGCTCAAACACTGGCGACTACCGCATGGATATGGGGCGTAGAACCAGAAGACCAAGCTAAGATGTTTGCTGTAAAGCTGCAAGGTGACGAGGTGAGTAACGAGCTGCGGGTAAAAACTACTAGATTGAAGAAACTCACGAATAAAACAGGGTTTAATATCGAGGAGTACCTAATTGGTAAGCAGGATAAACTTGCCGACCCTAGAAGTATATTTGACCTATGGCGGAGCTACGAAGATGCTGGCAATGATGTACAGGAACTCGTAGATGAATACGCAACTGACTATTCCAAGTGGTGGAAAGCTGCCAGAAACATAGATGGTATATCAACAGAAAACAGCCAGTACGAAAACGACTATGCGGACAGTATGGAAGTGAATGAAACCGAAGTAAGCTTCCCTGCAACCAGCTTTTACACTAATACCGATAAGAGCGTGAACATACGAGACTGGGCGTGGAAACGCCAAGACGGTGCAACACGGTTTGCCTTTGATAGTGCCGCCGAAGAAGACTGGGCGGATATACTCAAGGACATCGCCAGTAGTGGTGTGGTGGCTAGTGTAAAGGTCGGCAATGAAGAGAGTAACTTGGAATTTATGCCGAGGGATGATGCTCGCAAAGATGTGCTACTGTGGGGCAAGAACTATGTAGGCAACAGCGATGTCAAGTTTGAATACTACCTGGGCGCACTTCACTCTTCGTATCCTGATTTTGTAATGAAAGGTGCTGATGGCCGGATCCATATTTTCGAGGTGAAGAGTGCGAACATGGCTAGTGGTATGCCAGCAGGCTTTGATGCCAGCTTGTATAAGGCGAAGGTTGACGAGTTGAAAAAGGCTTACCGGCAGGCTTCTAAACTAACTAGACAGATATTCTACTTGCCAGTACAGACTAACGATGTGTGGCAGATAACGAAGTACGAAGACGGCAATGAGGACACGCTCACAATTGACCAGTTTGAGGGCTTTGTTGGGGTGCGATAGAATACCCTAGTCTGCAACTGTCTTTCACTTTGTCTTGCTCATTTTTATCAGCGCGAACGAAACAAGATCCTTGCCGTGATTCCTTGTCTTTACTCGGATTTTTTAGGCTTGAATTCGTAAATGTCGCCAAGTTTTACAGTTTTCATTTTCCAACTCCGAACACATTAGCCAATATCAATCCAGCGACAACTGCGCCTATAATGCCCATCAGCCACCAGAACAGCTGTTTGTATATATCCGAGCTAGTTTCGTGCGGACCTTTTGGCTTTTTGGCTATCGCTCTGGCTTTGGGCGTGAGATTATAAACTTTTCGGGTATAGTCATTTATACCTATGGATTCATCGTCAATGATAAAAAACTTTTTTTCAACTAAGCTTTGCAGAAACTCCTTATCAAACTGCTTTTCGAACGTCTCTACAGGGACACCGCCATCACCCCATTGACTTTTGTATGTCGACGCATAGTCGAGCGCTCTTATGTCCTGAGGCTTTACCATTTTAAGGAATAGTCGTTTTATGAATCTCATTGCGAATCCCTTTTGCTTGGTGACTCATGAATTAGCCCATCAATCACAACAAGTGTAGGGCACTTCTTTTTTTCACGAATATTTTTTGCGTATTCTTTTTGGAGTTCGTTTAGCTGTGAAGTTCTGTTGGTTTTGTTCGATTTTTTAACCACAACGACCACATAGAAAGCGTGGGCAGCTTTTTCATTTTCAATGTAGCTCTTTAACTGATTGGAATATCCATCTAGTAGCTTACCGTTTGTTGATTTTTTTATCTCAACCAAAACCTTATCAGAATAGCTAGTTCCTAGACTAAAATCTACTGCACCTTGTCCGGCATTAGGCTCTCTGGCAAGAAGAACGTCGTGTGCAGCACAAATAATATCTGCTACTAGAAAAAAGAGTGTCTGAGCGGCGTCTTCCTTCACGGGCTGCGTTGGGTCAACTGCCTGACCTTTCCTTTTGTACAACAGGGTATTGCCTGCATTATGCTCGATACATCGTCTATATTGCTCAATGATTTTGTCATTAACGAGTTTTATGAGTGCCGTAAGGTTCGTTGGTTTTTGTCCTGTCGTATCCAGGGTGCTCGGCAAAGATGCGCCATACTCGGTAATTCTATTTTGCGACAGAGGATCAGTTACGATGTCGTATGGTTCAATCTCTGCATCTGCGTACACCTTAATGAGTGTCTCCATCTTGCTTTTGTTGCCCGTTAGAACCGACGGATTTTTCTTTATACCTTTGATAAACTCTTTGACGGCGTCACCAACGATCTCATTAAAGCTCTGTCGCATTGCCGAGTTGTATTGTGCCGCGGCGATTACTCCTTCCCAGTCTGTCGCCAAAGGCAAATCGCGCACAACATCGTACGGTATAAATATAAGCTGGTGCTTTTTGAATGGATGCGCTGGCAACTGGTACTTTACGTTGTTGATTTCGAATTTTTCAGTCGAAACGCCTAAATCCTTAGCTATTCTTTCAGTTGCCTTGCATAATCTCGGGTAAATAATATGAATAACGAGATCACTGATACTGTCCGGACCAAAGCCTTCAATGAAAAGCCCGAGAAGTTCCATGACTCTTTCATCTTCTACGCCAACTAAAATTATTTCTGATAGTGATCTAAGTGATTGCTTCGCTACAGATTCTGCTATAGCCGTTCCGCTGTCTCGACTATCTCCATAGCCGATAGACAAGCCTTTAGGCTCTTTAATTGCAATACGATTGATAGCCTCTTGCTGCAGGCGTGGTACCTTATCGGACTGTTTATGAATGCGAATGAGATCACCGAAGTAATTTTTTATATCATCCCTTGAACCATGCAATTCTGGCGTTTGGCTACCCTCCAAAAGCTTCGGGTCGATAAACAGCTTCGTGTCAGTTCCCAAGATAACGTCAAGGATGCCGATTTCCTCAAGCTGTTCATGCGTAAGTCCTAGATGTTGACTCAGCGGTATAGTCTTTCGGTCTGCCATAATTATTCACCAACCTCTTCCGAAAATCTCTCGTTCTGTGTGTTTTCTATTTCGACTTCTTTCGCCAGCCAGGCACTTCTCAGCGCCAAAGACTCGTCTGATTGACCAAGTTTCCATTTATCGCCAGTAAGTTCATACCCTAGTTTGGTCAGTATTCGTATTGCGAGGTCCTCTTTTACGCCAAGCCTCTTTTTGACTTCGCTGGTTTGCCAAATAGATTTCATATCTAACAGTTCTCTTATTTGGCTGAGACTTTTTAGGTTATTTTTAGACCATTTTTTGGCTACTACCTTACCATGTATCGCTTTAATCGGTGATTTTATAGCTTGAATACCGCCATATACTCCACCAATATAAATCAAAGCATCCAGCACCTGTGGCAATATGCCTCCAGTCGCACCAAGACCCTCTGGCGTTGCGATAGTAATATGATCCAAGTCGCCGTCAATATAGCCGTTCTCGCGCAATTCTTCTAGTTCTGACAATGTCCAGTTGTAGCGAAGAGGACTGTAGTCGGTTAGGAATTTAAGAGAACCGTCCTTATTTATGCCGTATTGGATTCCAAAATTTTGATATATGTCGTGTCCGCTATTGTTTAGAAAAAATATAATCTGCTGGTCTTTATAGACTTCTGTCAGCCAATTATACTTAGTTTTCCCAAGAGATTCCTGTATGACCGACGTCGCACTCTCGCGAAGTCCACTGTTGGCATCAACGGTGCGACGAACAGAATAAGTATCGCGACCATTATGGTCATACGTGTGGTATGAAATAGTTATATCTTTTTTCATAGCCTAATTGTCTCCAAAATCTCCGCCACTTCCTTGTCGATAGCCTTAATATCATCCAAAATCTCTTCTGGCAACTTAAGCTCCTCCGCTGCTGGCTCGTGTGGGTTTTTGACACCGAGTTCGAGCGTGGTTTTATCTATAGCTTCTAGGCTCATAGTGCGAATATAAGAATTATTAATCAGCCTTTTGGTTGTTTTATATACTTTACCGTCGCTCATCGACCCGTCGTATATGAAGGTTATATTTTCAGAGGTATCTTTTGAGGTCATTATGGCTTTATTATACTCCATTTACCCCTAGTCTGCCAGATGTAGGAACAACTTTGCGTGAAAGTTGCCAACTTTATGCTATTTTTCACGCAAAGTTAGACGGTTCGAGTACGATTTTTGACATCAACAAGGTGGCGAATGGTATCAGGCCTTTATGCCCACATGCTATACTAAATCTATGAAGATTCTCATTATTGGTGCTACACATGGTAACGAGCTACTCGGGACGAAGCTGTACGCTCGCCTACTACAAAAGCGCTCAGCACTACTGGAGCATGTCGATTTTATTATTGGTAATCCAAAGGCTTTTGCGTTGAAAAAGCGTTATATTGACGAAGATTTGAACCGCAGCTATGGTTCGCAGGGCGATTCTCATGAGGCGACGCGAACCGCGGAGATTCAGCGATACGTTGAGTTTATGAAACCAGATCTCATCATAGATATGCATACAACCACCTGTGATCAGCCGAATTGTTTGATCACCAATAACCTGGATGGCGATGCAAAGCAGCGATTCCTGCGCGCCTGTCACATCGATAATGTTTTGCAGATACAGCCGCTCGGTGATGTTACTACACTGGGTGAAAATGTGATTGCCTATGAGGTGCCGAATCGCAGTATTACGCCTAAACTACTCGATGCGATTATTGGTGATTTAGAGCGTTTTGTCGAGGCCGATCGTTCGTATGCACATAAAAAACTTTTCATCATGTCTGATAAGATTTACAAAAAGGACGTCACGCCAGAAGTCGCCGCTACATTTGTGAATTTCCAGCCAAACCTAATTGGTTTTGTTCCGATTATGACAGGCAATAACTCATATAAACGACAAACAGATTATTTAGGATTTAAATCAGACGAAGTAAAAGACATTGTGATCTGATAGTAAAGGAATCATATCGAACATGACCAAAACCCTCCCTATTCAAATTGACAAAGGCAACGGCGCCCCGCTAGTGCTGCTCCATGGGCTCGGGACTAATCACAAAAGCTGGGAGTTTGTGCTAGAGCACATCGACTACACCAAACACCGAGTTATCACGCTGGATCTGCTAGGTTTTGGCGATGCGCCGAAGCCAAAAAACGTAAAATACACGCCGCGTGATCACGCCGAGGCGGTGATGGCGACGCTCGACAAACTCGGCATCAAAAAGGCTGTCTTTGCCGGGCATTCGATGGGTTGTATCGTGGCGATCGAAATAGCCGCTACCTGGCCTGATCGTGTTGCGTCACTCCTGTTGCTCGGCGCACCGCTGTATAAAGCGGCGCGGCAGCGACACTGGTGGCACAAACTATTACCGGCAGAGGGACTCTATTTCGCGCTCTTTGACGAGCTAAAGAAGCACCCTGTTGCAGTCCAGGCGGGCGGAACACTCGCAAACAATCTAGCCCCACTAGTAAAAGGTATGGAGATTACTGACGAGACCTGGCCTGCTTTTCGTAAAAGTCTCGAGCATGCTGTCATGCAGTTCGATACATTTAGAAAGGCTACGAAACTGCGTGTCCCTACCCTGTTTGTCAATGGGCTGCTCGATGTATTTATCATTAGGCGCAATATAAAGGAAATCCGGCGAGCTAATCGCCGATATGTCCGGGTTCGCCGCACGCTGGGGTCACACGAACTGACGCCCCATCAGGGGCGTCTAGTCGCGCGAATTATTAATAAGTAGCGAACTTACTTTTTATCTTTGGCGGGTTTGGCGGCGACGAATTGGCCACGGATTTCAAAGAGGAAGAATCCACCGATGGCGACACCGAGCACGGTGCCAATGATAGCCCCGACGATCGCTCCGTTGATCAGAGATGATACGAGGCTGCCGACGACGCTAACGATCATAGCGGCGAGGAGCAAGTCCCAACCCTTCTTTTTCATGACTTTTAGTGGATTGATAGCCAGCGCCTCAATCAAGATGCTGACAGCAAAAGTGACGATACTTACCCACAACGCAACGTCAACTAGGCCGTTTTGAGGCATTGATACACCCATAGCAGCTGCGAATTCGCGAGCTTGTTGCAGGAACGCGTCTGCCCAAAACAGCGCGCGTAGCGATGAGATGATGCTCCAAGCGCTGAGCACGACACCGACAATGACGATCCACCAAACATTTTTTCCGAGCCAAACACGTGCCTTTTCAGGTAGATGAAACGGTAAATGTTTGAACCATTCGCTCATGACTTTTTCAATTGAATGCACCAACTCCATAATTGTACCCCCATTTAATAGTTAACAATTATCATTATAGTAACTAGCGAGCCGTTACGCAAGCGAGTTTATATTTTATAATCTTGCGCGATCATCCATTTCTCACTCGTGCGAAATGCCGGGATTGTCTGGCGAGCGGCTTTGTTAGCTGCGGAGTTGCCAGCTATGCCGTTGCTGCTAGCCCACTCTGACACTGTGATGATCTTTGATTTAGTGAGCAGCGTGATGCGTTTATTTAGCGATTCCTGTAGCAATAACGCAAATAAATTGGTGAACCCATCATATTTATCATTGTTACGATAGTCATCAAACAGCGGGTAATAACTGGTGTTTTTGCTCTTGCTCTGAACAATGATCGGTGGATAGCCAGCGCTCATCAGCTGCTGGTTTATGAGCACGCGACCGATACGACCATTGCCATCGACAAATGGATGGATCGTTTCAAATTCTGCATGAAAATGAGCAATCTTGTGGAGGATATGAGATTGGTCGTCATTATGGTATTTTTCGAGCAGATCCGACATGAGCCCAGATGTAAATTGCGGATTTGCACCGATATGAGCACCGATACGTACCCACTCCTTGCCCATACGAAAGCGTCCTGCGACATCATCCTGGATGTGCGAGAGCAGCGATTTATGCATAGCTAGGATTGAATCAATTGACAGCGGCTCGGACGGATTTTCGAGTAGGTGCTGCATAACTCCCGCCAGATTTTTTGCTTCGTAGATTTCACGAATGTCGTGATCTTTAGTGATGATATCGTGCATAATAATATCTGTCGTGTCCTTAAGCGTCAGGGTTGAATTCTCGATCGCGTTAGAGTTATAAACCATTTCGGGCACCTCGGCGATAGAAATCTCCTTCAGTGCATCTATATGCGTCTCTAATAACTCATCATATTGAGCTTTGAGGATATCGATTCTATCTCTAGTGATTTTATTAACCATATCTATATTATACCACATTTTGCGTGAAAAATGGTAAGTTTTTAATCTTTTTCACGTAAAGTTGGGCATTGTAGGCTATTTTTGTGCTATTTTACATACCTGAATGTTTCCTGTAGAATAGTAGTTAAGCTTACAATAATTTTCTATGGCTAAATTTGCTCATAAATCCTCAAAGAAGTCGGTGAATAAACTCGCTAGGAGATTCAAGCCGAGCAAGCAGGCTGTAAAGCAAGCAGTAATCTGGGCCGTTGTTATCGCGGTAATTTTTGGCGTATTAGAGCTGGGTCGTCGAGCTGGTTATTGGGGCGAACCGGACGCACTACGCGCTATCAAAGCGGAAAAGATAGCCAGCAAGGATTTACTAGGGCTGGAATTGATCAGCCAGGATGAAACAGGTAAAAAATCCTTGTTTATGATAGAGGGTACTTCCCCATCGGTCGAACGCACTTTCAAGCCTAAGGATGGAGATGTAGAGGTAACTCTGTATGAAATTATAAAATACGCCGAATCCGAAGGATGGAAGCATGATAATTCTCTCAGCTATGCGTGGGTAGCGAGAAAGTATTTTCGAGAAATCGAATTAGTTATGTCGGTCGAGGACTCCGAAGATCATATTATCGTGAGAGTTTCTGCTTATGAGAGCCGGTAGTTATCTTAGGTGGTATTTTGCTGTAGCTATTGCACTAGTAGTGATTATTGTATTGTTGCTTCTCTTAGGCAATAATATACGTGCTACTAACCAGCTTGTTCAGCATAGGATGCTACATATAACCCTGTTGGGTGATTCCTATTCTGCCGGCAATGGTGCCGGCAATTACTATGGAGAAAAAGGTTCATATAGAAGTAACAATAACTGGGCACATCGTTATGCTGATTGGCTAAATCAACAAGGTGTCAAGACGACTTTAACTGATCTATCGTATAATGGTTATACTACGACAGATGTAAAGAATAAACAGATTAGCAAAGTTCCTGTAAATACTGACCTTGTAATGCTGACGATCGGTGGTAATGACGCAAAGTTTGCCGATGTTGTTCGGTATTGTTTCGCAGCGGGCTATCGAGGTCCGAAAGAATGTGAAAACAAAGTGAAGTATGCCAGAGATCAATTTTCTGATATTATACGTGGAACCAGAGAAATATTCGAGGAATTAGAAAAGAAAATCCCTCAAACCTCGCAAATTGTTCTGGTGGGATACCCCTTACTAACGACCAGAGATGAGTTTTGTTTGTCAGAAAGTGTCAGCAAGCTGAGGACGTTTTGTCCAGCAGGGGCGTTCAACTATCAGGCAGGGTTTGAAGTCCGAAACGCTGGCATTGATTTTAATGGGCTGCAGCTAAAACTAGTTCAAGAGTGGAATGATACTCATGTACTGAAGGTCACCTATATTGCATCGGTAGCAACAAAGTTTTTTGGTCACGAGCCAAATCCGAATGGTTCTAGCAGGAATAACAAACGGTGGCTGAACGAATTTTTTGAGACAGAGGGCAGATCTAATGCTGATGGTATCACTGAATCGAAGCCTTCTAATGACACTCATGAATTCTACCATCCTAATATTACTGGTCATGAACAGATAGCGTTATTAATCGAGTCGAGGATTGGTATTCCGACTTCTGCAAAAGAAATCACTAGCAACTCGAGTGACGTTGATGTAGCATTTGTCTTTGATACTACTGGATCTATGACTGACCGCCTAGATGTTGTGAAGCGTGATATTGCAGATACCATATCACAGATAGAGCAAGAAACTAATTCTGCACGATTTGCTCTGGTTGATTATCAAGACCGTCCAGGTTATGGTGGTGAGGCAGCAGATTATCCATCTAGGGTACAAATCCCATTTACTAGTGATGCGGATGCGGTTACTGCTATAATGAATGAATTGACGACGGGTTTTGGCGGCGACATCCCGGAGACGGTTTATAGCGGTATGATGACAGCATTAGATTTAGACTGGCGACCTGGCGCACGAAAGATGATTATTGTCATGGGAGATGCGCCAGCAAAGGACCCTGAGCCTGTTACGGGATATACATGGCAAACTATTCTGAATAGATCGTACGAAATAGATCCGGTCGAGGTATATGTGATAGACGGGTTGTGGGAAAATTTATCTGCTAGTATCGGCGAACTGGTTCCACGCTCTGGCGGCAAAGTATTCGTTAGCTCAGTAGAGTTTTCCGACGCAACGCTAGAGTCTGTAGATAGCTCAACTACTAAGCCTTTTGGCTGGATTCAGGGACCGTATCTTATTAAGGTTGGCGAATCGGTAACCTTGGATGCACGAGCTTCATATGCGGTAACTGGCGAGATTGTTCATATCGAGTGGGACTTGGACGGCGACAGTGAGTTTGAGACAATTTCTCCGAGCTTGCTATACGAACATCGTTTTACAGAGGAGTTCGGCGGCACTATTGGTATCAAGATCACTGATACAGATGGGCGTGTGGGTATCGGGTCAACCCGACTCGATGTGACCGACGATGGTGATACGATCCCACGTGCTATCGATAATTGCCCTGATATTGCCAATCAAAACCAAGCAGATTACGACGAGGATGGTATTGGCGATAACTGCGATGATGACATTGGCTGGCCGACTAAAGATAGAGATGGTATCTATGCGTCGATGTATGATATATCTTCCAATTCTACTGGCATAGACAAGCTTCCTTCTTCGACTTCGCAGCCACAATCTCGTAGTTTAACACTACAACCGACAGCCGCCCCAACTCCAACTCCATTATCTTCATCGAATGACAAGAATCTATTTGCCGTAAAGAAGTCTGGCGATGAAGCAGGCAGTAGTTCAAGTGAGACAACAAAGAACGAGATGAAATGGATGTGGATGATAGGTCTTGTCGGAGGAGTTATATACATAACAGTGGTAGTATTTGCTCAAAAGGTCCGAAAAATAAGATTGTAATTAAAAAATACGGCAACCATTGTCACCGTATTCTCATGATCGTAGTTAGCCTATCGCCTGCCCTTTTTGCGGTTTTGGCGCTGGGCTTTCTTTTTCTTTTGCGTGGCTTTTTTGGCTGCGTTTTTCGTGGCGGATTTGGCTTTGAAATCATCGCTGGTATTGCGAGTTTCCGGCAGGCCGACTTCGTTCACGCCCCGTTCAACGGCAGATTCGGCGGCGCGGGTTAGTTCACTCTCGTACTCGTCATCCTCGACCTTTGCGGCGTTAATATCGGCAGCGCGGAGGTGGAAGACGGTGCGTAATACCTCATTTTGTAAGGTTTCCTGTAGGCTGTTAAACAGTTTCTGTGATTCACTGCGATATTCAACTAGTGGATCGCGCTGACCAACACTGCGCCAGTGGATACCCTCGCGGAGGTGGGTCATGTTTTCGAGATGTTGCATCCAGAGGATGTCGAGTACCTGCATGTAAATTTCGCGTTCGGCGCCACGGAGTAGCTCTGCCCCAATATTCTTTTCATGCTGTTCGTAGAATTTAGCGACTTTGGCGCGAGCAGTAATGAGGCGTTTGCTGTCGTTTTTTATCCGGCCGATTTCATCGATGTCTTTTCGATCGAGCGGGAAAATTTCCTCGAACTCATCGGCAAATCGGGGATTGCGTTTGGCAGGAACTGTTATGAGGGTTTTCAGTCGGGCGTCAATCAAGCGAAAGATTTCCGGTGTCATGTCGTCGCCCTCTAGAATCTTGCGACGGATCGAATAGACAACCTTGCGGTGGCGGTTGATCACGTTGTCGTATTGGACGACGTTTTTGCGGGTGTCAAAATTGTAGCCCTCGACGCGTTTTTGAGCGGCCTCTAGGGTTTTACTAACAGCTTTGTTCTCGATAGCCTGCGTTTCATCGACACCGAGTCTCTCCATCAGTAGCGCGATACGATCGCCCTGGAAAATACGCATCAGATCGTCTTCGGTGGATACGTAAAAGACTGAATCGCCTGGATCGCCCTGGCGACCACCGCGACCGCGCAGCTGGTTATCGATACGGCGTGATTCATGACGTTCCGAGCCGATCACGACGAGCCCGCCGAGTTTCGCAACGCCGTCGCCCAGCATGATATCAGTACCACGACCAGCGATGTTGGTAGCCAGCGTTATAGCGCCCTTTTGACCCGCCTTGGCTACGATCTCCGCCTCGCGTTCGTTGTTTTTGGCGTTCAACATTTCGTGTTTGAGGCCGGCCTTGGTCAACGCTTTGCTGATCAATTCGTTTTTTGCGATCGAAGCCGAGCCGACGAGCACTGGACGACCTTTTGCATGATACTGTTTGATATCTTCGACGAGGGCGGCGATTTTGCCCTTTTCGGTCTTGAAGATCTTGTCATTCATATCTTTGCGGACAACTGGTCGGTTGGTCGGGATCTGGATCACGTCTAGGCCATAGATTTGCTGGAACTCCTCTGCCTCGGTGAAAGCTGTACCGGTCATACCAGACAGTTTGTCATAGAGACGGAAATAGTTTTGGAACGAAACGGTAGCCAGCGTTTGCGACTCCTGTAGCACCGGGACGTGCTCCTTGGCCTCGATGGCCTGGTGGAGACCTTCGTTGTAACGGCGACCCTGCATCAGGCGACCAGTGAATTCATCGACAATGATAACCTCGCCGTCGCTATTCACCACATAATCTTTGTCGCGTTTGAATATCGTCTGAGCCTTGAGCGCCTGATCCATGTGATAGACGCTACGGACATGGTCTGGCGAATATAGGTTATCGAGGCCGAGCATTTTCTGGACCTTTTCAACACCTTCGTCGGTCAGAGTGACTGAACGGCGTTTTTCATCGAGCTCGTAGTGCTCTGGCTTTAGAGCGGCGGCTACGGCGGCGAATTTGATGTACATGTCTGGGTTCTCGGCGGCTGGCGCAGAGATAATGAGCGGCGTTCTGGCTTCGTCGATTAGGATCGAGTCAACCTCGTCGACGATGGCAAAGTTTAATTCGCGTTGGCGCAATAAACTAGGATCGCTCACCATATTATCGCGTAGATAATCGAATCCAAACTCGTTGTTGGTACCGTAGGTAATGTCGGCAGCATAAGCTTCCTTGCGGCTGGCAGGACGCAAATGCGACATGCGTTTGTCGAAATGTTCATTGTTTTCGTATTCTGGATCGTAAACAAAAGATGCTTCATTAATGATCACGCCAGTACTGAGACCGAGAGCGTGATATAGCGAGCCCATCCAACCGCCATGGAGCTGTGCTAGGTAGTCGTTCACCGTCACGACGTGAACACCGCGACCAGTGAGCGCGTTCAGATAGACTGGAGCGGTAGCGACCAAAGTCTTACCTTCACCGGTTTTCATCTCGGCGACGTTGCCTTCGTGTAGAACGATACCGCCGACTAGCTGAACGTCAAAATGACGCTGTTTCAGCACGCGGCTGGCCATTTCGCGAACGACGGCAAAGGCCTCGGGCAAGATTTCATCGAGCGCACTCTTGCGTTTCTGGGCGGCGCGACGAGCACGAATCGCATCGAGCGCGTTAAAGTCGTCAATTGTGGCAGCGCCAGCTTTGGCGTATTTAGCGCGTTCCTCGGCGCTGAGTTTGTTGATGAGTTTCAGTTCCAGGGCCGAATCTTTTTAGACGAAGCTCAGTGGCTTTGGCTTGATTTATCGGCGGGCTTGTTTTTACCTGATCATAGTTTTGCCCTTTTTGTCGCTAGGATCGAGCTGTTTACTCAGTTTCGGGCAAACTTCTTTTTAAGACCTCGGTCTGGTTAGCCAGTTCCTTGTCTGATAATTTTTTATACTTGGCATCGAGCCCATTTACCTGAGCGATGATTTTATCAATCCGTTTCAGAATCTTTTTCTGCGGATCACCGAATACTTTGGATAGAACTGCTTGCTTCTTGTTGGCCACTATGAAAACTCCCTCACTTATGTATGCGACTATTTTATCAAATCGAGCTAGAAAAATCTACTATTTACGGCGCAATGAGCGCTTGACCCTAGCCATGAAACCACCGGTGTTGACGCCGTCAGCTCGTCGCTCGGTTTTGTATTTGCTGATCTGGGCGCGTAGTTTGGCCTCAACGATATCAACAGCGGCCAGAGCGTTTGGCGCGGATTCTTTGGCAAAGAGCTTTTTGTCAGGCAATGTCAGGACGGCTTCACATTCGTATTTGTTGTTGTCCTTTTTGTTGACCTCGGCGATTTTCACACTGGCAAAAGCCGCGGTGCGAGCTTTGCGTGGAATGTAGTCGATCAATTTCGAGATTTTTTTATGGGTATAATCGTTGGTCTTTTTATCGATTTCGTAGTGGATGCCGGTTATTTCAATAGTCAAGCTTTTGTCGCTCATGTATATCCTCCTATGATTACATTTTATCACAAAGTCTGGCGATTTCCCAGGTACGGACGCAATTTTTCGGGTACGACAAAGGAGCCGTCGGTTTGGCCGTAATTTTCGATGAGTGCCACTAATGTGCGCGCTAGGCTCACTGCAGTGCCATTCAATGTGTGGACGGTCTCGATTGCCCCGTTATCGCGACGAACGCGAATATTGAGACTACTGGCTTGGAAATCGGTACAGTTAGAACACGATGTGAGTTCACGGTAAGAACCGTCAATCGGTGACCAATACTCGATATCAAATTTCTTTGCAGCCGGGGCGCCGAGGTCGCCAGCGGCAATGTTGATAACGCGATACGGCACGCCTAGGTCCTGCCAAATTTCCTCTTCGATAGACAGAATTTTTTCATGAATATCGCGTGATTGTTCAGGCAGGCAGAACGCATACATTTCTAGTTTATTGAACTGATGCACTCTAAACAGACCTCGAGTGTGTTTGCCGTAGGTGCCGGCTTCTTTGCGGTAGCATGGACTGAGGCCAGCATAGAGCAGCGGTAAATCTTTTTCGGCCAAGATTTCATCAGCATGATAGCCGGTGAGGGGCGCCTCGGCGGTACCGATCATCATCAGGTCTTCGTTTTCGATGAAGTACTCGTTTGATTCTTTGTCAGATTTTGGTGCGAAACCAGCGCCAGCTGCAATGCGACCGCTCACCATATTTGGCACCGTCATTAGGTTGAACCCTTTGTCGATGAGTTTGTCGATGGCGTAGTTGATAACGGCTTGCTCTAATTGCACCGCGCCATTTTTTAGAAAATAGAATTTAGCGCCGGCGACTTTGGCGCCGCGCTCGAAATCGACCCACCCTTTCTGTTCGGCGAAATCGAGATGATCTATATTGGCGCCTTCGCGTTTTTCGCCCCAGGCTTTGATCTCTACGCTGTCCTCTTCTCCACCCAAGGGTACATCGTCGAAAATAATGTTCGGCACTTTGTCGATTAGTTCGTTTAATTCCGATTCGGCGTTCGTGAGGTATTGTTCGCGTTCGGCGAGTTCGATTTTGACCTGTTTGCCTTCGTCGATGAGGTTTTGTTCAGGCTTGCCGCCTTTCATTTTGGCGGCAATGGCGTTGCGGCGTTCGCGGATGGCGTCAACTTCGCGCTGGAGTTCGCGGCGATTTTCGTCGAGCTCCAGTAGTTTGGTGAGGTTGACTTGGTAGCCTTTGGCCTCGGCGGACGTTTGGACTTTTTCGGCATTTTCACGGATAAATTTGATGTCTAACATATACCTATTGTACCACAGGTGATAGAATGGTCTCATATGAAAAGCTGGCCGTCGAAAAGTGATTCGAACAACGTTGCTATGATGCATATTCGAAATTGGCGGAAGGTGGGATTTTGGCGTGATCTATTTCTCTATTTCTGGCTCTTTTCGCTAGTTGGCCATGTTATAGAACTCGCGTGGGCGCTACTAGGTACGTTGTTTACTATAAAATCCGCTGGTCATTTTGCGTCGATTCCTATCTTTGCTATTGCGGCGCCCTACGGCCTCGGCGCGGTGGCTCTCCTCTTGTTTATCTATCCAATGGTAAAACGTAAAAAGCTAGGACTCGTCAGCGCCTATGTGGTTAGTGTTGCGATTACTACAGTAATAGAATTCGTCAGCGCTTTGCTCGTGGTACTCGTACTCGGGAGCAATCCGTTTTGGGACTATTCGGATCGACTACTAAATCTGTTTGGTTTTGTGTGTCTCGGTAATAGTCTGCTATTCGGTATTATTTCGGTAGTTGCCATACGGTGGCTATTTCCGTGGACTGAGAAATGGCGTGGCGTTATTGGCAAAAACCACCTCAATCTAGCTTTTTGGATATTGTTTCCTAGCCTATGTGATTGTGCAGATATTTCGTTTTATGTGATTAGGGATAGTTACCACCACCAACGGATTTGCGGTGCTATTCCGCCCAAATTATCCTGCAAAGACTGATCTACGGTGTTAATAGTTTCGCCAGCTCTGACCGTACCGACTTGTGTCACCCAGCCGATACCGACGCCCACGGCGGCAATTGCTACAAATACTGAAATGATAAAGGTAGCGAGACAGCCGACTTTGGCGCGGTGGCTAAATTTTTGACTCATCAGAGCAATGCTGAGGATGAGTAGTCCAATGACAAATAGTAGTCCAGCGAGCGTTGCTAGTGATAGAGCGACGACTAGTGCTGGTTGATTGACCGACGCAACCGTAGCAATTAGCAATAGAGCACTAGCGATACCGCCACTAGCGAGCAACCCCAGAGTGGTGACTAATAAGATTAACCCAGCTATGAGCATGAGTACTTTTAGTACTATGCGCGAGCTGTTCCGACTGGCTTCGGCTACCTTTGGTCCGGCAGTTTGCTGCCATGCTTTTGCTCGTTCGCCAACATCGCGACCAACGGCTTCGGCCTTCTCGCCAAATTTCTTGGCAGACTCTTTGATTGATTCGAGATTGACTGGCTCACCCCGCATTTCTAGTTTTTCCCCGGTAGTTTTCGCAGCGGGTGCTATAATCCAGACGACAATATATAGAATTATCATAGTGCCGAAACTTGGTACGATTACTAGCACGACAAACAGGATCCTAAGCAGCGTCACATCCCAGCCAGTATAAGCAGCTAGTCCGGCGATGACACCACCCAGCACAGCGTGCTCTTCGTCGCGATAGTAACGTTTGGTGGCAGTAGAGTCTTTGCCCTCCTTTCCTCTGGTAAAAAAATTGTCTTGCCAACGTTCGCTGTCTTCATCCGAAGATTGATTACTAGCAAAATCACTAGGTTCGCCTAGCTGGGATTTTATGGCGTTGATATCGTCGAGCGTAATAACACTATCCGCATGAACTCCGCGATCGGCTAAAATCTCGGTCATGCGAACCTCGATATCGTCGTAAATGTCAGCATCATCTCCTAACGATGCCTTGATATCTTTCGTATAGCGTTCTAAGGCCTTCTTTGCCTCGATGTCTATTTCGTAGGGCGTTCTGGCTAGGTGAATGCGTGTAATCTCGTTCATTTTGTCTCCTTTCGTTCGAGGTTAGCAGTAACATTGTTCAGATTAGCAATTTCCTTTTGTAGCTCAATGGCGATTTCCCTGCCTAGTGGCGTGAGAGAATAATATTTTCTCGGCGGCCCCTGCAGTGATTCTTGCCACTCATACCCTAATAACCCATCACGCTGCAAGCGACTGAGCAGCGGATATATCGTACCCTCTACGACCGTTAACCCCGCCTCGCTCAACTGACGGATGATGTCTGATGCATAAATCGGCTGATCGGTTATTGCGAGAATGAAATAACTGAGCAAGCCTTTTCGCAGTTGCGTCGATAATTGATCAGTATATTGTCTAATCAAGTCGCTTTCCTGGTTTTCCATACTACTATGTTATACAAGGTATTCTAAAAAGTCAATACCCTTTTTTGATCCACTTTACAGTTAACAGGCTCAGCAATTGGTATGCATTGCCCAGAAATATAAGAGACTATCGTAAATTTAGAGTGTTGTCACTACCGCTGGTAAAGGTTGGTGGTGGCGGTAGGCCTTCCCCGCTATTGCTATTTTCGGCGGTAGTCGTTTTTTTGCGACGAGAACGGGATCGTTTGCGTTTCGGTTTATCCGGCAGGGCTGTTTCGGTCGTGGTACTGGCGTGATTGGTTTATTTCAGGAGCTACCTCGACGCCTTTTTCTGTCTGATCTGCGCCAAAAGCCGGAGTCTGACTCGATTCAGCTGCCGTCTGAGCAGCCATAATGAGCGAGCCGAGATTTTGTGAAGAAGTATTGCCCGATGGTGAAGTCGCAGCGGGAGCTTGCGCTGCGGTGTTCGCCTTGGCATCGGCGCGACGAGCCGCCCTGCTCTGGAGGTTGATTGGCGGCACGATAGCCTCGGCGATCTTGACCTCGACCTCGGCGCGCGGCTTGGCATAGTGTTCCCGCGTATTCTCGACAATTTGCGGCAAATAATCGACCTGAGCTGGTGGCAATTTCAACGTCGTCCCACTAAAGGCTGGCGTTTTCTCGCCTTGAATCATCATGCTGGTGACAAAGTGTCGGTTGTTCATCTGCAAGATATCGGCAGCCTCGAACTGCGGTGCGAATTGTTGGGCTAGCGACGGTGCATCCTCGGGGCTGACGCGCATGCTGATCATAGTGCCGACGTTGCCGAATACGGCGTCACGGACATTTTCCGACATCTGTGAAACGTACTGGTTAGCAACGGTCAGGTTCAGTCCGTATTTGCGCGCCTCGGATAAAATCACGGCAAATGAATCGGTGGCAAAGTTCTGGAACTCGTCGACGTAGAGATAGAACGGTCGCCGATCCTCGACATTTGGAATGTCGCTGCGACTCATGGCGGCGAGCTGGATTTTCGTCACGAGGAACGATCCTAGGATAGCTGCGTTGTCTTCGCCGATCAGACCTTTTGAGAGGTTGACGACCAGAATCTTGCCTTCGTCCATGATCTGGCGGATGTTAAAGGTGCTCTTTGGCTGGCCGATGATATTTCTAATGATTGGGTTAGCGACAAAGGCGCCGACTTTATTTAACACAGGAGCAATGGCCTCAGCGACAAACTTATCATTCCAAGACGCAAACTCCACCCGCCAGAATTGGAGAACCACCGTATCTTTGACTTCGGCGAGAACTTGATTTCGGAATTTTTTGTCGGTTAGCATCCTGGTGATATCGAGCATGGTAGTATTTGGGTACTCTAATAGCGCTAGTATGGTATAGCGCAGGATATATTCCAAGCGCGGTCCCCAAGATTCGCCGAACATACGTTTTAGTACACCGATGATTTCTGAGCTGATGTTGTTGCGCTGCGACGGGTCGTAGACTTCCATGGGGTTAAAGCCCAAAGGATACGCTGTATCGGCAGGGTTAAAGTAGACAACGTCCTGAATGCGATTTGCTGGTACGAATCGGAGATTGTCCACCGCAAAGTCTCCGTGCGGATCAATGATAGCGTAACCTTGTTTATGATAAACATCCGATAATGCTAAGAGTTCTAACAGCCCGGATTTTCCTGTACCGGTTTGACCAATTATGTATACATGGCGCGAGCGATCGCTGCGATACATGCCAAATTGCTGCTGCAAGCCGCGGAAATTGGTTAGTCCAAAAGCACTAATCTGATCATCATGACTATGCTCGCCAGTTAGTAGCGGTAGTTTGGTTGGCGGTTCGGCGGTTTTGCTGTTAGCCCAGACGACGTTTGGCGTCTCAACGTTAGTGTGCGGCAAGTGAAAGACACTGGCTAACTCTTCGATATTCAATACGAAACCATTATCCGGGAAATAGCGGGCTGAGTATTTTTGCAGGTCTTCCCTCTTGAACGAAGGATTTGACTCCAGGCGAAAACCATTTAGATTAGTTGAATTAAATTGCTTAAAGGCACTAGCAACGGCATTAATTTGGGCACGAGCTGAATCCGGACTGGAGCCTAAGTAGGCTAAGCGAATCTTGACCTCATAACCAAGTTTTTGTGATTTTTTCTCAGCTTCGGCTACTCTAGTTTTATCGCGCTCGCTCATCTCGCGCGTTGTCGTTGAACCGGGGCCGCCTTCCGGTGGTTTCCAGAGGGCTTCGATAATCTGAGCAAACCAAACCCACCCACCGCTATTGGTAGTAGTACCAAAACCTGACTTTAATCTCGCGATGAATCTGGACGCCCGAGCATGCCAGTCATCAGCTATTGGCCGGGCTAGAATCTGAAACCAAATTTCTTCGTCTTGTTTAGAAAGCTTGGATAACGCCGCCGTAATACCTGCCAAAGGATCAACTTCGAAGCTTTGAAAAGTTTTGATTGGCAGAAATTCATTATCAGTTAAAACTAACTCGGCAACAGCTACGACTGGATGATCCCCGCTGCTGGCGGCATAATCTTCGCTAGCTTCGTAAATCTGTACCGTTGGATACTGCGCATAAATCTGACCTTCGACAAAGTTCTGGAGGTGTTTGGGGACTCGTACATAAAAACGGATTTGATTAGCGACGCTAGCAATCTCAAAGCTTAGGTGCTCCTGAATGCCCCCGCTCATCTGCAGTTCTTTTTTGTCGCGCAGTATACCATGCAAACTGGCAAATAACTGTTCAGCCGCTAGTTCCTTTTTATCATTATTGCGTGGGATTTCTAGGGTCAACAGCACATAGTCATAGGTGTCGATAACCTTAGCTTTGCGATAGTTTTGCCAAGTCATAAAGGCTAGTATGGCTGTTAGCGGCAACCAGATGTACCACTGTAATAAGAATTGAAAAAGCCATTCAATCATTCTCTAATAGTTATATCACATCAGAGGTGAAAACGCAAGAGGTTATGTCTATGCGTCCAGAGCGTTGTGATCGGCCTCGGATTGAGGTGGTAGAATCTCTGTGCTCAGAGCTTTGTCGGCCAGCGGTTTTGTTTGAGGATGAACCTCGACAGGCCTTCGATACTCTTCGGGCAAGAAATCGTCATCAAGCGGAGGCCTTGAGCCTCCACCGCCTATGCCCCACAGCTCCAACGAGCCTGTTTTTGATGAGTCAAATGGTTTATCCTCGTAGAGTGGTTTAGCCATGGTTGATTACTCCTTTATTTCGTCTAATGCGTATTGAGCTTTGGCGACACGTTTAAATTCCGGTTTATTTTGTAAATTCAATAGGATAGTAGCTTCACGAACCTGACGGATTTTTAGAACACGACGAACAATTTCCTCGCGATGTAGCGGGCTTTCCTTTTCTAAGATACGGCGAATAACATCGGTAATTGAACCAGCTTCGTAGCCCCACTCAGACAAAGCATAAATACCTCGGCCGACCAAAACGAATCGGTTGTCCTTTATCAGCTCATTATGAATTGCCTGTTCAGTTACATTGTTGCGACGGAAATTCTGGGATTTAACAGCGGCAGCAATGTCAGCAAAGTGCGTTGGTTTGCCAGCTTGCTTTAGTACGATATAGATTTTGTCGCGAATATTGCGAGGATTAACTAACGGCCATTTAATCAGGCCCCATAGTCCATCGAGACTGGCGATTTGTTTGCTAATACTAGCCATAGCGGTCACTTGATCCGGATGTTCGTAGCCGCTGACGAGTGCGAATAATCCGTCACGATCCACTGGCTGACCGTGCTTTTTCAGGGCAGCGACAATGGCGTCAACGGCCTGCTTGATAACTTTGTCATCTTTTTCATTGCTCAGTACGACGGCTGGATAATAACGATCATTTTCAGAGGTAACAACGGTCTTTTCGGACAGTTCAGCGAGCAAGCTCACGATGCCGCGTGATTTGATATCGGTGCTACCAAGGAGCTTGTCGGCGAGCACTTCGATACGTGCAGCGCGGTTGAGTTCGTGGAGCGATTTAACGAGTTCGACTTCGGCGGCATCAAAGGCAGGGTTTTTGCCGTCGTCGAGGCTGATTTTGGCCCGGATCAGAGTGGCTTTCTCGATCTGGCGGACACGTTCGCGGGTGATACCGAGAGTTTCACCAACAGATTCCAACGTTTCTTTTGCGCCAGTCAATCCAAAGCGTCGTTCTACGACCTCTCGTTCGCGGGGTCGGTCGATCACGTCGAGCACTTTGCTCGCGACTTCTTCGAATTGTTTTCCAGTAGCAGGCGCATCAGCCATGTTATCTCCTTCGCATTATTTGAATAATTTAACTGTAATTTTTCCCACGTTATCCCTATTATACGACAAACTTTTCTTTTAGGCAAGGTTTTTGTTTTAGCGTATCAAGTTAACGTTTTTTGTGATGTAAATTGCTAAAACAATATTTATTATTACAAATAAAGTCAATATTGACAACATTAAACACAGAGTGTGAAATTATTTTTTAGAAAAACGGCGACGTTTCGGTTTATCCGGTGCAGCGTCGATCAAGGCCCTTGCCTCCTCGGGGGTGATCGAACTCGGTTCACGATCCTTTGGTATCTTGGCATTTTTGGTGCCATCGGTAATATAGGGGCCATAACGACCTTTGAGGATCTTGATACCGTTATCGAACTCGGCGATGTTCTTTTCAGCCTCATCCTTTAGCTTTTCGGCGTAGAGTTCGAGCGCACGTTTCAGTGTGATATCGTGAGGGTCATCGGTTTTGAGGCTGACATAGAGTGGCTTGGTTTTGGTGGTTTTGGTGCCGATTTGCAGGAATGGACCAAAGCGGCCGACGTTAGCGCGGATATCTTGCCCATCAGTGGTTTGACCCAGGACACGCGGTAGTTTAAAGGCTTCGAGGGCTTGTTCCAGCGTGATAGTGTCGATAGTTGTACCTTTTGGCATGTTGGCAAACTGCGGTTTTTTGTCTGGATTGCTACCATCACCCATCTGGACCATCGGACCAAAGCGCCCAACGCGGGTCAGGATGACCTCGCCAGATTTGGGATCAATGCCCAGTTCTCTCGCCTGGGCTACCTGCGAACGGTCGATAGTGCCGGACTGGTCGATTTTTTGGTGGAATGGGTCGTAGAACTCGCGCAACATAGTGGTTTTGTCTAGTTTGTCGGCGGCGATTTCGTCTAAATTGGTTTCGACCTGAGCCGTAAAGTCGTAATCAACGATGTTATCGAAATAATTGCCGAGAAAGTCGCTGACGACGGTGCCGGATGAGGTTGGGATCAATTTGCCTTTGGTAGCGCCAGTTTTTTCGGTGACGATGGTGCGCTGGACCGATGGATCACTGCTCTGTGCTAGTAAACCATTCTCGGAACGCGATTCAAGCCCGTCGTTACGGGTTTCGTCGCTGGTGCTGAGCCCGTCGCTCAGAGCCTCCTCTAACGGCTTACCTAGCACATTCTTTGGCCATGCCAGCTCAATAACTTCCCTCTCAACCCCTTCGCCGTCGCCTTTTTCGGCGTAGCCACGGGTTTGAATGGTGTTGATAATCGTGGCGTAGGTGGATGGGCGGCCAATACCGAGCTCCTCGAGCTTTTTGACGAGTGAACCTTCGGTGTAGCGGGCTGGTGGTCTGGCAAAAGTCTGTCGAGCGACGATCTGCTTGACCTGTAACTCATCGCCAGCTGCTAGGCTCGGTAATAATTCGTCTTTGGCGGTGCCGTACATTTTGAGGAAGCCGTCAAATAGCACGACTTCGCCTTTGGCGGTGAATGTTTCAGTATGGCCGCTAATAGTGATCGTGGCAGTAGTACGTTCGAGCTTGGCGCTAGCCATTTGGGAGGCTAGTGTGCGGCGACGAATCAGATCGTATAATTTCTGAGCGCGTGGTTCGGCGTCAACGGTTTCCCGGGCGATATCAGTCGGTCGGATGGCTTCGTGGGCTTCTTGGGCGCCAGAGGATTTAGTTTTATACTTGCGGACCTGATGATAATTTGATCCGAATGCCGAGGAAATATAATTGCCGATACTGCCGAGAGCTTGATTTGACAGGTTCAAAGAATCGGTACGCATATAGGTAATCAGACCAGCCTGGTACAGTGCCTGAGCGGCACTCATGGTGGTGCGAGCACCGTAGCCGAGGCGGGCGTTGGCGTCTTGTTGCAGGGTTGAGGTCGTGAACGGCGGCAAAGGATTTCGGCTGGCGGGTTTGGTTTCGATATCGCTGATAGTGAATTCCGCCCCTGATAATGACTCTAGAAAAGTGCTGGCCGACGACTCATCGTCGAACTCGGTCGATAATGTCGCCTTGAATAGATTAGCGTTTTTTGCAAACTCCCCGGTGATCTTGAAGGTAAAGTTGCTCTCGAAAGCGGCAATTTCGCGCTCGCGCTCGACGAGCAATCGAACGGCTGGGCTCTGGACGCGGCCGGCCGATTTACCACCAGGGACTTTACGCCAGACGACCGGGCTGAGTTCGAATCCGACCAGTCGGTCGAGAATTTGCCTGGCTTGTTGCGCCTGGACGAGATTCATATCGACGGTGCGTGGCTCTTTGATAGCTGCCTGGATAGCGCTTTTCGTGATCTCGTGAAAGACGATGCGATTGGTTTTGGTCGGATCGAGACCCAATACTTCGCAGAGATGCCAGGCAATCGCCTCTCCTTCGCGGTCTTCGTCAGTGGCGAGCCAGACGGTACTCGCCTCGCTGGCGAGCTTTTTCAGTTCCGTGACGGTCTTTTTCTTTTCAGGGTCGATTTCATAAACAGTTTCAAAGTTGTGGTCTGTATCAATCGGCGGCTGACCCTTGCTGGTTTTTTTCGCGATACTACGAATGTGGCCAATACTGGATTTAACGGTAAAGTCTGAGCCGAGATAGCCAGCGATGGTTTTAGCTTTGGCTGGGGACTCGACAATGACTAAATTGCTTATAGTTTTCGGCATACGCGCCCCAGTGTAACGTAAAAATTAGCTTTGCGCAAATAAAATTCAATTATTTGCGGTGTAGGTGGGTAATGTCGCGAATTGCATCGAGTGCTAACCGGGCGCTATCGACATCGGGAAAATTAGCGGTGAGATGAAAGTAATTACCTTCGTTCCGTATCGTACCGCCACTAGAACCGTTGGCTCTTAGGGTTGCGATAACGGCCGCGCGGTACATTTGGTAGATGCCTTTCTGTTGCAGGACAACCGCTCCAGTGATCGGTGACTCGGTGATAGCATTCGGTCGGCGTCCGGTAGTAGCCTCCGAAAAATCATCAGCATTCAATATTCCGCTAGCTTTTCTAGAGGCGATAGGATGCTTGCCATGCGGAGTCTGTTTCTTTGCCATATCTTTTCATTATATAATTTTTAATGATTTATGTCAAATAAGAGGTTATGCTAATGTCCACCGATTAGCGCCCAGGGGGCGGATACGGGCGTTGAGTTCGAGTATGGTCAGGGCGATGTTGTAGTTGCTAGGGCTCAGTTTCGTGGCGGTAAGGATGTCGTCGCCATCGCTGAGACCGCGGGCGATAGCTTGCAATATGGCGGTTTCGGCGTCAGTGGTACCGATGAGCTGGTCGAGCGGAGTTGTCGCAGCAGTCTGTGGATCTGCGAGCAGCGCCATGGCCGTTTGGTTATGTCGGCTGGCATGTATAGAGCGGAGTTTCTCGAGGATATCATCGACGGATAATACTGGTTCGGCACCTTGGGCGATCAGGCGGTTGCAGCCGATCGATAATGGCGAGGTGATATTGCCGGGTACGGCCATCAGATCTTTATTTTGGGTCAAGGCATGCGCAGTAGTATTCATGGTGCCAGATCGTTCGCCGGCCTCGACCACCACAACGACATCGCTCAGAGCCACAATGAGACGGTTGCGCTCTAGAAAGTTCCACCGCCGCACGGCTGCATCGGGTTCATATTCAGATATGATGGCCCCGCCCTTCTCTACGATTTCGCGGGCCAATAGACTATTAGAATGAGGGTGGATATTATCGAGACCGTTGCCGATGACCGCGATTGTCGTGCCGCTAGCGTCTAGGGCGCCGCGTGCGGCGAGCGCGTCGTGTCCGAGTGCTAGTCCGCTAACAATAACGACGCCGCGAGCTGCTAGCGCCGAGGCTAATTTCAGGGTAACACTGCGACCATATTCGGTCGGTTTGCGTGAGCCAACGATAGCGACCGAGGGTCGTTCACTCCAGTTTTCCGGTATTTCGCCCATATACCAAATGGTAGTTGCAGGATTGTCAATAACAGATACACGCTGAAGAAATTTATGATTCAGGGGTGATATTTGCTTGACCTTATTCATGATTTATTCAAAAAGTGTTGACAAATAAAACTTAAAGTGCTACAATGTCTAACGTTATCGTGCGATTATCGTACGAGAAGCACCTTATACCCCCATTTTAACATAATCAATTTATGTTAGGCTACGCGCGGATGAAAGTATCTACCCTCCACTTTCGTCACCTAGTTTGCACGACAATTACGGCGTGCGGGCGCCAAACGGTGACAAAATCGGCGCGTATCTAACCCCTTTGACCGGCGGACCCCAAGTGTGAGGTGGGTCGCGCTTGAACCTAGTTCTACCCAGTCGGGTGCGTCGAAGGGTCACATAACCGCCAGCGATGCCCACCCTTGCTGGCGGTTTTTTGATTACAGAAATCGCAGCTCCGCCAACATTTGAATGGCGGTTTTTTGATTTTTCAGTAAGCATCGCGCGATGCCGACCGATAACTCGGCGGTTTTGATTGACAAAAATACAATTTAGTTGTAATATCTATACTAGATTAAATGAAAGGTGTTGTCTTGGCTGAGAGTGAGCGATCTAGCGCCAGTAGAGAGACGGCTTATGATAATTGGCTGCGTATTCTAAAGACTCCGGATGAACGGGCGTGGGCTCGAGGCTTTGGCATGCCGGCGGTCGCGCAGCTGTTAGATCTGAAAACGACTAGAGTCAATCATATGTGGTCGTGGCTACAGAATCTCAATGTAGCCGATACTGAGTCGCCCAGCCGTACTTTTGAGGAAATTAGTCGTCTAGCTATGATGCAACGCCTGGGTCGCGGCGGTCGTTCGCCTGCTACGAGAGAAGGCATCAAGCAGATCGTTCATAAGGATCTACAAGTCCACCAGGCCGATTCGGTTGTGATTGGCGGACGCATAGGGCCGGAATGGCTCAGAGTCATCAATTCTGGTGATGAAGCTCCAGGGTTCAATTCTGGCGTAGTAGAAATTATAAATCGGCAGCACCTAGTGGATTTGTCATTGCGTGCTGTCGAGCTAGCCTTGCCGACCGAGGTATTATCTGACGTAGCGCCAGAGTCTACTGATACTAGCGAGAAGCCAGTTGAGCCGATCAATAATCGGCTGTCGATCGGCGATCTGAGGCGCAGCGTTAGAGCACATATTGCGATGGGCGGTGATTGGGCTGAGTTATTGGAGCGAGCCGGTGTCCCAGATGAGCTGACCGGAAATATGCTGCAGCTACTAGTGAGCAGCAATCTGTCGGAGCTGAGGGCTAAAAAGATACTAACTAGTATCGGGGCTGATCCGTCAGGTACGGCAAGTTTGCACCGCATAGCAGCTATTGTGGGTGAATAACCAAAGACTATTATATTTAGGCTGAATAAGTCGTTTCAAAGAACGTGCCGCCGATAAAATCGCTAACGATATGTTGAACTTGTGGCTCGAGTTTAGCGAGGAGTTCTATCTCGCTAGCTGCGGGACGTGATAGGACGTGATCACGATGGTCAGTTGGCCTGGCGTCGCCATTATTCCCGGCGACTTGACCACTGCCGATACGAACCCTGGCAAAATCTGGACCAATATGTGCAATCAGACTCTTGATACCGTTATTACCAGCATCACTGCCGCCGCGGCGCGTTCGGAGCGACCCGATCGGTAGCGCTATTTCATCATGAATCGTCACAATGTCGTTATTCTCAATATGATAAAAATCCTTGATTTTGCGCGTCGCTTCGCCGGATAAATTATAATACGTCGTAGGCTTGGCGAGGATTACTTTTTCGCCATTAATAGTATATTCGGCAATATCGGCAGTAAATTTCGGTTTATGCACCCAGGTTGCTCCGACTGCGTTTGCAATATGATCGAGCATGATCCAGCCAAAATTATGACGCGTGCGGGCGTATTCGTTGCCGGGATTACCGAGACCAATGATCAATTTCATATATCTATTCTACTACAGTGGCTGCTATCAATCTATCGTTCGGTCGGCATCGGTCCAGTCGCAAACAGGTGGATGTATGAGATTAGATAGCGGCGCATAACGCTCGATGACCTCGCCCCTGCCGTTAGTGGACAAGAGTTTTATACATAAACTAGCGATGTTGGGCTGGTGGTCAGTATCGAGTTCCTCAATCATGACTAGGCCAGAGAACATACCTTTGATAGTGGTCTCTGAGGTGTTATCCGATAAACACAGGCCGGTGACAAAAGGCATATCCGCTGGTGGAGCTGTAAAATAGCGACGTGGTGATAGCTCCATGATGCGATTTTTGTAAATGACATTATAGGCGGCTATTTCCTCGTCATCCCTAATAGCGTCAGCTGTTTCACGGATCTGATCTAATCGGTCTAGATCAGAAAGGCTGATACGATTGACCGCTAGGGACATCATGCGGTGAGCCTTGGCTGCCAGATGATCTGTGTAGGCTTTGTCGGTATAATCGACTACAGACTCGATTTTTATAGCTGTGCCATACTGCAGATTTAACAGATCGCCTTTTTCGGTTACGATTTCAGCCGTAGCAGTTTGACTACCGTCTGGATTAGTGACGATACTCGACTCTGGCCAAAATACTAGGTGTAGTTTGTCGTCAATGATGGCTGGTCGTTGGAACACGGCTGGACAATCGAAGACGCCAGTAGCGCTATCGGGGTTCCAATTGGCTCGGCCGTCTAATAATTGCCCGTAACAGGTGAGATCAAAGGTTCGCCCGCTCCAGTCGAGCAATAGATCAGCCAGCTGGTCCTCGGCGTCTTCGTAGTCGCCGACATGGTATAGCGTTACGATGTGATTGACAGTCTCTGTAGTGTTATCACTATTGAGGATTTCTAGAGGAGATCCTTCGTGGGTCCGATCTTGGTCGCTTCTGTCTTTTGGAAATTCCATCGTATTTGATCTATTGGTCGTCTTTGGTCTGTTTGTAGGCTTTGGTTACAGGTTCAAGGCCCTGAGCAGTACGTTCTTTGTTGGCCTTGATTTGTTTCTCGTCGCGGAAACTGAATTTGATTGGCGTGCCGCCGAAACCAAACTCCTCGCGGAACTGGCGCTCGATGTAGCGTTTGTATGACCAGTGGATAAATTTGAAATTGCTGCCATAGATGACGAACCAAGGTGGATTATGATCAGTTTGGACAATATAGCGGAATTTCGGATGAGTGTTTTTTAGACCAGCTGGCGGATGACGTAGGATAGCTTTTTGCAACAAATCGTTTAGTTTGCGGGTCTTGATCGTGCGGTTACGTTCGGTAGCAATTTGGCTAACTAGTTCAAATAATTTTGAAACGTTCTGTCCAGTTACGGAGCTGGTGAAAATCAATGGCGCCCACGGCACGAAATCGAAGTTTGCAATAATTTGTGGTGCCAGCGCGTCACGAGTAAAGGCGTCTTTGCCTTCGACGCTGTCCCATTTGCTAACCACTATGACGAGACCTTTGCCGGCTTCGGCGATCATGCCAGCGAGCTTTTGATCGATACCGGTGCTCAGTTCGTTGACGTCCATGAGGAGCAAGCAAATATCGGCCTCGTCATCGCTACAGTGCGCAGCACCGAGAATTTTTCAATACCACGTTCGATCTTGCCAGAACGACGCACACCAGCTGTGTCGAGCAGTTCGATAGCTTGACCGTGATAGCGGACAGAGACGCGGTTCACATCGCGGGTAGTGCCAGCGATGGGTGCGACGATGGCCTGCTGTTTGCCGGCAAGGCGATTGAACAGATGAGATTTACCGACATTTGGTCGACCGATCAGGGCGATTCGGAGGATATCGTCCTCCTGGACTTCTTTGGCTTTTGGCAGGGTTTCGGCTAGCTGGTCGACGAGTCGGCGGACACCGCTGTTATGCTCGGCGCTAATCGGCACGATATTTTTAATGCCGAGGCGACGAAATTCGTCAGCCGGCAGGCTCTCTTTCAAATCAGTTTTGTTGACGGCTAGAAAGGTTGGTTTCTGTCCACGTAGGATCTTTTTGGCGAGGTCACGGTCTTTTTGGTCGGGGTAATTGGTGCTATCAATAACCAATACGATGGCGTCGGCTAGTTCGATAGCATCGGCGATTTGGTCTTGGATCGAGGCTTCAAATTCATCCTCGGCAGGTTTGAGGCCGGCGGTATCGACGACTCTAAACTGACGGTCACCGAGGTCAACAGTGCCGATGACGTTATCGCGCGTTGTGCCAGCTTCGGCGGCAACAATCGCCTGTTTCGAGCGTACGAGTCGGTTAAATAGCGAAGACTTTCCCGCATTTGCGTGGCCTACGATAGCAACAGTCGGTAATTTACTCGCCATAATATGGGTATAATTGTACCAGAACCAGCGGATATTTTCAAGAGGTAAATATTGACTAATTAGCATAAATATGATAAAATGGTAAGATGAACTTTATCTCGAAACAAGCCAGAGCAGATAAAAGGTTGTTAGATGACAGCTGCTCAGAGGCGGCGAGCCTGCTCGGGGCGGCCCGGGAGACCGCCCCACCCCAGTTGAGGGAGCGCATAGGTCGAATAGAAACGTATCTTAATAGGCTAGAGATTCCTAATAATAATCATGGTCGTATCGAACTTTCTAGGCGTCAAATCGCTAGAGAGGCATTGCCAATGATGACATTGAGGCGCGATCATGAGGTCATGGTGTTTGGTGATTCGTCGGTGTATATGGGTGGGGAGCAGCAATCTAATCATAGCGATTGGTTAAAAACGTACGAAGTGGCTGTCGATCCTGATGTATTAGTGAGAAACGCTATTGCAGAAATTAGGCAGAAAACATTTAGTGCAGGACGTATTGTTTCAGATCCTAGCCGTAAAGCATCTGGAGAGTTGACGGTTGATGCTATGGCGGTGATGCCAAAAACGACAATCGACGTACCAACTAATTGGGGTCCGATAGCCTATGAACTACGCATGAATCCCGGAGTAACAGTATTCAAGCATGCTTTTTTGCCGGGTCGCGATCCACTAGAGTTGATATTGCTTCATGAGCTAGCTCATGTGCAGCAGATTATTGATGAGCCAGCGATGGCGACGTTTGATTCAGATCATAGTCTGCGTCATCGATATACGATAGCAGAGATAGATGCCTATAGATTTGTGTATGATGTTATGCGTCGGGCCTATCAATCGAGCGTATCGCGCTGGGCCGGTAATGAGAGCCTTAAAACCCTACCAGCAGCCAAAGACGGACTATTGATGGACGAGTTGACCGAAGGCTTGCCATTTGACGAGATTCCTGAACTAGTACTAGATGATGTCGCCAAGATATTCTAGAAACTATCTTTTTTAGCACTGAGAAAGCTGCCCCATTGCCGGACAAAACCAAGGATGGTTTTGAGCGGCAGCTCGACGAACATATCGAGAAAGCGCGAGATGATATTGAACTGGGCGTAGGTTTCGCTAATGCGGCGGCCGACAGCGACGAATGGCATATAGAGGAAATCGCGGAGCATAGTAACGCTGGTCTGGGCTTCTTCGCCGACCTCGATTTCGCGAATAGCCCGAGACAAGCGGAAGCCGAGGAAGCTAGCTGTGCTGATGAAGAAGAAGAATATACCTAGATGGATCCATTCAAATCGTGCATATTGGACCAATAGATAGCCGAATCCACCGAAAACGGCAATGATAGCCAATGCATAGGCAATATTATAGCCGGCGCTAAATTTCTTTTTCGGTCGAACGCCGAGGAATGGTTTGGTCGGGACTGGCTCGAACAAGATCCGCGTAATTTCGCGGTGCAAGGCGCGCGTGTTTTCAGCTGATGGCATGAGGAGCGTTAAACGCAAAGCGATCATATAGAGTGGCGGAGTCAGCAAGTTAACAGATAGCGCAAGCCACCCGATGTGACCATTAACCATCAGATCGTACGGCACTTCGATACCAACACCGATGATAAATTTGGTGATAATCAGGAATATAACACTACGAAAAATACCGCGGCTGATACTCTCACTGACGCTGGTGTATGATTCAGAAATAGCAGAATCATAAGGTCCGAGAAACGCTTTTTCGCTGAGCATGTGGTCGGCCAATTTGTCATTGCCGTTCATACTGCGGAGCAAAATACGTAAGGGCGCACCGTGGCGATCGACGAGATGTTTGACTCGTTCGAGCGCCGGATTGGTGAATACTTGATCAATCTGAGTATTGAATTTGGCAAAATCAACGGCACGAGACGGCGAAATCTGGTAACGGCTGAGGAGGTTGAATCGGATAGCAGCCGAATCATTTTTGGTGAGGGCGCTGCTGACAGCGACGAATAAAATCGCCTCGTAGCTAGCGGGTTTTTTGCCGCCAAAGAACTTGTCGGCGTCAATGGCGCTGAGGAAATAATTATAGGCTAGATCGGTGAACGCTAGACCCAATCGATGGTCGCGTAGCTGCGCCTCGATGGCAGCCGCCATCGGCTCCAGCGTCCAGCGCTCGACCGTGTCGCGCGGGAAACGTTCTAGCAATTTTTTGCGGGTGGTTGAATAGGCCTTGGCAATATCGGTGATTGAATCGATGACAGCTAGTGGAATACTATCGTTTTCCAGATAGCCAGCCAACGTGAGCTCGGTGACGAGTTCGGTGCCAGCATCGCGCAGGCTGCTGTTGTCTGGGGTTAAATAGGCTCGTTTGAAAAAGCGGCGCACCGCCCGTTCCAGCAATAATTTCTCGTCGGCGTTTTCCGAAGCATTGCGTAGGCTCTCGTAGAGAAAGGTTAGCCCAGCTCCGGCGGTAGAAACGTGGAGTTTCTCGGCAGTTTCGAGCGCAGACTGCTCGCGTTTTTTCGTATCGTTGATAGCCCGTAACTGATCGGCGAATTGGCGTGCTAAAAGATTGGGCTCTCGCATAGCGTGTATAATTATATCACTTTATCGAGTTTTTTCCACTGCCCTGGCTTTAAGCTGCCTAACGTAACGTTGCCGAAATGTGTTCGGTGTAACTTGACGACGGTGTAGCCTAGGGCTCGAAACGTGCGACGAATCTGGCGATTGCGACCTTCGCTCATGGTGACGCGCCATTTGAGTCGTCGATCGTCTAGACTTTCGAGCAGTAATTTTGATTTACCGTCCTCGAGATCGACGCCAAAGTCAGAAATCATCTGTTGGTGCAAGGGTTCTAATGGGCAGTCGAGCTGAATCTCATAGATCTTAACTTTGACAAATTTGGGATGAGTCATGCGAAAAGCAAAATCCCCATCATCGGTCAGCAAAATTAGACCAGAGCTGTTTTGATCTAGACGTCCGACGGTTTTGAGCTGATGGAGCTCGGGCGGCAGTAGTTCATACAAAGTTCGGGCATCGCGAGCCTGGGCGCGCCGGGAGCTGACGTAGCCGACTGGCTTGTTCAGCATGACGACGGTAGATTCGGCGGGTAGGTGCAGCTCTTTGTCATCGAGATAAACAGCGGTATTGTCGGGCGCGCGGTCGCCAATCGTGGCGGTTCTCTGATCTATGCGGACTCGCCCAGATGCAATTAACAGATCGGCTTCGCGTCGTGACTTACCAGTAGCAGTAGCTACAAATTTGTTTAATCGCATATGCCCATTCTATCACGAGCTGGCAGGAAAAGTGCTAGCAGTTTCAGTTGTAGCGGCATCGAGATCAATTACACCGTTTTGACCGATTGAGATAGCTGGCGTACCAGTTGGTTCAGCAGCCTCAACGGGTGCCGCGGTAGGAACGGTAGCGTTCATATTCAGACCCGGAGCGATTTCAACGGCTTCTTCTTTGGCGAGCAGATCATCAATATTGATTTTCGGACTCATTGAGACGCCAGTTGGTTGGATCACTTTGACACCGCCGACAGCTGGCGTAGCGCTAGGCGGTGCTGCGGCCGGAGCGGTAGGTGCTACAGGAGCGGTTGATGGCTGTTGCTGCTGTACGGTAGTCGTCGGTTCAATAACCTGAGGCGGTTGAGGCGCAACGGGTTGTGGGGCTGGTTGTGCCGGCGCTATGGGCTGAGTCTGAGCTGGCGGTTGAGTCGACGGCAATGGAATTGGTGGCAATGATTGACCGGCGGCTGGTGCTGGCGTGAATGGAGTCTGTGCCGGCGCTGGGGCCGGGTTCATGACAGTTGGAACCGAAAGAGGTGTATTTGGTAAGCTAGGCTGATCTGTGCCAGTGACGGTACTCGGAGCAGTAGCCTGGACAGGATTGAAAGCTGATTGACCCGCGGCTGGCATAGTAGCAGCTGGTACCGTAGTTGGTGCTGGGACCGGTGTTGGCGTTGCTGGATTAGCACCAGCTGGGGCGGAAGCTTGCCTGGGCGGTTCGGCTAGGACTTGCTTGACGGTGGCGACAACATCTTCGATGCCGACTTGAGATTTTACTAAATAACGGTCAGCACCGAGTGAACGGCCACGCTCCTTTTGTGATTCACCACCGAGGGCCGACATGACGATTACCTTTATATCACGAGTTTTTTCGTTAGTACGGAGCAAGTCGATCATCTCGAAACCACTAATTTTTGGCATCATAACGTCGCTCACGATCAGGTCGGGATGTTCGTTGATAGCGGAGGTCAGGGCTTCTTCGCCATCGCCAGCGCTGACGATGTCGTAACCCTCGGCTAGTAGTCTAACGCCATAAATCTCGCGCAGAGCCTTGTCGTCTTCAACCAATAGAATTTTAGTCATCTGCCCCCCATTATACTAATGTTTTTCTGCCCTGTAAAGTACACCATAATTATAATCCTTGACGCTCCCTCGCTTTTATTTCGCGGGCTTTGGCCAGAGCCTGTTCGCGGTTGAGACGATCAAATTCTACCCAAAACGTTGAACCTTGACCATATTCGCTATTCACGCCGACTCGACCACCCATATATTCGGTTAATTTTTTAATGAGATAAAGTCCTAGTCCGGTGCCGCCGATCTCGCGCGTGTCGCTGCTATCGACGCGATAGAATTTTTGGAACAGATGCGGAACGTCCTCTGACGGTATGCCGATACCGGTGTCTTTGACAGATATGCGAACCTTTTGGTTTTCCTCGCCTACTGAAACATTGATCGAGCCTTCTTTGGTATATTTGATCGCGTTGCTGATCAGATTGTCGAGGACCTCTTGGAGGTGGTCAATATCAGCGTAAATTATATACATTGGTTGCAGTTGGCCGGCTGCTTCGAACGTCAGTTTCAAGTTTTTCGCTGCTGCTTGACTCTGCAATTGATCGACCGCTTGACGTGCGGCGGCGCCAGCGTCGACTAGGATCGGGGTGTTACGCATGCGATTATCGTCGAGTTTGGTGACATCGAGGAGATCTTGGAATAGATGGCCGAGATGCTGGGCTGATTCGTGAGCTTTTTGGGCGTAGGTCAGTCCACGTGCATCGACAGTTGCGGTCGCTGGGTTAATTAGCATGCCGAGATAGCCTTCGATAATAGCGACAGGCGTGCGCATTTCGTGGCTAGCGGTGCTAACAAAATCAGATTGCTGACGGAGTTCTTTTTGCTGGGCGGTGATATCCCTGAAGGTTACTGCTACGTTTGGCCGAGTCGGCTCGTCTGAATGTTTGTCGTCTGCGTCGCTTCCGATTGGAGTGGCCTGGATACCGATCTGGATATATTTACTAGAATTGGTCTTTAGCAAGACATCGTCGAGTTTGGCCGGTCGAGCTGCGCCCATGGCAATCAAAATCGGATTGTGTTGGTTGTCGATCGGATGTTCGCTAGCGTCAAAGAATTGAAAAATACTATTAAAATTTAGCTCCAAGGCGTCTTCGACTGCCCAGCCGGTCATGTCTGCGGCAGATTTATTGAACAGCTTGATAACACCATCTCGATCAATGACTGCGACGCCATCAGAAATGGTGTTAATAACAGCATCAGACTGGCTTGCTAATCCGGAATTACCAGATTTTTTACCATGACGTTGCTTTTTCTTAAAGAAACTCTTGAACGTTTTGCCCACCTTTCGGGATCATACCAGATAACTTGCTTTCGTAAAAGCTTATGTCTATTTTAGCATAAAAAGCGACGAGTCAACGACTAATGAGGTGTTTCTTTTTTGCTATTGATCGGAATGCGAAAGCCAAAGGTACTACCTTTGTTTTCTTCTGACTCAAAGATGATTTGGCCGCCGTGCAGGGTGACGACCTTTTTCGCTAGGAATAACCCGACGCCCGTGCCGTCGGGACGATGTTGACGAGCGTTGCTAGCGCGGAAAAATCGACTGAATAGCTGAGATTTTTCAGATTCTGGCACGCCAATTCCGGAGTCTTTGACCGTAAATACTATATGGTTGTTTTCTTTGGTTAGGCTGACGTAAATTGGGGCGTCTGGTTTCGAATAATAGATCGCATTATCGATAAAGTTCAAGATCACCTGGCGCAACTTTTCGATGTCAATATATGCCGTAGGAACGTTGTCATCGATGTGTTCTTTGATCTGGAGTCGGTGTTGTTCGGTTAGGTTGCGTAACATGTCGATCTGGTCGCGCACGACTTCTTTTAGATCGCCGTCGCGCCGTTCAATAACGAATTTTCCGATCTGTAAACGCGAGACGTTCAAAAAGTCATTGATGAGCGTCACCATGCGTTCGCTCGAGATGAAAGCTTCTGATAGCATGACGCGCTGGGTTGAGTTGACGTGCCCTAGGTCGCCTTGCAAGACGGTGTCAAGGTAGCCTTTGATGCTAGTTAGCGGTGTACGTAACTGGTGCGAAGCCATCGAGATGAACTCGTCTTTGACCTTGTCTAGTTGCTGCAGCCGACGGTTACTTTGGCGGATTTCCCTCGTAGCTTCGTCGACCCGGTGTTTGAGACTCTCATTTAGTTCGCGGATTTCCTCGACCGATAGCGAGTTATGAACGGCGATGGCGAGTTCGTTGCCGATAGACTCGATCACGCGCACATCGCGCATAGTGTAACCACGACTCTTGTGTTCGCCGATGAACAGATAGCCGATCACTTGATCCTGGAGCATGAGCGGCAGTGCGATATAGACGTGATGAATTTCTAATATGCGGCGGACTTCCTCGGATTCGACGACATCAGCCCGCATGATCTCGGGAAATTTGAAATGTTTTTTGTAATAGGCTGTGATTTTGGCTATATTTGTCTCGGACAAGGATGATTTTGCAGTGCTGGCGGATCCAAATGTTCCCCGCCTTACGATCAAGAAGAATACAGATTCCGCCTTGAGGCTGTCCGCTATGTAATTGCCAGCCTTGCGAAGTAGTAGCCGCAAGTCAGTATCGTAAGACAAAATCATACCAAATTCACGAGAGAATGTTTCGGGGTCGTACTCGCCGTGGTAAAACAGACGGTTTGTCAGGTGGTCGAAAAAATGTTTGACAGGCTGGAACAAAAAAGTCAGTAGCAGCGCAGAAATGACATTAATGAGGCTTGAATCAATATCGTATGTTGGCGAACGCCCAGCAAACAACACGACGGACAACAGATATGCTAACCCAAAATAAATGCCAGCGAGCGTGCTGAGAACCAATAAATATACCATCGTGCGCATGGCGGCTTGTTTAAAGTCAAATAATCCTTGTTTAGCTATGGAATAATGCAGGCCACTGATCATAATAAGAGCGGCTATGGGCGCTAGTAACGCACTTTCTGTGTTTTGTGTGAGGAATGGCAATGCAAAGTTTGTAGCGATGGCGACTAGTGTGGCTGCTAGCATCGAGAACCCGACGACCCGCATCTGTTCGCGAGATTTCTTTGTGCCCCACACTGCGCCGCGGGTTACTAATAGGCTGATTGCGAGCAGTGCTGCGATTATGCTGGCTGCATATACCGGAGCCAGGATGCCGTACTGTGGAATCGGAATCTGGCCCTTTTGGTCGATCGTGACACCGTCTATGACACCCGTACCAGACAAACATAGTACACTAATGGCGATACCTATGACGCTGGAAATCGCTATGACCTCTTTGGTGGTCGAACGCTTGAGCACCATCAGGCTAATCAGCTGCGTTGGAAGGATAATTGACCAAATTCCTAGGGCAAAGACGAGACGAGCATATTCTACGCTAGTGCCGGCATCTGTTTGCAGGCCAAAGATGGTTCCTATCCAGCCAGCAATGGCAATAGTTGTTGCAAAGAGCAGCCAATTTTCTGCTTTGACTGGCTTTTGCGAGACTGCGAGCCATGCTAGGAGGAGCAGATATACTAACACGAAAACCATAAGCAAGGTCATGACACTATTATACTACGTGTAATAGCTCACATCCTATAGAATGCTCTTATCGTCATCGATAACCTACTGGCACTACTGGCGCATATGTGTTTCTAGGACCTGGTGAAGCGTTGCAAAAAAGCCAGATCGTCTAGCGCCAGGCCTAGGGTTTGCTGCGAGTTTAGCCTCGACATTCTCGAGCATAGTAGGTAGGAATGTGTCTGGATCGGCTCGTAATATGACGTACTCTTCGTCTCCATTGACGCCGTCTTGGGCAATGGTGACCGAATCGCATAAAACCGTGAAATTATCCGTGCCAAACACGTGTTCAATATTTGCTTGCTGGGCTTTTCGTAGTTCCATGAGAGCACATTTGTAACCTCTCTGTTTCGCCTCGAGCGCGGCTCCAATGACCGCAACGGCGACATCGAGTAAATTGCCAGCTTGGTAATCTTTGGCAAAGGCCGAGATTTCTATGATGTCTTCGTCTTCGTATTGCTGGAGCAATCCTATTTGCGTGACTTCGTCTAGACTATCGAAGGCGCGTAGCGACCTAGCACCACCGCTGGGATCCGACGTTATGTATCGAATACAGCTATGAGGTCGGCCATTCTGGTCGATTGCTGTAAAATAGCGCGAGCGATCGACTTGACCAGGAGGATCGATTTCCTCTGACAGCGCCCATTTTCCTTGCCTCTCGGGTTTGTCAACGAGGCCTGATTTGGTATAAGCATAGCCCTGCAGCTCCCGTAGACTAGCGATCGCACTATCAGATTCTGCAGAAACGATCTCGCCTCTATGTCGAGGTAATTGACCGAGAATGGTATAGTCGCCTTCTCCAAACGGCACGATTTCGAGCGTCGGGATGCCCGGCTGCATAGGTCTCCAACCCAGCAAGAGCCGTTTCAACCCTGGCTATGTCGGCATATTTTTCGGCGCGCATCAATCCCGACTTTACGCTCTCGGCGGTTTGTCTTATGATATCTAACGCATCTCGGAGCGTGCCCTCAAATGGTGGTTCGGCATGGGGCGAATGATACGAAACGTCTCCGCCTAGTTCACCGGTAATATTTTTGATAGTACGAGGAATGTCAGTATCGAGTTTTGTCCCATACTGTGGGTCAAAGCCAAAATCTTGCATAATGCCTATTGTTGTCTTGACGGCTGTCATGAGCTCTGGCGGCCCCTGGATGGCGTCCCAGTTGTAGTCAATAATTACGAGCTGTCCATCCGCTTTGACGAGGCGGAACATTTCCTCGAGAGCTTCTCTGCGGGCGCCTACGTCGAGCCACGACAGGACGAAACGAGCGTGAATTTTATCTGCACAATGTGGCGGCAGATTATTGGCTCGTCCATCCGATTCCAATATATGAGATTCGAGACCAGCAGTTGCCAGGCTTTCGACAGCATCAGGGCGAGTATCTAACCCGATGTAGCGAGCTCCCCCCTCCTCTATCTGTTGACCGAGCCATGAGCTATTGCCTGCGCCGAAATCTACGATCGTCGCGTCCTGAATGCTGCCGAGCGCCTGCAGGGAAACGATGCCGGTTGGTTGTGCCATTAAATCTAGGCGCAAGGTCTCTGCCTTGCTCTGGCTAGCGTAGAATTCCGTGCTATGAACAGCTTTACCAGACATCGTTGTCGTTAACGTCGCACGCCTGTCCGGTAGCAGCACGGTTTCTGGCGATCTGTCTGTGTCAGCTATGGTATCTGCAGGATATTGTTTCATGTTCTTGTGCCCTATTATAACGTAATCGAGATGACTAGGCTAGGCGTCGTGGGCGCCTAGCTTGTGATATACTATAACCATGACCAAAATCGCTATTATCGAAGACAATCAGACGATTGGCCGCATGTATGGTATGAAATTCGAAGCCGATGGATTCGAGGTGAGGATTGCGATCGATGGCAAGGCTGGTGTGGATCTGGTCAAGACGTTCAATCCAGATATTATTTTGCTCGATATTCAGATGCCTGAGATGGACGGTGCCGAAGCGCTCAAATTAATTCGCGAAGACGAAGCCAGTAAATCTACCCCAGTTATTATTTTGACCAACATTGGCGAAGAAGAAGCACCGAGCGAAATGAAAGCGCTAAATGTGCATAGCTATATCGTCAAAGCAAACTACACGCCGCGTCAGGTGGTGGCGCTCGTTAAGTCGACGATCAAAGATCTTGTCTAGCTGATAGTTGAGCTGTTAAAGACATCTCGCATCTCTGCTGCCGAGGGTCGCTTTGTAGGGTCTGGGTTCAGACCTTCGGTAATGATACTATCAAGATAAGAAGACGCATTTGGGTGAAAGTCGCGGAGTGTTTGCTGCGGTCCTTTAACAATTTGGCGGTAGTGCTCTATTGGGTCGGCTGGGTTAGGTTCGCCAAATACCATAACCCCGGTCAAAGATCGAAACGCCGTTGTGGCCATAGCCCATACGTCTCGGGAGGGAGCAGCGATTGCACCGTCTAGGAAAATTTCGGGTGGGATACTCTGACCCAGCGTACCATCAATCATTCCTGGCTCCGAGTATAAAGCACTATTCATTGATGCCGCCAGACCAAAATCGAGCAGTTTTCCTGTGTTGACGTCATCAACAGCCACGTTGGCCGGTTTGATATCGCGATGGACAGTGGCATTTTCATGTAGTGCGGCGAGTCCTGCTGCGGCATCAGCTACAATTTTGAGGTTGCGCTGTAAAACCCGCGGACTAGGTGGCTGAGCTATTGTGTCGGTGAGTTCTGCCGCACTTGGCGGCGTAGGGATTCTTTCCTGTAATGTGCCATTTGATTGCCATTCGGTAGCGATATAGGGAGTGTCGCCCCACAAGCCCGATCCATGCATTGTAACGAGATATAGATTTTTTATACCCCTTAGGCAGTGATAAATAGTCATTTCATTTTCTAGTAATTCTTGGCCTTCGGGCCCAGTCGGTATTTTCAAGGCCACAGAATAACCTGTTTCAACATGGGTAGCCTCGGCAATCTCGGATAGGCGCGTTTTCGTTTTGAATCGATCTACTTGGTAGGGTCCGACCTGAACGCCGGGTTTTAGTAGCGTCTCTGTACGTTTTATCATTTTTATATTGTAACAGCGATCTCACGGGAATACCATAGGTATAAAACTTCCTCGTTCAAAAATGAGCAATCGGTAGAATACCCTATCTAGGGGAAATCGCTGCGCTCCTCCGCTTGTTTGAAAAATGAGCGAGCTAATTTTTCTGCACTGCGCTACGCCGGACCCCTTCGTGGTTTGGGTTTCCTGTAGAAACCCTACCAGTGAAAACACCCCAGATAAACTGGGGCGCTTTCACTGGTGATCTCACGGGGAATCGAACCCCGATTGTCAGGATGAGAACCTGATGTCCTAACCGTTAGACGATGAGACCTAGCAATGAGAGAAATAAACGAGCAAAAATGTGCTCACATATTTTTGTCGTTATTTCCGAAGTGCAACCGTCTCATACCTCTAGTATGAGACCGCTTTCATATTATAACAGGTTAGATTTGAAAAGTGAACTGGTTTTAGGTAGAGAGAACACTACGTATAATCTCAACTAGTCGGCGCGGCGTGATGTCGGCTTTGATGAGGTAGGCGTCGGCCAGAGATTCCATGATGGCGCGAGATTCTTTGTCCTGTTCAAAATTAGTAGTGACAATAATGCGTGAGTTGATAGGATGAGGGCCAGCTTTTAGCTCGTGCAAAATCTCGTTGCCCATTCTGCCTGGTAGCATAATATCGAGCAAGATCAGATCGAATTGGCCTTGTTGTGCGGCTAGCAGTCCACGTTCACCATCGGCTGTCCACTCGACATTGAAACCGGCAAATGTTAGGGCTTGGCCATACATTTCACCGATAAAGTGATCATCCTCGATGATGAGGATACGTTTGGCAGCGGGGTTCGTTTGTTCCATGGCTTACTTCTTTACCCTAGAATGATTATTGATCCAGCCATTTTGGCTCGTATCGTTGATGAGCTGGGCGTTACTGTTATCGCCTGCTAGTTTATCTGATACGCTAGCGTAGATTGGCAAGGTAAAGGTAAATAGCGAGCCTTCACCTTCGCGCGATTCTACCTCGATATTGCCACCGTGGCTTTCGACGATAGCACGTGAGATATAGAGGCCGAGGCCGGTGCCGCTAATAGCGTCGCGGCTGCGGTGCGAACGGTAAAATTTACTAAATAGACCACTCGCTACATTTTCTGGGATGCCGATACCATGGTCGCGGACCGAAATCGCTACAAATTTATCGTCGATCGCGGCACCGACTTCGATGTTGCCGCCATCGTGGCTGTATTTGATAGCGTTATCTATGAGATTGGAAATCACCTCGTCAATTGAGGATTGATCGGCGGCGACGGTCGGTAAATTCGCAGGTATTTGCCAAACTATTTGGCGGTTAAGGGTGCGAGCTCGTAGCTCTAGGTCGTCTTTGATGTCGTCAATGATACTAGCGAGAGAGGTTTCTTTGAGCGTGAGCTGGAGATGTTTGCGGTCATATCGGCTAGCGTTCAAAATGTTACTAATATAAGATGCGAGGCGTTTAGCACTGACGTTAAGGCGGTCGATGAGCTGGTGCTGTTCGCCGCTGAGTTGACCGACGAGTTGTTCGTCCAAAATGTCTAGGTAGCCGCGAATAACGGTGACAGGACCACGTAGCTCGTGTGCCGCCAGTGCAATAAAGTCCAAGTTAGCTTCTTCGTCGGCGTACTCGGCGGTGCGATCGACGGTTATAAGGATGGTCTCGATGCCAGTCGGAGCATCTTTTTTATAGTGAGCGATGACATCAAAGATGCGACGTTCGGTGGTATTGCCAGGTGCAACATTCGGTATGCGCGTCCAGACCTTTTCGGCCGAGATTTGATTACCCGCAACTTGGGCTAACCATTCAGATAGAGAATCTCCAACGGTTGAAAAATCTAATTGGATTTCGGTGACGTGATTTTCGTCAACCGTCACTGGTGCTCGAGAGTTCTTGGCTATCACCCTATTATCGCGATCGAGTGCGATCATGCCGATCGGTAGCGTCTCGAGGATCTTGATACGGAAATCATCGGCTGGATGGCGTGTTTCACTAGGTGCGATATGCTCTCTAGCATATATAATATCCAAAACGTGGTCTAGTCCGTCCTTTTTAAAACTCGGATCTTTGCGATCGGGCGGAGATTGGGTCGACGGTTCACCACTGACTTGGATCAAGGCGCGCATAATAATCTCTGTTGGCTTTAGTGTATAGCGTAACAACATATAGCTGACGAATGACTGGATCAGAATCAAAGCAATAATGGTTATCATAAAGGCCGATTCCGGATTAACGCGTCCGACTATAAAACCAAAAACAGTTACAACGATAGCGATGACGATAATTTCCGATAGTAGGAATAGTAACCAGCTACGGCTAAATAAGTTGGCGTAAAAGTCAGAGAGTCTAGGCAGCGCCATGCTGTCGCGTCGTTCGCTCATTGCCAGGTAATCGACCTTCCATTTTGTACGGCCGTGATCCACGTTTGACCGCGCGCCAACTTGATCTCCTGGTTCGATTCGTCGAGGAATTTTAGTTGTGCGGTGGCGGCGTCTTTGTGCCACGTGCCTTTGATGACCGTGCCGTTCTGGAATACGTAGCATTCACCACTACCGGCGGTCGTAATGGTGTTATGAGTCCGATCGGACTGCAATGCCTGATTGACGTGGATGGCGATGACGACGTCGGGCGCTACTTGGCCTTTTTCTCTATCCATATGAGCAACACCTCCGAGATATCTGAGATAAGTGCGGCTAGTCGCGTCATATTTATAGGATACGGCAAATTGACCAGTGCTGACCGCTAGGTTAATGGAGGTAGCCGAGGTTTCTGATGTGCTAGGGGTGGATTGTCTGGCTAGTCCAGTAAATTCGGAACTAGATTTGCCTTTCGCGGAGGCTAGTTTAGTGAGGTTGGAATAGTCAGTATAAACATTATGTGGCGCTTTGCGGTCTTTGGCTCGCCAGTAGGACGATCCATTGGCGAATTGGTCGAGATCAACGCCATAATTGCCGCTCCGGATCATGGTCAGGGCTTGGGGCGACCCGCCGACATGTGCTATGGCTGGCGAAAAGGCCGCTGCCCACTCTAAATAATAAGGTCGAACACTGCGAACCGGCCCAATCAGGCTTGGTTCAGTATCTTGGTAGAGGGCAATGAACCTGGTGATGCCACCTTCGGCGACAGCCTCAAAGACCACCCCGGCGTCTTTCAGCCCAGACTGCGGGCGGGCATCAGGTGAGTTTTCGATCATGACAGCCAAAACTGGATGTTTGGTTGAGGCTTCGTCGGCGACTTCTCTACCAGTTAGCGGCGAATAGTATTTGACGTTGGTTTTGTTGGCCGTGTCGGGATTTTTCACGGTACCACCAGTAAAGTTGCTGTGGCCAGAAAACAGCATGATTAAAATAGCGGCAATAGCCAAAACGAGTAAGCTAGCGCCCGCGATAATGATAGTTTTACGCTTTGTCCAGATATGAGTTTTTTTATCGTTCGAAGATCTCGGCAACTTGTTGTTAGTAGCCGCTTCTTTACCATGATGTTGCTTTTTCTCGGAATGGTGTTTTTCTGAGAGCGGCGCAATATCAGATAGTTTTTTCATGGCGCTCATGGTGATATTATACCGCATATGCTTTGCGGTACGCAAGTAGTCGTTCTCTAGAAATTTTTTAGCCGCGTGACGGCGCGATCACGACCGAGCAGTGCGAGCGTATCGTTTAATTGCGGACTAAATGGCGCCCAGGTAACTGCGATGCGGATCAGGCTGAATAGGATGCCGGGTTTCTGACCCGTGGTTTCGAGTAGTTGGTTGAGCGTTTCCTGGATCGTCTCTGGAGTCCAAGCGTCCATTGCCTCGAACTGATCGATCGCCGCAGTTAGTAATTCGCGGATTTCGGTTTCATCTAGTTTCTTGAGCTGTTTGTTGCTAGTAATTAATTCGTCGTTTCGGACTGGTTCGGCAAAGAAATAGCGTGTCATCATACTGAGCTCGGCCAGTGTTTTTAGGCGATCCTGGGCTAGTGCCAGCACCTGTTTTTTGTAAACATCCTCATACGCAGCTGCCTCGGCTGGCCAGTAATTCGCGACACGCCTATATAAATCATCTAGGTCTAGCGATCGGATCCAGTATCCGTTCATCCACAGTAGTCGTTTTTCGTCGAATCTTGCCCCACTCTTTTGGACGCGATCTAGGCTAAATTTTTCAATTAGCTCATCTTTGGTGAAGATCTCTTGTTCGGTACCATCGTTCCAACCCATGCTGGCTAGGAAATTTAGCATTGCTTCGGGCAAAATGCCATCCGTACGATAGTCTGTCACGCTTTTGGCTCCGTCGCGTTTACCCAGTTTTTTCTTGCCGTCTGGAGCCATAATGTGCGGTAGACACGCTAGAACGGGTGGTGTGATGTCGAGCGCCTCATATAGACTGAGATACCGTGGTGTGCTGGAGATGTACTCTATGCCACGTATGACGTGCGTGATGCCCATTTCGGCGTCATCGACAATGTGGGCAAAGTTGTAGGTTGGATAGCCGTCAGCTTTGATGAGAATAAAATCGTCTAATGCCTCTGGTCCAGCTGAAAGTTCGCCCATGACGGCGTCATCCCAGGTGTAGCGCTTGGGATGACTCACCTTAAATCGGAGCGGCTTGGTGCCGTCCCATTCGGGTGGATTTTCGGGGCGATAATCGCGGTATAGAAAGGCCTTTTTAGCAGCTTTCGCTTGCTCGCGGAAGCTCTGGACTTCTTCGGGTGTATAGGGGTCAGCGTAGGCTAGACCTTTGCTGATGAGCTTTTGTGCCCAGCGGTGGTAAATTGCCAGGCGTTCCGATTGGTGGTACGGGCCTTTGTCGCCACCTTTCCTCGGGCCTTCATCCCAGTCGATGCCGAGCCATTCTAGTGCGTCCAGAATTAGATCCTCCGCGCCAGGGACGAACCGGGCTCGGTCGGTATCCTCGATACGTAACACAAATTGCCCGTCAGTTTGACGTGCGATGAGGTATGGAAAGAGCGCGGAACGTACGTTGCCGACATGAATGTAGCCAGTCGGGCTCGGTGCGAAACGTGTTCTCGTATTCATATCTGTTAGTATAGCACGAAATATTCAGGATCTAAACACTTTGGACGATCTGGGTGATCTGATCGTTGCCGAGCAAATGATTGCCGTTCAAGGTGTAGAGCACGCCGTCTTTGACCCAGGCGGCATTGTTACCGTAATAGTAAACAGTGACGCCGTCGAGGTCTTCGGTGGTATATGATGCTTCGTCGTGCGAGCTAGCGAAGGCTTCCCGGCTATCTAGTCCAGTGGTCTGTTCGGTGATAGAGTAGCCCGATCCGCCGGAGTTCGATTTGTATTTGATGGTTAATTGTCCGGGAGAATACGCCACTGGTCCATCCAGTGAATAGCCGTTCGGCGTATAAGGAATATCTGAGTCGATGCCAGCGCTATTCGCAGCCACGCGAATGCTGAGCGATGGCATATTGATATAAGCCATGTAGCCGCCGAGCACGGCAACGGCGAGGGCGGCGGTTACCAGGCTAGTTCGCGTAAAATAACGTTTCGTGCCGAATTTAGCGGCGGATTTTTCGGCCTGGCGACGAGATTTTTTATCGATAGGCTGATCTAACTGATTTTGGATGAGGAAATCCTTTAGTTCGCTACTAGATAAAACGGCTGGTTTAGGCTGGCTAACCAATTTTTTAGCGGCGTTGTGGCTCACGGCTGGCATGAAAGGTGTATCTGGAGTTGACGGCGTAGCGACCTTTTTGACTGGTACAATGCCGTCTTTTTTATCCACAGTAGTAATGTTCGGAGCTTTGTCGATAGCTGGCGCAACCGGCGCAAAGCGATGTACGGCTGGATGTTTGTCGATAGCTGGCGCGGCGGAGCGGCGATTCACCGCTATATGAGCTGGCGACTCGGCTGGTTTTTTCACAAAATTGCGATTCAGGGTCTGAGAGCGCTGGGTGCGGCGGTTACGGCTATAATGCTGCGCCGCAACGTGATCTCGTTTACTGTGCTCGGCTGGTTTGCGATCCTCGATGCGGATTGGCTCGATTTCAATCGGATCGTGGCCTTCGACAAAGTTAGAGATCCAATTAGGTGCATTGGTGGCGACAGGTGCGATGACGGCCTCTTTTTTAACGACGGGGGCAATTTTTTTCTTGTGACGAGCAGACTTTTCGGTAGCAAACTCCTCGGCGACGGCGGCGGCGAGGCGTTCCTGTTTAGAGACGCGTTTTGCTCTAGGAGTATGGGCTTTGGCAACTGGGGCTGCGGGCTTTGCTTTGTCGACAACCTCGACGGTCTCGATAGTTCCGACAGTCTCTACTGGTGTATCAACTGTCTCGACGACTGACACGACATGATTAGCATCAGTGATCTGTAAACCAGTCAATGAGTCGTACGTTTTACCGTTAATTATTACTTTGCCCATGTATCCCCTTTTCACCTGTTACTGTCGTCTCTTGCCCTCTCGATGACATACTATATCGCGTACCATTTTAGCAAAACCGCAATCACAGTGCAATACTTGCTTTTTTAGTGGTTAAACCATAAAATATAGAGGCTAATTAGCACGAACAAGGAGCTATAACTTGCACAAGAAACGAACTCGTCGACAACAGATTGCGATCAGGTCATTCACCTACGGGGCGATGACGCTCGCAGCTGTGTTTGGAGTGTTGCTGTCGCTGGCTTGGGCGATGGGTTTTCGATTTGATTTTAACGGAGGTAAACTGACGCAGGTTGCCCTGCTGCAATTTGACAGCTTTCCAAACGGCGCGACGGTGAAGATTAACGGTGAGACCTTGTCTAGCAAGACGACCACGCGCGAAAATGTCCAGTCCGGTGAGAACACTGTTGAAATTACCAAAACCGGCTATCGTTCCTGGCAAAAAACTGTCACGCTGGATCCCAGTGAGGTGCGTTGGCTCGACTATATTCGGCTCATTCCAAATAGCATCACGACCGACCAGATAAAGAGCTTTTCGACTGTTAGCGAGATGCTAGAATCGCCCAACCAGCACTGGATTTTGCTCCGCACTAGCGATAACGAGCGCACTAATAACGCCTATGTCTTGACACTGGCTGATATCTCCGATCCAAAAAACGTGCGTTTTTCAGATATAACGATTAGCGCGAATGATATTACAGCGCCGACTAGTGGCCAGACCGAGAAGTTTTCGATCGTCGAGTGGGATATGGGCTCGCGGTATATTTTATTGAAACATCAAGTGGGTGACACTAGCGAATATTTACGGATCGACCGCGAGAACCCGACTATGACCAGTAACCTGACGAAAACCTTTGGCCTCGATATTAGCAGTCCGCACTTTTCCGGCACATCGGGACAGATCTTTTTTGCACTCACCGGCAGCGACCTGCGCAAATTTGACGCCTCGAATCAAACGGCGAGTGCACCGCTCGCTACAGGAGTACAGAGCTATCAGTTAACCGAAAATAACATGATTTCCTTTGTTGCGACCGAGACCAAGGACGGCAAAACTACCCAGACGGTCGGTATTTATAACGATGGTCAGGTCAAAACTATCAAAACCTACGATACGGTTGCGACGACGTATGCTGGCGTGACGCGCTATCGCGATCAAGATTATCTAGCAGTGGCACGCGGTGAAACGGTAGCGATCTACCCTAGTCCTTTGGATGAAAACCACGTCTCTGGCGCAATTTATCTCAATAGCCCAGGCGGTGTCGACTGGTTGGACTTTAGCCCGAGCGGACGCTTTATTATCGCCGGCTACCAGAATAAATTGGTTGATTTCGACCTTGATACCGACGACAACTACTCTTTCGAGCTAGGCGAAGTCAACGGCGCACCGCAGTGGGTTGACGATACGCATATCGTCGATATGTCAGGCGGCACGATCAAGCTAGTAGAATTTGACGGCGCGAATAGCGAAGATATCGTCAGTGGCTCGGGGCGAGTTACCCTGAGTGGTGATGAGAAATATCTGTTTAGCTTCGACATTACAGACAAGAACACTATGTTGCAGCGCTCGAAATTGTATATTGATTAGTTGCCAAAGATCTGTTCAAACAAAGTTGGTGGATTGCCGACGATAGTGGTGTCGGCGGTAGCTGAGCTGTTAGAACTCTGACTCTCGGTGGTCTTGCTCGGATCGGGTGAGATCTGTTCCCCGTAGACCACTAGGCGGTTTTTAGCGGTACCTGGTGGATCGCAGGTAATCAGCGTGGCATAGGGTTTGTCGTCGCCAATGGCTAGTTTGCCGATGTCAGTCGGGCTGATGATCTCGGTTTTGTTGACGCGATACGTGTAGCGTGTGCCTTCGTAATCGAGATAGAACAGATCGCCAGTCGTCAGGCGGTTGAGCTGGACAAAGATAAATTTGTAGTCACCTGGCTCGAAAAAGTCCGCCGAGCTGTGGCCTAGGATGACGGTGTTGCCGTTTTGTCCTGGCAACGCATTGGCACCGGCGATCGGATAATGAATCACGCCGCTCTGGAGCGCTTCTTGGGCGCTGTTCTCGCTGAGATCGTCTAGTCCATAGATAACTGGGGCGTTGACGCTAATTTTTGGGATGATGATGCGTGGGTCGGAGCTGACTTCTTGGTCGGCACCCGTGCCAACAATGATGTCTTGGCTAGTGGATGACCCGGGGCTGATAAAGGCGGAAACCTGGGCGAATAGCAGCCCGTTGTACTGGACAAAGGCCGCCAGCAATAACACGACTACTGCCGCTACGGCAGGCATAAAATGACGAGATTTTCGGACCTTTTTGGCGTGGGCGCTAATTTTGTGGCGCAAGTCACCTTTTAATTCGTCGATGGCTTCTTTTTGGGTGAATGAACCATCGGGTGAATCATCCTTGATTGAGGCCTGACCGGCGGCGAATTGCTGTTTTTGCTGGGCTAGCTCTGAGACATAATAGCGTTCGTAATAGGTTTTATAGTAGTCCTGCCAGGCGCTATGGTATTTGCGGTGAGCTTCGTTGGTGCTGGATCTCGGCTCGGCTACGGATTGTACTGGTTCTGGCTGTTCGGCGGGTTTTTTCGATTCTGCTGTCTGCGCTGGCGGCTGAACTGGGACTGGTGTGGGGCGGCTAGGTTCGGCCGGTGCTACTACGGGTCTTGCTGGGCGATCAATCATCGGCTGATTGCTGTGCGACAAAGTGGTGTTTGGCCGGCCGTCCGGACCGAAAATCTGCTCGATTTGACTACGAGCTACATCGGCCACACTGTTGCGGCTAGCATCCACGGCATCTGGGCGTGGTGGTGGTGTGGACGCCGGGCGATTAGTAATCGGTTTGAACGGGTCGGTTGGGTTCATGCTTAATATTTTACCATTTTTTGATTTATCAGGATACTTTATGGTAGAATAATGGAGTTTTCGGGCGAGTGGCGGAATTGGTAGACGCGCTAGACTCAAAATCTTGTGAGCTTTACGCTCGTGAGGGTTCAAGTCCCTCCTCGCCCACCAGGTTTATTTTTTGGTCGAGTATATCATTGCGCATTAGAAGGCAACAGTATAGATACTATGGCGATAATTACGGATATTATTGAAATAATCAACGACAAAGTGGATATTCTCCTTTTCGTTTTTCTGAAACGTAAGTATTATTAGTTTGTTGCTTTATCAATGAAATAGCGTGAGGAAGTTCTTTTTGTATTTTTTCTGAATCGTTACTAGAGAAAATGATATTATGAAGTAAGGTATTATCGAACTTGCTAACAGCCTCATTGATCTTCATACCCTTGGTGTTATCCCCTGTTATGTCATCACATAGTTCGTCTAAATACTCGTGTATGACTTTAAGGTCTGATTTAGTTACATAGTATCTCTCAATTATTCCAGATATATTAGTGCTCAGCTGACTAGATATCCTGTCCAGAACTTTATTTTCCTTATAATTAGACCAGACTGTGTTTTTCAAGGCGCAGTCTATTTTACGTAACTCTGGTTTTATGTTAAAGATTATTCTATTCATGATAAGAATTAAGTTGTGATTCTATCTCTTCAAATGACTTTTCTCATCAAGTATCTTGTTGAATAATCCTTCTTGCAATGCAGACTCTCTTTCCTCCATTTCTCCCCATTCCGATGCTGGTGAACGTAGCATTTCGTCTCTCAATATTTCATTCAGTTCTATCAGATTGGAGACGTTATGGATTTGCGACGGAACAGTAAGGCAATAGGCAGCTGCGAGCTGGTTAGTATCGGAAATCTGTTGAGTTATAATCGCAAGATTTTTCTCTAGTAGTTTCTTATACTTGGATGAACTGTCAATAAGTTGGATAACATCGACGAAGCCTTCCCAGTTATAGGAATCATTTATGGTATAACGTTCATCTTGAGTGATACTCTTGTCAACAAGATCTAAATAGATAGTATTTCGCTGATCCTTTCTCATTACAAGCCTGATAGTACCAAAAAATGCGAACAACAATCCTATTTTTTATTCCGACAGATGGAATTATTGCCAAACCAACCATAACAACAGCAGCTAATATTAGCCGTCTAATTTGCGGCATCCAATTAATACCATTGATAATTTTGATTGACGCAGTTTCTTTAAGTGGAATTTGAAATAAAATCGTAATCAATATATTAGTAATGAATAGAATTCCAGCTAGCATTCCAATAACGACCCCCGATATTTAATAGCAGATCAATCATTTCCGCAACCTTCCTTTCTTGTTAATAAAAAACGGACACCTACTCTAGGTGTCCAACCACAGAACGATTCTAGACCGACTGTTTTCAAGTAGATGCCCGATTTCTCGGTCTAAATACTCGAAAATGAGTCAGTTATTCTGTGATTGGACTACTTTATTGTCTCATAATACATGTAATAAATAAAGACCTAATTCTCAGACATTGACTTTTTAGATATATTGTGCTATAATGGTTAGGTTGATTTATGATTTCGCTCGGTTCGCATTGTGCTGATTTCATTCTTCGCACAAAGTAAACCTACCGAAAGGATAAAAATGTCTTATCAAAATCGTAATCGTCGCGGCCCTGCCCGCGCGCATAGCTATGGCGGCCGCAAATCGTTCGGCCCGAATAATAATCGTCGTAATTTTGCCGGCAAGTCGAAAAAAGCTGGCGAATCGATCCACTATTCACGCTATATTAAACCAGCCAGTGCTGTTCAGGCCGATGAAGTTTATCAGCCTGAACATACTTTTGCTGATTTCGAGGTTAATCCCCTGTTGAAACAGAATATAGAGAAAAAAGGCATCGTCACACCATCGCCGATTCAGGATCAGTCGATCCCGGTGGCTCTAGCTGGCAACGATATCGTCGGTATCGCCAATACCGGTACCGGCAAGACGCTAGCATTTGCCATTCCGGTTATAAATCGCCTAATGAACGAGCCGGGTTCGAGAGCGCTGGTGCTAGCGCCGACCCGCGAACTAGCCGAACAGATTGAGATTGAAATGAAGAGCATCGGCAAAGGCTCCGGATTATTCGGTGCAACATTGATTGGTGGTGTCAATATGCGTCCGCAGTTTATGGCACTAAAGGACAATCCAGAAATTATCATTGGTACGCCGGGTCGCGTCAAGGATCATCTCCAGCGCGGTACACTCGATCTATCGAACGTTAATATGATCGTGTTAGACGAATTTGATCGCATGCTCGACATGGGATTCGTCAACGATATGCGCATGATTCTCGGTGAGCTAGCCGATGACCGACAGAGCTTCTTTTTCTCTGCGACACTCGATGCCAAAGTTAAATCCCTCGTCGCCGAATTCACGAAAGATCCAGTTACTGTGTCGGTGAAATCTGGCGAGACGACCGATACCGTGGAACAGAACGTGGTGTTTTACAAAGACAAAGCCGAGAAGATCGATTTGCTGCACGATCTGTTGATCGACGAAGCCGCCAAGAAGGTTTTGATTTTTCATGAGACCAAATACGGCGCAGATCGTTTGGGGCAAACCCTCGTCGATCGCGGTTTCGCCGCTGGATCGATCCATGGTGGCAAAACCCAGGGTGCCAGGAGCCGCACGCTGCGCGAATTCAAATCGAATACTACCAATGTTTTGGTGGCGACCGACGTGGCGGCACGCGGCATCGATGTGTCGGATATTACACACGTGATCAACTATGCCGAGCCGCAGACCTATGCTGACTACGTTCACCGTATTGGTCGTGCTGGTCGCGCTGGTAAAACTGGCTTTGCCCTGACCTTCGTCGAGAAGTCAAATAAAGCTTAAACAATCTATTGCAACTGTCTGATCTGTGCTATACTAACGGTTATGAATAAATCTAAAAATGAAACGAAATCGTCAAAAAAGTCCCCACGCTGGTGGCTAATTGCGATTGTTGCCGTCGTACTAGTGGCGAGTATAGTTGCTGTTTTGTGGATAGTTGGGAGGAGTCAGTGTAAATTTATTGCACCGACTGGACAATGTTATACCCAGGAAACTATTGATAAGGATAATGCACGATCACAGGCTTGTCGAGAGCAAGCTGTACGTGATAATCCCGAGCTAGATATCAACGATCCAGATGTCATATCGGGCTGCGCAGTAGTCCGCTAGTGTTTTGGCACTCGAGAGTTTTGATATTTCTCTAGCTATCTAGCCAGCTCGTCGCGGTGGCTCGCAAGGGGTCGGATTGCCAGATCTGCCAGACGGCGATTTTGGTGGCGACTTCCCCGCTCCAGACGCGTAGCGGCGCGGTAAACTCGGTGGTGATAACATCGCCATTTTTGGCGACAAACAGATGATCCGCGTGCCACAATGAAATTGTCGCCGGATACGAAATGGTGAATTTATGGAGCGTTTCGGCGATTTGTTTAACGCCTTGGTTAAAGGTCAGGACTTTTGGATAGTAAACCGATCGGAATAGCTTTTGGAGTTGGCTAAAACTGACAACCAGATGAGTCGGCTCGCGGCGCAGGATACTCTCGGCGGAGTGCTTGATTAGATCAACCGCATCGCGCGTAATGACAACCGAGGTTGTCTGATCGTGGTCGAGGAAAGTTTCCACGAGCGATGCAGTCTCGGAGTTGGCGCCGCTATCACCAATGAATAGCACGACATTAGCCCAGTTGGCAGCGGCGAGCCAATCGTGTAACGCGGCCGCGGCAAACCCGCCGCTCGGACCGGCTGCTGAAAATATTACATCTGATAATTGATTTGTAAATGACGACGGGAGCGTTTTTTTTAGCGATTCTGGCATGATAACCTTAACTTCGCCGGCACCAATCTGAAAAGCGGTTTGCCGAGCGGCGGCTACAGCCACAAACACCTGACTATTGCCGCCGATGATAGCTAGTTTGCCGGCTAGATCGCGTCGTTCCGGTTTACTCCAGGCGACGTCGGGAAATAACGGCGTAGATCGATCTTGTTTTTGCCAAAAACTGCTATCCATTAAAACTCCAGAGTGACCGATACCGGACAGTGATCACTGCCCATTTGGTGCGGATAAATAGCGGCGTCCGACAGATTAGATCGGAGCGATTCGTCAACCAAGAAATAATCGATACGCCAGCCGACGTTGCGCTCGCGAGCCTTTGCCCAATGTGTCCACCAGGTGTAAGCCTCGGTGATGTCGCCCTTCACAGCTCTAAAGCTATCGATAAAACCGGCTTCGAGCAAGGCATCAAAGCCGAGGCGCTCCTCGCGGGTGTAGCCGTGTTTGCCTTCGTTTTCGACTGGTCTGGCTAGGTCAATTTCGGTATGTGCCACGTTCAGATCGCCGCAGAACACGACCGGTTTATGTTGGCGCAGACCAACCACGTAATCGCGAAAAGCTGGATCCCATTGGTGTGAGCGTAGTTTTAGCCGAGACAAATCATTTTTGCTATTCGGGGTGTAAACAGTCGTCAAAAAGAACTCCGGTAGCTCGATCGTTAACACGCGTCCCTCGGTATTTGGGTTGCCAAAAGTATCATCGTCGAGATTGTAGCGGTTGGCGATTTTGTTTGGCAGATCGTAGAGGACATTGATCGGCTGGAGATCGGACAGGAACTTGCGCACCAAAATCGCTGTGCCGCTATAGCCAGGGCGTTCGGCGCTGTTCGTGAATATCTGGTAATCCGCTAGATCAATACTCGCCTGTCCGCTACTCGCTTTGATTTCCTGTAAACAGATAATATCTGGCTGTTCGGCGTCTAGGAACGCCTGTAGCTCCTCTTTTTCAAAATAGACCTGAGACCGTTCACATTCCAAGAGAAAATTCGCATATTTCCATTGTATCACTAAAAAATGCCACCCTCTATGCGAGGATGGCATTTTCGATACGAACGCAGTTACTATTTGGTGAGCGTGAGGGCGACGCGCTTGCTCTTTAGGAAGTAGAGCGATACCAAACCGGCACCAACCCAAGCAGTGATGATCAAACCGATGACCATGACGATGCCAGAGGCTTCCATGTGTGAACAGCTTGACGAATACGAGTATGAATAGTATGAGTATGATGATGTACAATACTCGCGTACCATTGCAACGATACCCATGACAGTCACAAATAGTGCGACTGTGCCGAATGAAACCCAGGCTAGCAATTTACCAAGTTTCTTTTGCAAGGTGATGAGTACGATAGTTGCGATGAAGCTGGCGGCAATCAGCGGCGTAAAGATAGTGGCAACAATCAAGTTAGCATCTGACGAGCCGCTCACGAGGGCTGAGATCCAGATAAAGGTGAATATCACGCCGTAAAGTGCATAGATACCGAGGACGATGAGCCAGAAAATCAACCAACCGCCAACACCGACGAGTGATTTTTCCTGGACAACATATTGTACCTGGACGCCGGGCTGGCCTGGCTGAACCATCACTGGCTGTTGCACTGGCTGTGCGTTAACCTCCGGCGGATTGTTTTCTTTGACAGGTGGTTGATCAGACATTAAATTTCTCCTTATGAAATTATGTTTAATGGTAGCCTTATTTTAGCATATTTTCAGGAAAAGTAATAACTCTATATCTTTTTGAGCAGTTTGGCGTTTTCGCGCTGGAGGTCACGGCGTTTGATGGTTTCGCGCTTGTCGTATTTCTTTTTACCTTTACCTAGGGCAATGACAAGTTTTATGTACCTACCGGTGGTCAGTAGTTTGGTCGGAATGATCGTTGATCCATTATTGCGAGCGGCGACTAGTTGATCGATCTCGCGGCGTTTGGCTAACACTTTGCGGGCGCGAGTATCAACGATGCTAGCTTCTCGACTAGAGTGTTTCGGCACGTTGGTGGCGAGTGAAAACGAGGCATTGATCAAAAAAAGTTCGGCACGTTGGTTCGCGATATTTATTTTCGGCACAACGTAGGAACCGCGTAATTGGATGTGGCCGAGCCTAGCTGCTTTGGTTTCAGCGCCGGTCAGCTCTAACCCGACGGTGACAGTATCACCTAGCTCGTAGTCAAATCTGGCGCGACGATTAACAATTGCCCCGTTGGATTTTGATCCCGTGGTTCTATGTCCGCGTCTGGTAACTTTCTTTGCCATAGTATACAGATAATTATAGCATGATGATATAATTTACAGATGATGCTGAACGAGTGGACACGCCATCTAGAGAAAACGTTCATTAGCGTGCATGGTATCAAAACGGCGATTTTTGCTAGTCCAGATAATGGCAAGCCAGTCGCCATATTCCTACACGGTATCAACGGCGATCATCACGGCCTAGTGCCACTTGCTCACGCAGCGCAAAACTACCGACCGATTCTGGTAGATCTGGTAGGTCATGGCGAAACTGACATACCGCGGAATGGTGCGGCAGATATAACGACGATTCGGCGTTGGTTCAGCCAGGTTGTCGATCAAGTAGCTCAACGCTATGGTCGACCGGCACTCATTGTTACTCATTCGTTCGGATGTTATGCCGCTGGCCGAGATAACCAGATAAAATCGGTCTTCATCTGCCCTGTTCCGACCGCTAGCAAGTTCTATACCCACATGTCCAGACTCGGTGATTTTTTGTTCAAAACTAGGCTAGCTGTTGCCCTTTATAACTCATTTCCTTTTTCAGTTGCACGTGGTGTGAAATTATTACACATTAGGACTAAACAGACGATTGATCTAGTCGTATTTTTATCAAAAGTCAGTCGAGCAGCAACGGTCAAACAGCGTCGTTATCAAGCTCGTCTGGCGCTAATGAGCAACCAAGAAGATATATTTCGAGGCATCGATCCCGACATGGTAATTATTGGACTAGCCGATAAAGTCGCCGACGAGAGGACTGCCGCGCAGATGCAAAAAGTTTTCCGCTCGGCAACTATTAACTCCGTGCCGGGTGGTCACCTGGCGCCGATCGAAAACGCGGACGAAGTCTTTGCTATAATTGGTCTATAATGAAAAAACTCCACGTTAATGTTCTCTACGCTACCAAATCAAAAGGTCATGGCGTCGCCACGGCGTTCGAGGAAATGTCGCGGGGACTGCGAGCGCGACCGGATGTATCGGTGACGATCAATAGCTGGGACAAGGCTGACATTATCCATGTTCATTCGCCTGATCCAATGTCGATGTTGCACCTATTGTTTTCGCGCGGTAAAAAAGTTTTCACAGCGCATCAGGTCGTCGGTTCGATGAATGGCTCGATCAAGGGCGGCAAGTTTGTCGAGAGAATCTTTTTCTGGTATGTGCGACATGCTTTTTATAATCGGGTTGATGCGGTAGTTGCGGTTAGCGGTAAATCAGCAAAGATTTTGCAGGGAGAAATGCGCGTTAAAACACCAGTTATAACGATTTATAACACGATCAACATGGCGGCTTTGCGGGTTGATGCTGCGACTCGAAAAGCAGCGCGCGACAAACTAGGAATCGGCGCCGATGAATTCGTAGTGGTCGGCAATGGCCAGCTCCAGCCGCGCAAACGCATCGACACTTTTGCGACCGTGGCGCGTAAATTGCCGCAGGTAAAATTTATTTGGGTTGGCGGCGTGCCGTTTGGTGCCTTGGGCGCTGATACTGGCAAGATGAATGCTATTGTCGACAAATCCCCTAGCAACGTGCAGTGGACCGGCGTGGTGTCGCTAGATCAGGCTCGCGAATATTTGGCGGCGGCTGATGCTTTTTTCCTGCCAAGCGATCAGGAAAATCATCCGATGTCGGTACTCGAAGCGGCCGGCGCTGGGCTGCCGATAATTCTGCGCGACATACCAGAATACGACGATACTTTTCGGGGCGACGCACTTATGGCCACTAACGATGCGGACTTTGTCAAAATCATAGACAAACTTCGCACCGATAATGCATACGTGAAACGAGCGATCGCAGGGTCAAAGGCAATTGCCAAACGTTTCGACAGTCCGACTGGCAGTGCTCAGTTAGTTGAGTTGTACTGGTCTTTGCTAGATAAATGATATAATAGGGGCTAGAGTAATGAAAATCGGTCTTTTTACAGATAGTTATCGTCCAGCCACCAACGGCATTGTCTACGTAGTTGAGATTACGAGGCGTGAACTCGAGGCCCTAGGTCACGAAGTTTATATTTTTGCGCCGGCGGCTAATTTGCGCAATCACGTTATGGAGGTTGACCGCGACGATCCACGCGTGATTCACTTCCCCGCTATCAAAGGCGTCGGGTTTAGCGAGTCTCAATTGTCGCTGTTTTTCCCGCCACGCATTTTGAAAAAGATTCGGGAATTGAAATTAGACGTGCTATATTTCCTGACCACTGGACAGGTCGGTGCGATGGCGGCGTATGCGGCGCGCAAAACTAATGCCGTGTTAGTCGGTCAACATTCAACCGATGTTTATGAATATGCCAAGAGCTACCCATTTTTGACCGCTGTGGCTCTGCCGATGGCTAGCATGATCTTGCCGATGACACTCGAACTGACCCCCGAGCAAAAGAAGCTGTTGGCCAAAGCTTACGTTCCTCCTGTATCGAAAAGCAGTCGCACCAACTCGTCTCTGCCGGCCAACGTGATCGGCGCAACTATCTCAGTCCTTTATAGCGCCTGCGATGCGACGATCGCCCTGAGTCGCAAGTCGGCTAAACAATTATCGATGCTAGCCGAGAAAAATCATCAATCTTTGAATCTACAAGTTATTCCAACAGGGGTGAATGCTTTGCCGGTGGCGAGCGACAAAAAGGTGCAATCTTTCCGGAAAAGTCTGGGTCTGACGCCGACCGACGAAGTGGTGATCTATGTCGGACGTCTCGGCGAGGAGAAAAACCTAGCGATGTTGATCCCGATGATGGAAAAACTGATTCGCAAACGCCCCAACGCCAAATTGGTGTTTGTCGGCGATTTTGATTTCCGCGAAACTCTAGAGGAGATGGCTACCGCGTCGCGGGCGGCTGGTAAAGTGCTATTTGCCGGTCGTTTGCCGCGTGATGAGCTATCGATGGCGTATCAGGCTGCCGAGGTTTTCGTGTTCCCGTCCCTGACCGATACCCAAGGATTAGTCATTCAAGAGGCGGCGCATACCGGATTGCCGCTGGTGCTCTGTGACCCTGATGTTTCGGAATGTTTCCATGACGGCGAAAATGGTTTCCTCGCCAAAAATACGCCGCGTGATGTGGCGGCCAAGATCGCTACGATTTTGTCGGACGATAAATTGCGTGCCAAATTCAGCGCCCATAGCAAACAGCTGGCAGAATCGCTCGGCGAACGGACTCAAACGGAAAAGGTCGTCGCCCTGTTTCGTCGGGCGATGAAAGAAGATCAAGCTCTAAAATAATCGGTCGATTCATAGCCCGTAAATAGCTATATTTTGTGCTTGAAACTGCCTGAAATACCTGCTATGATATATAGGAAATGAGCGAGAAACACATGCCCCCAGAGTCTGTTCGTGCTGCCGAGCGAGGTGTTAAAGTTGATCTAGTTAACGCAATGCTGTCTGCGACCTGCCGCATGGCGATACCAGTTTTTGTACTATTTATGGCTGGTTTGCTAGTCGATGCCTATTTGGTGCAGACTGCCTTTTATGCCATCATCGGCGCAGTTGTCGGGTTTGTGGTGGCTGGTTGGCTAATTTATAAACAGCTGAAAAGTTATCAGAAAAAGTCTCCTGCTACCAAAGAGAAGACTCCCGAGGAGAAGAAATAGATGCACGGTATTTCGATCAAAGCCGAGCCACTATTTGAGATTTTTGGGGTTACGATTACGAATTCGATCCTATTAGGTATTTTGGGCATAGTGATCGTGATCGGTTGGCTAGCGTTTACGGCGCATGCGGTCAAAAAAGATCGCGACGGCTTAGCCCGAAAAGGTTTCTTTACCCGACTGGCGTTGTGGTGTTTCGAGGGGCTTTATAAAACCATTCACGATGTAATTCCTAATAAAAAAGTTGCTCGCCAGGTCGCGCCGTTTGCGATCACGATCTTTTTTATTGTAGCGATTCAATATTACACCGGCGTTTTGCCATTTGTTGGCGAAGCAGTCACCTGGGGCGAGCATGCCCTATTTCGTTCGCAGGCGGCGGATTTGAATTTTACCGTAATGCTAGCGATTATCACGATTATCGCTGTGCAGGTTTGGGCGATCAAGGTACTCGGTAGCAAAGCTAATTTTGAACGCTATTTCATCAACCCGATCAAAGATCCGATCGGTTCATTTAGTGGTCTACTAGAGATCATTGCCGAATTTTCGCGTCTGATCGCCCTGGCAATGCGCTTGTTCGGTAACGTTTTTGCCGGCGAAGTGCTGTTGATTGTCGTCGCCTACCTAGGCCAATATGCCAGCCCGGCGATATTACCGTTATTTTATATCTTTGAATTGTTCATCGGTGGCATTCAGGCCTATGTGTTCTTTATGTTGGCCACCGTTTTTGTTGGATTGGCTGTCGAACACGGCGGTCACCATGAGCCCGATCACTCAGCTGAAGCTAAGCGGATGAGTGAGATAACAACGTAAAAAAGTAAGGAGTAATAATGGAAAGTTTAGCATTTAGTTTGGCCTATGCAATCCCAGCTTTTGGTGCTGCAATCGGCGTAGGTTTGATCGGTTTTGCTGGTTTGAGTGCAGCTGGTCGCAACCCAGAAAAAATCGGTGATATTCGTACCTTGATGGTGCTCGCGATCTCGTTTACAGACGCCCTAGCTATCATCGGTATCATCGTAGCAATTCTCAGTAAAGTAATGTAGGAATCCGTAAAAGATGCAAGAAATTCTCACCCTACTAGCAAATGCGGCCACGAGCGAAGCCTCCGGTGGAATTTTTGAGTCACTGGGCATAGACTGGAAGATTCTGACTCTGCAGGCTATCGCCTTTGGTTTGTTGGTGTTTATTCTCGCGAAATGGATCTATCCACCGATTCTCGCGATGCTTGATCGTCGCGACAAATTGATCAATGATTCGGTCAAAGCCGCCAAAGAAGCGACTGAAAAGTCCGAAAAAGCTGCCGAGGAAATCGCTGCTCAATTGAAAACCGCTCGCGACGAGGCGAACGAGATAGTTGACGCTGCTCGTGAACAATCAACCCAGATGCTGCTCGATAGCGAAAAGGATGCCGAACGTCGTGCCGAGGCTATGGTATCGGCCGCCAAGGCTCAACTAGATCGTGATGTCGAGGCAGCACGCACCATGCTACGGGATGAGACTGCTTCGTTAGTGGCTCTCGCGACCGAAAAAGTCGTGAGTCAGAAAGTCGACAATGCGGCTGATAAAAAGATCATCTCAAAAGCCATCAAGGAGAGCGCCAAGTGAACTCGACCTCTCGTCGCCGAATAGCGAAATTTATCGCTGCTCAATTGGTGGCTGGTGAATCCCCAAAGCGCATTGCCAGGGTGCTGGCGGCTTATTTATCGTCGAATCACCAGATGCGCCAAAGCAATCTAATTATTAGAGACATTGAGACCGAGCTAGTCAAAAATTACCAGCATCTCAGCGTTGATATCACGAGCGCCAGAGCTCTGACGACGGAGACGAGAGATGCGCTAGTTGATATGTTAAAGGCGGCAACTGGAGCGAAAACCGTCGAGCTATCAGAGCGCGTTGACGGCGATCTGCTAGGTGGTGTGATCGTCCGTACCCCAGAGGCCGAAATGGACGCCAGCCTAAAGAAAAAGTTAACGCGCCTACGAGCGATTTGAAAGGAGTAATATGGCAGAATTATCAGTCAAGGAATTATCAAAAGAACTACGCGATGCGATCGCTAACCTAGACGTCAGCGAGGGGCTAGAAAAATCTGGCATCGTCATCCGCGTCGGTGACGGCGTGGCCTGGATTTACGGTCTCCGCGAGGCTGGCTCGAGTGAAATCTTGAAAATCGAAACGATTGACGGCGGCGTGGCCGATGCTTTCGCCCTGAACCTAATGGAAGATGAAATCGGCGCCGTACTCCTAGGCGACGAGAATCAGATCGCCGCTGGTGCCAAAGTTACATTGACTGGCGAAGTTGTATCAGTTCCAGTCGGCCCAGAGCTCCTCGGCCGCGTCGTTAACCCGCTCGGTGAGCCACTCGACGGTTTAGGCGAAATCAAGACCGAACATCGTGGGTTAGTTGAAAAATCAGCTCCTGGTGTCATGGCGCGAAAAGCCGTCCATGAACCACTGATGACAGGTATTATGGCGATTGATACCATGATCCCGATCGGTCGCGGCCAGCGTGAGCTGATTATTGGCGACCGTCAAACCGGTAAAACCGCCATTACTCTCGATACGATGATTAACCAGGCGCGGCAAAACACCGGTGTGGTGAACGTTTATGTGGCGATTGGTCAGAAACTATCAAAGGTAGCTCGCCTGGTCGAGCGACTCAAAGCCGAAGGCGTGATGGAACAAACTATCGTGGTGGCGACCAGTCCAGCTGATCCGGCTTCGATGCTCTACTTGGCACCGTACGCTGGTACTGCAATGGGTGAATATTTCCGCGATAATAGCGAGCACGCCTTGATCATCTATGATGATTTGTCGAAACATGCCGCGGCTTATCGCCAAATGTCATTGTTGCTGCGTCGTCCACCGGGACGCGAAGCCTTCCCTGGCGATGTCTTTTACCTGCATTCGCGTTTGCTCGAGCGTTCGGCTAAATTGTCTGACGATCTAGGCGGCGGTAGCTTGACGGCTCTGCCGATCATCGAGACGCAGGCCGGTGACATTTCAGCCTATATTCCGACTAACGTGATTTCGATTACTGACGGTCAGATTTTCCTCGAGACAGATCTGTTCTATCAAGGTATCAGGCCAGCTATTTCGGTTGGTTTGTCGGTGTCACGCGTCGGTGGTGCTGCTCAGACAAAGGCGGTCAAAACCGTTAGTGGTAACTTGCGCCTCAGCCTGGCTCAGTTCCGTGAACTAGCGAGCTTTGCCCAGTTCGGTTCGGATCTCGATGCCGAAACCAAAGCGCGTATCGACCGCGGTCAGCGCTTGACTGAACTATTGAAACAACCGCAGTATCAGCCTCTCGCCATTTGGCAACAGGTGGTGTCGGTGTCGGCCTTAACGAGCGGTGCGTTTGACGAAGTTCCAGTGGCGAAAATCCACGACGCAGTTGATGCCCTGCTTGCCCGTTTCCAAAAAGACCAAAAAGACGCCGTCAAGAGCCTCAGGTAACGGCGACAAGCCAGACGATGCACTAATCGGCGCGATCAAAGCATTGGCCGAGAAAGTGGCGAAGGAGTTTAACTAGTGAAAGTTCTGTTCGTTTGTTATGCAAACATCGGTCGCTCGCAAACCGCGATGGCCTTGTATAACCATTGGACGAAAACCGATTCTGCAAATAGCGCGGGTACCGGGGTTTATGAAACGAATCCAGAGCAACAGACACTGGGCGAAGTTGAACGACTAGGTCATCATCGACCTAGTACTCTGACTGCTCTATCCGAAAAGTTTGGGATAGATGCTAGTGATTTCGCTCGCCATCAACTAACTCCAGAAATGTTGTCGCAGTATGACTTGGTGGTTAATATTGCCGATCGTGAACAAACTCCAGATTGGTTCAGGGGCGATAATGTTATCTGGTGGCAGGTTCTAGACCTGGGACCTCGTTTTACCGAGGAGCGATTGTGGCAGAACTACGAAATGCTCGTTGATAAAGTGAAACGGCTAATCGATCTCGAAAAATCTGGTGGCGATATCCATGAACTTGACGATAATATTGACGAGGAGCAAGACTAATGGCCTCTGTTCAGCAACTAAAATCACGTATCCGCTCAGTAAATTCGACCAAGCAGATCACCAAAGCTATGCAGCTAGTGGCGGCTAGCAAAATGCGTCGCTCGACGGCCGCAGTCAAAGAAACGTCGGATTACGCGACAGCGGCTCGCGAACTGCTGGCCGATCTGGCGCATGATCGCGATACGATCACGTCGCATCTGATGTTCCAAAATCGTCCGATCAAACGCCGACTCCTGATTGCTATTAGCAGCGACACCGGCCTAGCTGGCGCCTATAACGCCAACGTTTTGAAAGGCCTAGTGGCGGAGCTGAAGTCTGATAATGAACGTCACATTCATACTGATACTCTGACGCTGGGGCGCAAAGTATCGCAGTTCGCCTCGCGTCTAAAGGAAGTCAAAGTGATCGGCTCGTACGAAAAACTACCCGATCAGCCGACCGGACTCGAGATCAAGGCGATCCTGAACGAGGCGATCGACCGGTTCGTTGGTCTAGAATGCGATGCGGTCGATCTGATCTTTACGCGTTTTCACAGCCCGATCAATCAAGAAGTTGTCGTTGAACGGCTACTACCTGCCGGTCTGGCCAGTCAGAGTGATTACGAACAGGTTTCGGGCGAGATCAGCGAGAGTCGTTTCGAGCCGTCGCGCGACGAAGTGCTCGACGCGGTGACCGAGCGATTGATTGAAACGCAGATTGTGCAGGCGCTGCTCGACTCGCGCGCTTCGGAACACTCGATGCGTATGATGGCGATGAAGAACGCGACCGACAATGCTTCTTCGCTGTCGAGCGACTTGACGCTGGCTATGAACAAGGAGCGCCAAGCCGCAATTACGCAGGAGCTAGCCGAAATTAGTGCCGGATCGGAGGCAGTACAATGACCAAGTTAAAGGAGGAAATAATGACTAAAAAACAAGGTGAAATTATCCAGATCGTCGGTGTGGTGGTCGATGCGGAATTTGAAAAAGACGCTTTGCCGGCAATTTACGATGCATTAACCGTTGATATTGATAAACGGACAATTACGCTCGAGGTAGCACAGCACCTGAGTGAAACGACAGTGCGCGCCATTGCCCTATCGAGTACCGATGGGCTGACGCGTGGCGCCAAAGTTACCGCGACCGGCGCGCCGATTTCGGTGCCAGTCGGCGAAGCCACCATGGGACGCATGTTTAACGTGGTCGGTGATCCGATCGACGGTGGCGCAGAACTGCCTGATGTCGAACGGATGCCGATTCACCGTGATCCACCACCGCTGGTTGATCAGTCGAACAAAACCGAGATCCTCGAAACTGGTATCAAGGTTATCGACCTGATTGCGCCGATCGCTAAAGGCGGCAAAGTTGGTCTGTTTGGTGGTGCTGGCGTCGGCAAAACTGTCTTGATCCAGGAACTCATCAACAACATTGCTAAATTTCATAGCGGTAACTCAGTATTTGCCGGTGTCGGTGAGCGTACCCGCGAAGGTAACGATCTCTATCACGAAATGAAAGATTCGGGCGTGCTCGACAAAACTTCGCTAGTCTTTGGTCAGATGAACGAGCCACCTGGAGCGCGTTTACGCGTGGCGTTGACCGGTCTCGCTATGGCCGAGAAATTCCGTGACGAGGGCAAAGACGTGCTATTATTTATTGACAATATTTTCCGCTTTACACAGGCTGGGTCCGAAGTCTCGGCCTTGCTCGGTCGTATGCCGAGCGCGGTGGGTTATCAGCCAAACTTGCAACAGGAAATGGGCGCCCTGCAGGAACGCATTACCTCGACGCGCGAAGGTTCTGTTACCTCTGTTCAGGCGGTCTATGTGCCGGCTGACGACTTGACCGACCCGGCACCAGCCGCGACCTTCTCTCACCTCGACTCGACGATCGTGTTGAACCGGGCCTTGACGGAAATTGGTATTTATCCAGCGGTCGACCCACTCGATTCGAGCTCGACCATTCTCGACCCAGAAATCGTCGGCGACAAACATTACAAAGTTGCTCGCGAAGCTCAGCGTATCCTGCAGGAATACAAAGATCTCCAAGACATCATCGCGATTCTCGGTATGGAGGAACTATCGGACGAGCAAAAGCAAACTGTAGCGCGGGCGCGTCGCTTGCAACGCTACTTCTCGCAGCCGATGCACGTGGCCGAGATCTTTACCGGTCAACCAGGTGCTTATGTCAAACTGAGCGACACAGTTGATGACGTGGCGGCGATCCTCGATGGTAAATTAGACGCCAAGCCAGAAGATTGGTTCTATATGGCCGGCGCACTAAAAGACAAGAAAGATAAGCCGGAGAAGAAATAATGGCTACCCAGCCAATGCTACAACTGCAACTCATTACCCTACTCGGCCAAAAGATGGACGAGGAGGTTTATGAGGTAATTTTGCCGACTACGATCGGTGAGATATCGGTTTTTCCTGGCCATGAGCCGCTAGTTAGTCTAGCAAAAGCTGGTGTAATTGCAGTGAGACGGCAAAAGACCGATCCCGACACGGCACTAGAGTATTTTGCGACCAGCGGTGGTATAATTGAGATCGATCCTGGACGGGTAAGAGTGCTAGTCGACGAAGCTGACCATGGTGATGACATCATCGAAGCCGAAAGCCAAAAGGCGCTCGAACGCGCGCTCCAGATGCGTGACAATGCCGCTGATCAGGTCGAGCTAGAGAAAGCTACGCAGCTGATCGATCGCCATCAGACTCGTCTCAAGGTGGCTGGACTACGTCGCCATCAAACGCGAACCAGATTCAAATAAACTATTAACGAGGAGAGATATACGACTAACCCAAATCAAGGAGGCTTTACTATGCCCGAAGTAGAAACACGGCCAGACATCAACATCGTTCGTCTGGGGCGGCTCGGTGATTTATTAGATGATCCATCCGTAGCTACCGGCTCAATCGGACCAGATAACGATAGCGAGACAGAAACCAATAGAGCTATGATGATGCGCGGCGAGATTGTGCGCTCAGATGCATCGAAATATTATCAAAAGCTCGAAAATCTGCAACGTCTCGTTCAATCTTGCGTTGATGGTCGCAGCCCAGATGAGCTAGGCGAACTGACAGCCAACGGCGCGGGCGGCTCGATCGGACTTTATTTTATGCTGCTCGGTACTGGTACGGTTGATACGATGCCAAATTTTGCACAGCGCATGAAGGACGCCGGTTTGCCGCTCGGGGCGCATGACGATGATCAAGGTCGTAACAGCGGCTGCGGCGCGAATGATAGATTGCTCGACATTTTGCAAAAGATGCAGGACGCGCGCGGATCAATTGCGCAACTACGTACCGGGCTAGGCTACGGTGCTAGTACAACCGACATGGATTATCTAGCAACGGTTCAATCAATGATGACGCCATCAGCAGATTCTGACAAGTCGGCTGGCGATCTGGCGCAGGAGCGAACTGCTGCATTAGAGGAAGTCATGGAGCATAAATCCACACATCTCATTGATCAGCACGGTGAGATTGCCGCCCTTTGGAACTCTGGTCGTGACAAAGCAACCTTGAACCGATCAGCATTATCGGCAATGGCGAGAGACGCCGATCTCCATAAAGACGACGGCACGGAAATGGAAATCTTTAACGTTGACGCCTGGGCTTTTCATGATACGGCGATGATGACATTGCAGGCGCGTTATGGCGCTGAGTTTGACGCCAAGGGCGTTATGATCAAGGATCCTGTGGCGGGCAAACCGAGCGAAACTGAAATTACGCAGGCTATCGATTTTCTAATTGACTATAATCTCGCAACGGTACTAGTCCTCGGCAATGAGAATCTCGAAGTGCTTCATCGCCAATAATATTTTGATCAGTGTCTTGTCTCTGTTATAATATAGATTACTATAGTTATGAGAGAACGAGACCCAAATGTTGCGGCCTATGTGAGGAATTACCAGCGGCTATATCCAATGGCTAGGTTGGCTGTGAATGTTTCTAGACGTCTCAATGTTACCGGGACGGAAAATATACCGGCTGGTCCTGCGGTGATAGCGGCCAATCACAGTAGTATATTTGATCCGTTATATTTGGCGCTAGCCTATTACGAGGAAACACAAGAACCTTTGCGGTTTTTGGCGAAAAGAGGTTATTTTGATGGCAAAGGTACTGATGATAAAGGAAAATTTGGTCAGGTAGTCAAATTTGTGATGAACGCCACGGGTCAAATCCCAGTTGATCGTGGCGGACGAGGCAATGGCGGCGCAGCACTCGATGCTGCCGTGCAGGCTTTGACTAATGACGAACATGCAATCGGGATATTCCCCGAGGGAACTTTGGCTGAACCGGGCAAACAGGCGCGATTCCATGCCGGGGCGGCGCAGATCGCCTTGCGAGCCAATGTACCACTCGTGCCAGTAGCGATTACGCCAGATCGTGATACTAACGGCGAGCTGAAACCAGATGGTTGGCTATCAGCTATAAACGTGAGATTCGGCGAACCGGTAGATACCGAATCGCACAGTAACGGCTTGCACCATATACACCAATCGGCCGCAGAAGCTAGATTTGTCACCACTGATTTAGAGGCTAGTTTGGCAGCGCTGACTGGTTACACGCGAACCGGAGCATTTGCAAAACCAGGTGAATTACGGCGCCGTCATAGTCGCCGCCAGCGCTGATGCAATAATGGCGCGAGCTTCGTTGGTAGTTGTCGCCTGTATCAATTGCTCGCGCATTTCCTTGGCACCGGGAAAATCTTTGACATAGATTTTGAAAAAGCGTTTCAAGGGATCGAATCTGCGCGACATATCGATATTATATTGATCAAACAAATCTAAATGGATGCCTAGTAGATCGAGGAGTTCCTGTTGGTCATGGGTTCGCGGCTCTTTTTCAAACGCAAATGGATTATGAAAAATGCCGCGTCCGATCATGATGCCATCAATACCGGGATGATCCTGATGCAATTTCATTCCCTGTTGTCGGTCGGCTATATCGCCGTTTATGGTCAGTTTCGTGTGCGGAGCGATTTGGTCGCGAAGTGCAATGATGTCGTCGATCAAGTCAAAATGGGCTGGAACTTTGCTCATTTCTTTTTTGGTGCGTAAATGAATCGTCAGATTGACAATGTCCTGTTGCAATAGAACCGTGAGCCACTCGCGCCACTCTTCTACGGACGTATAACCGAGACGAGTTTTGACACTGACTGGCAACCCGGCGGTTTTAGCGGCGGCAATCGAGGCAACGGCGATATCGGGTTTGCGGATCAAGGCCGAACCGCCCGATTTGACGGCCGATTTCGCGGGACAGCCCATGTTGATATCGATACCGTGAAAACCAAGTTCGAGGCAATGCGCCGCCAGCTTTTCCATATCGCCTGGTTCCCCGCCCCAGATCTGGGCGACTAATGGATATTCATCGTCAGCCTTGACGAGACGATTGCCGATGGCCTTTTGGCCAGCGTGCACCCAGCCGGTCGCATTGGTGAACTCGGTGAAAAATACGTCGGGTGCGGCGGCCTGTTTGACGACGTGACGAAAAACAACGTCCGTTACGTCTTCCATCGGCGCCAAAATAAAAAATGGCTGCGGCAAATCATTCCAAAAGTTCATCATATATATTGTACCAGAAAAGAAAATAGCCACCTGTGGCGACGGAGCGAAGCTCAAAACGTTTACAGGTGGCTCTATGACAGAGTCACCTAGGTAACTCTGTTGTCGGGCCGGAGCCGGACGGATCACGATCTCCCTTGTTAGGGAATCGACTGGCGCGCAGCACCAGTAATTCCGTGCACTCCTTCTGGCGCACTAGAACCTGATCCGCCCGACTCGGCTGCTCCGGACTTGCTGCGACGGGGGGATTGCCGCTAGCAGTTTACGGAGCTCTTCCGGGATGGGACTCCCGGAAGTTTTTGCCTCTCATCGAGGCGAGCTTCGGCGACAAAAGAAAGAGTTTTACACATGCGTTATCTACCGCGTGTCGAGGATTTTACCCGTCTCACCATTGAGACTATACCTGACCGGCAGCATTTCTGCTGTTGCATTGCCACCTTATGAAACAGGTAGCTAACTCTATTTTTGTCGCCCGCGCACTTTGGCTATCTACTAGGGCCGATTACTCGTCCCATTCGAACCTCCGCCGGAGTCTCGGATAGAGATCCCTTTCGGGAAATCATCCAGAAGACTATCGAGTGTTGACGCCTAAACGTCCAACGAGGATTTGCACTTCTGCACCCCGTCGCTGACACTCCCGCGTGCGCTGAAAACCACGATTCTTTGCTGTGCCTAGTCAGACTCAGTTCAGAACATGTGTAAAATCTTATCACATACTGTATCAAATGTCAATACTATTTGAGTAATAAAGTCTCAAAAAGTCTTCAAATTCTAGAATTCCCTTGTAATCTGCCGAAAATTGACTGATGTCGGGTAGGTCTAGCGTCATAATGAACCGCCAGACAGCGTGGATGATGTTCACAAAGTCGTCCATATCTACCTCGCTATAGTCGAGTTCGAGCCGTCTAATCTCGCCGTCTACCGGCTCGACGAACTCCAATACGCCGCGTTCCATCGTATAATTTTTGAACTGTGAGGATCGTTCAACCAATAATTTATAGAACAGTAACTGGCGACGATACCTGTGCAGTTTGATCTTTTCGTAATCGGTTTTACCCTTCCACGATAGCGGCGCTTTGCCAGTTTTGTAATCGGTAACGATCAGGGTTTTGTCGTCTTTGTCGATGTCAATCAGGTCAAGTTTGCCGGTGAGGCGCGCCTCGCCTATCATGATATTGTCACTATAGAAATCGAATTCAGTCATTTGGGCAGGCGTGAAGCTCGAAATGCGTTGGTCGTAAAATACTTTTAGATCGTCCAGACCTTTTTGTAAATAGAACTCAAAATCGCGATCGCTCAGTGATTCGCCGCGTAGTATGGTCTCGAAATCGCCTAGGACATCCTCGAGCGGTTTAGCGTGGCCATGGACGGTCAAGTGAGTATGGCTGCGTTGCAGGGTGGCGTGCATGGCTGTGCCAAAAACCAGCGGCGCGGTGCGAGCACTCGGGAATTTTAATAAACTCTGCATCAAAAAGCCCTGCGGTCCGCCGTCGGGAATATCGATAAAGCGGTTTAGGTCGGTAGCGCTGAGTCGATAGCGTGCTAATTTGTCCGATAGCGTATCGAGCAAGGTTTGACGTTGGTCGGTGCCGGTGGTGCTAGTTAGAGCTGCGTGCCAGGCGGTTTCTAGCTGATCCTCGAGTTCCGGAATGGTCGGCTCGGGCAACGATTCGACAGCTATAGTGTCGTCGTCAATGATGTATTCTAGCGGCAACAACGGTTTGCCGGTCGGGCTGAGCTGATGCGAGCTAATGGTCAGTTGACGTCTGGCGCGAGTCATCGCCACGAATAACAAGCGTAGTTGTTCGTCGCTACTATCACCAGCTGGCTGAAACGGCATATTACCAGGAAAAGTAATCGACGAATTATTACCGCGTGATTTCTGTCCCCACATGTTTGACGAAGCATTGACGATATAAACGCTATCAAATTCCATGCCTTTGGCTTTGTGTACGGTCAGTAGATTTAGCCGATCATGACCGCCGATAGCCGTCACGGCGACGAGGCGCTTGCCGAGTGATCGGTAGGCATCAATTAGGCTCAAGAATTCGTAGAGTAACGGATTAGAAGTGTTGTCTGGGCGATAATCGCGCAGCGCGTTGCGCAGGGTGCTGATGTTCGATAAAAATGTTAAATAAGCCGTCGGATCACCCGCTAGTCGCTCCTCGGCAAAGAAATATTTATAAAGTGGCGAAGTAAAGCTTTCATCGGCTGCAGTTTCATTGCCAAACAGCCAATCGAGCATGGTTTCGAGCGGCGTATGGTGTGAAAATGCGCTCATTTTAATTATCCATTCGCCGATAGCTTTTGTTTGGTCGGAGTATTCTAGTAAAATTTCTAGCCAGTATTTATGATCGCGGTTGGCGGCTAGACTGATCTGCCAAATGTCCTGCGGAGATAATTGCCAGGCTGGATGGCTGAGCAGCTCGGGTAGCAATGTGTCAACCATATCATCTTCGCGGCCTGCCAGGCTGATCACCACGCGAACTAGCTGTTCAAGGGCGACGATAGGTTCGCTGGCCAGGACGTCGTTCTCGCGTTCGTAATTGACTGGGATATTAGCTTTGGCTAAAAATGGCAACAGGCTAATTAGGTCTTTATGTTTACGCGCGATCACGGCAATATCAGCTGGGCTGCGTCCGGCCTTTATCTCCTGCTCGATCATCGAAACGAGATTGGCGTTCTCGTGCTCCTCGGTGTTGGCTAGGACTTGGCGGACGATGGTGTCTACCGGTTTGGCGTCGATCAATTGCTTTTCAAAACCTAGGCTGGTGCTGAGTCGTTCGCCGATCTGCCCGGCGACATTGCTGGCGGCGTCGAGGATATGACGACCACTACGATAATTGTTAGTAAGAACGATCGGGTCAGAATCAGGATAGGTGTCATGGAACGACATGATGTTCGAGATGTCGGCACCTTGGAAACGAAAGATAGCCTGATCGTCGTCACCCACCACCATGACATTGGGATGATTATCGAAATCGGTTAGGTTTTTTAATAGACGCATCTGGCTGTCGTTGGTATCCTGAAACTCGTCGACTAGGATATATTGGTATTTTTCCTGTAGATCCGCCTTGAGCGCCGGAGAGGTTTCGACGGCTTGGATGACGCGCAAGATCATGTCGTCATAATCGTAGAGTTGATGGACGTCCATACGCCGCAGATATTCGGCGTACACACCGCTGACGGCGGCGAGGATCTCGGTTCTCGTCTGGTCTTTAAGGACGTGTTTGCCTTTGTCGTTCGTCTCTAGATTGGACTTTTTCCAGGCGGTCAGAGAGTTGGTTTTGCCTGAGGTCTCGGCGTCTTCAATGGCGGATTTGAAACTATTTACGATGACTTCGGCGAGCGGTGGTTCGTTCACAAAACTCAGTTGTTTGTAGTCAGACACTATAGTTTCGAGATCGTTTAGGACGGAGCTGGCAGCATCTATAGTCTTTTTGGTAATACGTTCGGCAAAAATTTCGCTAATGATCGGACTAGCTTGGCGGCAAAAAGCTAGGTTTTGTTCTAGTAAAAGATGCATTTCCTCGGGCAATAGACCAGCGCGTTTGATGTCGGAAATCGCCCTAGTGACCTTGTCCAAATAGGTGAATTTATCATTGAAAACTTTGGTCAGCGGATTGGAATGCGGCAGTCCGGCTAGGATTTCCTGAACCACTTGACCAGCGGTCAATTCATCGGCAGGTTTAAAAATTGCCCCGTTATAAAAATGCTCGCTATGTCGGCTAATGATTTCCGAGCCTAGACCGTGAAAGGTGTTGACGGTGACCTGGTAGGCGGTTGGGCCAAAGATGGCGGCCATACGCTCTGTCATGTTAGCGGCGGCGGATTCGGTAAAGGTCAAACATAAAATACTGCTAGGATCGGTGTCGGTTTGTCTCAAGATGTTGCCAACGCGCATGGCGAGCAGCTGGGTTTTTCCGGTGCCCGGACCAGCGACCACGATAACTGGCCCGTCGATTTGGTCAACGGCTAGACGCTGCGCCTCGTTGAGACTTCTGTAATTATCTAGAAACTTTGTATCAAAACTCATTGCAACTATTTTACGCTATTATAGGGCTGTATTCAAAATCTAAAACTCTCACCTCGGGTGACGTGAGGCGGGGCAGCCCCCGAGGAGGTTTTGACGGTTCAATCCTTCTTTACTTTACCCGCAATTGGTAGTAAAATAAGTGTCATGGAGCAGGTCTTTGAGGAATTGAGTTTAGAAAAATATATCAAACAGGCATTTGGTCTCACGCTAGAGATTAAATCGACTATTGCCGATAAATTACCGGTTGGACCTGGCACGACTGCCAAAGTGTTTTTATCGAGCAAAGGCCTGTTATTTGCCATAATCGTAGGTCAGAAAAATACAACGCTCGGCGATATCAAAAAGATTGTATCGAGAATGAACCTGCGCGCCGAGCAGCTGATTCCGCCGCGCGCTGATCCGCACTATTTTGACTTAATTGCGGAGAGGAAATTTCGTGAGGTTTTCCCTGGTCGCGATAATGTGAAAGACAGCGACTTGGCCTTTTATCGCACTTTGGCACCTTATAATCCGGCACTGATTCAGATCGCGGAGGTGGTTGACGGGACCATCAAACAATACGACCGCGATGCGGCGACGAGCTGGCGTCCGAGTGTCAAGTTTGCCTATCGACGCATCCGAACGAGCTAGTTTCGTTCTAATACGACCAAATTTTCAATATGTGGCGTTCGTGGAAAGAAATTAAACGGCTGCACCAGTGTCACATGATATTTTTCGAGTAGCGGCGCAATGTCGCGCGCTTTGAGTAACGGGATTGCACGACAAATAAATAATTTGAGGCGGAGTTGTTTCTAGTAAACGATCAACCACGGTTTGATGTAAACCGGCGCGCGGCGGATCGAGGATGATAGTCGCATCGCTGGCAATGTGTTCGAGTGCTTGTTCGCTCTTGGCATGAATAGGATGAATGTTTGTGGCCTTGGTCGGAATGTTGCGGAGCATTTCATCGAACGCGCTTTTATCGGTTTCGACCAGTCTCAATTTTCGATCGCGGGCTATCGACAAACCGATCGTACCGACACCAGCATACATATCAATGACATGGTCGGTTGTGATATGTTTTGCGATTTCCTGGAGCGCCAGTTCATAAACGGGCAAATTAATCTGGAAAAAGCCGTTAGGCGAATAGGAATAATGGTAGCCGAGCACGTTGTCGGTAAGGAGATTCATTGAGGGGTGTGGTTGATGCTTTTCAAACAATGCGCTCGATACATCGCCAGATTGATTGCTGCGGACGAGTAGCGACTGATAACGCCTGGCTTCGCCGCCTTCTCTGTTTAGCTTTTCGACGATTTGACTGGCTCTCGCAAAAATTTCTGGTCGCTCGATCGACGATTGACTAATCGGAGCTTTCTGATGAGTGCCGCGCAGATGAAAAGCGAGTGAAATTAATTCCGTTTCATTATCCCACCATAACGAATACTCCATTTTGTTGCGATAATGATAGAAATTGTCATCGGTAATAACTGATACTGGAGCGTCGATATCGATATGGGATAATGCGAATGCTTCTTTGACTAATGTACTTTTGAGGTGTTGCTCGACTGCAAAATTCATGATTTGCCACGGACTAGTCGATAGGTATGCCTCGGAATCACGCGGTTCGATTCGATCTGGACTAGCTGTGATGACTTCGGTCACAATACCTTCGGCGTAGGACTTTTTGAGTTTGGTTAATTGAATAGTAACCGTTTCGCCCGGTAATCCTCCCCAGACAAATACTTTTCGTCCGTCCGGCAGTTCACCAATAGCTTGGCCACCGCCAACAATTTTGTCTAACGTAATTGTTTCAGTACTGAGCTGCTTCACCTCTCTATTGTATCATCCATGGTACAATAGAGGTTGAATGTTCGAAAAGGAGGGCTAGAAACGATAATGAGCGAAACAACTATTATAAAGACAACGAATTTGACCAAAGTATATGGCAAAAAGTCGGCAGCATTCACGGCACTCGATAATGTCAATCTAGATATCAAACGCGGCGAATCGGTGGCAATTATTGGCAAGAGCGGCTCGGGCAAATCGACCTTGATGCATTTGTTGGCCCTGCTCGATAAACCAACTTCGGGTACGATAGAAATTAGCGGCAAAGACTCGACAAAGCTAAAAAATCGCCAGATCAATCGTCTGCGTAATCGTCGTTTTGGTTTTGTCTTTCAACAGTTTTTCATGAATTCGCGCGATTCAGTACTGAATAACGTCATGCTTCCCCTCAGAATTGCCGGCATAAAACCGTCTGAACGAAAAAGACGCGCACTCGAAGCTCTCGAGATTGTTGATCTAGCTGACAAGGCCAAAAGCCGTGCTAATGATCTGTCGGGTGGACAGAAACAGCGTGTGTGTATCGCGAGAGCTCTCGTTAATAACCCGGCCGTGATTTTTGCCGACGAACCGACGGGTAATCTCGATTCGACTACCGGTAAACTGGTCGAAGACCTGCTGTTTAGTCTCAACAAAGAGAAAGACATTACGTTGATCATAGTGACACACGACGAGGATCTGGCGAATCGTTGCCATAGGCAAATTCATATCAAGGATGGACAGTTATTAGCCGAACCGCGGAAAGGAGCAAAAAAATGAAATTCTGGGATATTGTGAGGGGCGCTAACTCAAATCTATTGCGTAACAAAGGCCGCTCCTTTCTGACGATTTTGGCTATCTTTATCGGCTCGTTTACTATCATCATGACGACGGGCGTTAATAATGGCGTTAATACCTATATCGACAAACAAATGAATAGCGCAGGCGGCGAAGGCTACTTAGAAATTATGCGTGCATCAACGACAACGAGTGGCCTCAGTGGCATGAGCAACGAAGTCCAAGAATACAGCGCCGAAGACGAATCGATGGCATCGTTGATCATTACCAGCAAAGATATCGACAAGATTCGGGCGGTTGATGGTGTGGAGTCTGCCAAGATGTGGGCTATGTTGCAGGCTGATTATGTGACGAGTCCTAACACAGACAAAAAGTTTACGATCGAGGTGGCTACCTTGCCGAGCGATACAATTAATCTGGATATGGCGGCCGGTCGTGCCGTTGACATCGATAGCGCCACTCCGGAGATCGTTATTGCCGACAAATATGTGAAACCTCTCGGTTTTAGTAGTAACGAGGACGCGGTTGGCAAAAAAGTCAAAATTGCCGTTACAAACCAAATTAGCGGCGAAATGAGCGAAGTTGAACTGACCATCAGTGGTGTTACTAACCCTAGTGTTATTGGCATGGGTCGCAGCTGGGTGAATGATCGAGGTAGCCATGCGCTGAGCGATCGAGTACTCGCAGGTATGCCGGCCGAATATAGAAATCAGTCCTACTTTGCCATGGCGCAGCTAAAAGATGATTGGCTGAGCGATGAGAAAACCCAGCAAGTCAAAGACGATCTGAAAGATATGGGCTTTACCGCTATGACGGTTGAGGATCAGGTCGGTATAGTCAAAACGTTCTTTGACGCAGTGACGATGATACTGACTATCTTTGGTGTCATTGCCTTACTGGCGGCGTCGATCGGTATCATTAACACGCTATTTATGGCGGTCCAGGAACGCACTCGCGAAATTGGCCTCATGAAAGCTATGGGTCTAGGACGCGGTAAGATCTTCGCGATGTTTTCGTGGGAGGCTGTCATGCTCGGGTTCTGGGGCGCAGCGCTCGGTGTTGGTCTCGCCTATCTCATCAAGGTGATCATCAATCCTATAGCGGCTGAGACATTCCTGAGCGGATTGCCAGGCTTTACCTTGATAGAGTTTAACCCGGTTACATTGACTGTCATTGTAGCGATCGTGATGACGATTGGATTCTTGGCCGGCACCTTGCCCGCCCGCCGCGCGAGCAAAAAAGATCCGATCGAAGCTTTGCGTTACGAGTAGGTTCTATCAGTTACTAGAAACGCCCTTTCATAGTGGAGGGCGTTTTTATGTGAGAGGACAAATTAGTTAGTCTTGAACAGGAATCGCAGGTAATCACGGATCATGCGTGAACCACAAATGATCGGCAGATAGCCCGATATTTGACGCGTGACTTCTGCAGCCCATTTGGTTTCGTCCCGCACGGCGGCACAGGCGATACGCATATTGGAATAGAGCGACACGACTTCTTCTTGATATGTGTCGCCAGAAACCGTTAACACGGATGGCGGATCGAGATCGGCGACACCGCCGTCATTAGTTGAAATTAGGATCGTCATATTGATGATGTCTTTCATGAACGATGTACCGCAGGCCTCTAGACCGACCTCGGGGACGTTGATCGAGACATCGCTACCGATTGACATGGCGTATGACAAGCTCTCGTCATAGTCGGTAATGTAGTGAACGCGTTCGCGCAAAATCGGGTCGTCAGCGATGGTTTTGAGCATGGCCTGGAGGCGATCGTAGGTCGAGTCGCCCTCGCCCACGTTCCCCGCCATCATGCCAGCCATGATATAGTGAGCGCCGCTATCGAGCAAGATGGATTTCAATTCATCGATGTCTTCGAATGGCATCCAGGGTCGTTTGTATTCGACAAAGCGTCGTTTGAATTCGAATAACAGAGCATCGTCTGGGATCTGCACGACCTCGCCGTATTGGTCTCTGCGATGCTCGAGCTCTTCGTTGAGGCGTTTGCGACCGAGCTGCTTGATCTTTCTAATGTCCGCAGCGGAGATTGATTCTAATTGATCGCGGAAGGTTTCGCTCGGCATATTGAACTTGTCAACGATATTATTCTGTTTATAAAAATCTAACATTTCTGGCATAACCCACGTATTCAGATCGATACCGTTCGTGATGGCGCGGAACTCAACCCTCTCACCGCTCAGATCGCGATATTCAGCGATTTTGGCGTGGAGCCGACTGACGCCGTTTTTGGCTTCGGCTAGTTCGATCGTCAGATTACTGAGGCGTAATTTGCCGTTTCGGAATAGGCCACCAATGAAATGTTTGAGGGCCGGCGATGAGATATTAGGAAAGACAAACTGTTCGAACTGCTCGTAGGAAAACTCGCTCTCAGCCGCCTGGACCAGTGTGTGGTTGGTGTAGAGCGTGTGTTTGCGGACATAGACGATGGCTTCGTAAATCCCCATGCCGTTGCGACATAGCTCATCGAGACGTGCCACGGCAGCAAATACAGTGGCAGTTTCATTGAGCTGGATGACGGCAGGTTTCAAACCTAGCATTTTTAGGGCTGCGTAGCCGCTAAAACCTAGCGACACCATTTGATACAGGCGATGTTCACTCGACGGATCGCCGCTATAGAGTTGACCAAAGCTGTCTTCGCCCATAGTGAGGAATCTCGTTGAGCCGAGAATTTTTTGGTAAATGTCTAATACCGAATCAGGTTTACCCGTTACTCTAATAGCGGTTTCGCCGACCTTTTCAAAACCAAAATCAGTCGGCTGTTTCGGCACCAAGATATTATGTGGCTCCAGGTCATTCATTTCCTGGTGACGCTCTTCGCGGTAGAACGGCGTCAGCATCACAAACGGAATGTCTAAACTCTCGGCGACACGCCTCGTATCGGCCGCGAGAACCCCCAAGCCGCCGGCGCCGCGGATGCCATTGCTGGCGTCGTAGATCTCCATCGTTGTGTAGACGTATGGACGCTCAGCGCTAATTTTGTGCGTCAAGCTGCCGCGATCAATCGCAGAATAAAATTCCGCAACATCTTCAATCAAATCATTATCTGTTTTTGGTTGCCCACTCATGGTAAATATTCTAGCAAACTTTTTAATATCGGAGCAAACAACTAATGGTTATTTACGAGATTTTTTCAATTCGTCGCGGATTTCTTTTAGTATCACCAGCTGAGGATCTTCTTTCTTTCTCAGGCTTGGCTTCCTCGGTCTTTTTCTTGCGATTAAAGCTGTTGATGAGCTTTACAAACAAGAAGATGCTGGCACCGATGATGAGGAAATCGATAATATTCTGCAAAAAGCTACCATAGGCAATACGTGCATCGCCAATATTGAATGCAAGTGCCGATAGGTCCGCTCCACCGAGCAGAATGCCAATTAGCGGCATGATAATATCACTAACGAGTGACGACACGATTTTGCCAAACGCGCCACCAATAACGACACCAACGGCCAGGTCGACGACGTTACCGCGTGAAATAAACTCTTTGAATTCTTTGGTGAGGTTTCTCACGGCAGCTACTTCTTTTTCGATCGAAACTTTGGGCTCTGATTTTTTTGACATGACTCCTCCTAGTTGAATGATTAATTAAACTAACTTTCAGTAGTTATTTTAGCATAGATTTGGTTGATCGTGAGGGATATCGCTCCACTGCGTTTCGCTCCTCCGTTCACTCGCGAAAAAATGTAAACACTTTTTCGCTACGTTCACTACGCCGCACCCCCGATACGTTTTGCTGGCGCAAAACATCGGCGGCTCGGATCCCGACCGCGAGACAATGAAAAACGCCAGACCAAAAGGTCTGACGATTTTCATGGCTGGGGCGGAGGGATTCGAACCCCCGAATGCCAGGACCAAAACCTGGTGCCTTACCACTTGGCCACGCCCCAATACAGGCAAAATTATACCAAACTTTACGCTGATTTGCTACAATATTAGGTAATGATCGTCGCCATATCGAAATTATCGAGTGCTATCTATAGGCGCATCGCCAAGCCGTTATTATTTAAACTACCTCCGGACATAGCCCCACGACAGGATGATAGCTGCTGGTTCGGTCGTGCAGCGCGTTGGTTTCCTGCGCGGTTTGATGCGTTGGTCGTGGGCTTATCAAAACCCTGACAGGTTATCGCAAACACTGTGCGGATTAGAGTTTCAAAACCCTCTCGGATTATCAGCTGGTCTCGACAAGAATTTTGAAATTGCTGGCGTAGTTAGCTCGATTGGCTTTGGTCAAATGGAGGGCGGCTCGATCACTTTTCATCCTTGTGCCGGTAACCCGAAACCGTGGTTCTATCGTTTACCAAAATCCAAATCACTGGTTGTGAATGCGGGTCTCGCTAATCACGGCGCTCGACGGATTTTGGCTCGGCTGGGGCGCTACAAACAAAACCAGCTGGGCGATATGCGGATAAACGTTTCCGTGGCGTATACCAACGATAAACAGACCTGCACGGAGGGCGAAGCTATCGCGGATTACATCGGTTCGTTGAAGCTCATAAAAAAGAGCCGCAAAGCTGACCTGGTGACACTGAATATCTCCTGCCCTAACACCTATGGTGGCGAACCGTTCACAACACCGTTCAAGCTAGGGCGACTACTCGCTGCGGTGGATGATCTGAAACTGGATATGCCGGTTTTCGTCAAGATGCCGATTGATAAAACTGACGACGAGTTTGCAGACTTGATCGCCGTGATTCTGAAACATAATATTGCTGGGGTGACTATCTCGAATCTATTCAAGGACCGTACGAAAGTAACATTAGCTGATAAATTGCCAGATTCTGTACCCGGAAATCTGTCGGGTAAACCAACCTTTGATCGTAGCAATCAACTCATTAAACTTGCCAGGCAGCGAGCCGGCAATAAATTAGTGATCAGCGGCGTAGGCGGCGTATTTTCGGCCGAGGATGCCTATACCAAGATCCGATCCGGCGCTAATTTGGTGCAAATGGTCACCGCCTTGATGTTCGAAGGCCCGCAAATCGTCGGCCAAATTAACCGCGGTCTCGTCAAATTACTCGAGAGAGATGGTTTTTCTAATGTGGCCGAAGCGGTTGGTGTTGATATTAAATGATAAACAAACCCTTTTCCTTTGAGATTACCGCACGTGGCGGTGCGGAGTTTCCGTTAGCTCGGGCTGGGGTGATCAAAACACCGCACGGCGATATCAAAACGCCGACATTCACTGTTGTGGGGACGCACGCCGAGGTGAAGTTTTTGCCACCAGAAAATCTGCGTTCGATCGGCGTGCAGGCGGTACTGTCGAATGGCTATCATTTGCTGCGTCGGGCAGTCATGATCGACGCTGACGGTGGATTGGCGAAGTTTAGTGGCTGGAATGGACCAACTCTGACCGATAGCGGCGGATTCCAGGTGATGTCGCTCGGATCGGGACTCGGAAAGATTGTATCGATGGACCAAAAGGACGAGATGATCACCGAGAGGCTAACTCGCAAAGAGGAACGGTTAGCAATAGTCGATGACGAGGGCGTCGAATTCCGAGACCCCTTTTCTAGCCGTATTATCAAATTCACGCCGGAAATGTCGATTGCGACGCAGCATAAATTAGGCGCCGATGTTATGATGGCGTTCGACGAATTGACAAGCATTAGCGACAGTTACGAATATAATATTGAGGCTTTGGAGCGAACACGGCTCTGGGCGGAGCGAAGCCTGCGCGAGCATGCGCGCCAGACCGCTATGCGTGCGGACAAACCATACCAGGCGCTCTATGGGGTTCTCCAGGGTGGTCATTGGCAAGATTTACGCGAAAAAGCAGCGCGTGATCTAGCGGCGATGTCTATAGATAATTGGCAATTCGACGGGTTTGGTTTGGGCGGTGCGTTTGAAAAGGAAACCTTGGGCGAAACGCTGGCTTGGATGACGCGAATTTTACCGGAGAACAAGCCGCGGCATTTATTGGGATTATCCAAGCCAGATGATATTTTTGCCGGTGTCGAAAACGGTGCGGACACGTTTGATTGCGTGGCGCCGACGCGCGAGGCACGTCATGGTCGGATCTATACATTAGATGGTGATATAAATCTGAAACGATCAGAGTTGAAGGACGATCAGAGACTGCTCGATACGGAATGCGATTGTCCAACCTGTGTGGCCGGAATGAATCGAGCTAGTCTGCGTGAGAAATTGAAATCCCTCGACATGAATGATAGATCAGAGGCGATGACGCTCCTATCGCAACACAACGTTCGGTTCATTATTAGGTTGATGGAGCAAACTAGAGAGTCGCTGACTAGCGGAAGCTTCGCAGATTTTCGTGATGTGTGGCTGAAACGTTATTATAACTAGACTTTTCTACCCCAGTGCTTTACAATATGAGCTATGAAAGATACGAAAGTAACAGTCGATACAGGAACGTTTATCAGGTTTTGGTTAGTCATCTTGGGTTTTGCAGGGGTAATTGGGTTTGTTTGGTTGGCACAAGGTCCGTTGGTGATCGTGGCGATTTCGTTTTTCCTCGCCCTAGTTTTGAATCGCCCAGTTTCCTGGTTAGCACGGCATTTGCCGGGTAAATCGCGCGCATTTGCAACGTTGGTAGCGTATCTCATGATTCTGGCGATTATCATCTTGGTATTTTTCAATGTTGTGCCGGTTTTTGTGAAACAGCTCGCGAACTTTCTCGGTGATTTCCCGCATATCGTAGAATCATTACAGAAAAATACGCTGTGGCTGGGCGATTTCCTCGCTAAATATAATTTGACTAATCAATATCATGACTGGTTGAACGGTTTGCAAAAAGAAGCTGCCAGCGCGGCCGGCGCTATCGGCGGCTCGTTTGTCGGCCTATTAAACGGTTTAGTCGGCGCGACGGTTAACAGTATTTTTGTGGCCGTGCTAACGTTCCTGATGCTGATTGAGGGGCCGGCCTGGGAGGAAAAATACTGGCGACTCGCCTATACTGATGACAAGAAACGCAAATATCATCAGGCGGTGGCCCGCAAGATTTCCAATGTGGTAACTGGCTACATGAGTGGTCAAATCACGGTGGCGTTGATCAGTGCGACATTGACGGCCATCGCGGTTGTGATCTTGAGCCTGATCTTTGGCTTTGAACTATCGTTAGCTTGGCCGGCCTGGACGATCATATTCGTTATGACTTTCGTACCGATGTTTGGCGCTATCATCGGTGGCGGCGTTGTGACCTTGCTGTTACTCATCTACTCGTGGCCGGCGGCTCTAATCTATCTGGCCTACTTTATCATCGAGCAACAGATTGAAAACAATTTAATCGCGCCACATATCCAGTCAAAGAAATTGAACCTGTCGGCTCTAGTCATCTTGATCGCAATCCTCCTCGGTTTGAATGTCGGTGGGCTACTCGGCGCGCTAGTAGCGATTCCTGTAGCTGGTAGTTTGGTGGTTCTCGCCAAAGAAGCGTTCTATTCTCGCCGCCGCAAGCTCAAAGCTGAAAATGCCATTATCGAGGCTGATGACGAAGATCTAGCGCCAGTGTTTGACATTCAGCGTGAATTTGTCAGGATCCGTTTGCCAAAAATCTCGTTCCGACGTAATAAATAATTGTCTTATTCTCTGGCCCAGATAGTCTGGTTGCTCGAGTCGTTTAGCGTCAAGTTATTTGATAGCAGCTCGTCGCGTATCTGGTCGGCGCGGGCAAAATCTTTGTTTTCCTTTGCCTCGGAACGTGCCCGGATCTTTTCCTTGTCAATTTCAGCGATGTCGGGCGTGGTGTTTCGGATGCTGAGCCCCAGATAGTTATCGATAAAGCTAATCAGGTTATCGAGCGCGAAATGGCTCAGATTGTCGTATTTTAGCTGATCGAAGGCCTCGTCGATGTATTTCAGGGCGTTTGGCGTATCGAGATTGTCCTGCATGGCGGCGCTTGCCTGGTCGAGCAAGTTATTCACGATTTCGACCTGACCATCGTCGCCAGAATCTGGCAGCTGCCATCGCAGCTCGGCTTTGTTGCGCCAATTACGGCGGCGATTTTGCGCGGCGGTCAGGTTATCCCAGCTAAAATTACTGGCGCTACCGTAATGGCTCTGCAAAATCAGCATGCGGAAATCTAACGGGTCGAAACCATGTTCCTTGACATCAACCAACGTGTAAAAGTTGTGTTTGCTTTTCGCCATTTTGACGCCATCAACCAGCAGATGTTCGTTATGAACAAAGAAGTTGGCATAGAGTTCAGGCTGATCGCCGGCCGTACTCTGAGCGATTTCGTTTTCGTGATGCGGGAATATTAGGTCGATACCGCCGGTGTGAATGTCAAAGGGCTGACCAAGTTCGCCGACGCTCATGACGGAGCATTCAATATGCCAACCAGGTCGACCTGTCAGGTCAACGTCGCCGATCTGAAACGGCCAAGCTGGCTCGCCCGATTTTTGCGTTTTCCAGAGGGCAAAATCCTGAGCAGAATCTTTGTCGTACTCATCATTGTTGATGCGAGATCTAGTATCATCTGCCAGTTCGATATGTGATAATTGACCATAGTTCCTATTCTCGCGGTATTTATTGATTGAAAAATACACGCCGTCGTCTGCAACATAGGCAATTCCCTGTCGTGCTAGGTCGGCAATAAGAGTTTTCATACCGTCAATTGATTCGGTAGCTCGCACGAATGTCAGAGATTTGGTATCGTTACCAATCTCCTGCATTTCATCGAGGAATATATGTTCGTAATGACGAGTTAATTTTGTTAGAGCTTGCATAGGGTCTAGATCAGGATAGTTCATCGCCGAATCACGAATGGTTTTGTCATCAACGTCGGTAAAGTTCATGACATGTTTTGTGTCGTATCCAGCCAACTGCACTGTTCGGCGCAACATATCGGCAAATATATAGGCGCTCAGATTGCCAATATGAGCGTGATTATAAACTGTCGGGCCACAGGAATAGATCCGAACAATGTTGCTATCGTCTAGCGGCTTTAGATCATCGATTCTTTTGGTTCTAGTGTTCAATAGTTTCATCGAGCCTCCTTTATTCTAAAGCTACCAGAGCCAGCGCTATTTGCAGATTGGTCTATTTCGCGAGGGTGTTCGGCATCGTATTCGACGTAGACCTTTTCCATGCATTGAACGAGTTCGGGCAGGAACTCATCGTAACTCTCATAAATGCGAAAGCCCGAGGCGAACGGATGGCCGTCGCCGCCAAAGTATTTGGCGGCAAAATGAGATACCGGTATATTAGAACGTAGTTTTCCAGTTAGTTTGCCGTCAGGATAGGTCTTGACGCCGATGGCGACATCAACACCGATCACGAGGCGCATTTCGTCGAGTACCAGCATCGTTGGATTGTATTGATTGCTGTATTCATGAATCTCGTCAAAGGGTATGTTGATGAGCGCAGTGCGGCCGTCGTTGAAATATTCAATTCGTTCGATCAATTGACCTTTGTATTTGAGGATTTCCGGCGATTTTTTCATGAGTTCACGCCTAGCAGCCTCGATATCGGCTGGCACGGCGCCGAGTCGGACGAGTTCTGCGCATGTGGCAAAGCTTTCAGCGGTTGTTGCGGCCGTGGTGAGTCCTAGACTATCGGCTTGGATCGATATGAATAGATGAGAGGCGGCCTGCGCATTGATCGGCCAGTTTTCTTCTACCGCTAGGTCGTAAATCAGTTCGCCGGTGGCCACGGCGGTTTGGCTGACGATGTAATTAGCGTTAAACGGCAAATCTGGTTCGACGCTGACGTGATGATCGAAAACGATGACCGGTTTTGACTCTAGAAAAGCCCGAGCGATCGGATTATCGAGCGTCTTTGATAGCAAGATTTTCGATGAAGTGTCGACGACAATTGCTAGATCGGCATTGTTTGGAAAATCAGGAGTTACCCTGTCCCAGCCGCTAATGTGGCGCAAATAGGTTGGAATTTGTACCGGGCAATGGAGTGAAACTTGTTTGCCCATGGCGCCAAAAATCTCCTCGAGTGCTAGGGCTGATCCTAGCGAATCGCCGTCAGGATTCTCGGCCTGGATCACTAAAATAGTCTGAGCCTTGTTGATGATTTCTCTTTGCTCGTCATTTAACATGAGACTATTGTATAATGAATAGACAATGTTTTCAAAAGTTAAACACAAAGTTGTAGGGTTTATGGTGCGTCCGATGGGCGGATTTTTGCTCGGGGGTCTAATTGGACTGGTGTTTTTCGCGGCATTTTATGGTCTAGCGATCGTTAATTCTGGGTATACAGATTGGATTTTTCAGTCGATCACGCATGATACGGCGCAGCACTTTATTGGCTGGGAGTTTTTCCGCGCCGATTCGACCGGTGGCATGATTAACGGTCTCGCCTATCCAGAAGGCTTGCCGATAACCTTTATGGACGCGATTCCACTGCTCGCCTTTCCTTTCAAATGGTTGTTGGCGCTACTGCCTGCTCATTTTCAGTATTTCGGGCTATGGGCGCTCATTTGTTATGTGTTAATGGGCGGCGTGGCGGCGATATTAGTTCGAAAACTATGGTTCAAACTGTTCAAGACGCCGACCGAACAAAACTCCCCATGGCAGATTCTGTTTGTGGCGGCTGGAGCTTTGCTATTTGTCGTGACGCCGATGTTGATCGCGCGCAGTCTGTATCATTCGGCGCTCGCGGCACATTGGCTGATCCTACTCGGCATTTTGCTAGTCTGGGACGCGCCAAAGTTCAAAAAAGCCTGGTCATTCCTGCTAGCTTGGAGCGGTCTATTGGTTGCAGCGGTGTTGGTTCATCCCTATTTCGTGCCGATGCTCGTAGTCATGCTAGCTGTAGCGGTTTTGCGGTTGACACCGAAAATCAGCTGGAAAGCGATTCCGGGAATGTTAGCCCGTGTGATTGTGCCAGTAGTAGCAATAGGCGTGGTATTTTTTGCGATCGGTGGGTTTGGTCTCGGTAGCGGCGCTGAGATTCGTGACCTCAATGAAAAAGGCTTTAATTTGCTTAGTTTTGCCAACCCTAGCGGCTTTTCGGCGTTGATTCCAGGTTTTCCTAATGCTTCGACCTCGCCAGAGACATTGATGTGGCTGGGTCTCGGCGTTTGGCTGATGATCTTTTTCGTAGCATACAAACTACGCGGGCGTTATAAAAAGCTGTGGCGTCACGGCGTGGCACGATTCCGCGCACATAAGCTCCGTAATTGGTTGATGCTAGCGGCTGGTTTGGCGCTGCTCATTTTTGCGATCGGTATCAGGGTGGATCTAGGACCGATTACCCTATTTTCCTATTCGGTACCCGACAAGATCTACGAAATCTGGTCTGCATTCCGCGCCGCGGCGCGCGAAGCGTGGGTGTTCTACTACGTCGCGATCTTGTTAGTAATATATGGCTTTTCATGGGCGATGTTGCGTTACAAAAAGGCAACGTTGCCGCTACTAGCTATCTGTTTAGTGACTATTGCAACGATTCAGTTGACGGACATTTGGTTTAGTGAAAAAGCTACGATCAAACGCGAAGGTTTTGCGCAGATCCAGCGAGTAGATCAGCCAGAATTCGTGATGCCGGGGATTTCCGATCTCCTCACGACACAGCAACACCTCGTGATGCTCGACCGTGGTTTTCGTGGTGACCAGAGCGGTACATACAAGATCGCTCAGGCGGCTCTCGCCAATAACCTGACGCTCAATATCGGGTTTTTCGCACGCATTCCCGAGCCGATCTGGACACAACAAGCCAACTGGCGCAAAAAAGTTGAGAATTTCTCACTGAGCCGTGATGACCTAGCGAATAATTTGTTTGTAACTCGGGATAGCAAGTTTGCTGAGAAACTTTCTATGTATTATCAAGTGGTTGAACGTGACAAGTTCTACTTTATATTAGAAAAATAGTCTATACTAATAATCATGGACAATACCTCCGAATGGCGCGCGACAAATGATTGGCCGTATCATATTTGTGCGGGCGGAATCATTTTTCGTAACGTGTCCGGAATGATCGAAATTGCCGTATTAGTGAGACATGAAAACGATGGCGATCACTACCATCTGCCGAAAGGTACTCTGGGGCATAACGAGACACTCGAAGATTGCGCCCTGCGTGAAACCCTAGAGGAAAGCGGCAAGAGCGGAAAAATTATTGGCTATCTAGGTGTCATTCACGATCAATTTACGCATCCAAAAACCACTATTTTTACCGACAAAACGACGCATTATTTTGCGATGGAAATTATTAGAGAAACAGAGTTGCATGACCATGAACATGATGATGTTAGATGGGTAGAGATCAAAAAAGCACGCGAGCTACTAGAGACAACCGAGCAGGTCAAACAAGAATTTTTGATTGTTGATCGGTTATTAAAACTATTTGAGATTGTAAATTTATAATTCGCGGCGGCCGTTGAGGGCGTGTGTCAGCGTAATTTGATCGGCGTATTCGAGATCGACGCCGATCGGTAGACCGCGAGCTAGTCGGGTGATTTTAATATCACCTAGGTCGGCTTCCTCGAGCTGTTTCTGGATATAGAGTGCGGTTGATTCACCCTCGACGCTGGCGTTGGTGGCGAGGATGACTTCGCGAGTCTTGTCTTCACGCAGGCGGTGGATGAGTTCTGGGATATGTAGCTGCTCGGGCCCGACGCCATCAATTGGCGAAATGGCACCGCCTAGCACGTGATAAGTACCTTTGAACTGATGGGTGTTTTCGAGCGCGACAACGTCAAATGGCTCCTCGACTACGGCAACGACCGTGCGGTCGCGTTCTGGATCGGTATAGAGCGATGATAACTCTTGGTCGGCGTCAATGAGTGCAAAAGTCTTCGGACACAACTTTATCGAATTATGAATTTTAGCTAGAGACGACGATAGCTGAGCGGCTTTGCTATGATCACCTTTTAAAACAGCATAGGCATAGCGTTCAGCAGTGCGTGCGCCCACACCAGGCAAAGCCCCAAAGGCGTCTATGAGGTTCGATAACGCACGTGGTAGAGCGGAACTATTCATTCGATAGCTTACATCCCGAGGCCGCTGAGACCACCCATGAGCGGTTTCATTTTTTCAGCAGCGACTTCTTGGGCTTCCTTTAGTCCGTCGCGCATGGCGGCCTTGATCCAGCCTTCTAGCTCGGCGACATTATCGAGGTCAATCAATTCAGGATCGAGCTTGACGCTAACGATTTTTAGTTCGCCATTGATCTGGACGACGACGGCGCCATCACCGGCCTCGACCTCAACAACTTCTTTGGATAGCTCTTTTTGAGCCTTTTTCAATTTCATCACTAATGCCATTTGATCTTTCATTCCGGCCATGTTTCCTCCTTCGATTTACTGGAATAGTATAGCATATGGTACAATGGTCGAACAATGAAGAAAGATTCTTTGCGTCGATCGATTTTCTATCGACATCGGGTTTTATGGGGATTTGGCTTTTTTATTATTATCACCGCATTGCTCGCGGGATATAATTTTTGGTCGCTGCCCGGTGGACTAACCGAGGCGGAAATGACAGCGGCATCGATCAGTGGACATTGGTCGCCGCTAGCCGTATCGGCTAGCTCTGATTGGCTCGTCAATTTGCCATGGAACCTTTTGCAGAGCACCAGCATCCACATATTCGGATTATCGACCTTTTCTGTGAGATTACCAGCTGTCATATTGATGTGCTTGGTCGCCGCTGGGATGTTTTTCCTGATCAAGAAGTGGTCGAGATTCAGCCTGGCTATGATTGGTGGCCTATTGATGTCCGCCTCGGTGCTATTTATCAGCCTGGCCAGGGGTGGGACGCCAGCTGCTATGGTATTGTTCCTGATCGTCTGCGCGTTAGCTGCTGCGACGACTATCGTAGTCGATAAACGATCAAAGCTAGTGGCTCTGGCGGCAAAGATCGCCGTTGGGATCTGTCTGGCGCTGCTCATTTATTTCCCGGGCGGCCTATATGTGACTATCGCCTTGCTATTGACTGGGCTGTTACATCCAAAGGTGCGGTTATTATTGGTGCGTATCAAAGTCTGGAAGATGCTTTTGGCGACATTACTGGCCTTTTGCCTAATGTTGCCGTTGATCTGGACAGTGGCGTTGCATTGGTCAAATGGCGGCTCAGAGACACTGTATCAATTGCTATTATTTGACGGTCAATGGTCAATCGCTCATCTCACGGCGGTTCTGGACGCGTTGTTTGGATCATCGGCGGAGCTGGTGCAAGGTATCATGGTGCCGGTTATCACGATTGTCGGGTTGTTATTGGTGGTGATCGGTATCACGAGGGCTTTAGTTGATGCGTTTTCTGCCAGGTCTTATCTAGTGCTATCAACGTTAGCTATGACGTTGGTTATTAGCCTACGCCAGCCCGGGCTGATTTATCTGCTATTGTTGCCGATCACATTATTAACGGCTCTCGGTATGGAGGTGTTAATAAGCAAATGGTACTCGCTATTCCCGCGAAATCCTTATGCGCGCGGTACAGCGGTCGTCATGTTATCCGTCCTAGTGATGGCGGTGGCCTGCACGTCTCTCATGCAGTATCTGAGTAACCAGAATTATAGCTCGACCGTCGCCTATGGGTACAACATGGAGTTTAGAATGGTGAGACAGGAAATCCGTAGCCGTTCAAATGAAAAAGTGAAACTAGTAGTGAGCAGCGATCAGCTGGCGTTTTATCAAGTTATGCAGAGAAACTACCCTAACCTATCGGTTGTTGATACACTCGATAAACTCGACGCAACCACTATGATTCTTGCGTCATCTGGACAGGTCGTTAAAAAGACATTGCCGAGCAAAATTATCACAAGCTGGCATAGTAACGATCCAGTGCTCGTGCGCATTTATTCTAAATAAATAAGGACCCGAGGTGTGAGTTTTGAGGCTCAAAAAGATTTATTCGGCGTGCTTGTCGAGGGTCATAAAACGGAGTCGCTCTGGATGGAAATACATCTCAACGCGTCCAGTTGGACCGTTACGATGTTTGCCTAGGATTAGCTCGGCAATGTGCTGACGATCGGTCTCTGGATTGTAATAATCTTCGCGGTAGAGGAACATGACAATATCGGCATCCTGTTCAATAGAGCCGGACTCGCGGAGGTCGGATAGCATCGGACGTTTGTCGGGACGCTGTTCAACGAGGCGTGACAACTGTGACAAGGCAATCACTGGTACATCAAGCTCGCGGGCAATCAGTTTCAAGCCGCGTTAGATCTCGCTGACTTCCTGGACGCGGTTTTCGCCGTAGCTCTTGCTACCGCTCATGAGCTGTAGATAGTCGACGACAATCAGGCCGAGCGGCGTTTTGTGAGCTTGACGACGGGCTTTGGTGCGCATTTCGAGAACGGATAGACCGGGCGTATCATCAAAGAATATTGGCGCCTCCGCCATCTCGCCCATTGCCTCGCTAATTTTGGCGAAATCGTCATCACTGAGGTTGCCGGTGCGAATATTCCAGCTATCAACACCGGCAGCTTCGGCCAGCATGCGGTCGACAGTCTGACTGTTGCTCATCTCGAGGTTGAATATTAGGACAGCTTTCTTTTCCTTGGTGGCGACGTTAAAAGCCAGGTTTTGCGCCAGGGTTGATTTACCCATGGCTGGGCGAGCGGCTAGGATGATAAGGTCGGACTTTTGCAGACCAGCGGTCAGTTTATCGAGATCGCGAAAACCGGTTTTGACACCGCGTAACTTGCCTTTGTCGCGGTGGAGTTCCTCCATGCGGTCAAAGCTCTCGGCTAGGATCGATTCGATCGACACCATGTCGGATTTGGCATTTGATTCACTAACGGAATAGAGGTCAGATTCGGCGCGAGCTAGGATCTCGCCGATCTCCTCGCCCTCGGTAAAGGCTAACTGACTAATAGTGGCACCGGCTTTGATCAGGCGTCGTCGGACGGCAGCCGAGGCGACAATCTGGGCGTATGATACGGCATGAGCCGAACTCGGAACATAATTGGTTAGCTCGGACAAATAGGCGGCGCCACCGACTGATTTTAGATCTTCGGATTTTTTCAGCTCATCGGTCAACGTTAACAGGTCGATCGGCGAATGCTTTTCGTAGAGTCGTAACATCGCGGCAAAAATGCTTTCGTGGCGCCGGTCATAGAAATCAGCCACGTGGATTTTATCAGCCACATCGGACAAAACCTCTTCGTCGATCAGAATAGCGCCGAGCAGTGACATCTCGGCATCGAGGTTCTGTGGCGGGATCTTGCCCGACGAGGTAACTTCGTCGTTGGCACTTTTAGGAGTAAACTTTTGTTTACTCGCAGCGTCAACGAGCGGGCTGTCATTCGGACGCTCGCCGGCTAAATCTGCGCTGCTGGAACTGTGTTTTGCCATCTCCTTAAGTCTCTCTCACTATATCTCCACCACCCATTATAGCAGCCACTCCGGCTACGAGCGAATCTTTGCTATCAGCGGCTGATTGAGCGGTCGTGGCGACAACGATGCGCGGCGTTCCGTTATATAATTTAGCAAAGGCTAGCTGGAGCGATTCACGACAACTAGGCGCATCGGCCTTTTTACGATGGAAAGCACGCTCGAAATAGAGTGTTAGCGTATCATGGTCATAATCCGTCGTGGCAAATTTCAAGGTAGCTAGTGCTGCTGGGCGGTCGAGGTTCCTTAGCTCGTCTAAAATGTCCTGCCAGACGATTTCAGCTGGCGGCTGGCCAGTAACTGTCTCGGCGGCAGCATCGGCCTTTTTGTCAGCTAGTTTTGCCGCGGCCGGTGATTTTTCTGGCTTGCTCTGCTCTACTACGACGGTAGTCTCGGGCTTGATTAGTGTTGGCTCGGATTTGACCTTTTTTTCGATAATAGTCGCTAGTTTGTCCTGTTCGTAAGTGGTCGCAGTGGCGACGACGGCATTTCTAGTAGCGGATTTGGCAGCAGCGAGCGACAAAACGGCTAATAACTTGATAGCAGGAGCAGCTGATCCGTTAACCTCGAGCAGACTCTCGATTAAACTGTAGAGCTTGGGATTTTCCGGAGCGATCTCGAGTAGTTCATCGATCAGTTGTCCGACGATCGAACTAGTATTAATGCCACTCGCCTGCAAGTCGTCGACTGATTTGATAACACCGGCAACGTCATGCTCGATAATTGACTGAATGAGAGCCTGAACGCGCGTTTGTGGCGCTAGCCCTAGGGCTGCTTCGACATTCTCGCCAGTGATAGCGCCAGATCCGCCTAGTTGGTCGAGCAACGTGATGCTATCGCGAAAACTGCCACCGCCGTGACGGGCGATGAGCTCGAGAGCTGATCGATCGGCCTTGATGTCCTCTTCCCCGGCTATATAGGCCAAATGATCTGCTACGACGTCGAGCGGGACTGGCTTGAAATGAAAGCGCTGCACACGGCTCAGAATGGTGGCCGGGACTTTCTGGAGCTCGGTCGTCGCCATGATAAATACGATGTGCTCAGGCGGCTCCTCGATGATTTTAAGGAGAGCGTTAAAGGCCTGGGTCGACAGCATGTGAACTTCGTCGATGATGTAGACTTTATGGCTGGCGGCAATCGGCGCCAGGAAAGCTTTTTCGCGCAGCTCACGGGCTTCTTCGACGCCACCGTGGCTGGCGGCATCGATTTCGATAATATCAATATCGTCGGAACTGTAATCGGTCTGGTTAATGAGATGTGCGACAATACGCGCCGCACTTGTTTTGCCGGTGCCACGTTGCCCGGTGAATAAATAGGCATGGGCAAAGTTATTACCGGCGGCTGATTTTTTGATAATGTCTGTAACTTGCGGTTGACCGACGATTTGGTCGAGGGTTTCCGGACGATATTTACGGTACAGCGCCAAATGCGCCGATTTCCCCACTTTTTTAGGACGATCACTAACAGATCGCACGGATGATTCCCTCACACTCATACAAACATTATACCGCGTTTAGCGACTTTTTTGCGTTGTAATTTTAACGAAAATAGCTCTAGAGGACAGCTTCGACAGCGGCCCATTCGGCGTCGCGGTTGTCTTCGGGTACGATAATGCTGACTTGGTCGCCGACATGAGCTTTAAAGAAGGTCACAGAGGCTAACAAGACTCGGAACTCTTTACCGCCAGCTTCGACATAGTACGCACCATCGTGTTGGACGAGCGTGCCGATCACTTGTCGCCGCGCGACTGGTCCGATTTGTTTATAAATGAATGAGCCGTCATCGGCGATCGTTAGTTTCAAAATGTCGCCTTCGACCAGTTTGGATTTACTGGCATAGTTAGCTGGCACGGGGTAGGCTTTGCCATCGGCGTCGTGCATGGTTTGGCCGTCAAAAACGCCCTCGATCACCTTGCCGGTGACTTCTTCGGGGGTGCGCTTTGGCAAATCATCATCACCAATAATGCTAAATAATAGTTCTTTTGCAGCTGCTAAATTAGTCTCTGCCTCATTCAAAAGCGCACGCAGGCGTTTTACTTGTTTTTCGGGCAGAACCGTCTCGTTGTTCTCGCTCTCGTTCATCAGACGTATCTCGCTTTCTGTCTGTATATTAAGGTTTCTGTCATTCCACATTATACTACTAGGGGTCTCGTCAGTCAATGACTTTTTTTCCACAGCGATATCTGGGGAAAGTCCAGAAAACGTTGTTATTTTGAGGCATAAAGTTGCGATTTTTTCAAAACATTAGACTAGGGTTTGCTAAAACAACTAAAAAATGAGACGCCTAGTAAAAGCGTCTCATTTCTATAGTTATAACAATTCAGGGTCGAAAATTGATTAAACGAGTTCGACAGTCGCGCCAGCCTCTTCGAGGGTTTTCTTGGCAGCTTCAGCGTCGTCTTTGCTAACGCCTTCTTTGACTGGAGCTGGAGCACCGTCAACGATAGCTTTAGCTTCACCTAGGCCGAGGCCGGTGATTTCTTTGACTGCTTTGATGACAGCGACTTTCTGGGCGCCAGCATCTTTCAATTGAACGGTAAACTCGCTCTTTTCGTCGGCAGCAGCGCCGGCATCGGCAGCTGGGCCAGCAGCGACAGCTACAGCAGCTGCAGCTGGCTCAATGCCATATTCGTCTTTCAAGACGTTTTTCAATTCGTTGACTTCTAGGACCGTCAACTTGGTCAGTTCTTCTGCTAATTTCTTTACATCAGCCATGATTATGTCCTTTCGATGGATTATAGTTTGATTGGTTGCTTATGAATTTGCTTTGGCTTCGACACCATCCAGCAAAGCATGCAGGTTGCCACTGAGCGCGTTCGTAACATCGTTGACTGGCGATAGCAATGTAGCCACCACTTCGGCGATGAGTTGATTTTTGCTCGGCAGTTTAGCCAGATCAGTCGTTTCTGCAGTGTCAAGATTCGCACCTTCGCCGCTAAAGGCACCGACAAGCTCGAGGCTTGGGTTGTCTTTGGCGAAATCGTTCAAAATCTTGGCAGGCATAACTTCGTCTTCGCTCGAATAAGCGTAGAGCACCTGACCTTTCAAGGCACTGGTATCAGTGTCTTTCAGGGCATCGATCTGCGACATAGCTACTCGGACGAGGCGGTTTTTGACAACTTTGATGCCAACGCCTTGTTCGCGGGCTGCGCGACGCAGTTTCTCGAGCTCTTTGACAGGAATATTGGTATACGCCGCAAATACTGTCATTTTAGCGCTTGCTAAAATCTCGTTTAATTCAGCAACCAAAGCTTGTTTTTTATCGCGTGATATTGCCATAAATCTCCTTTGGTTAGTTTAATACGACCCGAATTGTTAAGGTTAGCTCGGCTCACGTAGTTACGAATACATTCATAACTGTGCTCGCTTTCGCTCGTTATCAAAAAAGAATTTTTATCTCGGTAGCATGATTAAGGTTTCCCCGCTACTGTCTTTGATAACGTTGGTTCTATGATAGCAGAAAGTAGATATGTATGCAAGAGGTGCGACCTATTGTGATGTTGTCATGTGGAGTGTAAAGGATGCCATATCGAAGGTGTCGGTCGCTTTTATGTTGTTGATATAGCGTTTGCCTTGGTCGTGATTAACTAGCACTGGAGACTTGACGCTATCTTTACGCTGATTAATACGTTTGATGGCTTTGATTTGTTCCTCAGTTGGGTCGGCAATGCCAAGTTTATAGAATATATGAGCGATTTCTTCAGTGCGCATGGCATTACGTTTGGTTTCGGTGATAAACTGGATCTCCATACGGAGACTCTCATACATAAAGGTAAGTTTTGCTACTTCCATACCAGCAACTGGTTCGTTGTCTCGAATATCGATAGACTTAGAGTAGCCACGCTGGTAGACCTCGCTAGCAATTTTATTGCAAAAGGTTTCGGTACCGCGGATATGAACAGCAGCGTCGCGACTCGGGGACGGCCGTAGCTCAATGCCAGCATCGTTGCGAGCATTGTTCACCATGACGCCAAAAGATGTCGCTAGGCCATCAGACGCTGTCGTGGTAGAGTCTGTTTGGTTATGATTGTAAGCATTGTTATCGTCAAAGATAACGGTCGCAGCAATAATGTCCATGGGCAGCCTGGCGTTATCTATCGCACCTTGATCAATAGCAAACAGATCAATTTTGCCTTTCTCATGGTCCGACATTAGTTTCCAGGCCAGCGACCCGGGTGTTTTGACGCGCATTATGTAAAAAGCAGCGTGGCCAGTATCCGTGGTCACTGGAATTGTGCAGACGCCTTCTGTCATGATGACCCGGGCATGCTCAAAATCTATGGTAGAGTCCTGGGCGACAGTTGTCATATCGGTACTACCGGACAAATGATAGAGGGCGCGCTGCATAGCCTCGATGACATACTCATGCTGGTATTTTTCGAGTACTTTCTCTGCAATATCGAGCGCTAATTGGCCTTTTTCACCGATATTTTTTAAACGGATTTTCTTTGTTATGCTATTGAGTCGCATAGCAAAGCCGTCATATCCCATAATTTCTAGCATTGGCACGATCAGTGATTCACTCATGTGGATCTTGTCGATAATGTTTGAATCGTGGATACCATCGGCCGTATTAGTTGTCGCAAAAAAATTTTCGAGTTCGGCAATGAGCTGTGCACCCTGGATAAGCACCGATTCTACGTTGATAGGATTTTGATTCTCGCTGTCATCATCAACCAATGCAAGCATGGCATCGAGGTCGGCTAGTGGCGGCAATTTGTCCCATTCGTACGACTGCCCCATCGGCACCGGCTCGGGTGCGTGTGCCGACCAGAAATCCCGAATCTTTTTCCTGTCATTTAGTAAGCCGCCGATATATTCGATTTGATCTGGGCTTTTTTCGGAGCCGATTTGTTTAAAGTATTGTTTTAGAGCGCGTCTAGCATTACGACTACCATCGGGTGGATCCATTGATTCAGTATCGGCTAATGTTGTCAAGACGGCTGCCTCGTAGGTTTCGGGATAGACGGCTTTTACGCCGTCACCACAAAAGGCATTGAGTATCCTATTGGTCTCAACGGCAATTGCTTCCCACCTCTCAATAGCTTGGCGATTTTTCTCGCTATTATCTATCTGATGAGTTTTTTCCCAAAATGTCCGATAAGTATCGTGAGCCGCTAGGCTACTCAAAGGAAACCTCTCGCTAGGAAAATTGAGATATGTTTGTTCTATGGTTTGGGTGGCTTCTGTCATAGCGTTAAACCCTATAGTGATTATGATAACACTAAATAATTATTTTTACAAACTCTCGACTATATTCCTGCAATGAGCTTTTGGTGAATTGTCTCAATTGGTAGGATTTGCTGTGTCTCGGCATCCCAGCAGTCAATTGGTGTCATGCTATCGCTATATAGTCCACAGATTTCTCGATAGGCGGCGCTAGCATTGCGGAGATGGTCGAGGTCCGCCTCATGAATATCACGTTTTTTATCTGTGTATGATCGCTGAGCCTTTTTGTCAACGTTGGCTTGAGCGGCTGTCTCAGGTAGTATCATGACGAAATTAACGTCAGGTCGCGGGATCTTGAACTGGTTAAACTCCAGATCCATCATTTCCTCATAAAAGATACGACGAGCATTAGTATCAGTAATTTTTCCGCCTTGGTGGGCGAGATTTGAAACAACGTAGCGATTAGCGATAATATAACCATCGGGATTGTCTGTGATAAATTCGTTTACTCTAGGGGCAGCCTGCCAACGGTCAAATGCGTAGAGCATAGATGCCAGATCTGGATGGACATCCGTACCATATTCTCCGTTCAAATAACGTTCGACGTAACGAGCTGACGGTTTGCCGTATTGCGGAAAATCTAGCTCCAGCACTGGTGCGTGTAGTTGTTCGCGAATATAGGTTACGAGTAGATCTTGTTGAGTCTTTTTGCCTGTACCGTCGATGCCCTCAATGACGATAAACTTGGTCATTTTAGCCCTTCGGCAAGTCCATCAATAACAGTTGGCAAGGTTCGATTATCTTTGTAGGCGCGTGGCAGCATTTGCTCTGGGCGCCAATCGCGAATCAATTCGTCGAGGTTGCTACTCGTTTGGTATTTGCCGCTGACGCCGTCGCGACCTTGTTCGTAGCTGCCTTCGACATTATCGGAGTGATGGAAAATAATCTGGGCAATACGTTCGCCGACTGGCAAAACAACGCTCTCGTGCTGATTCAGGTTGTAGATTTCGAGTGTGATACGGTTGATATAGCCTGGATCGATCCAGCCGGCGTCAAAACAGACCGCTACGCCATTTCGACCCCAGGTTGAGCGCGATTTAATCTCGCAGGCGCCACCATTTGCGCGGATACCGACAAATTCGTGAGTATGAGCTAGGATGCGTTCGCCAGGTGCCAGTACGATGATTGGATGATCATCAGGAATATTTGCAAAAGAGTTGATGCCCTTTTCCCTCACCCATTCTAGGTGGGATTTGGCAATGAGTGGACCTTTGAAATAACGTTCTACCTCTGATGGGTCGAATGGATTATAAATCCGATCGTCATCTCTAAATTCCTGTTTGTAAAAATGATAGCCGAGCGTCACGTCTAGACTGGCTTCGGCTATGGCGGCGTCATGGAGTGGCGTACACACAATTGTGCCGTCGCGAAGCGCCTCTTTGATATCAGTATTGCTATAAACTCCCATTTCCCGGATATTATAGCATGATAAAATAGAAACATGAAAGCAATCATCGTAGCTATGGACCGTATGAACGGGATTGGCGCTGATAATGATTTACTATGGCAGCGTGATTTACCGACCGATCTACAGCATTTTAAGTATATTACTGCTGGCGGGACGGTGATTATGGGCCGGAGAACCTACGCGTCAATCGGGCGTGCGCTACCCGGCCGTGAGAATATCGTCGTGACACGAACGCCGTTTGAGACTGATGGGATCATCTGCGTCGCCAGCCTCGAAGAGGCGTACGCTAAGGCTTCGCGCGAGAACATCTATATAATTGGCGGCGGGCAGATATACACGCAGGCGCTGGATGATATGGACAAGCTCTACATCACCTACGTTGATGCCGAATTCCCGAATGCCACCGTTCATTTCCCGCAGATCGCTCCTGAAGCCTGGCGTGAAGTATCGCGCGACCACCACGATGCGGACGAAAAGAATAAGTATGGTTACACCTTCGTCGAGTACGAGCCTATACGTGGCTAAACGGCAATAGGCGCTTTGATCGGCGGGTATGGGCCGTAGTTTTCGAGTTTTATATCATCAAAGGTAAAATCGTCGATATTTTTAATGTCAGGGTTGAGCCAGAGTTTGGGTAGTTCGCGCGGAGTACGTGAGAGCTGTTCATCGACTTGTTCCATGTGGTTCAGGTACAGATGCGTATCGGCCAGTGTGTGAACGAATTCGCCTTGTTCTAGCCCAGTGACCTGCGCGATCATAGCGAGGAGCAGCGAGTAGCTGGCGATGTTGAACGGCACGCCTAGGAAGGTGTCGGCGCTACGCTGGTAGAGATGTAGGTCGAGCTTGCCGTTTGCAACATTGAACTGGAAGAGGCTGTGACATGGCGGCAGGCCGCCGATATGGACGATTTCGGGCATTTCGGCAACGTTCCAGGCACTAACGATAATACGGCGGCTGTCTGGCGTATTTTTGATCATGTCAATGACATTTGCAATCTGATCAATATCGCCGCCTTTACCATCAGGCCATTTGCGCCACTGCACGCCGTAAACAGGGCCGAGGTCGCCCCATTTTTCGGCAAAGTCGTGATCGGTCGCGATCTTCTGGATGAAGTCTTTCATCTGTGTCTTCCACTCGTCGGAGTTCACTTCAGGAATTGGCAGATGATTCTTCTCGAGATACGCCTTGAACGGCCATTCATCCCAAATATGAACGTTATTTTGTGCCAGGTATTCAATATTGCCGGTGCCCTTTAGGAACCACAGCAGCTCGTGTACCACGCTGTTAAAATAAAGCTTTTTGGTGGTGACTGCCGGGAAACCATCGGCGAGATTATAGCGAACTTGGCGACCAAAGACACTTTTTGTGCCGGTGCCGGTGCGATCGGTTTTGACGGTACCGTTGTCCTTGATATCTTGCAGCAATGCTAAATACTGTTTCATAGTTCCCCCTCTATATCTATGTCACTATTGTAGCATAATTAAGTAGACCCTGTATTCAAAAAAGCTCGCTCTCTGACCTAGAGGCGAGCTTTTTGCTGTAGCTAGATTTTATACGTTTTCTACTTTGATGCCAGGACCCATAGTGGTTGAAATGGCGAGTGAGAGAATGTATGAACCTTTCAGACTAGCTGGTTTGACCGAGTTGAGACTCGATAGGAAAACGTTAGCGTTTTGCTCCAATTTAGCGGCGCCAAACGAAACTTTGCCGATGCCGAGGTGAACGATCGACTGTTTGTCGACACGATATTCAACTTTGCCGGCTTTGGCTTCTTTGACGGCTTGGCTTGGGTTGGTCGAGACGGTACCAGATTTTGGATTTGGCATCAAACCGCGTGGTCCGAGCAATCGTGCGTATTTGCCGAGTTTTGGCATCAGTTGTGGCGTAGCGACTAGTACGTCGAAATCAAGGTTTTCCTTGTCTAGGGCGCCTGTAATGGCTTCTTCGCCTACGAGATCAGCACCAGCCTCTTTGGCGGCTTTGGCGTCAGCTTCAGCGACAAAAGCAGCTACACGAACGGTTTTGCCGGTGCCGTTTGGTAGGCTAACGGTCGAGCGGATATTTTGGTCGGACTGGCGTGGATCAACCCCGAGTCGGGCATGGATTTCAACCGTACCATCAAATTTGGTAGCTGATGTTTCGACGGCAAGTTTCAAGGCCTCAGATAGGCTGTAGAGCTTGCTAGCGTCGACTTTCTCGGCTAGTTTGCGGTAGTTTTTACCGCGGCGTTCGATACGTGGGCGAGTTACTGGAACTGGACCGCGTTTGTCGGCGACTTCGGCCTCTGGATCCTGTGGAGTGGTATCGCCAGCGGCTTTGCGCTCTTCTTTGGCGATTTTTTCCTCGGTCTCGGCAGCAGCTTTGGCGCTACGTTTGCCGGCTTTCGCGAAATGTTCGTCGTCAGTGGCGGTTTCCGTAGCCGCAGCCAGCTGGTTTTGCGCCTCAGTAATAGCCGCCTGAATCTCAGCTACGGTGTTTTTAACGCTCAGTTCGAGGCCTAGTTTGTCGGCCTCGTTCAAAAGCTCTTGTTTAGTCTTTGCCATACATCTCCTTTCGTGGTGCTAGCGGCCTTTTCATCGGCCTCCCACAAATTAATTGTTTGTAGTCGTCATTATACCAGATAAGAGCTAATCGCGCAACGGAAACATTGAATTATAGTCAAAATCATGCTATTATCGGTTTTGGATCTATCTGTTCCGTACCTATCCAATCCGAAAGGCGGTGGTCGCAGTGGCGACCTTTTTTAATGGCAAGACCGGCCGCGGGCTGTTGCTCGCAGTGGGTTTACTGGTCATCGTGGCCCTCGGCAAGATGGCGGTCTTCGCCCTCATTGCCATCATCGCGATGGCCTGCGCGATGGAGCTAGTCTCATTCGCATACAGGCCGAGTCGTTTGGTCAAGCCCGGCGCCGAGCTGGCCGTGGTGACCCAGGCTATTATCACGACTCTCGGTATCACCGCGGCCATGTTCGTAGTCGAGTTGCAAGGACTGTGGCTGACGATGGTGATCGTCGCCGCAGTCTATCTGGAAAATGCCGCTGCCCAGATCTTCGGCAAGCGGTTCGGCCGCACGAAGCTGTTTCCACGCCATTCACCGAACAAGACAGCTGCGGGTGCCGCCTGGGGCTGGGTCTTTGGCTCGGTCGCTGGTGTTGTGGCTCTGGCCTTGGCTTGGCAGTTCGGCGGCCTCGGTAACCAAATCATGGCCAACTGGAAACAGTGGCTCGTGATTCTCATCATCGCGCCGCCCTTTGCCGAAATCGGCGACTGGCTCGAGTCGCGCCTCAAGCGTCTCTTCGGGGTCAAGGACTCCGGTGAGCTCGTGACTGCCAGTCCGAGCCGGATTATCCGCATTATCGGCCTGAGTGCCGTATTCGGGCGGCAAGGTGGCGCGCTCGATAAGACGGACTCGTTGTGGTTCGTCATGCTTGTTGCCTATCCGACCCTCGCCATTAGCTGGTGGGTCGGGGTTGTGGTAGTACTGGGTGTCGTAGCCTACATCGTTGGCGCCAGCATGGCGGAGACGATACGCCACCGATAAAAACAGTACGATCCCCCTCCCTATCGTCAAAGACAGTACGATAGGGAGGTGAATTTTCCTGAGAAATTATTTCTATATCAAAAAACGCCCCTGATAACAGAGGCGATTTTTTTGTTGCAATAACGATTAGTCGACTAGTTCGACACCCATCGAACGAGCTGTGCCTGCTACAACTTTGACGGCGGCGTCGAGGTCGTTAGCGTTTAACTGATCCATTTTTGCCTGGGCAATTTCCTCGGCCTGAGCACGAGTGATTTTGCCAACTTTGTCAGTGTGAGGCTTGCCGCTACCCTTTTTGATACCAGCTTTTTCGCGAATCATATCGTCAACTGGCTGACCGAGGCTGTTCCAGGTGAAAGTACGATCTTCGTAGACCTGAATGTGAACGATAACGTCTTTACCCATCAGATCTTTGGTGGCGTCGTTGAATGGATTGATGAAATCCATCATATTGAGGCCCCACTGACCGAGCGTTGAACCAACAGGAGGACCGGCCGTTGCACGACCAGCTGGAATACGTAGTTTTAGATTACCAATTATTTTCTTTGCCATTTTGTACCTTTCAAAATTAGTGAAGCATTATTGAAGGTGCGTAACTAGTATATTATAACAAACTATAGACTAATTAGCAACTAAACTTTTTTGACCTGGAGAGCGTCGAGCTCGACACTAGTGTCACGACCGAACATACTGACGAGGACTTTGACTTTGCCTTTGACAGGGTCGATCTCACTGACACTACCATCAAAACCTTTGAATGGACCGTCGGTGATGTTGACAATTTCACCGATCTGGAGATCGATATCGTGTTTTGGATCGGCCACACCCATACGTTTCTTGATTTTGGCGATTTCCTTGGATGAGACTGGAGTTGGGCTGGTGCCAGCACCGACAAAGCCAGTCACGCCAGGAGTGTTGCGGATAATGAACCACGCGGCTTCGCTGAGCTTCATTTCAACTAACACGTAGCCCTGGAAAATCTTTTGCTCGACGACTTTGCGTTTGCCATTTTTGATGACGATCATTTTTTCCTTTGGCACGAGAACATCAAAGATCTTGTCGGCCATATCAACGCCTTCGATGCGTTGTTTGATCTGGTCGGCGACTTGCTCCTCGTAACCAGCGTAGGTATGGATCGCATACCAAGCACGCGTGTCATCGTATCGTTTAACTTTTGTCATTACAGTATCACCTCCTGAATTAGATAGTTGAATAGCCAGTCAAATAACATGATAAAGACTGCGAAAAATAGTGAAAATAGGATAACGGCCAGGGTTAGTGCCCAGGTCGCGCGGCGATTTGTCCAGCGAACCTGGCGTAACTCGCGCCAGCTGTCGCGGAAATAACGGCCTAGCGCGACAAAGGGGCGAAATAGGATAAATACTGGTTTTTTAGACTGAGATTTGGCAGATTGATTGGCCTTTTTGACAGGCTTTTTCGGAGCTTTTGCCGCTGCTTTAGCCGGTTTGGCTGTGCTGACCTTGCGTACGACCTGTTTGTCGTCTGATTTACTCGATGTAGGCGATGAGCCTTTGTCGCTAGAGGCTTTGACGCGTCGAACCACGGTCGAGCCTTCGTTGTTATTATCCTTCTTTGCCACCTGTTTTCTCCTTCAACTAAAAAACCAGTTTACTTTCCGTAAACTGTCAAGCCACATTATACAGCAGCTAGCTATCTCTTGTCAAGGATAGCTTTTTTTGATATTTTTTCCTCGGGTCCTATCGCTCGGTCCGCCCCTAAAATTTTTCCGGTCAATCACCACCGAAAACAATTTTGGGTGAGAACTGCCAGTGGCAGTTCGCAAGGAAACCTTCCGATGACAGCTATGCTGTCAATCGTGAAGTTTCGGGGCTGCAGAATGTGGCCTGCCCCGCCTCGCGTCACCAGAAGCAAAAAATATCTAGCATTTGCTCTGATTGGGTCGTTAGTATACAATAGCGTTATGTACGAATTTAGCTGGATGTGGTTTTTTGTCGGTATTTTGACGATCGTAGCCGGTGTTTTGTTTCTGCGATTTTATAAACAAATTGCCGATAACATGGGTTCAGGCGTAGCTAGTTATCAACGCTACAAGCTAGTCGCCCTGGGGATTTGCGGTGCTGGATTTATTATGATGTTTAATCTGCATACTATGGTGATCGCATTTATCGCGAATCTGATTTTCGGCGGCGTCTTAAATAAATAAGCGTTATTCAGTTTTAGTTTGATCTGTTAACGGCAGCTTGAAGCTAAACGTCGAGCCGTGGTTGAGGCGTGATTTGAGTTCGATTTGCGTGTGAATAGTGGCGGCTAGCTGCTCGACGACGTGAAGACCGAGGCCAGTACCGTTCGTTTCGCGTGTTCTGTAATCTTCACTACGCCAGAATCGCTGAAAAACGTGAGCTTGGTCGCTCTTGCTGATGCCGATACCAGTGTCACGGACAAAAAATTCAACTGCATGCTCACCGCTCACTTTGCGGATACCGATCACCACTCCGCCTTCTCTGGTGTATTTAATGGCGTTGGTGATCAGATTTTGCATGATTTCCTCTATGGCCATACGCGCTACCGAGACAGTGCCAGTAGCGGTGCTATCAATGTCAAATGATAATTGATGTGTTTTCGCTTCGGGCAAATATTTGTTGTATAATTCGCCAATAAATAGCTTTAGATCGATCAATTCTGGCTCCATATTGACACCGCGTTGGGCGCGGCTGAGCGTCGATAGGTCGTTAACCATTTGAGACAAGAACAAAACCTGTTGGTGAGCTTGCTTGACGTTATCGACTAGTGTTTTATCGGCATTATTTTTCGCCAATATAAACTCTAGATTTGATAATGTGCCTTCGGTGATAGCGACAGGCGTACGTAGCTCGTGGCTGACAACGGAAATGAACTCGTCGCGTTCGTCGTCGAGTGATTTTTGTTTGGTGATATCGCGCATGATGAGGATGAAGCCCGTGATCGAGGAGCGAGCCTTGGTAGCATCAAATATGCCGCGAACTGGCGAAATTGATAGAAAAACGTTGATCTTTTGCCCATCGGTATATTGATGACAGAGGTCGTTACGCTCGCGAAAGACTTTGCTATCCCTGATAAATTCCGATAGCATGATCTTGTCGCCGTTTTCATCGATGAGATGCAGCAAATCGTCGACATTTTTACCGTTAATATCTTGGTTCGTGTCAAGCAAGGCCAGCGCCGCCGCGTTGTAGAGCTTGACGTTTCCTCTGGTGCTGACATGCATGATAACGTCGTTGATGCTGTTGATGATGGTTTCCATGCGCTGACGTTCGACCCTTATCTGGGTTTTGAGTTGGTCGCTAGACTGGCTTTTCATGGTTTGTTTAGTGTGATCGTGATGAGCCAACATGGACCCAGTAATCGTCAAAATAACGAGCCAGATTATGCTAGCTATCCAGGTCGGAACTTCGTTTGACAGCGTCAAGGCGGCGGCGATAAGATAGCCGATTGCGAGCATAGTTAGTGATATTATTTTCTTTCCCACCATTTGTTGCCTATTATAACGCTAAAGTTATTATAATGCTATAAATAAGGCGAGTAGCGTTTGATGAAACGGCGTTTTTGCTTGGCATCCGGACAGACCTCCTCTAGGGCTCGCCAAAAATCTGGGCTGTGGTTCATGTATTTGGTATGGGTTAATTCATGTAACAAAACGTAATCTATCAGCTCGTTTGGCAAGGTCATCAGCATAATATTGAGCGAAATCGTGCCGTTTGACGAACAACTACCCCAGCGTGATTTAGCGTGCGTGAAACGTACCTGGTCATAGCGAAAACCAGTTTGCATTGCCAGATACGCCAGCCGGCGCGGTAGATACGCTTTGGCTTCTTTGCGCAGAGCCTTGGCAACGCCGTCTTTGATTAACTGGCTAGCTTTGACGGACGGCGTATCGGGTCGGAGAGTAATTTCAATGGTGAGACCTCTGGTCTTGACGATCTCTCGGGGCCCAGTTGAGATGTGTAGACGGTGCGATTTGCCGATCAAGTCCCCATCCCGATACGTTTTATCGCCAGAAGTTTTCTGTTTTGCAATTCGCAACTGATCGCGATTGGCGTTGATGAGACGCTGGATTTCGCGGACAGGTACAAAATATGGCAGACTGGCGACTAATGAACCGTCGGTTTTAGGGCGAACGCTGATCGTGGCGCCTTTGGTACGCTTGATATGGATATCGCCGAACTCATCGTCGTGGATAATTTTTGCGGTAGCGGACAGGCTACTGAATAAACGGTCCAAATGACCTCACTGCGGATGCGGGGCGCATGTTAGGCTTGGTACTAGCAGCAACTGGGAGTTTTTGGGCTTCGACGAGTTTCTTTAGCACGATTCGAGCTTGGGTCGAATATGTATGTTTACCACTAATAACCACAGTATTTTTATCGACGACTGGGGATTGATACGATTTGAGCTGAGTCGCGTACTGCTCGGCACTGAGCGATTGGTTATATCGGTCGTCTGCCGAACGGTGGTCACGGTGAGTGGCTCGACCGCGCGCGGTTGGCTCGTCGGTTTGGACGATAATAGTAAATACTTGGTAATTATTACGCTGGGCTTTGTCTCGAATCAGATTGCGGGCTGGGCGACGGTTGTAGCCACCGTCCAGAATAAATAGTTTACCGGTTTTGATGAGTTCGTCCACCATGACGTCTGACACCTGAGAAACGATTGATTCCTCATCTTCACTATAGGTGTGATGAGCAAATAATGTCCAACGCAAGCGATCACGGCTGACGAGTGGCGCGCCAAACGTTTTTGAAAAACGTCGTGCAAAAAAGGATTTGCCGGCTCCGGCAGGACCAACGACCTGAACGATTGTCGGCTTTGATGTAGGGGTAGTTTCGGCTGAATCTCGCATATAACTTGACCTTCCTTGTTATCTAGCAGTGTTCTAGAGGCTCAGAACTATTGGCACGGGTAGACGGACTCGAACCGCCGACACCAGGTTTTGGAGACCTGTGCTCTACCAACTGAGCTATACCCGTATCAGCAGCTCTGAGCTATATACATTATAAGTATATCTGACTTTTTTCGCAAACCCGGACTAAACCATGAACTCTCTGCCTCTTGATGTCAAGGGGTTTACAGCGTATTTTTTTTCGCCTATAATAGAGAGCATAGTGTATAAGGTTAAACGAGTGAGTCAGGTGAATTAACAGATGAAATTAATGATGTTGGGTTGGGAGCTACCGCCGTACAATAGCGGCGGATTAGGCGTGGCCTGCTATCAAATGGCGAAAGCTTTGGCTGGCAAAGGTGTTGATATCCAGTTCGTTTTGCCCTACAAAGCTCGTCACGAAGACTCGGAAAAGTTCATGGAAGTTATCGCGGCTAGCAATACCCCGCCTCTCACCAACGAAAAGGGTGAATATGTGGCTATGGGAGCCTATTCTGGGACGTGTCCTACCTGTCAGTCGCGCGAATGTGATCATGCTCGCGAATATGGTCAGGGCTTTGTGGCGGCTACCCGTAAATATGCTGATCAGGTTGAAAAGCTATTTCGCCGACATAAACTGAACCCAGATATCATTCACGCTCATGATTGGTTGACAATGGAAGCTGGCGTTCGCGCCAAAGAGGTCAGCGGTCGTCCACTGGTAGTGCATGTCCACGCCACTGAATTTGATCGTGCCGGTGGTCATATGGGCAATCCGTTAATTCATGAGATCGAATATAACGGTTTGATGGCAGCCGATCGAATCTTTGCAGTCAGCCAAATCACCAAAGATATCATCGTCCGGGAGTATCATATCCCAGAGGACAAAGTTGAGGTCGTCCACAATTCGCTCGATCCAGACGAGCTCGAGCGCACTGTGATCGAGACGAATAACTACATCTACGCCAAGGAACTGCGCAAGCATGGTTGGACGGTGATTGCTAGTATTGGTCGTTTGACGGTGCAAAAAGGTCTGACCTATCTGTTAGAATCGGCGGCTCTAGCATTGTCGCGCAACTCTAAACTACTGTTTCTCGTTTCTGGTACGGGTGAGCAGCGTGATCAATTGATCGAGCTAGCGGCCGATCTAGGGATTTCGGATCGGGTGATCTTTGTCGGCTTCGTGCGCGGCGAACGATGGCGTGAACTGTACGAGGTAGCGGATATCTTTGTGATGTCATCGGTATCTGAGCCGTTCGGTTTGACCGCTCTCGAGGCGGCGCATTACGATACGGCACTGCTGATTAGCCGCCAATCTGGTGTTGGTGAGGTCTTGCACAACATCATGCGCTTTGACTACTGGGACACTCGGAAACTAGCTGATCAGATCATCAACATTTCCCTGTCGGCATCGCTAAAAAAGGAGCTGATGGATGGTGTCAAGGACGAATATCTGAACTTTTCATGGAACGATGTGGCGGAAAAGCTATCGCGCGAATATAATCGCGTTATGAGGGGTCGCAGACGCGCTGTTCACGATAACCAGTTACACCGAGAAGGAGCGCTAGCATGAGTAAGGCAATTGTTCTCTACATGCACGTGCATCAGCCTTGGCGGGTTCGAGAATACAGCGCGTTTGACACTGGGGTAGACCACAACTACTGGAACGAGGCGACGCATCATTCTGGCGCTAATAATGCTCGTATTTTGCGTAAAGTCGCGGAGAAATCGTATTTTCCAACCAACGCCATGTTGCTCGAGATGTTACATGCTCATCCAGAGTTCAAACTCAGTCTGTCGATCACTGGAACGTTCCTAGAGCAGTGTGAGGCTTACTCGCCGGAGCTCATCAATAGTTTCAAGGCGCTCGTTGACACTGGTCGGGTCGAAATTGTCGGCGAAACCTATCATCACAGTTTAGCGTTCTTTTATAACCGAGCTGAGTTTGATCGCCAGGTGGCTCTGCACGCCAAAAAGATCAAAGATGTGTTCGGCGTGACACCGACGGCGTTCCGTAATACCGAGCTGGCCTATAATAACGACTTGGGTCGTTGGGCGGATATCCATGGCTACAAAGCAGTGTTAGCCGAAGGTTGGGACGATGTGCTCGGTTGGCGTAGTCCGAATTACGCCTATCGCCCGGTCAATACCCAGAATGTAAAATTACTACTAAAGAATTACAAGCTATCTGATGACATGGCGTTTCGTTTCTCGAACCGCGGTTGGGCCGAATGGCCACTGACCATGGACAAATATGCCGGCTGGCTCGATGCCGAGCCGGACTCACCGTTAATCAACCTGTTTGTCGATTACGAAACCTTTGGCGAGCATCAGTGGGCTGATACGGGGATCTTTGAATTCCTCAGGCAATTACCGCAGGATTGGCTATCACGACCTGATCACACCTTTATGACGGTCAGTGAAGCTGCAGATAGTTCAGAGCCGAAAGATCATATCGACATGCCGCACACCGTGACCTGGGCCGACACCGAGCGCGACTTGTCGGCTTGGTTAGGTAATCGCATGCAACAGGAGTCGCAAGGTCATATTTATAACCTCGGCTCAGCGGTAATGGAGACTGGTGACGAAAGTCTGATCAATGATTGGCGACGCCTGACGACGTCGGATCATCCGTATTACATGAGTACTAAATACTGGAACGACGGCGATGTGCATGCTTATTTCTCGCCGTATCCTTCGCCGTATGACGCATTCCTCTACTATATGAATGCCTTGCGTGACATCAAATACCGATTGATGCAGCATAATCAGAATCATAAAGGATAGTCAGGGTTGTGGCGGGTGGACATGGCTAGACCGATTATACTATCAAACGGAGAAATGGCAGTGGGCCTTAACCAATTTGGTATGGTGCACGACCTCTATTTCCCCTACGTTGGATCAGAGAATCATTGTTCCGAAACAGCCCCGCGACATCGAGTGGGATTGTTTGTCGATGGCACGATGCACTGGCTCGCTGATGGCAGTTGGGATATTGAACTAACCTATGTGCCAGGCAGGCTGATTAGCAAGACAGTTGCAACGAATGAATGGCTAGGTTTTACAATTGAATTGCAGGATTTCGTAGATGCGAGTACTAATGTTTTTGCCCGCAATATCGAGATCATCAATCTGACGAACAAGCCGCGCCAGGCGAAACTCTTTCTCCATCAGGCCTTTATCATCGGTCATGCTAACGATAGCCACGATACCGTACAGTATGTGCCTAACACGGGCGATGCTGCAGAGATGATATTGCACTACAAAGGTCGTCGAGCTTTTGCTGTTGGCGGCTACGATCCGCAAACTGGCAAATCGTTTGATAGCTATAGCGTGGGACATTTTGGTCACGTTGAAGGTAAAAACTACGCTGGCGTGTGGCGCGATGCCGAGGACGGACAGCTAGAACGTAACCCGGCTGATCGGTTCCAAACTGATAGCATCATCGAATTTGACCTAGATTTCGCAGCACATGATTCGGCTCGGGTCAATTACTTTCTAGCGGCTGGTAAATCTATTCATGAAGCCAGGAAGACCCTGGAACGGTTCCGTATAGAAGGTCTGATCGAACATCTACTGGCGACCGATGCATTCTGGAAACGATGGCTAGCACCAGCCGTGGCAATTGCCGAGGTGCAGGTCGCTCCAGAATACCGCGCCAATTTTCTCACCTCCCTGCTCGTCATCAAGGCTATGACCGATCGTCGCGGTGCCATTATTGCTAGCCTCGATAGTGGCATGCTGAAAAATAATCCTGATACCTACACGAGTTGTTGGCCACGCGATGCCGCTTACGCGGCTATGGCGTTTTGGAAATTAGGCTACATGGACGAGGTCAAACAATTTTTGCGCTTTGCAAAGGACACCGTGAGCCACGCAGGGTTCTTTTGGCCGTCGTATCGACCAGACAGCACAGTTGGGCCGAATCCCCATGCTTATGTCTTACACAATGAACCTGTCATGCCGATTCAGGCCGATGAGACCGCGATCATAGCGTTCTTGCTAGCCAAGATCATCACACGAGATATTCGGCGCGGTGGTCGGCTAGAGGAATGGCGTGATTTGTATGAAAATTTGGGTCGCCCAACGGCCAGTTTCTTGGCTAACTACATCGATCCCGAAACAAAGCTGCCGTGGCCTTCGTATGAGCTGTGGGAGGTGAAATGCCAGACAACGACGTATACAACAGCAGCTACGTTTGGCGCGTTACGGGCGATGGCTGATGTGGCTGAGCTGTTCCATGAGGCTAATAACGCTACGAGGTGGCGTCAAGTATCCGATGGTATTCATGAACAATCTGATAAGCTTTGGAACGAACATCGTGACTATTTCTATCGAGGATTTTGGCATCACCGTGATGGCTCGACCGATACGGACGATACGATCGACACGTCGGCTCTCTATGGCGCCTGGGCGTTCGAGCTGTTCGATGAGGATAAGATAAATCAGGCAGCCGCAACTGCGCTAGCAGCGCTCACTGGTCACGAGGATGTGCGGATACCGCGCTTTGAACACGATAGCTATAATCGTGTCCACACTGGAACATCTAGCAATCCGTGGTTTATTACGTCGTTTTGGATGGCGCAATATAAGGCCTATCATTCCGATAGTGCGGCCAAAGACTTTACACAGAACGTCCTAGATTGGGCTAATCGTCATATGGACGACACGGTTGTACTATCCGAACAGACCGACCGACAGACCGACAAGGCGCTGTCAGCTGCGCCGCTGACCTGGTCGCACGCCGAGTTTATCAATACCTGTCTCAGTTACGGCCGTGTTAACAGCGAGGAGTCACTATGAGATTTTTGCCGAGCCGCACGGACAGAGCAGCTTTTGGGAAAATTGCCGATGAATATGACCTAGTCTATTTTGGGACTGTCGACCCTCGCGTTGATACTGATTACCAGATCGTCAGAGGTCTCACGTTGTCGACTGATGTTCGGGACGAGAACTATACAACAGGTAACGTCTATGACTACGAAGTGGCCTTTTTGCAACGATCGCGAAAAGTGGTCAATCGTAGCGGTCACAAGTTCGACCGTACATGGACAATGTTGCAGATTCAGTTAAAGGTCATGAGCGTACCGCACTTTTTGGTGGACGGACGTAGCCGATCTAGAGAATACGGCTCTGTTTTAGCTTCGACGCAGCGCTGGCAAGAGATCAACTGGCAGCACTTTTCGCATACTCATTTTTCCGAATTATTTGCTACCTATACTAGACCAGAATACGCGACGATGGTCGGCTCCCTACTGAATCCAGAGATTCAGTCAATGTTAGCCGGTCATTTTTCGGAGTTTGATTATGAGTTTTGTGATGACAAGCTGATCATTTATGCGACAAATGCCGATATTAATTTACAGGTGCTCGATCACATGTTACGTGTTGGCCTGTGGCTGGCGCGCCAGCTCGACGAACCACCGCAAGTTCCGCAGCAGTAGGTGCAAGCGCCAATAAAAATTGTGCAGCTCCTAGGGGCCGCACAATTTAATATAAAAGTCGAAGATATTATCGCTTTTTTGGCTTGACTTCGTTACGACCGAGATTTTTCTTGGTCTCGGTGAACTCGACATGTTTACGAAGTTTCTTGTCGTACTTTTTCAGCACCAACTTGTCCTGCAAGCTGTTTGCTTTGGTGGTGTAAACGCGCTGACCAGATTCGCTGACCAGACCGACTAATTTACGCTTGGATTTACTATTACTCTTTGCCATATAGTACTATCCTATCATATAAATTAGTTTATCGCAACAAGATTAGTGTCCTTGGTATATACTTCGACATGTAACTCTCACCTGGTGTATAATCGTATAATGCTAAAGATTTCATCTGCTGTGTCAAAAGGTCTAGTCTGGTTACGATCAATACCGCTAAAAACCTGGAAATACATTGCTCTGGCATTCGTCGTGATAATTATGCCGGGCTTATTATTCGCTAGTCTGGCCGACGAGGTGCACGAAAACGAAACACTAGGTTTCGACTCTGCGGTGTTAAAAAGCGTTCATAATGAAGCTTCTCCCATGGTGGATACCGCGATGAAGACCTTGACGGAGTTTGGCGGGCCCATGTTACTGCCGGCCATAGCTGTTGGCTTGACGATCTTTCTGATGTATAGACGACGGTTTCGCCATGCTTTTATAGTCTTTATTAGCGTAGGTGGTGCGTCGGCTCTCAATATTGTTCTAAAATCTATCTTCAGGCGCGACAGACCACAACTCTGGCAGTGGATCGTCTCCGAAAACGGTACGAGTTTTCCTAGTGGTCATGCCATGGCTTCTAGTGCGTTGGCTCTGTCGCTGATAGTCATTTTATGGAATACAAAGTGGCGCTGGCTCGCCGTTACCCTAGGGCTCGTCTACATGCTAGCAATTGCCTTCTCACGGATCTATTTAGGCGTTCATTATCCAACTGACATTATTGCTAGCTGGCTGGTCAGTGTGGCTTGGGTTTCGGCAGTAACGTGGATAGCATTTGGATATAGCAAGAATAAAAATGTAACCAAGCAATTACGAGGCTAGACGCAGCTGACTCGACGATACGTGAGCATGAGGTGTCGTGACAATGGTATACGAGGCTCCGAGCTGATCTAGGATGCTCGTAATGTCTTTTGTATGGTCATGGGCGCGCATACCAATAATGAGTGTATGGTTGGCGATTAATAACTCAACGTCCGGCCATTTAGGTAGCGACGAGACGACGTCTGACCCCAGTAAGAAACTCAATGTTGTGCCTTGATATTTTTCGATTAGGTCAGGCAAAGTCTCGGCAATCGTAAAACGCGGCTGATTGGCGCGGTAGACTGTGTGATTAGTCGTAGCGAGCGAGTCTCGCAGGAGTAATACACGTCGGTCTATGTCAGATACGTTCGTTTTACCTCGCGGCTGCTCCTCGGGCATGAACACTACATAGTCGAGCCTACTCGCCTCTGTAGCGGTGTTCGCAAATGCAAGATGTCCCGCATGGACCGGGTCAAACGTACCAGAGTAGATTCCTATGTGAGGCATATATCTATTATGGCATATTTGTTGATTAGGGGGGCAGTTGTTTACATAATTTGACCCGCACTATGCCACGCAAAAAGCCGCCCTTTCGGGCGACCACATTGCAAAAAGTCTGTTTATGGAGCCACGACTGGGATTTGAACCCAGGACCCCTTCCTTACCATGGAAGTGCTCTACCACTGAGCTATCGCGGCATGGTGCTGGGAGTAGGATTCGAACCTACGAAGGCGAAAGCCAACAGATTTACAGTCTGTCGTGTTTGACCGCTTCACTATCCCAGCAAATCTGGAGCCGCTTCTCGGGTTCGAACCGAGGACCTACGGTTTACAAAACCGTCGCTCTAACCAACTGAGCTAAAGCGGCATAACATTAAGATGAAAGTACACTACCTCTTCGATCAGTTGGTTAGAGCTCGCTGAATATCATAACTCGACATTCGTCTCGAACAGCAACTGAGCTAAAGCGGCATTACATTAAGCCATCTCAGTCAGTTGGTTAGAGCTCGCTGAATATCATAACTCGACATTCGTCTCGAACGCATGCTAAAGCATTTAAAACCCCCCCCCCGGCCGTGGGGGGGAGCTCCGAATATCATAACGACTCGAACAGCAACTGAGCTAAAGCGGCGTAACGAAAAGATTATAGCATGATTATAGCGGCTGAATCAACCGAGTTATTAGATACGAACCTTGGCGGGCTGTTTGATACGCTGACGATTGCCTTCGCCTGTCATTTTGTCGGCGATTTTACGTAGTTTGTCAGCTCGTTCAGTTTGGCCATCGCGTACCAGCGCATCGACGAGCAGCATGACACTCTGTGGGTTCTGATCTAAACGAACAGCAATCTCGAGTTCCTCGATAACCTTTTTGTAATTACCGACCGCCTCGAGAACTTTGGCGTAGGCGACGTGCCTAGAGGCAACATCGCTCTCGATACGAATAGCTTGTTCAAACGCTAGCAGTGCCTTGTCGTTTTTACCGATTTCGTAATAAATGAGGCCGACATTATGAAGAGAGCTGGCGCTCGGTTGGAGGCTCTGTGCGATCTCGAAACATTCGATAGCATCATTGTACTGCTGTTGTTTGGCATATAGAATACCTAGGCGGTTGTAGGCGCGAGCGTCTTTTTCATCGGCGCGTAGGATCGTGAGAAGGGCTTTTTCGGCTTTGAGATAGTGTTTTTCGCGAATAGATTTCTGGGAAATGTCCCATAATTTGTCTAGCTGGTCGGCGATTTTTGAGGGGCGGCGATCGTCTAAATTAGGCTTTCGCTGCCAAAACAATACAGCCAAGCCTGCGCCAACTATTGCTAGTACTCCAAACATTACTACAATTATACCACTGTCAGATATTCAGAGCAAGAAAAAGCAGCTGCGCCCTGACGTTGCCGTTTTGTTTAAGGTTGTCTAGCACTGCGGAAATAGTTTTGAGTCTAGCCGGGAGTTGTTTGGCGTGCTGGGCCTGGCCGGCTGTTATGGTCATGAGTTTTGCGAGATTGCGTGCCAGTTCGGCGGCCTGTTCCCTGCCCGAGATCCCCGAGACAATTTCGAGACGGTCCATCATTTTGCCAGTCAAGAATAGTTTGGCTTTTTCGATCGATTCGGCCTTGACTCGAAAATAGGCTTCGTCGGTGACGAGGCGGATAATCTCTGCGGGATAGCCGCCCGCTATAAAATCAATTTTCTTGCGTTTATCGTCGGTCAAGCGTAACGAACTGCGATCAAACAGTACCTTACAATCGTCATGACTAGCCGGCAAAACCGATACTATCTGGGAACGAGACAGGATGGTGTCTTTGATCCCGGTCGAGTCATGGGTGGTCATAATATAGTACACCTCCGGGCTAGGCTCTTCTAATAGTTTTAGAAACGCCTCAGGAGCTTTCTCGGTCATTGTGCCTATCTCGTCGATGATGATGACGAGTTTATCGGTGCGACGATGGCCGACCATGGAGTTGATGCTGCGAATCTCCTCGATATTGATCGTTGGCTTGGCGTTTTTGCTATGCGGAATCGGTTGGATGGTGATAACCTCTGGTCCAGCAATGTGACCAGCCAGAGCCTGTGCAATCGTCGCCAGACCGACACCAGGTAGTCCTGTGAGCAGCAAGGCGTGAGTCGGACGCTCCAAATACGCTTCTAGCTGCGATCGCGTTACCGAGTTGAGTACCAGGTTATTTATCTTCATATCACCTCAGGTTTTCTAGTGTCATCTCAAAATCATCAGGTACGGGCGCTTCGAACGTCATGCGCTGGTTTTCGTTACTACCTGGAATGGTAATCTCGAGCGATGTAGCATGCAAAAACATTCGCTGGCCAAGCTTGCCTGGTCCATACAGGCTATCTCCCATAATCGGTGAACCGATATGTTCCAGATGAACGCGCAGTTGATGTGTGCGACCGGTTAGTGGTTTGAGCTCTAATAGGGCGGCGCCAGAACCGAATACCTCGACCGTTCGATAGTTCGTAATGGCGGGTTTGCCTTTAGCGTCAATACGAAAACTCGATGGCTTTTTGGGATTACGTCCGATCGGTAGATCGATTTTCGCCTCTGGTAATTTCGGGGCTTTTTCAACAATAGCTAGGTACGTTTTGTGCGCCTTGCGACTAGCAAACTGTTTCTGTAATAGACTGGCCGTTTCGGGATTTTTGGCGGCGATCAAGACACCAGAAGTGGCGCGGTCGAGGCGATGAACGATCCCAGCTCGGTTAGAGTTTATAAACGTTTTGTCACTAGAATTGATGCGCGATTTGACGAAATCGGCAACCGTAAACTCGTCTGCTACCGCACCTTTAGCATGAGTCAAGACGCCCGCTGGTTTGTTGATCACGATGACGTTGTCGTCTTCGTATAGCACCGGTAAAGTGTGGCGGGTCGATGGCGGTTTTGGCAACGTGTCGATCGTTACAGTGTCGTCTTCGCCTAATTGGTATTTGGTCGAGGTAATGGACGTGCCGTTAACTCGGACAAAGCCCTGTTCGATGTATTTTTGCCAGGTCGAGCGTGAATGTTCGGGCCAGTATTCAGCTACATAGGCATCTAATCTCATACTCGTAGACCTACGGCTTTTTGGACGCGTAACAGAGTTTCGTTAGCCTGTTCGCGCATGAGCCACCTCGTTAGCTTGTCTCGATCCATCATTGAGCATCGCCATCGTCGCAACAGGAAATCCTTTGCAAACTCTGCTAGTAGCTCGGCCAATTCGTGCCACTACAGTGTCTAGGTTTTCGACATAAGATCCATTTTTACTGCAGCAGCAACCTGTCCCGCCAGCTTGGTAGTGTGTTTTCATCCTCGGTCAGGTTTGACTTTGCCCGTCAGAAAATTCGTCGAGATAAGGAAAATATCGGTGTTGCTCTTTACGCATGATTTTCTGCATGGCGCTATATGGTGTGTGATCAGGAATATGGACATAACGTTGCCGGTTTGCGTATCTGCGTTCATCATTTCTCGGATAAATACCGTTATTTATGCGCATGCTCCTCTTTGCTTTGCCGTAAATCCCGGGCAGGCGCTGCTCCGGCTCTGCATCTCTAGGAATCATCCTGCCTGGACCGACTAGTCACTCGTTCCCCAATAGCCTGGGTTAACGTCCAGGTGCTGCCTCTGGTTTGCACCGACCGGTGAGGTGCGTTATACGCAAGATATCGGCCCCGATTGGCACTGGGTTTGAATGGTCCGACCTTCCCCGTGATGTAAGCGCTCCTGAATTTGGAAGCCTAGCGATTCAGGTTTGGACGCCTTCGCCGAAGCTTGCGCGACTTGATCTTGGTCTTGAGTGATGGGATTGCGTTCTGACCGTAGCCAATAATACAGTCCAAGAATCCATAGTTAGCTCGCTAAGCGCGGCTATCTGGCTCTGAATAAAAATTGTCGATCGTTATCGGGTCTAGGCCAGCGGCTAGATAGACTAGGGCAACCTGTTGATATTGTCGCGAATCTTGTGCGGGTTCCGAGCATTATCGGTCGAGAGCTTGCAGGTCAGCGGAATACAAACATGTTGACTCGGTATTCGTCCTGCAAATCAACGCGATTTCCCGTCAGAGATCCGATGTAATGCCCCAAGATAGTTACCGATGGAGGCCATTATTGCCGATTACCTGTTAAAATAACCTGTTTCATAGGAATAGTATATCATATTTGATCTTCATTCGATTTATACGGCGATGAATTGATTGCGGCCGTAAAATCGAGTTGCTGTAGGCGCTAAATCTTTTTTGTGGTCTGCCGGTTATTCGATACGCCTTTAACGACTGGATTAAGCTATTCATAGCAACTTGAACCGCTTCAAATTGCCCTTCCGAGGTCCCCTTTATTGAACACATCAAGCATTGATTTATTAAAGGCGTCTGGATTGCCGCCTAGACTGGAGATCATAGTTGCACTAGATAAAAGTGTTGACCAATATCGTTGGCGATGGCGATCCGATCATGCTGTTTTTGACTTCTATTGGTTGGACCTGACTAATTGTGCCCGTAATGTTGTTTTATTAGTGAGAGGTCGTGAGTTTGGCTCTTGTGATAAGTCCCATTTCCGCCACGATAGGTTGACGGTATGGCGACATAGCGTGGATCTTGCATCATATGTATTAAAGCCATCATGCTGATCTCGTGCGTTAGCCCAGGCAAATGCTCCCTATCACTAATTGTATTTCCTATTTCCAGTACGTCTTCCGTTACAGATTCTTGGATATCGCTAGTAACGTCTCCGTCTACAATCGCTCGGATTAATGGTAGGTGTGCGATAGCTAGAGCTATTCGATAGCGATGGTCAGTGAACAGTTTGTTTTTATTAACTGGTTCTATAGCACCATTAAACGCTTTTTCCGCTCGATCGACTAGCTCAACTCTATCTTCCCAAGAAAACGCCTCGTCTCCGGCTAAACTAGCTTCTGCTAACATCCATCCTTTTATGCATAAAGTATTGGGCAAGTTAGATTCTTTATCCTCCAATTTATCAGCCATATCAACTAGTTCCGATGCGCCGGATGACCTGACTAAAACTTTATTCATCCGGAGGTAATGATTTATAATATTTTGAGTAACTTGGGCCGTTTTCGGCGACACGCTGTTGTTTAGAGGTTCTGGCTACGGTAAGGTCTCTGTCAAGGCTCTATAGCCAACCAGAAAATTATCCTGTCTCCTCATATTTGTCCCCATTTTATACTAGGTATGTGCTAATGGCAATAGTCCAACATGTTATAACGAATGCTATAATGGAATTAGATGGCACATAATCATACTCACGAAGAAGCCCAGGCCGAAGAACTCGCATTTTGGCTGAGCCCTGGCGCAGAACTAGGCGAACAATTAAAACAACTAACCTACGCCCCGCTGTTAGGCCTAGATTTTGAACATGACGGAAATTCTCCCTATGTTATACATAAACCAAACAAATCGATCATAGACATTGGCGGTGGCCCAGTGTCGTTACTACTCAAAACGAAAGCTACTCTAAAGACGGTCATCGATCCCTGCAGCTATCCTGCCTGGGTCAGGAGTAGATACGAGCAAAATGATGTGCGCTGGATCAAAGACGTGGCTGAGACCTACCAACCCGAATTAGCTGAAACTGCCGACGAAGTCTGGCTCTATAACGTATTACAACACACTACAGATCCGCAAAAGATCTTTGAAAACGTTCTACGCTATCTAAAATCCGGTGGAGTTTTTCGATTCTTTGATTGGATAGAGACTGGCACCAACGTAGCGCACCCTATTTCGTTGACCGCCGAGGACGTCCATCGCGACATGGTCTCTGCTGGTTTTACTAACGTAGCAGTGCAAACAACTGAACTACATGAAAATGGCGCCTATGGCAAGGCAGCTTATTTTTCTATACGCAAAGACTAGTCTCGTCGTATTAAAAATCGACCACGTATAGTGGTCGATCTCTAAGGTGTCACAGGTATCTGACTATCCGCGGGCAAAGTGGGCGAAGGCGCGGTTGGCTTCGGCCATACGATGCGTATCTTCACGCTTCTTGTAGGCGGCACCAGTTTGGTTGACGGCGTCAACGATCTCAGCAGCCAAGCGCTGTTCGTACGGCATGCCGCTACGAGCGCGAGCCGACTGAACTAGCCACATGAATGCAAAGTGCTGCTGGCGGTGACCAGAAATTGGAAACGGAATCTGGTAGTTAGCACCGCCGACACGACGACTCTTGACCTCGTAATTCGGGCTAATGTTCTTTAGCGCGGTCTCGAGAACCTCGAGAGGCTCCTCGCTCTTTAGCTTTTTAGCAGCCGCTTCGAGTGCACTGTAAACGGCTTTCTCGGAGATGTGCTTTTTGCCGTCTAGCATCGATTTGTTGATCAGGCGTTGCACGAGGACGCTGTTATATTTGCGATCAGGATTGATTTTGCGTTGCAATGATTTGGTAGTTTTGCGTGGCATTATTTGTCTCCCTTCTTGCTCTTTTTGGCAATATCAAAAGCCGAACCGGCAATAGCAATACCGATAATCGTTAGTATGACACGCCAGCCCCACATATCGTCTCTTAAAAATATTTGAGCCCAGGTAGCAAGCAGTCCGCCGATCACGACAAAGATGTATTCCAGTTTCATTTATTTGTCTCCCTTCTTGGTACCGTATTTGCTGCGGCCCTGTTTGCGATTCTCAACACCCTGAAGGTCGAGAGCACCGCGAACGATATGATAACGAACACCTGGTAAATCTGGTACACGACCACCGCGCACGAGAACCACGGCGTGCTCCTGTAGATTGTGCTTTTCACCACCGATATACGCCCAGACTTCTTGGCCGTTGGTCAAACGAACACGAGCAACTTTGCGCATAGCAGAGTTAGGCTTTTTCGGGGTTTTGGTCGTAACTTTGATACAAACACCGCGTTTTAGCGGACCAGTTTTCTGGTACGTTTTAACCTTTAGGGTGTTTTGAATGCTCAAAAGTGCTGGTGATTTGGACTTTTTAGCAGCCGATTTGCGCGGTTTGCGCACTAATTGATTGATTGTTGGCATCAATTCTCCTTGATATTTAGCGATATTTAACAACTTTAACTAGTTTTTCACCTCAGCACAGATGAAAAGCTATGAAACTCGTGAACTATTGTAGCAAAATGTAGCACCTTTGTCCAGTAAAAAGCCGCCTCGAGAAACCAGGGCGGCAATTTTACCGTAGCTCCGATAATCTACTCTGCGATATCCATTTGGTTATCGGTGTCGAGATTGTCGTACTGTTCTTCGGCGAACTCTTGTTCTGACAGAGCGCCAGTGCCGACAGGGATCTTGCGACCGATGATGACGTTCTCTTTGAGACCGTAGAGGTGATCGACGCGACCCGAGGTAGCAGCAGCGATCAGAACACGAGTGGTGTCCTGGAACGACGCGGCCGATAGGAAGCTATCGCTGTAGATCGAGACCTTGGTGATACCGAGGAGCAGCTGCGTAAACTCGGCTGGCTGCTTGCCGTCGGCTTCGAGCTGTTTGTTGGTGTGAACCACCAACGCTTTCGACGCCACGTGACCAGCGACGAATGGACTGTCGCCCGGCTCTTCGATCTGGACGCGACTAAACATTTGACGCACGATGATCTCGAGATGTTTCGGCGAAATGTTCTGACCCTGAGCGGCGTAGATGCGCAAGATATCGTTGATGATATAACGCTCGGTTTCCTCGATGCCTTTTAGGGTCATCAGCTGATGCAGGTTGATAGAACCAGTCGTAATGCGATCGCCAGCTTTGACTTCGTCACCAGAGGCAACCATCAGTTGTCGATAGTTCGGGAACTCGTACTTGAGCGTGGCGTTCTTGGCCGCAGTCAATGTCAGTTTACCTTTGCCGACCGAAACGGTACCGTCAAACGGCGCGATGAGTGGTAGTTCATTGTCGTCATCGGTCGCCAGCGTGTCGCCAGTCTTGATGACGGCGCCGTCTTTGACTTTGACGACCTGACCTTCGGCCAGAGCGATAGTTTCAGCCCGGTTGCTGGTCGGCGTAACCTCGACGATGTATTTATCGTCGCGTTCGCTGACCGACACCGCACCGTCGCATTCACTGAGGATAGCTTCACCTTTTGGCGTGCGAGCTTCGAACAACTCGTCGACGCGCGGCAGGCCCTGGGCAATATCATCGCCACCGACACCCGAGGAGTGTTTGGTGTCGAGCGTTAGCTGGGTACCTGGCTCACCGACTGACTGGGCAGCGATCACGCCGATTGGCTCGGCTTGGCTAACGAGGAAGCCAGTTGACATATCGATACCGTAAGATTTTTGCGGAATACCGTTTAGTTCTGGGGTGGTGAGGACTGACATGATCTTGACGGCGGCAACTGATTCATCGTTTTGAATGTCGTTTGCGGCGTCTAGTGTGATCAAATCACCCTTCTTGACATAGCCAGCAACATCTTCGGCGGCATAACGACCCGAGATACGATCAGCAAAGTTAATCATGGTGTCTTCGGTTTCGCTGCGGTAGATAGCAAAGCCTGGATCTTCGCTAGCACTCTCGTCAGGCACAGTAAACACATCTTGGGATACGTCGACCAAACGGCGAGTTAGATAGCCGGAGTCAGCAGTTTTAAGAGCGGTACTAACGGCACCAAAGCGTGAACCGCGGGTTACCACGAAGGCTTCGAGCGGCGTCATACCGTGTTTAAAGCTGTGGCGAACCGGCAGCTCGATAGCACGACCGAGGGCATCCACCTGAATACCGATCATCGCGGCGGCCTGCTTAATGTTATCGACAGAACCACGAGCACCAGAGTTGGCGAGCACCGCGGTAGACGTGTCGAGACCAGTCATCGAGGCTTTGACTTCATCGGTGATGCGAGCGTCGATATCGCGCCAGGTCTTGACAGTCAGCTTGTAGCGTTCGTCGTTGGTAATGAGACCTTGATCGTACTGATCGGCGATAGCTGAGACCTTTTCGTCACCTTCGGCGATAATCTCATCGAGATCAGATAGTTCAAAGTAGTCGTCCATACCGGTCGAAATAGCAGCGCGAGTGGCGTGTTCGAGTGCCAAATCTTTGATCGCGTCAGCGGTAGCAGCGGTAATCTCGGCACCGTAATAGTTAAAGACACGGGCTAGCACGCGGCTCACGGCCTTTTTGTTCAGAACTTCGTTGACATACGGGAAGTCCTCTGGGAGAACTTCGTTGAACAGTACGCGACCAAGCGTGGTTTCGCGAGTCTCACCGCGGAACCTGATGATGATCGGCGTTTGATGCTCGATCTCACCAGCGTCACGAGCCAGCAAGGCTTCGCCAGTATCAGCAAAGACGCGTGGTTTTTCGCCGTCAGCTAGTTGTGAACCTGGCTTGTCGTAGGTCAAATAGTAACAACCGAGCACGATGTCCTGGTAGATCGACAAGATCGGCGACCCGTCAGCTGGTTTCAACAAGTTGTTGGTGGCCGACATCAGATCGCGAGCTTCGGCCTGAGCCTCGGCGCTGAGTGGCAAGTGAACAGCCATCTGGTCGCCGTCAAAGTCAGCGTTAAAGCCGGATGTGACGAGCGGTGGCAGCTGAATAGCTTGCCCTTCAATCAGTCGTGGCTGGAAAGCCTGAATTGACAAGCGGTGCAGTGTCGGTGCACGGTTGAGGAGTACGTATTTGCCTTTGATCGCCTCGTCGAGGGCGTCCCAGATAATTGGATCGCCAGCCTCGATCAGACGTGTCGCGGTACGAATGTTATGAGCCTGCTCCCATTCGAGCAGTTTGCTCAGCACGAATGGTTTGAATAGCTCCATGGCCATAGCTTTTGGCAGACCACATTCGTTCAATTTCAGCTCTGGACCAGACACGATAACCGAGCGGCCAGAGTAGTCGACGCGTTTACCGAGTAGGTTCTGACGGAAACGGCCTTGCTTGCCCTTTAATAGGTCGCTGAGCGATTTCAGGCGGCGGCGATTGCCGGTAGCCTGAGCCGAGCGAGTACCACGAGTGGCACTGTTGTCGATCAGGGCGTCAACGGCTTCTTGGAGCATGCGCATTTCGTTGCGGGTAATCACAGCCGGTGCATTGAGCTCATTCAGTTTCTTGAGACGATTATTACGGTTAATGACGCGGCGATAAAGGTCGTTCAAATCTGACGTTGCAAAGCGACCACCGGTCAACTGCACCATTGGGCGCAAATCCGGAGGAATCACCGGGAGGACCGTCATACACATTGATTCTGGCAAAACGCCGGCGCTCGCCATACCCTCGAGCATCTTGAGACGCTTTTGGATCTTCTTTTTGCGCTGACCTTTGGCTTCTTCGGCTTCGGCCGATAGCTCGGCGATCAATTGTGGTAGATCGATTTCAGTCAGCAATTGATACAACGCTGAGCCGCCCATACCAACCTCAACGAGATCTTCGTATTCCTCTGGCAGGTTGCGGTAAGCCATTTCGCTCATCAGAGCGCCCTTTTTCAAGCTCTCGAGAGCAGCTTTTTTCTCGTTGTAATCATCGGTCAGATCCTCGAGTTCGCGATTCATCTGAGCTGATAGCTCTTTGATATCGACGGAGTTATCTGGGGTTGATTCATCAGTTTCATCACTACTCTCCATGCCGGCAGCCTTTTCATAGCGAATCTTGATAGCAGCGCGACCAGCGTCGAACTGAGCTTCGTTATCAGCTAGTAGCTGAGCGATCTTTTCTTCGTCGGCACTTAGAATGATGTAGGACTGGAAATAAGCGACGCGCTCGATGTTTTTCACTGTCAGGTTGAGTAACAGTGACATTGCGCTCGGGACACCGCGCATAAACCAGATGTGAGCAACTGGAGTAGCTAGCTTGATGTGACCCATGCGTTCGCGACGAGCACTCGATTTCGTAACCAGCTCGCCATTTTTATCAACGGCGGCTTCGCGGCTACGCACACCTTTTAGTTTGGCATCGTGCGGATTGATGTCCTTGACTGGTCCAAAGATTCGTTCGCAGAACAAACCGTCGCGCTCTGGTTTTTGGGTACGATAATTGATCGTCTCTGGTTTTAGGACTTCACCGTATGACCACGCCAGAATGTCGTCGGCGCTAGCTACTGTTAGGCGCACTGCGTCAAAATCAGCGATTGTTTTGTCGTCTTGCCTTGCCATTACGCGTCCTCCTCTTCGTCATCATTTGTTGCTGTATCTTCGTCTAGCTCGGGTTCAGTGACTTCGACATCCTCGACTTCTTCGGCAAAGCCGCTCTCGTCGGTTTCGACGATATGAGCGCCGTCGCCGAGTTCGATTTCGCCACCTTCGTCAGCTTCGTCACCCACCATTTCGCTGGCGACGTCGACGATTTCGGTATCAGTCGTCTCGTCTAATTTGCCGCCAGTACCACGAGCAACGACGAGATTTTCGGCATCTTGTAATTCGTTATCTTCGACCATGTCAACGCGGAGACCGAGACCTTGGAGTTCTTTGACGAGAACTTTGAAGCCTTCTGGTACATCTGGACCTTCGATTGGCATGTTCTTGATAATGCTCTCGTAGGCTTTGGCGCGACCCTTGACATCGTCAGACTTAATCGTCAGCATTTCCTGGAGAGTCGTTGCAGCCCCGTAGGCTTCGAGTGCCCAAACCTCCATCTCGCCAAAGCGCTGACCACCGTTTTGGGCTTTACCGCCGAGTGGCTGCTGGGTAACCATAGTATATGGACCAGTCGAGCGAGCGTGGATTTTGTCTGCAACCATGTGGTGCAGTTTGATCATATACATATTACCGACAGTCGTTTTCTCCTGGAAAGCTTCGCCGGTGCGGCCGTCAAATAGCTGCACCTTGCCATCCTCGGGCAAACCAGCTTTTTTCAGCTCCTCGACAATGGCTTCGCGTGGAATACCATCAAACCCTGGGCTGGCTACTTTGTAACCGAGTGCCCGAGCGGCCATACCGATATGGACTTCGAACAGCTGTCCGAGGTTCATACGACTCGGCACACCGAGTGGGTTCAGGATCATATCAACAGACGTACCGTCATCCATGAATGGCATGTCTTCGACCGGCAAGACACGAGCAACCACACCTTTGTTACCGTAGCGACCAGCTAGCTTGTCACCGACCTGGATCTTGCGGGTTTGCGCAATAAAGATTTCGATCTGTTGCAAAACACCAGCCTTTAATTCATGGCCAGACTCGCGGTCAAAGATCTTGACAGCGACGACTTTGCCGCCTTCGGCGCGACCAACACGGTGGCTGGTGTCACGGACATCTTTGGCTTTTTCACCAAAGATGGCGCGGAGCAGTCGTTCCTCAGAACTGAGCTCTTGCTCGCCCTTTGGCGTAATCTTGCCAACGAGGACGTCGCCAGCTTTGACTTCGCTACCGACCGTTACGACACCGCGTTCGTCGAGATGACGCAAGGCTTCTTCACCGACATTTGGAATATCGCGAGTGACAATTTCTGGTCCGAGTTTCGTATCGCGAATCTCGACCATCGAAGAGGTAATGTTAATGTTCGTTAGTTCATCGTCCTCGACCAAGCGGCGGCTGATAATGATCGAGTCGTCCATATTGTAGCCTTTCCATGGCATGTAGGCGACCAACATATCGCGACCGAGAGCCAATTCGCCATCAGCGATCGAAGCACCTTCGATCAATGGCTGGCCTTTGACGACTTTGTCGCCACGATTGACGACAACGCGCTGGTTGAATGAACGATCTTCGTTTGATTTGACAAAGTGCATCGGCTGATAAGCGCGAATATCTTTGGCGCTATATTTAACCTGGACCTCATCGGCGTCGGCGCGGATCACTTCGCCGTCTTCTTCGGCGGTAATCAGCTCTGACATGTTACGCGCTACGTCATGCTCGATACCGGTACCAACCACTGGGACACTCGGTCGAATCAGCGGAACGGCCTGGCGTTGCATGTTTGAGCCCATCAAGTTGCGGTCGATGCGGTTCTTTTCTAGGAACGGAATCAGGGCGGCTGTCGTGCCGATCACCTGGGTGCGGCTAACGTCCATATAGGTAACTTCGCTGGCGTCGGCAGTTTCTGGTCGCAAGTTGCGGCGTACGTCAACGCGTTCGTTCTTGAAAGTGCCATCTTTGTTTAGTTCGGTTGAGCTTTCGGCGATGATTTCCTTTTCCTCGGTCAAGCTGTCGAGATAGACAACTTCGTTGGTCACTTTGCCGTTTTTGACCTTGGCGTATGGTGCTTCGATAAAGCCGTATTCGTTGACTCTAGCATATGAAGCTAGGTTCAGCACCAGACCGACGTTCGCGCCTTCTGGAGTTTCCACGATACAGATGCGAGAATAGTGAGTCGGATGAACGTCACGCACCTCGATGCCGGCACGTTCGCGAGTCAAACCACCAGGACCCATTGACGACAGGCGCCGTTTGTGTGACAGTTCGCTCATCGGGTTAGCCTGATCCATGAACTGGGATAGCTGGCTCGAGGCAAAGAACTCACGAACAGCTGCCACAATCGGACGAGCATTAACGAGCTGAGCTGGAGTGACACTGTCGATATCGGCCACACTCATGCGGTCGCGAACGTTGCGATCCATGCGGAGCATACCAACACGGAACTGACGACCGACCAATTCACCGACCATTTTGACGCGGCGGTTATGGAAAGCGTCGATGTCATCGGCTGGATCTTGCGTGTTATTGAGGCGGATAATCTCGGCGACGATAGCGGTTAGATCTTCGAGACGCAGTACGCGGTTCTCCGGCGTATTAGCGGCGTCAAAACCGAGGCGTTGGTTGATTTTGTAACGGCCGACGCGGCTGACGTCGAAACGTTTGAAATCAAAGAACATGCGCTCGACCATTTGCTTGGCGTTATCAACCGTCGCGAGATCGCCAGGACGAATCTTGCGAAAGACTTCAATCAGGGCTTCGTTGGTGCCACGGCTCGCATCTTTGTCGATGGTAGCGTCAATATATTTGGTATCGCCAGTGTCGATGTCTTTGAATAGGTCTTTGAGGGCAGTGTTGGTGCTGTAACCGAGAGCTCGCAACAGAGTGGTCACAGCGATTTTGCGGCGGCGATCGATCTTGACAAAGATTGCACCGCTCGCGGCGGTCTCAAACTCTAACCAAGCACCACGACCTGGGATCAATTTTGCGCCGTAATAGTTGCGATCGCCGATTCGATCAGCGGTGAAAAATACACCAGCGCTACGAATCAGCTGGCTGACCACTACGCGTTCGCTACCATTGATAATAAACGTACCGCGGTCGGTCATCCATGGATAATCGCCAAGATACAGTTCGCTCGTTTTGACCTCACCAGTCGTCTTGTTGGTTAGTTCGATATTGGCATAGAGCGGCGCCTCAAAGCTAACGTTATTGCTCATCGCTTCGCGATCGCTGACTTTTGGATCATCGAATCGATAATCAGTGAAAGATAGCGATAGTTTCTGACCAGTGTAATCCTCGATCGGATTTAGCTCGGCAAAAATTTCGCCTAGGTCGTCCTGGACGAACTGTTGCCATGATTTTTTTAGATGTTCCGCTAGATCTGGCAAATCCAGAACTTTGTGTTGCGGAGTGAAATATTTTCGTTTTGTAATGCCATTGACTTTGGTCGCCGAGTCGGCGCCGTTCGTAACGGTTTTTGCCACGCGCTTGCTCCTTTATCCTTTACTACCTTGACTCTTGGCCTTTTTAGAAGGAACTAATTCCGCCTGGTTCAGATACGACACTTTGCGGTAGTGTGGCGCAAAGGGTCTAACCCGAATACAACTCACCAGCCACGGCGAGTCACCAGGAACAGACTTACACTACTTCATTGCCAGCTATTATAGCAAAGATTGCGGCCCAGTGCAACACTTTTTGATTATAATTTCACTCGTACTTTACGACCGAACCGTCACGACTTTGTCGATAATGCCGTATTTTTTGGCATCTTCGGCGCTCATCCAAAAATCTCGCTCCATGTCAGCTGTAACTTTGTCGAGTTTCTGACCGGTGTTATGCGCCATAATGGTTGATAAGGTCTTTTTGATGTCGAGGCCTTCGCGCAAAGAAATCTCCATGTCGGTCATGACGCCCTCGGTGCCACCGCGCGGCTGGTGGATCATAGTTTTGGCATGCGGCAACATGTGGCGTTTACCTTTGGCGCCGCTCGCGAGCAACACCGCGGCCATCGAGGCCTGCAAACCGATGCCGAACGTCGCGACATCCGGTTTAATAAAGTTCATCGTGTCGTAAATCGCCAGGCCGTCATAAACACTACCGCCCGGACTATTGATATAGAGATTGATATCCTTGCTGTCATCCTCGCTGGCTAGAAAAAGCAATTGCGCTACAACCAGATTAGCTGTCTGATCGTTGATTTCGTCACCAATAAAGATAATTCGGTCTTTGAGGAGTCGCGAATAGATATCATAGGCACGCTCCCCATCATAAGACTTTTCGAGCACGGTTGGGATCAATAAACTACTAGGTTTTGTCATAAAACCATTGTAGCTAACTAGCACTCACGTGTCAAGAGTGCTAGTTGCATCTGTTACCTTACCGCAAACTTATTTGCTATTGAGTTCTGCTAATTTGGTGAGCGTTTTGTCAGCTATGAGTTGCTGAGCTAGCTGTCGCTTGGCTTCATCAGACTCAAATCGCTGCCTGAGACTAGGATCGTTATACTGGGCGACCACTTTAGCTTGCTGGGCGACCACTTCATCTTCGCTAACCGTCACATCCCAGTCACGTGTTAACTGTGCCATGACGAGACTGTTACGAACTCGTTTCTCGGCGGCTGGTCGCAGTTCCTTTTTCGTCCATTCGTCGTGCGTTAGGTTTTCGCCCTCGAGATATTGTTCGACAGTCATACCGCGATACATCAGATTCTGGGCAAAATTGCGTTCGAGCGAAGTTAGCTGATCTGTGACCAAAATCTCGGGAGTTGGTACTTTGGATTTCTCGGTCAGCTCGTCTAATAGGTCATCTTTGAATTTCTGCTCGACGTCATATGCGGCGCGGGTCTCTAGCTCGCTGCGGATATCCTTTTTCAGATCATCGACAGTTTTGAAATCTGGGGCGATCGAAGCGGCAAATGTGTCATCTAGCTCAGGTAGTTTGATTTCCTTGATTTCTTTGACCTCGATATGGAAATTAACCTTGGCGCCAGCGAGATGTTTTGCACCATAATCTTTAGGAAAAACCAGCGGCAGGTCGAATATGTCACCCGCTTTGTGGCCTACAATACCCTCTTCGAACCCTGGAATAAAGCTGTTCGAGCCGAGTTTCAGTGCGTAATCATCACCTTTGGCACCTTCGATCGATTTGCCGTCCTTGTCTTTGCCATCGAAATTAATAATGGCCTCATCGCCTGATTCCGCGGCGCGTTTGATAGTAACTTTTTCGGCAGCGTCATTGCGAATGCGGTTAATCACCTCGTCAACCTCATCGGCGTCGATTTTAACGGCAGATTTCTTGGTTTTTAATTTGGCTGGATCAGCTAATTTGACCGGCGGGACAATCTCGACAGTCGCCTTGAATTCTAGCGTCTGACCTGGTACAAATTTGGTAACAGAAATGTCTGGCTGGTCGAGCAACTGAATCTGATCTAGCTCAATCAACTCGACTAACGCACCGTTAATAGCGCGATTAACAGACTCGTCAGCCAGCGCGCTCGGATCAATATGCTTTTCTGCGACCTCTGGTGGTACATGACCAGCGCGAAAACCAGCGACTTTGACGTCGCGCGCTAGTTTACTCACGGCAGCGCGGTGATGCTTCGCTACGTCCTCGGCGGCTACTGTGATTTGATATTCAATTTTGCTCTCTGATACGTCTTTGCGGGTATGTTTCATAATCTGATGATTGTATCATAGAAGGCGTGTCTCGACCAAATTTAGCTCGATACCGTGACGATGATTTGCTCTAGATCTAGGGTGTTTTGCTCGCCGTTAACGAGGTTTTTCAGCGGGAAATTACCGCTAGTGAGTTCGTCATTACCCACGAACATCACATAGGATACGCCTGCTTTGACGGCGGCTTTGATTTTCCTGTCTAGCTTGCGATTAGTAAAGTCTACCGCGACTCGAATACCATTAGTGCGCAATTCGGTAACGACGCTCGAACTGTCAGCATCACCTAGCTCGAGAACTGTGACCTGTGGCGTTGGCTGTAAATTCGGCAATAGATCATGGGCAACCAGGAATTCTACAAACATCGTTTCGCCCGGAGCCGCACCAACTACAGGCAAATCTTCGACACCGAACAGTCCGACCAGACCATCATAGCGCCCGCCGCCAAACATAGCACGCCGGTTCTCCGGGGCTTCGTCAAAAATCTCAAATACAATACCGGTGTAATAGTCGAAACCACGCATCAGTGTTGGGTCAAATGTTACATTCGTGACGCCACGTTTCGCCAGCTCTTCGATAACTACTCGGATCGATGCGAACTCTGCACCACGAACTTCGGCTGGTAAATCTTCAATGTTACTGACTAGTAGGCTATTGATCTTGTTGATACCGTCAGTCGCATCGTCTGCGCCAAAGATGTCGGCAGCTTGCTCGTTAAAGCTACTTCTATCCATCTTTTCGAAACGATCGAATAGTTTAACCATGGCAAGAGATCGAGTTTCATCTAGACCGAGATAGCTGCGCATCACAAAGTCGATCCACTGACGATCGCTGATACGAATTGTAAACATATCATCAGTAGCATTAAAAGATTTTACGACAGCACTCGATAGGCTCAAGATCTCAATGTCAGCCTTGATACCTTCGACGCCAAAGAGGTCAAAATTCAATTGCCAAAATTCGCGCTCGCGACCCTTTTGTGGTCGTTCATAGCGCATAAAGTTACTGATAGAATAAAGTCGCGCTGGTAGCGCTATTTCCTGGCGCCGCGCCGCCACCATACGAGCCACGCTCGGTGTCATTTCGGGCCGAATAGCTACTTCACGCTCACCGCGATCGGTAAATCGGTAGGTTTGGTCATTGACGATCTCCTGGCCAGATTTAGCAGCGTAGAGCTCTAATGGCTCTAGCATCGGGGCGTCGTATTCTTCGTAGCCAAAGCTTTCAACAACTTGACGCCATTTACTGAATATATAGTTACGCACTCTCATATCCTCAGGATAGAGGTCGCGCGTGCCTTTGTAGCTGCTGGTTGATAAGGACATATTATTAGTTATTATACCACTAGAGAAACTAACCGCAAAATTGATTATCTAACCGTACCGTCTAGTAAAGCCTTTGTCTCCTCCTCGTACGAGCTGCTCGAGTACGGCTGTGCCTCACTGAGCCAACTAGGAGCATGTTTCATGGCAAGGCCTTCATACGCCAGATGAACAACTCTTAGTTTCGGAATAGCTTGCTGGATTTTAGCTATAGCCTGTGTACCGTTGACGGTATCATCAATATTAGATTGCATATACACAACTGGCACGGCGGGGTTATAATCCACCATGCCACGATCGATCCCAGCCAGCTCGGACCACATCAGTGGCGGCCACGTCTTTTTGATATTGTTCCAGGTATAGCCCCACTCGGTCTGATTACCGATTTTGCCCATATCGTTTTGACCTTTGACAGCAGCAGTAACCACCCCGAGATGATTATGCTCTACGAAATAAGGTAGCTCAGCGAAGTTAATATACTTTGCAATTTCACGAAATGGTACGCCTAGGATACTGTATTCTACATCTTCCATATCATGTGGACTATCCTCCATGATAATGCCGGCCAGGTCGATCACTTTCGAGTCTTTGATAGTAGGATGCGCCGCCGCAGCCTCAGCGGCAATCCCACCGAAACTAGCGGCACGAAAGATAACCTTCTTGGACTGACCTGGCGGGGTTAGTTCCTCTACGGCTGTCTCGATCGCCTCGACATTAGCATCATTGTCATGTTTTTGCCCATACCATAGATAGAGCGAGCAACCACCGAGCTTTTTAATACTTGCATTTTTGAGTCCCGCCGAATAGTGACTTGTCTCCATACCCGTACCACTAAAATCTATCGTGAGGAATTTGCTATTCATGCACTCCTGTTTTAGCTCGAGATTATCCGCTTGACGACTAGCCGTCACCTGTGGATTGTCAGTCCAAACTATACTCGGATCAAATACTCGCACAACCGGTTTATCAGGCGGAGGTGGCACCGAGTCGGTAACTGCGACGCCAGCTCCGGTGACGGACATAACCGCGCCAGCCGCTACACCACCGAGAGATAGGAGACGATTCCTAACAGGATGTTTACGTCTCTCCCTGATATTACCGTTTGCTGGCGGTTTATTCTGGCCTATCTTGCTATGATTCATACTATCAGCTCTCACTAATTTGCGGCCTATTGTAACACGAATGATCTCGCCGTCTATGATTTTCGTGGGTTATTTGCTACAATAGACGGGTCTGCGCGCGTGGCGGAATTGGTAGACGCGCTAGCTTCAGGTGCTAGTGTTCGCAAGGACGTGGAGGTTCAAGTCCTCTCGCGCGCACCAGAAATAATTTACGAGAATCACCCTAGAGGACTAGGGTGATTATTCTTTAATAATACAGTCTTAATGAGGTACCGCATTTACCCCTATAGCCAACTCTCTATTAACTAGCCACGCAAATTGAACTCGGCGCCAGATTGGTTGTATTCCTGTCGCAGATGAGCTAGCAACGTTTGTTGATCGCTACCAGATTTAACACCAGGGTTCAATGTACCGTAGGGATCAAAGATTTGTTTAACCTTTACGAATAGATCGGTCAGTTCCTGACCGTTTTGGTCGTCGGTAGCCATACTGGCCATACGCCCCTCACCAAATTCCCCTGTCAAAGATCCACCTAGATCAGCGGCCGCTTCGGCTAACTCGCTAATTAATTTGAACACAATCTGGCGTTGCCCTAAATTAGCTAGGTTGATGAGCGGTCGTACCGATATAACACCTGTACCTAAATGACCCCACACGCCGCCTTCGATATGGTGATGACGCAATAGACCGCGAACTTTTTCGACGAGCAGCGGAACCTTGCTCGGTTCTACGGCAATATCCGGGGCCAATGGCAAAGCTGATGTGCCTTGGTGTGAGTAATTCGTAATGGTCGACACCGAGTGATGAATCGATCGGAGACTTTCCTGGTCTTCCCATTCAGTCGCAACGCGCGCATCTAAAACACCAGCTGATTCGAGTAATTTGGCGGCTTTTTTGACTTTGCGAGCGCGATTACGATCGTCAAATTCGATAAACACCATAGCCACCGGCTTGACATCAGTGACAGTTTTCCAGGGCGTACCGCCGCCCAGCTGTTCGATCAGTTCCAATGTACCACCATCGATAAATTCCAGTTCCGAGGGTTCGAGCTGCAATAGATCTTCGGTCAATGTCGGCAAATCTTGTTCGCCCGTAATAGCGGCTGCCATCATTGAGACTTCGGTTGGACGATTCGTTAGTTTCAAAATCGCCTGCACGATAACGCCGAGCGTACCTTGTGAGCCTATGACTAGCTGCGTCAAATCAAACGATCCGTCTTTGGCTTTGACAAGTTCGAGAGCGTAACCACTGGCATTTGGCGTATTAGATTCATCTAATTTCTGAATTAACTCTTGGTTATCCTCGATCAGATTATCGAGACTACGATAAATTTCGCCCTCCATAGTCTGGAGACCTTTTTTGGCGTTCAGTTCATGTTTGGATATCCGGCCAGTTTGAATAATTTCACCATTAGCTAGTACTATTTCTAGTCGATCAGTCCAATCGCGCAGCGTACCATATTTGATAGATTTGGTACCAGCCGCATTGCAACCAAACGCCCCACCCACGGTCGAAGCCTTAAAGTCACTTGGTAAAGGCGGCAAGAATAGCCCATGGGTCGCCATCGCCTCTTGCAACGTCGCTAGATTCAAGCCCGGTTGAACCCGCACCATTTGCGATTTAATATCGAGCTCCAATATCCGCGCCATGTGTGCCGGAAAAACGACCGCAGCGCCAGATCCGATAGCCGCACCGGTAGTATCAGTTCCACCACCGCGCGGCACCATCGGCAAAACTTGACCGCGCTCGGCCAGCCGCCAGGTAAACCGTGCTAGTTTGCGCACATCATTGGTTGTCCTAGGATACACAACTATTTGCGGTGCTATCTGCAAAACACTGCCGTCAGTTGCAAAACGTTTACGTACTGCCGGCTCAGCCGACACCTCACCTGTTAATCTCTCACGAAGATAGTCTGCGATTTTGCTCATACTTATATTCTAGCACAAGTCCACTTCTTTGGTACAATATGTGTATGACAAAGGTATTTTTATGGCGCGACTGAGGATCATTGCTGGTGAGTTTGGCGGTCGCTGGATTTCGGCCGACGTGGCTCGGGCTACGCACCCAATGGGCGATCGGGTGCGTTCGGCGCTCTTTGCCATGCTAGAGTCGCGCGGTGGACTACAAGGTGCTCGGGTTCTCGATGCCTTTGCTGGTACGGGTGCATTGGGATTTGAGGCTCTCAGTCGAGGAGCCGATAGCGTCGTGTTCCTAGAGCGCGATAAAACTGCCGCTCGTGTTATAAAAGTAAATATTACAACATTATCTGTCGAGAACCAAGCCAAAGTGATCCAATCAGGGGTAGCGGGCTGGACAAACACCAACCAAGATGATAAGTTCGACATAATTTTCGCAGATCCGCCATACCATGATACCCAGTTTTCCACAGTTGCAAAGCTGGCCAAGTATTTACGCCCAGAAGGGCTTATGATATTATCGTACCCAGGAAGAGAGACTGTGCCGGACCTAGATGGAGTTGTTGTGGTGGACAATCGTATTTACGGAGAAGCGGCACTAGCCCTCTTCCTTTTAGATTCCAGCAAAAATAATTTGGCTGACGACACTATTTCTGCTAAAATGTAGACTATGCGCGCGTGGTGAAATTGGTATACACGTATGCCTTAGGAGCATATGCCTTCGGGCGTGGAGGTTCAAGTCCTCTCGCGCGCACCAGTCATTTTTACAGAGGTAAATTAACGAAATAATCGCCTATCATAGGCGATTTTTGTTTAGTGATGTATAATAGGCTTTTAGCATGTAGCATGCAACACTTTAACGAGCAGGAGAAACGATGAGTACAGGAAATAGTACCCCTCAATGTGCTCTCGACCCTGAAGACAGAGGATATCCAAATAACGACGATATAGCGAACAAGCCGTGGGCTCTCGACCCTGAAGCACGAGGCTGGCCAAACAACAATGACATAATCCGGCGAATAGAAGAAGCCTACCGCATGGGTCAAGCTGCGATACGGCGAGAGCGAGAGCAAGCCTTGGCCGCAAGTGCAAACGAGACTACCTCGTTAGAAAAATAACAACCCTAGTAATATGTCCTAATTTATAGTGTATACTATACCGTAGGTGGGCCCTTAACAATCTGAGATGGGTCCTATATTGAGAGGAGACTGCCATGTCGGCAGCAAAAACGAAGGAGCTGTCGCCGATCGACAGTTTCTTCGAAATTACGACCCGCGGGAGCACCGTGGGTCGTGAGGTTCGCGGCGGGCTGGTCACGTTCTTCACGATGGCCTACATCCTGGCGCTGAACCCGCTGATCATCGGCACCGCCACCGATGTGAACGGCCTGCTACTGTCGGGCCTGCCCAAGCTGGACGCCGCCGGCGAGGTGATCGGCGCTAACGTCGCCACCTCGATCGCCATGGTGGCCGCGGCGACTGCGCTGATCGCCGGCCTGATGACGATCCTCATGGGTATCTACGGCCGCTTCCCGATCGGCTTGGCCACCGGCCTCGGGCTGAACGCCATTCTGGCCTACGTGCTGGCGCCGCAGATGACCTGGGCCCAGGCGATGGGCCTGGTGGTCTGGGAGGGCGTGATCATCACCATCCTGGTGCTGACCGGCTTCCGGAAGGCAGTGTTCCGGGCCGTGCCGCGCTCGTTGCGGGCTGGCATCTCGGTCGGCATCGGCCTGTTCATCGCCTTCATCGGGCTGGTGGACGCCGGGGTCGTGCGCAAGGCGTCCGGCACGCCGGTCGAACTGGGCATCGGCGGCTCGCTGCAGGGCTGGCCGATCGGGATCTTCCTGATCACCCTCGGCCTACTGGTGCTGCTGTTCGTGCGGCGCGTCAAGGGCGCCATGCTGATCGCGATTCTGTCCGGCACCGTGCTGTCGGTGATCATCGAGGCAGTGGCGCACATCGGGGCGCACGATGCCACCGACAACCCGGCCGGCTGGATGCTGAATGTGCCGCAGTTCACCGCCTTCGCGGCGCCCGATCTCGGTCTGATTGGCCGGGTCGATCTGTTCGGAGGATTCAACAGCGCAGGCGCCGGGCTCGGCCTGGTGCTGATCGTGTTCTCGCTGCTGCTGGCCGACTTCTTCGACACCATGGGCACCATCGTCGCGGTGGGCGCGGAGGGTGACCTGCTGGACGAGTCCGGCAACCCGCCCCGCACCCAGGAGATCCTGCTGGTCGATTCGATCGCCGCGATGGCCGGTGGCGTTGGCTCGGTGTCGTCGAACACCTCCTACATCGAATCGGCGGCCGGCGTCGGCGAGGGCGCCCGGACCGGTCTGGCCTCGGTGGTCACCGGTGCAGCGTTCCTGGTCAGCCTGTTCCTGGCGCCGCTGGTCAACATGGTGCCGTCGGAGGCGGCAGCGCCAGCTCTGTTCTTCGTCGGCTTCCTGATGATGTCGCAGGTCAGCCACGTCGACTGGGATGATCCGGAGGAGGGCATCCCGGCCTTCCTGACCATGGCGCTGATGCCGTTCACCTACTCGATCACCGCCGGCATCGGCGCGGGCTTCATCAGCTACGCCCTGATCAAGCTGGTCCGCGGCAAGGCGAACCAAGTCCACCCACTAATGTGGGTGGTCGCGGCGCTGTTCATCGTCTATTTCGCCCAGGGCGCCATCTCGTCCCTGCTGGCCTGAAAAGGTCGGCTCCACCCGGGTTCCCCGGGGTCAGGTGCTTTTCGAGCTTTGCTCGCACCTCGACCTCGGGGGATCCCCGACAATAACTTATTTTTAATGCACACATTTACCTATTGACAATCATGCTTTACTTTGATAAAGTGTTATCATGACGACTAATCCATCATTTACCGATAATGACTCGACTCGACAATTTGTTGATGTGCTAGGTGCTATTCGTGATGAGGTAACGATGCAAAAATTTCTACGTGACGTTATGACAGAAAAAGAAATCATCGAAATGAGCGCCCGACTCCAGGCCGCAAAAATGCTGCGTGATGGCGCAACCTACGCCGACATCACGACGTCTACCAAATTGAGCTCTCGCACCGTCGCACGGATTAGCGATTGGCTACGCAATGGGGCTGGTGGCTACGACATTGCTCTCGATATGATTAACGCACATCATCCCCACGTTCCGCCAGCTCGTGCCTAGGCTTTTTCTATAGAAATATTTTGCCAGCACGACGCTGGCATTTTTCTAATAACAACGTAATTTTTATGAGGAGAGAATGCTATGGAAAAACCATATGTTATTTCGGAAGAGTTGGATATGATTGACTCTAGTTATATACAAAATAATAATGTAAATGAGTTTCGAGAAGGTCTCGATACCGATCTACGCAATATGAACAAAGATACTGTCTGGGTATCGTCTAGTGATATTCGGCAAGGTCTCGAAAAAATCGCCGGACGAACGAGCGTCCCAATCGTCAGTCTCGATGATCGCTATATGTCGTCGGCCGACATAATGGTCGGCATATCCCGCGGCGTTGACCAGAACTTGAACGATGTAGGCTATATGCCCCGCGTCGGCTATCCGTCGATATGCGAACAGCTCGACAAGGTCACAAGACTCGGCAGTGAGGTCGTGCTTGTCGATGACGTTATATTTAGTGGCGACATGATTTTGAGTATAGTTCAGGAACTTCAACGACGCAAAGTCAAAGTAGGCGCCGTGGCTTGCGGCGTATTAATCGGCGAAGGTGGAGCAAAAATAAACGCCTCGGGCATCGATATTAACGCCGTTCGAGCATTCGACGATGTCGAAGATGAAATTTGTGAGCGTGACTTTGCCGTTGTTCCAGGATCTGGTCGACGAATTGAATCCGTTGGCGCTAATGCGCTCTATTTCTCTAGTCAATTCGGAAAACCAGCCAAGTGGGCATCTATTCCCGATGGATCTGTTAACGAATTCTCTGCAAATTCTTTTGTGCGATCGGCCAACCTCGTCAATCTATCAGTCAACATGCAAACGATCGGTAGATTTTATGGGCTCAGATACAACGGAAACGCACGTCAGATACTACTAAATAATGTTGCTCAACTAGAAAGGACAAACTAGCATGAACAAATTACAAGCAGCCGTCTTTGATATGGACGGCACACTCTACCAATTTCCAGAAGGCGCAACGTTTAGTAAGTCACCGCTCGGAGTAGCAGTGCGGCAAAACACGGCTGACTTTCTATCTAGAGAATTTAAGCTTTCCGACGAAGCAGCCTGGAATCGATACGACGAGCTACTACGTCGATATGATGGCGAAATGAGTCTCGGCCTAGAGCGAGAGTTCGGCATCAACCGTATGCGATTTTTTGATGAAACTTGGGATATCGACCCCGAAAACATCATCGTGCCCGAACCAGGACTGCGTGAACAAATGGAACGGCTCGATATACAATGTGCACTATTAACTGCTGCCCCGCGAGTATGGGCTAAACGGGCGATAGGCTACATCGGTATCGCAAATCTATTTGGTGATAATATCATAACTGGTGAGCCAGATATTCGTAAACCAAACCCCGAGGTGTTCCGTCAGATCATGAACAAAGTTGGCTCTGTGGCAAGTCAAACCGTATCAATCGGCGATCAAGACTTTTCAGATATCGTCCCCGCTAAACAACTCGGCATGCGCACAGTCCGTATCGGTCAGGACGAAAACTCGGTGGCGGACCTACAGGCACGTAATGTCAATGATGCATTAGTAAAATTGCGCCAGAAAGGTTGGTTGTGATCCATAGAGCATCATTATCGACCTTAGCCCCGTAAACTGACAGTTTCTTATGTTATAATGGAGCCAATGAACACTATTCTAACGATCACCCATCAAGATTTCTTCCCCGATAGTCCTCGCCTCGATACTGACACCTTCCGCATTCGTGAGGCGGCCCGAGCAGTTGTGGTCGATGAAAACGGCAGAGTTGCGCTGTTAAAAGTCGGAAAACACAGCTACCATAAACTACCTGGCGGCGGTATCGACGAGGGCGAAGATAAAATCGAAGCCCTATCCCGAGAGTTCATCGAAGAGATCGGCTGCGATGCGAACGTTATCGCAGAGTTAGGTGCTATTGTCGAGTTACGAGACAAATGGGAGTTAAAACAAACTTCCTATTGCTACCTCGCAAAACAATTCGGACCTATCTCCGAACCAGAGTTCACACCCGAGGAAATCGCCGACGGCTTTTCTGTCGTGTGGGTCGATAGCGTCGACATCGCAATTACTCTATTAGAAAACGACCGTCCGACCAACTACGAGGGATTATTTATCCAAAAAAGAGACCTAACCCTACTAAACCACGCCCTGCACCAACTATAGTATACTTTGTATTTATGCCTATTTTATGGTATAATGGTAAGATATGTCTGAGCTATCGACCCCTCACACCAATCAGGTGCGCCTGACTTTTTATCCTCTAGAATTTATAAGGCTACCTATGATCGCGAGAATCGCGAACTGCCAGCTATTGATCCGCGTAGACCGATTGCCGGGTATGTAGAACACGCAGCCAACAATCCAGACGGGATACACAGATATGACATAGCAATAGGTGCATATGCGCGTCACCGAACCCTAAAGCATATTCACAAGAGCACCGCTAGCGGTGATATGGATGACGATAGCAACCTACCAACCTTGCAGCCAGAAACCAGCGTTCTAGGGTGGATTGACCAACGCCTTGGTATCGAAGTTGTCGGTCACGCATCCTTTAACGATACAAGCCGACAAAACATAGCGAGGCTCAAGAATACACTACGATTATCGTCTTTCGCGTTGTGTTTCGCAATGGCGAAATTACATACAAGACAACCATCGACGGATCTTCCAGCCCATGGCAGTCTTTCTCTGCCTAATGATTACTCCGGGAGTCATTCCGGGAATGCTATTAGTTTCAAGGATCACCTCTACACACACAGATGGGGATCGGGCCGGATGATAACAGCCAAGCTAGAGACGCCCATCGACACCGTCGAATATTTCGCCAGCATAACGACGCTGCATATTGATGCATAGTTTATTGTCATTACAGAGTGAAGGTCGAGCCTATGTCAGTCTCACGTATCACTGTCGTCGTAGAATAATTCTGTATCTATAGGCTTGCGCTCGCGCGCTTGATCCCGTCGAGGAATCGCTCGCGGCGCGTGATGGTGTCTTTTTTTAATGACATCTGGTCGAGGACGAATAGTTTGCGCTTTTTAATGCCAGTCAACGTAAATAGATTCCTGGTTAACGGTTTTGCCCCACTATTGCCAGCGATCCCCCACATCAGGCGCGGCGCACGTGAGGTAATAATGATATCGGCCGTTTTGCCTTTTAAATGTTGTGTTACGTACATCAACCCCTTGGAATTATATGAAAAGCCTGGCGTAAAGACACGAGCTATCCAGCCCATCAAGAGTGACGGTGCCGTACCCCACCACAGCGGATAGGCAAACACGATATGGTCTGCCCATGTGATGAGTTTCTGCGAACGTGTAATGTCAGCATCTTCTGGCATAAACTCACGGTAACCGAACCGTAAAACTGGGTCAAACGCCAATTCACCGAGTGCTAGCACCTGCACCTCGTGCTTGTCGGTATCAATCCCGCTCACATAGGCTCGCTGGATCGCCGCATTAAAACTTTTTGCATCAGGATGACCGTTGATATAAAGAATATTCATACGCCTATTATATAGTAATTTGGGCGCCTCCACATGATTTTACAGCGTTTTTTACGCCGAAAGTCCTAACGGCGCATCGAGTTCATAAATTATATGCTGATCTGGAGCGGTAGCTAATTCACCTGCGGTAAACTCTCTGACAAACTCACCCTCTGGCAGATCCTCGAAATCCGAGTTCAATAATACTAGAGCTCGGGTAGCGCGACGTGCTAGATCAACTACTGTAGGATTCAGATGATCACCATTTTCCCAGGCTATGCCAGATTGACCCCAAATATACTCTTCGCCTTCATCCTGCACCCGAAAAGTACGAATTGATGCGACGCGATAGTCCAGCTCCGGATCACCATGATGGATTCTGGACTTGTAATAAGCCAGATAGTCTTGCATATCGGTATGATTGCCGCCCGCCAGTAATGCCGCCTTGGCAACCGACGTCTGGACATTGATGTCATATACCATTCCAATCGGCGCCCAGTGAAAGAGACTCGACGCCCGAATATCCGGAACAACTGTTACTTCGCAGGTAATGCCGCCTTCCCTAGCGTGGTTCATGTCGCTCATATTAGTTTATTATACCATAATTTATTAGATTGACAATGCTAATGCTTGGTCGATAGCGTTGTTTGCACTTTTATTATAATTATGTTATAATGAAAAGATGTTTCGCAGAAATCAACCGCATATAAACCGAGTTAACTATACATACTATCCGCTAGACTACGGCACTAAACAACATCCGGACTACCATTTCAACCGTCGAAATATCTCTGGCTACATGGCAAATATCACTTTCGATTCAAAGGTTGTCTCACCAGACTCTAGTCGTACGTTTCACATAGTAGTCGGCGAGGAAACTCATCATTCCGCCCTGCGCCTCATTCATAACAAGGGCGACTATTACCGCCATCATACAATCATCGATAGTGCAGAGCCTCCGACGCGCGCCATGATCGAGGGCTGGGCTGGTCAAAATGATGATGGTATGACAACCGCCTTTGGCAACACCGAGGTCTCGTCCGAAATCTCTGCGGAATCGATAGCAATAATTATCGATAACTTGAGATTATCCGTTATGGCGCTAGGCGTCACAATGTCTAGATTAGATCTGGAACGAAAATCTATCAATAATCGCCGCCCTTTGCGTGGTCGTTTCGTGCTGCCAAATGTGCCTAGCACTAGTAGTATTCGTCTGACTGACGAAACTAGACCTCTCCGGCTCGGCAACCACCGTATGGTATCAGTCACGCTCGACGCACCAACCAAAGAGGTCGCCCAGTTGCTAGATCGTAACTAAACGAAAAATCCCGCCAGATTCCCCAGGGGATAGGCGGGATTTTCATTGGAGCGGTCAGTGCTCTGGGATAATTAGCGTTTACTAAACTGTTCGCGGCGGCGAGCACCCTTGAGGCCGTATTTCTTGCGCTCGACAGTGCGACTATCACGACGTAGGTAACCAGCTTTGCTCAGCGTGCTCTTTAACTCGTCGTTGATCGACGCGAGAGCTTTACTGATAGCGAGCTTGGCAGAATCGACTTGACCAGACACACCGCCACCTTTGATCAGTAGCGTGATATCAAAGTCGGTCTGTTTGCTAACGAGGGCTAGTGGATCGGTCAATTCCGCAATCAACGACTGATTATTATCGAAATAAGCAGCGGCGTCTTGGTTATTGATCGTCATTTTACCTTTGCCAGCATAGAGGCGAGCAGTAGCGGTAGCCTCTTTGCGGCGACCTAGTCCGTAAAAATATGCTTTGTCAGCCATTATTTAACCTCCATTTTCTGTGGTTGCTGTGCGGCATGATCGTGGTCGGCACCGGCGAAAACGCGGAGGCGAGCCATACGATCAGCTTGCAGTTTGTTCTTTGGCAACATACCGCGGACGGCACGCTCGATGATCGAAGTCATCGGCACATCACGAGCAATTTTTTCCTTGATACCACCTGGAAAACCAGTGTAGTGGTAGTAAGCTTTGACATCAGTCTTGTCGCCAGTCAGTTTAGCGGCATCAGCGTTGATAACAACAACGTAGTCACCGCTGTCCATGTGTGGGGTAAAGCTAGGATCGTATTTACCCGTCAAACGAGTGGCGATAAAGGTAGCGGCGCGACCAACTGGTACATTTGCTACATCGACAACGATCCATTTATGCTCAACTTCGCCTGCTTTTTTCTGATAAGTTTTGAAATCAGCCATTATTTATCCCCTTTCGATTTAGCTTTCGCCGGGGCAGCTTTTTTGGTCGTGACCGGTTTAGCTTCTTCGACTACAGGTGTTTCACCCAGTTTAATCGTATCAACAAACTCGATTCGAGACATCTCAGCGTTATCACCAACCCGATTTTCATCGAGTTTTGTAATGCGCAGATAGCCGCTATCGCGTTTGATTTGTGGTGCGATTTGATCAACTAACAGGTTGCCAACTTTGATGTCAGCAAGCCGTGCGATCACCAAACGACGGTTTGCCAGATCACCTTTTTTAGCTGCAGTAACGAGCTTTTCTACAAATGGTCGGAGTTCTTTGGCTTTTGGCGTGGTAGTCTTGATACTCTGGTGAGTAATCAAAGAACAAGCCAAGCCGCGCATCAACGCGTTGCGCTGATCTCGCTCGCGACCGAATTTACGTCCTCTATATCCGTGTCTATGCATAGTTAAAACTCCAGCTCTGCCACCTTATCTTTGACTTCTTCGCGAGCTTTGGCGCCGAACCCTTTGAGGTCGTTCAGCTCTTCGTCGCTCAGGCTCACCAATTCACCGACGGTCTTGATATTAGCACCGATCAATGCGTTGGTTGTTCGAGCACTCAGGTTGAGTTCTTCGACCGGTAGGCCTAACAGGTCAACTGTTTGATCGCCGTCGCTACCGAGGTCGCTACTAGCGATTTTGGTATTGCCGGCTAGGGCTGAATATTGGGCTACCAAAATAGCAGCGGCTTGTTCAAACGCATCCTGCGAGCTAATTGAACCATCAGTATCAACCGTTAGAGTCAATTTATCGAGATCAACGTTATCGCCAACACGAGTTTTCTCAACGGCGTAGCGAACGCGGCGAACTGGACTGAACACAGCGTCAACAGCAATCATATCGCTATGAATGCGGCGAGCCGAGCTTTCCTCGATCGTTTGATAGCCGCGACCGGTTTCGATAACGAAATCGATTTTTAGCTCGGTTTTTGGCTCGTCAATCGTCGCAATGACTTGTTCTGGGTTGACGATTTCGACATCAGATGTAGTTTTGATGTCACCAGCAGTCACGAGACCGCCTTTTTTAACCAGGCTGACCTCGACAGGATTGTCGCTGAACGATTTGACGGCGATTGATTTCAGATTCAACATGATCTCGACAACGTCTTCTTTGACGCCAGGAATCGTGGTGAACTCGTGGCTCACACCATCGATACGAAAAGCCGTAATAGCAGCACCTTCGATGCTCGAAAGTAGCACACGGCGCAGCGAGTTGCCGAGGGTCTGACCATAGCCGTTGGCTAATGGTTCAATTGTGACAGTAGCGCTGTTATCGCCGATTGGCTGGATACTGGATACGCTTGGGTTTAAGATTGCTTTACTCATAGTTACCTCCCTATTTAGCGCGAGTAGTACTCGACGATTAGCTGTTCATTAATATCTGGCTCGGCCTCTTCACGTTGTGGCAAACCAGTGACTTCGACGGTCATCTTCTTGACATCGGCTTTGACCCAACCCACACCACCACCGGTGGCATCTTTGACGATTTCGTTTAGACCTGCAAAGTAAGCGGTTTTGGCGCTATGGGCGCGAACCTCGATTTTGTCGCCGGCCTTGACGCGGATTGATGGAATGTCAACGCGACGACCATTCAACATGAAATGTCCGTGACTAACGAGCTGACGAGCCTGACGACGTGACGTCGCGAAACCAGCGCGATAGACAGTATTATCGAGTCGAAGCTCGAGTAATTGCAACAGGTTCTCGCCAGATAGACCATCGCGGCGATCGGCTTCTTTCATGAGACGAGCAAATTGCTTTTCTAACAGACCGTAGATACGACGGACTTTTTGCTTTTCACGCAACTGCGTGAGATATAGTGATGGTTTGCCCTGGCGACCATGGGCGTGTTGACCTGGAATACCGGTCTTGCGGGCCATGACTTTATGAGCTTTCGGATGAAGGGCGTAGCCTTCGCGACGGCTCTGTTTGACAATTGGTGATGTATCTCGTGCCATCTCTTATGTTCTCCTCTCTCGTTTTGGACGAACGCCACCGTGTGGCACGCCAGTTTTGTCGCTGATGCTTTCGATCTGTAATTCGTGGTTAGCCAGCGCGCGGATCGCCGCGTCGCGACCGAGGCCAACGCCGCGAACGAACACGTCGACTTTGGTGACGCCGTACTGGCTCTTGGCGATTTCAGCAGCTTTGTCGGTTGCGATCTGGGCTGCATACGCAGTGCCTTTTTTCGACCCGCGGAAACCACAGGCACCGGCGCTGCTCGCTGCTAGTACATTACCGTGACTATCAGCAAAACTAATGATGGTGTTGTTAAAGGTAGCCTGAATGTGAACTTGACCGAGCGGTACGCTACGGCGAGTTTTTTTCTTGCCAACTTTAGCTTTTGTAACTTCTTCTGCCATATTTCTCCTCTAATCCTACGTCTTGCTCGCAGCTTTAGGTTGACTACCGCCGACGGCGACGCGTTTGCCGCGCTTGGTGCGACCATTCGTTCGGGTACGCTGACCACGAACTGGCAGGTTCAATTTGTGGCGCAAACCACGGTATGAACCGACGTCTTTGAGACGCTTGATATTATTCGCTACTACACGATGCAGGTCTCCCTCAACCGTATAGTTGGCGTCGATAATGTCGCGGATTTTCTTTTCCTCTGCTTCGGTCAGATCTTTGACGCGTTTGGTCGGCTCGACCTTGGCAGCCGCGACAATGTCGCGTGCGATCTTTGGTCCGATACCGTACACATAGGTCAAAGCAATCTGAACTTGCTTGTCAGAAGGAACTTCTACGTTTGCAAATCTTGCCATATTACTCCTTAACCTTGCCTCTGTTTATTGCGGGGTTTCTTTTTGTTGATAACATACAGGCGACCTTTGCGGCGCACCAGTTTGTCCTCTGGACTGCGTTTTTTAACGCTGGCTGATACTTTCATCAGTGCCGTTCCCTTCTCCGCTCGATGCATCAAGCGGCGTTAGTTTTTTCCTCGCGTAGCCGAAAGCTGATTCGTCCCTTCGTGAGATCGTAAGGGGTCATCTCAACTTCAACTTTATCACCCGGCACTAGCCTAATGTAGTGCTTGCGCATCTTTCCTGACACGTGAGCGATAATCGTATGACCGTTTTCAAGTTCAACACGAAACTTGGCGCTGGGCAGAGTCTCCACCACAACACCAACCATTTTGATGACTTCTTTTCCTGCGGACATATAACTACAAGGATCAATTATACAGGAAATGATTTAAAAAGTAAAGAGGTTGCTGTAGGTTAAATGCCCGCAATGCCATTCAGTACAGCATAGACGAGAACGCGCTTGCTGGCCGTCGGCACGCCGCTAGCATCGACAGCGCCTTTGTAAGTACCGGCGCAGGTGATGAGTGTCAGACCTTCGCGACCTGATTCGAGTGGTTTCATCGCTGCTTTCATATCAACATCGGCAAGGTTCAAAATTTGCACTTTCCTAACGACATACTGCAATGTTTGACCATCGCCACGCTCGACAACGATAGAATCACCATTTTTCAGGCTCGAAATCTGATCAAACACGCAGCTCATAGCCCTAGAAAAGCACGTGTGTCCGTCAAACAAAGCGGCGGTTTCGGTGTTGCCATCACCAGGTGTTTTATACGTATCACAGCGATTGTCGGCGATCGGATTGATCTGGCAGTTATACCAGCCGGTATCACCAATCCGAGTTGGTGCGTCGAGTTGTTGGCTGCCATCTGCCGCTGGACTCTTGACACCTAACGCTATAGCCCTGGCATTGGTTACACCAGCCCTTGGTATCGAGATGTAGCGCGGCTTGTCGGGATCAACTTTGTAATCATCGATCTCAGCCTGGGTAACCGGTTTGGTCGAGATGCCGATACTCTCGATGTAGTGTATTTCCTCGTTATTTTGCCAGGTTGCTACCAAATAATCCATCAGGAAGTAGCTGCCGACAATCGCGGCTAGAGACAATAGTATGGTAATGACTCGACGCAACCAGCGCTTGGTTTTTGATCCAGATCCGATATTAAGCGTCCCACTCCTTGACATATGTTGCCTACTTGTATTCGTCGTAGGTCACCATCAGAGCGCGCGAGTTGAGCTGGCGTAACGATTCGAGGGCGACCGAGACAACAATCAGTAGTCCGGTACCGCTAATCGCCAAGCTCTGCGCCGCCGAGCCGAGGCCAATCATGACAAACACATATTCAAATACAAAAGGAATAATGGCGATCAAGCCTAGAGCTAACGATCCAAACAGCGTTAAACGATTGACGATGCGCGTTAGGTACTTTTCGGTTTGTTTACCCGGCCGGACATTTTCAATGAAACCACCCTGTTTTTGCAGGTTCTCGGCAATTTCACTACTATTAAACACGATCGAGGTATAGAAATAGGTGAAGGCCACGACGAGAATGAAATATGACACCGGATAGATAAACTGCGTCCAGTCACCGGTCAGGCTAAAACTGTTGGTGCTAGACTTTTGGAACCACAAAATAAGGTTTTGGCCCAAATCGACATTGTACCCAGTCGCGACAAATAACTGGCCCAGGAACGCCGGAAGCGCTAGGAAAGCCACCGCGAAGATCACTGGGATAACGCCAGCAGTAATGAGCTTGATCGGCAGAATTGATTTGATGCCGCCATAGGCGCTGTTGCCTTGGACACGCTTGGCATAATTGATGGTGATGATTCGCTGACCTTCATTGATCTTGACCAGGAAGTATAACACTATTAAACCTATGAGTAATATGGCGAGCACCAGTAGCGTAACGTTATGATTGAGCCACGGGATCGTGAACCAGTTAAAGACGTGGAAGGCGTCACTGGCGCTAGACACACTAAAGAGAGCGCTCGACAATGCACCAAAGCTGCTCGGCAGCTGGCTGATAATACCGCCAAAGATCAGGAGTGAGATACCGTTACCGATACCCTTTTCCGTGATAATTTCACCGAGCCACATCAAAATCATGGCGCCAGCGGTCATCGCCGTCACAGATACGATCCATTGGTGCATGTTCATATCCGTGATGACTGTTGATTGATCGAGTACGGTTTGGCGCAAAATATAAATAAAAGCAATCGACTGCAAGATCGCCAGCGGCAAGGTGATAATCCTCGTCCATTGGTTGATTTTGCGGCGACCCGATTCGCCGTCTTTGTGCATTTCCTCGAGGCGCGGAATGGCTTTGGTTAATAGCTGAGAGATAACCGAGGCGGTAATATACGGCGACAGGCCAACGAGCATAATTGAGAAACTGGCGAGCGCGCCACCTGATAACAGATTCAAGAATCCGCCAAAACTACCGCTATCGATGGTATTTGTCACGATGTCTTTGAGCTGGGTTGGTTCGGCTAGTGGAACTGGTATGTGCGACAAAAAACGATAAATAACAATAATGCCCAGCACCGCGAGAACTCGGTTGCGCATATCCGAGCTTTTCATTGATTTAAACATTGTTTTCCAGTTCAAAGTATTCCCCTCGTTAAATTCAGTAAACATTCTACAGGATTTTCTCGCGGTGGTCAAATAAGCAAAAACTCCGCTCGCTTTTCCGTGGCGGAGTTTTTAGGCTTTTGCTAACTAAATGCTATTTCTTGTCAGCTTTTTCTGGCTTGTCCTCTGGCGTTTTTGACGATGGAGGTAATGGCACAGCAGTTTTGACAAACGTGCCGCCATTTTTCTCTAGCTGAGCTACAACGCTCGCCGACATGCCTGGCAGTTCAACCGTAGCTTTGCTCGTTAGTTCACCACGACCAATCACTTTGACGAGGTGATATGGCGTCATGATCAAACCAGCTTCGTAGAGTTTGAAAGCATCAATTTTAGCGCCTTTTAGATCATTTAGCTGATCAGCATAGACAACCTGGGCTGGGACACGTTTGCTCTTGAAGCCGCGCAGTTTTGGTATACCTTGGACTAGTGGCAACTGACCGCCCATAAAGGTTGCACCTAATTTTTTACCAGTACGAGCGCGCTGACCTTTGGTGCCACGGCCAGCAGTTTTGCCGTAGCCGGATGAAATACCGCGACCAACTCGTTTGCGATCTTTGTTAGCTGTCGCGTTCAATTCATGATATTTGGTCATTATTTTGTCTCCTTTTTGACTGGTTTCTTGGCTGGTTTTTTAGTCTGGCCAATCCAATCTTCGCGTGGAACGAGCGAGCGCAAGGCTTCGATCGTTGCGTAGGCGATATTCACTTTGTTGTTTGAACCGAGGGATTTGGTCAACAGGTTAGAAATACCAGTTACACCGATAATCGTGCGGACGACACCACCAGCGATAATACCAGTACCGGGTGCGGCTGGCTTCAGCAGGACGTGTGCGCCGCCGTATTTTAGTTCGACTTCGTGTGGAATAGTGTTATTCGTTAGTGGAATAGTAACGAGGTGCTTTTTAGCAACATCAGTAGCTTTTTGGACGGCAGCCTGGACGTCTTGACCTTTGGCAACGCCGACGCCGACGCGAGCTTTTTTGTCACCGACCACAACGAGCGCTTTGAAGCGGAAGCGACGACCACCTTTGACGACGCGAGAGACGCGGTCAATGGCGATAACTTGTTCCTCAAAGACTTTGTCTTCGGCTGGTTTGTCGTCGCGACGTGGGCGACGGTTGTCGCGCTGACCACGGCCAGCAGCTGGGCGTGGACCGCGTGAATCGCGAGCTAGATTATCACTACTAAAGTTAGTGGCGCTACCAAATTTGCGCTTTGGCGCTTCACCGTTTTTGGCGGCAGCTGGCGCAGCTTTTGGAGCTTCGGCTGTCTCAGGTTTCACGTTCTGTACCTCATTCTCAGTTTTCTTGACTTCTTCACTCATAATTAAAACTCCAAGCCTCCTTTACGCGCCGCATCCGCGAGCGCAGCTAGTCGACCAGCATAACGACGGCCGTTACGATCAAACACTACTGTCTTGATTTTGGCTTTTTTGGCCTTCGACGCAATTTCCTCGCCGATTTTAGCAGCTTTTTCGGTCGTGGTACCGGTCATTTTCTGACCAACAGTGGTGGCTGCAGCCAACGTTTTGCCGTTGACATCGTCAATCAGCTGAGCCGAAATGTGCAGGTTCGAAATGAATACCGTCAAACGTGGTTGCTCGGCAGTGCCGCCGACACGCGCACGCACACGATTCTTGCGCAAGGCGCGATTCAATAATTTACGGTCAGCCATTATTTACCTGCCTTTCCTGCCTTGCGAAGAATAACTTCGTCAGCGTATTTAATACCTTTACCTTTGTAGGGTTCTGGTTTCTTTAGACTACGAATCTCAGCGGCGACCTGACCAACTTGTTGTTTGTCGATACCGCTGACGGTGATCGTCATCTTGTCATTAGTGATAGTAATGCCGCTCGGCGCACTATATTTGACTGGGTGACTAAAACCAAGACTCATCTCGAGCTGGTTGTTAGTAGCAGCGACGCGGAAACCGACGCCGTTGACTTCGAGTTTCTTTTCGAAACCTTTGGTGACACCAGTTACCATGTTGTTGATGAGCGCGCGCATCAGACCATGCTGACTGCGAGCTGCTTTGCTCTCGTCCTGTGGCGAGACTGTGAGAACGCCGTCTTTGACCTCGACAGTGACGGCTGGTGTAATAAACTGCACGAGTTTGCCTTTTGGCCCCTCGACAGTCACATCACCAGAGTCAACCGTGATTGTCACACCTGACGGAATCTCGATTGGTAGTTTTCCGATTCGACTCAGACTCATATGTACCTTTCCTTTTAATATACTTTACAGATTAATTCACCACCGAGGCGTTGCTTGAAGGCTTCGGAGCCAGTCATAACGCCTTTACTAGTGCTGACTAGCATGACACCGCGGCCAGATTTGACGCGTGGGATGTCGTTGGCGCTCGCGTACACGCGGCGACCAGGTTTGCTGACACGTGCAATCTCGGTGATAGTTGGGTTTTCGCCATCGCGATAGATGGTTACGACCAGTTCATCACGCGGTGATTGCTTCTCAACCTTGACGTCGGCGAGATAGCCGGTGCGTACCAATTCCTTGGCGACGGTTACTTTTAATTTGCTAGACGGCAGGCGAACTTCGTTCTTGCCGACAGCGATAGCGTTCCTGATACGGGTCAGGAGATCTGCGATTGGGTCTGTAGATTGTAAACTCATAGTCTTCTCCTTTCCTTTACCAACTACTCTTTGTTACACCAGGGATTTCACCCTTGCTAGCATGTTCGCGGAAACTGATACGGCTCAGGCCGAAACGACGCATATAGGCGTGTGGTCGACCCGTTTCGCCGCAGCGGTTTTTATGCCGGGTTGGCGATGAGTTGCGAGGTAATTTCTGGAGACCGTCCTGGTCACCAGCTGCCTTTAACTCGGCGCGCTTGGCGGCGTGTTTTGCAATCATAGCTTGGCGCTTTTTATCGCGAGCTAGTGCTGATTTCTTGGCCATATTATTTTACCTCCTTCTCAAACGGAATTCCGAACTTTTCTAGTAACTTGCGTGATGCGGCTGGATTGTCGCCACTGATAGCGAATGTGATCTGCAAACCGTGCAACGTAGCGGTTTCCTCGAACGTCAGCTCCGGAAAGATCGATTGTTCGGTCAAACCTAGGTTGTAGTTGCCCTGGCGATCAAATGCTTTGGCACCGACACCGTGAAAGTCGCGGATGCGTGGCATGGCGACGCTAACGAGGCGATCGAGGAATTCGTACATGCGATCACCGCGCAGAGTTACGCTCTGGCCAACTGGTGCGCCCATGCCTTTGCGGATTTTGAACGTAGCAATTGATTTCTTGGCGATGCGCGATACTGGTTTCTGACCAGTGATACGGGTCAACGTGTTTGCGACAACTTCCTGGAAATGCTTGTTGTCCTTGTTACGGCCAACACCGCTCGCAACGACAATTTTCTTGAGACTAGGAACCTGATGGATGTTCGATAGTTCCAATTCTTTTTTCAGCTCACCGGCAATTTGGTCGCTATAGAGCTTTTTGAGACGCGGCGTGTATGTTGCCGCTACTTTTTCAGCCATTATTTAACCTCCTTGCTATTGACTTTGGCGATGCGAGTTTTCGCACCGTTTTTTACCTGGTAGCTGACTTTACTGACTTTTTCGGCACCAGCAGTTTTTTCAACCACGAGAACAACGTTGCTCGCGTCAACTGGTAACTGAATGTCTCGTTTGGTGCCTTGGGCGCTCAAACGGTTAGCGGCTACGTGACGAGTGCGAGTATTGACGCCTTCTAGGTAAACTTTGTCGCCATCGACGCGGGTAACTTTGGCAATTTTGCCTTTGTTGCCGCCAGCGATGACTTTGACGAGATCGTCTGTCTTGATGCGTTTCATTAGAGTACCTCCGGTGCTAAGCTAACGATCTTGGCATAGCCGAGATCACGCAACTCGCGTGGGATTGGTCCGAAAACGCGGGTTGCCTTTGGCGTTTTGTCGTCGTTAATGATAACGGCAGCATTTTCATCAAACTTGATCGTGCTACCATCGGCGCGGCGGATTTGGTTGCGCGTGCGAACAACGACAGCTTTTACGACCGTCTTCTTTTTGATGGTACCGGTTGGGCTAGCGACTTTGACGCTCGCAACGATCACATCACCGACGCGGGCATAGCGTCGTCTAGTAGCACCGAGCACGCGGATACAAAGTATTTCCTTTGCGCCGCTGTTATCGGCGACTTTTAGTCGAGATTCTACTTGGATCATTGTTCGGCCTCCTCAGCTGCTTCTTTCCTCGCAGCTTTTTCGGCTAACTTGGCTTCAGTTTCTTCTTCGACGGCGGTCTTTTTGATCTCGAATTTTTCGCGGCCACGTTCGACGATCTTGGCGAGTGTCCAGGTCTTGGTTCGAGACAATGGTCGGCTCTCTTCGATCAAAACGGTGTCACCGACATGGGCTTCGTTCTTTTCATCATGAGCGTGAAACTTGCGACTAACCGTAAACTTCTTGCCATACAGCGGATGGGTTTCGCGGGTTGTACGCGTCACGACAATTGTTTTGTCGCCAGCAACGCTCGAGACTACGCCAGTAATTGTACGCTTACTCATTATTTTTCCTCCTTGCTGTTGGTTACTTCGGTCAGTACGGTGTGAATGCGGGCAATCAATTTCTTTGATTTTCGAATCACGTGAGCCGATGGCAGTTCATTGGCATGCAGCATCTTTTGCGCCTCGACCAGATCAGCTTTAGCAGTAGCTAGAGCATTATGTAGCTCAGCTTCGCCGAGAGCACGCAAGTCTTTGGTAGTGTTCGCGATAGATTTGCCGACAGCTTTGACATCTTTTTTGATGTCTTTGGTCGAAACTTTCTTGGCCTTGGTTTTTACAACTTCGGCTTCTTTGGTGGTTTTCTTTGTCGTAGCCATGATTACGCCTCCTCCCGTTTCACAAATCGAGTGCGGACTGGTAGTTTGTGGCTCGCGAGGCGCATAGCTTCGCGGGCGACAGACTCTTCGACGCCGTTCATTTCAAACAGAATGGTGCCAGCTTTGACTTTGGCTGCCCAATATTCAGGTGAACCTTTACCGCTACCCATTTTAACGTCCAGTGGCTTTTTGGTAACTGGCGTGTGCGGGAAAATGCGGATCCAGATTTTACCACCACGTTTGGTGTGACCACTGATAGCACGACGAGCTGACTCGATCTGGCGACTGGTGATACGTTCGTTGTCGAGGCTCTGCAAACCATAGTCGCCAAAAGCAATATAGTTACAGCGCGTAGCTTTGCCAGGATTGCGACCTTTGAAAGCTTTGCGGAATTTCGTTTTCTTTGGTAACAACATACTAGCGCCTCTCTCCCTTGTTTATCCAGACTTTGATGCCGATGACACCGGCTGGTGTTTTAGCGACAGCTTGATGATAATCAATATTGGCACGCAGGGTGTGCAAAGGCACCGAGCCTTCGATCAGTTTTTCGCGGCGACTCATTTCAGCGCCGTTCAAACGACCAGCGACTTCGATACGAATACCTTTGGCCCCAGCAGCCATGACGTTTTGGATCGTCATTTTCATAGCGCGGCGGAAATTGATGCGACGCTCGAGCTGACGCGCAATATTCTCGGCAACGATCTTTGATGCGAGATCTGGTTTCCTGACTTCTTCGATGTTTAATCGAACTGGGCTACCGACGATCTTTTCGAGTTCGACGCGCAGTTCTTGGACACCAGAACCTTGGCGACCGATCACGACACCAGCTTTGCTCGTATGGATAGTCACGGTGGTCTGATTGGCATTGCGCTCGATCTCAATGTGATTGATCACAGCACGAGTCTCGAATCGCTTTTCAATAGCTTTGCGAATCTGAATATCAATTGCGAGCCATTCAGCGAAATCACGTTTACTGGTAGCAAACCATTTGCTAGCCCAGTTTTTGTGAACCTGAAGACGCATGCTGATAGGATTAACTTTTTGACCCATTATTTCGTCTCCTTCTTGTCTTTAGCCTCAACTTTGGCTGGTTTCTTGGCGGGTTTGACTGCGCCGGTTACCTGTACATAGATGTTTGCGGTACGTTTCTGGAAAGGATGGGCGCGGCCACGCGAAACCGGGCGGAAGCGCTTGAGGCGTGGGCCCGAGGTGACTGATAGTGTCGTAATACGGAGGCCATCAGCTTTGAGACCGTGGTTGTTGACCGCATTAGCACGAGCGCTAGCGATCAATTTAGCTAGCGGTTTCGCAGCACGTTTTGGCGTATGCTGCAAAATAACTAATGCATCCTCGACAGTGCGGCCGCGAACGAGGGCGGCAACGAGTGCAACTTTGCGAGGCGTTAGACTCAGCTCGCGCAAGGTTGCCTTGACAGTAGCTTCATTCATTACTTTTTACCTCCGTGTTTGCGGAATTTGCGAGTTGGCGCGAATTCACCAAGCTTGTGACCAACCATGTTTTCAGAAACATAGACTGGGACATGGACGCGACCGTTGTGAACAGCGATAGTGCGACCAACCATATCTGGTGTAATCGTGCTAGCACGTGCCCAGGTCTTGATGACGGTACGATCGTCAGAACCGAGAGCTGCGATCTTTTTCGCCAGCTTGGCATCAACGAACGGACCTTTCTTTAGACTTCTACTCATATCCTACCTCTTCCTCTTTGCGTCGTGACGACTTCTTACGATCATTTTGTTAGTAGACTTGCGTCGGCGAGTGCGATACCCAAGGGTTAATTGACCCCATGGAGTACGTGGTGGTTTACCGGTACCGTGCGCACCACCGTCACCACCACCATGTGGGTGATCGACAGCGTTCATGGCGACACCGCGGACACGTGGGCGAATGCCCATGTGACGTTTGCGGCCAGCGGCACCGATCTTGATATTTTGGTGCTGCTCGTTGCCAACGCTACCAATGGTAGCCATACACTCTAGTCGGAAGCGTCGAACTTCGCCTGATGGCATTTTTACCATAGCGTGATCACCTTCTTTGGCTGTCAACTGAGCGCGAGCGCCAGCCGAGCGAACCGCTTGAGCGCCTTTGCCAATGGTAATCTCGATATTATGAATGGTGGCACCAGTTGGAATGTCACGTAATGAAAGACGATTTCCAACCTCAATTGGCGTTGCGGTAGAGTTGGTCTGGTCTGAGACCTGAATCTTTTGACCTTGACGAACACCACTCGGAGCCACGATGTAATGGAGATCGCCGGCTTCGTCGCGAATACGAGCGATGCGAGCTGTGCGACCTGGATCGTATTCGATGTGTTCAACAGTTGCTACCGTGCCGGGAGCGAGGTTAAAGTTCACATTACGATCAAAGCGCTTGGCGCCGCCACCGCGATGACGACTGGTAATACGACCCTGGTTGTTGCGACCGCTATTTTGTTTGCGGATGCGAACTAGAGATTTGACTGGTTTTTTGGTAGTAACCGTATCAAAATCCTGTGACGTCATACCGCGCCTCGATGGCGTTGTCGGTTTCAATTTCTGGATAGCCATTATACTGCCTCACTTTCTGCAGCTTCTTTGAAGATCTCGATTGAGCCCTCAGAGACTGTTACGTAAGCTTTCTTGGTGTCTTTGCGGGATGCGGTCGTTGGACGAGCGCGCTTGCCGCGGTTGACTGCCTTGACTTTACCTTTGGCGACAAGTAATCGAACATCGCCGACTGTCACCTCAGGATATTCAGCTTCGACAGCTGCCGTGACTTGCGCTTTGTTAGCGTCCATTGGGACATCAAAGACGTAGACGTTATCCGCTGACAACTTGTAGCTTTTCTCGGAAATTCGTGGAGTAATTAACATTATTTGTCTCCTTTCAGCCATGCGGTGGTAGCCTCGAGCGACTTGCCGTTAAATACGATCTGATCAGCGTTCAAGATATGAAAGACCGTCAAATAGGTTGGTCGGACTACTAATACGTTAGACAAATTATTAGTAGCGCGCAGCACCTCAGAGGTCTTGTCCTCGACAACGAGGAGCACTTTGCGATCAGTCGCAATCTTTGCAGTGGCTAGAGATTTGACTGTGTCGCGAGTCTTGCCAGTAAATGTTAGGTCGGCAGTCGAAACTTTTTTCGCCTGGCTAGCGAGGGTTAGCGCCTGACGCAGAGCCACACGTTTGCTATTTTTAGCGATTTTCTTGGTATAGTTTTCGTTACCGAGAGGTCCAAAGACGACACCACCACCACGCCAGATTGGGTTACGAGATGAACCGAAACGAGCGCGACCGGTGCCTTTTTGACGCCATGGTTTTTTGCCACCACCCCGAACATCACCGCGCTTGAGCGTTTTAGCGCCAACTTGGCGACCCTCAGCCAGATAACTTTCGTAGGCTAGTTTTAGTAGCTCGTGATTGGTGACTTCGACACCAAACACAGCTTTATCAAATTTAGGAGTCGTTGTTTCAGCCATTATTCTTGCCCTCCTATGATTACGATGCCTTTTTTCGGTCCAGGCACAGCGCCTTTAACACCGATCAGGTTCTTGTCGACGTCGATATAGGCTACGGTCAAGTTCTTGACCGTAGTTGCCTCGCCGCCCATCTGACCAGCCATGCGCTTGCCCTTAAAGATTTTCTGCGGATACATCGAACCGATGGAACCGACTTTGCGAGTGTTACCTTTGCCACCATGAGTTGCACGATGACGTTTAAAGTTGTGGCGCTTGATCGTGCCAGCCCAGCCTTTACCTTTGCTGGTGCCGCTGACATCGACACTATCGCCGACCACAAATACCTCTGCTGTTAGTGCGTCGCCGACTTTGAGCTCTGGTAGAGTCTCAACCCGAACTTCGCGGATGACTTTTGGTGTTATGTGGGCTGCCTTTACGTGGCCAGCCACGGCATTGCTCAGGTTCTTACCCTGTCCGTAACCGATTTGCACTGCGTTGTAGCCGTCGCTTTCGACTGACTTCACCTGAGTCACAGTACAAGGGCCGGCTTGGATCACGGTAATGGGAAGCATTACCCCGTCTTCGCCGAGGATCTGGGTCATACCAAGTTTGGTACCGATGAGAGTTTTCACTAAACTATCCCTTTTCCACTTAAAACGCCTGAGAATTTGCAGTTTCCTATCTGTAAAAGTAGGACTTGCAGACGTTCTCAGGAACGTTGGTCTAACATTAACCCTGTTATTGTAGCAAATTTTGTCATCAAGTGCAAGCCCCGCGCTGACTTAGTTAATATAGGCCATGGCTCGGCATTTTTCCGCCCTGTCTGGTAATCTCTGCGCAACTGACACAGGCTCGTAATGTTGCCGCCGCCATAGTTCCGTTTTGCCCGACAGAGTCCCGTAACGCCTCACGAGCACACATATCCCAGCCCGATTTAGGTGCTGGTCGTCTATCAATACAACCGTCACAATAGTCTATCGCTCTCTGGTTGACTGCAACGATCCCTAAAACTGTTCGCCGACTCTCCGGCGATGCGTTGCTCACCATCTCGACACCAATCGACAGCCGCTCCTCGATAGTAGGCTCTGCAGCCTCTGCGTCATCTATCGCGTAGGTCATCATCTCGGGTGCAAGTTTTGTCATACTAGGTAGGCCTCCTTTTTTCCTAAAAAAAATAGCCCTGTCGCCAGAGCTATAGTCTAATTACTTTGATTGGTGATTTCGTCATCAGATTATATATTACACCTATCTAACGACAAAATCAAGTCTGTTTCTGTTAATAGATGGAAACTGCCATGCCGCCATAGGGATTAGTTCGTAGATTGGCCTGTAGCTGGCTGGCTGTCCAATAGAATGTGCCCCGCAAGGGATCATTGATCCAAAAGCCGATAGGCTGGCTCGGTTCGCCTTTGACACCTGTCACAACTCGGGCATGACCATTCGTCGCCGACGTTACTACGCGCCCATTCGGAGCGGTCCAGCTATAATAGGACGGCTTTTTACTGGTACCAGTACCACTGATGACGACTGGATGACCAGCGTGAATCTCCTCGGCTATCCAGTTAACATGAACACTACTACCGATCCTTTCGGTAGTACTCTTGCCGAATGACCGAGCAACGCGCGCGACAAGTGGCATTTCGACGCCGGACGCGGTATACATACTAGTACCATCAATGTTGCCGACGAACATCTCTCTAGGATCATCCCACTCGTTATTCGCTACATCCATATCGCGCGGGGCATAGTTCATGTAACCCAAAATAGTCATTTCACTAGTGCTGATACCATAATAGGCGAGTGCCATCCGGAGTGAAGCCAGCCCGCAGGTGGCGGCATGTTCCTGGCGCATCATCGGAACACCGAGTTGCCTAGTGCGAATCTCGGTCGTGAAACTAACACTAAACGCTTGCGTACTCGGTAGCCCAAAACCGCCATTGACAACGCCGCCATCCACACGAGCAGTAATCGTTTGTTGGAACCCGAGATTTTTGACAGTAGCAGTCATCGTATTGCCACTCCAACTAAAGCCAGTTACCGTGCCGCCGCTGATAGAAAAGTGCCCTTCGGCCGACGCATGGTCGACGGGTTGATCAAACGTGAATTTGATATTCTGCTGCGCCTGCGATAATTCTTTGCCAGTCGGTGAGCTAGCCGTGACCGCCACAGCACCGACCGTTTTGAACTCGCTGTCGATGGCACTAGCCAAAATACCGCCATCTGTCGATCTCAGCCCTGACTGTATGTGATACGTATAAGTCTTGCCGGCCTCAACTTTCGACGGAGTAAAGACATATTTCGTGTCGCTCTCCCAGGTGCCGCTACCTTCGAGGTCAAAAACTATCTTGTCTCGGCCCTGCTCGGCTATCGGCTGATTGAACTCTATGACCGCCTGGTCTTGTTCACCGAAATGATCGGCCTTGACCATGGATTGTACGGTTGGTTCGTCGGCCACCTTGAGATTGCGTACTAGTAGTGACTCCTTGTTTTTCTCGTCATAGACCTCGACTCTGATAGTTTGTCCCTGCGGCAATAGCTGATCTCCCTTGACACGCCAGGTATAACTAGAATCATCTTGCCTGACTATCTCGGTTTCGATCACCGGATCAGTTTTGAGCGTCAAGGTGCGCAAACCTTTGCCAGATGATTCTAATTTGGCAACGAACAGATAGTCCGCGGAGATTACGGCGCCGTCTTTTAGAGTTGCTACCCCGGCCTTAGCTAAACGAGGCGCTTTCTCTGTTTTAAAACTGATTGATGGCATCGTCGTATCACCCATAAGGTAGCGCTCTGCATCACCAAAATTTACTGTGTACTCGGTGTTAATGGCCAGAGGATTGTCATGTTCGAAAACCAGAGTATCGGTTCCTAGCAAACCGCCCGGATGATAAATCCACTCACCGCCCTTGACCGCTGGTTCGATCGAAATACTATCAACATCGATAGCTTTGAGCGATTGATTGAGCTCGACCGTAAATGGCTCGTTAACGGAGATATTAACCGTCTCGTGTTGGAACGAAATAGCAGAGGCGGTGCGGAGGAATAGGAAAGCTATTAGGGCGACCACAACGACTGCGCCAAGCCCCATAGCCGAATGCTTTAATATATGTTTATGTTTCCTCATCAAATCCACCACTTTCATACCAATCTCCCCTGTTTGTGTTAAAGTATACGTATATTATAACAATAGCACCAGGAAAACACAAGCTTTTTCTGGCGCTATCTAATTTCTAATACACAGCAACGGCTTGTTTGATACCTTTGCTAATGTCGGTCTTTAGCGCCACCGTTGTCCAGTACTTTTCCGTGCCAGTAGCTGGGTCGTTCAGGTAAAAGCCGTCGGGGTCGCTAGGGTCGCCCTTGAACCCAATCACTAGCCTCGTATGGGTGCGCAGTGGCGCGTTCACGGTGGCGCCGTCCTCGGTATACCACACGGTGTCGCTGATTTTGATCGACACGCCCCAGACGATGACCGGATTACCTGCGTAGAGCTGGCTAACGATCCAGTCAATCTGAACATCGTCTTTGGCCTCGGCCGGGCGACCATTTTTATCGGACGCTGCCGCAATCGGCTCAGCAAATACGCCATAGCCCGTTAACTTCTGTTGATCGCCGTCTTTATCGCCTACAAATTGTTTGTGTGGGTCAGTCCAGATTAGCCTGCCGTTGACCGTTTTTGCCACGACGCCGTCATATCCCATCTGATTCAGGAGCGCCATATCAGTTGTCGTCACGCTACGATACGCGAGCGCCATGCGCAAGGCCGAGGCTTCACAGCTCTGGCCATAGGTCTGTTTATAGAGCGGAACTTTCAATTTAATAACGGTGGTAGCGGAAAAGTTCGTCTGCTCCAAACTCGAACTGATCGAGGTTAGACGCTCCTGGGCTTTGGCTAGGTCGGTCGGTTCTCTCGGCAGCGACTCTATGACCTCGGGTTTGTCAGCACTGGAGCTAGCGGTGCTGTCGGGTTGCGATAATGAGGTATGCTCGCCGGTATGTTGGAGTAGTTTAGAGGCAGTCATGACGCAAATCACAACGATGGCCGCGATAGCTAGCGTCACCAGGAGCCAGCCGCGCCAGGCTTTGGCTCGATTAGTCTTTTTCGACTGGCGATTGATCGCAAAGGCGCTGGTCCTAGCCACTGGTCGATGGTGCGAGATTGGTTTTTTCGACGTCACATGTGATCGCACCACCATATGTCTCGATGGGTGTTGCTCGGCAGGAGTTTTATGTCGCCCGTCATGAGTACGCCCAGGCGTTTCGGTCTTGGTAGCTGCGGAGCTCCCTGTTTTGACCTGAGGCGGAGCTTTAGTTTTATGGGTAGTCGATGATCTTGCCATGGTACCTCCTTTATATCACAATACCTACTGGTGAAACATAGCTGATAATAGCTGCTACTACTAGTATACCAATCTCTAAAGTTCGTCCCATCCGAAAACGTTCAAATGTGACAAGGATCAACCCGACAGCGAGACCGACCGGGACTACTTGGACCGATCCAATTGGTGCGCCCAGCCGAAACCAAGTCAGACCGAGGATCATAAACAGGGCTAGCTTGAGCATAAAATAGCTATAGACGCGTTGGTTTTTGTAGATTTCGCGGTTCATATTGCGTGGCGTCAAGCGTTCGCGCCCAGTAACCTTTCGGCCACCGCCGCGAGTAGTGCGCTTTTTGAACCAAAGTTTTTGTTTTGCCATTTCGTATAATTATACCATAAGCCCCTTGCTCTGCTACAATTGATCGTATGATCAGACGACACGGTGGAAGGTCATCAACCAGGAAAACCTGGCGTCTAGCGCTATGGCTCATTATTGTCGCGGCACTCATGGCATGGCTATACATGGCGGCTAGTGCGACGCATCGATTATCAGCAACTGCAACGACGCTGGATCAACCTGCTGTGTCGGCAATGAAATTCACCCAGCCGTCACGCGGCGCGGCGGCCATTGGTTCGCTCGACGACGGTATGATCGCCCAGTACGGCGCGAGAGATCCCCTCCCGCCCGCCAGTATGGCGAAAACCATCACGGTCTTAGTCGTGCTAGACAAATATCCGTTGGCGGCAGACGAAGATGGTCCAACCTTGACCATGAATTCAGCAGATGTGGAGCGATACAACAAAACCGTCGCCGTTGGCGGATCAAATCTCCCGGTTTACGCGGGACAGCAACTAACGCTCCGATCTGTTCTAAACGCCATTATGCTCGAGAGTGCGAATAATCTGGCGGACAGTTTAGCGATCTGGGCCTTTGGCTCAATGGTAAACTACCATACAGCCGCTACCACTTGGCTAGCTAGCCACAATTTGACTGAAACCACCATCGGTCCCGACGCCAGCGGGCTAGATCCAGCCACCACCAGCTCGACAGGTGATCTGATCAAGATCGCTCAGTTGGTCCTGAAAAACGCAGCTCTCAGCCAGATCGTGGCGCAGGCCAAAGCCACTTTTGCAGGCTCTCGGACAATGACGAATACCAACGCTCTCCTCAGTGACGGTTTCAGAGGCATCAAGACCGGCCACACCTCAGAGGCAGGCTACTGTTTGATGTTTGCCTTTGACTATACGAAAGGATCGCAAACCAAAACGATTATCGGCGTCGTCCTAGGACAGACCAGCAGCGCGGCGCGGTTCGCAGCCGCGAAGGCACTCGCGGAGTCGGCCACCAGTAACCTAGACTATACCAAGGTCGTCGCAAAAGGCGATGCCGTAGCCTACTATAATGTGCCGTGGGTTGGCAAAGTCGAGGTCGAGACCGCGAATGATATCAACGCGCTACGTTGGAAAGATGAATCAATTGCTCCTAACTTGCACCTCGATCAGATCACCGCTCCGAAACAGGCTGGCGACAAAGTTGGTACCTTGACCATCGATGATCAATCAGTCGATCTGGTGCTAGCCTCGGATATCACAGAGCCTCATTTCATCTGGAGACTAGGTCATCCTTTCGCAACCAAGTAGTGGACGAACCTGATTTTTTGCACTAGAATGGTACTATGAATATACAACGTCGGCAGCTCTCAGCCAAAATTGTCATTGGTGCGATAGCGATTCTCGTCATTGGTACTGGATTATTTCTATATACATTACAGTCTGGATCTGATACGACAACGCTCAAAACCGCTAACCAGCCAACCAAGGTCGATAAAGATACCAAACCTAAAACCATCCAGGTTAGCTTGCCTGGAGCTGACCCGATCGATGCCATCGTCGAAGATTACAATGATCCGACTAGCCTATGGGTCGTAGTCAACAAAGATCATCCATTGACACGACAAGATTACAGGCCGAGTAATTTAGTTTTTTTGAAAGATGATAGTCGCACCGACAAAAATCAAGACGAGCGCTCATTGCGTGAGGTGGCTGTTAATGATTATCACGCCATGATGACCGACGCCATGGCGGCAGGCTATGATCTGATGATCGGGAGCGGTTTCCGGTCCTATAACCAGCAAAAGATATACTACACCAATTATGTAGCGAAATCGGGCGAGGAGGCTGCTAATAAATATAGCGCTAAACCAGGCTACAGCGAACATCAGACTGGGCTGGCCGCCGACGTCGCGCCACGATCACGAGAATGTTACATTAGCCTCTGTTTTGGCGATATGGCAGCTGGTAAATGGATCGCAGCTAACTCTTATAAATACGGATTTATCATACGCTATCCGGCCGATAAAACCGAAATTACCAAATACCAGTACGAGCCGTGGCATATACGTTACGTCGGGATACCGCTAGCAACAGCCTTGCATCAAAGCGGATTGACGCTCGATGAGGCCTATCCTTATTTACAGGCCGCTCGCGATGAACTAGTCAAGGCCGGCAAGATCACGGTTCAACCGTAACGCCAGCCTTCGCCGCATCAAGGGCAGTTTCAAGGTACGTTCGTCGTTCCGCCGCCGACCTACTACTGCCAAACATAGATCGTATCTCCGCACCAGCGCTTCCCAGCGGCTGCAGTTTTAGATCATGCCGCGCTAGCAACCTATTCGCCGCCTTGTCAGCTGCCGACCATTCATACGACATAAACGTTGGTGCAAATGCTAGTTTTTTGACTGTTGCCTTTCCATCGGTAATATGAATTTCACCTTTGGCAACACCACTCGTTAAGCCGTCGATGCCGAGCTGGCTGTTCAGCATGTTACCGATCGAGTACCAGACCGGTACATCACGCCCGTCGCTGCTTTTTAGCCAAACGACTGGCTGGATGACATGCGGACCAGTGCCGATCACCATAGTTGCGCCACTATCCGCGAGTAGCTGTGCAGTCTTCCGTTGATCAGCATTCACCACGCTCGAATCCTCAGTTCCCCAATGCGCCGACACCAATACGACATCGGCATTCGCCCTAGCATCACTCATCAATCTCTGCACCAACGCTGTGTCGTGATAGATATTCACGCCGTAACTATTCGAGAGTTTGGTGTTGCTAAAATCGGCAAATGCTACGAAAGCTACTTTGACACCCCGTACTGTGAAATAGGCAACTTTATTCTGATCATCAGCCGAACTATTCATGCCGTTATAAGCCAGTAACGTTTGCTGTTTCCAGACGGCGAGCGATTGATTGATGCCGGCTTGACCTTTGTCGTTTTGGTGATTCGAAGCCAGACTGACGACATTACAGCCGGCACCGTCGACCAAATCACGCGCGAACGCACTCGGCGCATTAAACGCCGGGTAGCCAGTAACACCATATGTATCGCCCGCCACCGAAGTCTCGGGGTTACAAAATACGATGTCCGACCCAGTATAGAGCGACTTGATCGCCGTAAAATACGGTTTGTAGTCATAACCATCGGTGGTTTTCGCCTGAGCATTGACCGAATCATGCGCTAACATATCGCCCATCATGGCGATTTTGATAACTATTTCCTTGGCCACGTCGTCTGGTTCGGGATTCGTGGTGTTCGAGGATACAGTATCTTTGTTGTCATTGTCCGATGACTTTTGCTTCACAACATAAAAAGCCCCGATTGCAACCACGATTATTGCCACAGTAGCAATAATAATCCACTTGAGTTTGCTGGATTTTTTGCCAACATAAAATGCCTGTTTCATCTTGATTAGGAGTATATCACGGTCAAGGTAAAACAGGCAAATATCACTAACTACATGCGAATTTCAGCGTCAACACCGGCTGGTAGCGACAGGTTTTGTAGGCTGTCGATCGTCTTTGGTTTAGCGTCAACGATGTCGATGAGGCGTTTATGAACGCGCATTTCGAAAGCTTCACCGCCCTTTTTGTAGACGTGTGGGCTTTTGACAACGGTAAACGTCGATCGTTTAACCGGCAAAGGTACCGGGCCGACGACGTTAGCACCGGTGCGAATTGCCGTGTCGACAATCTGCTTGGCGGCGGCATCGATGATCTTGTGATCATAGGCTTTTAGTTTGATTCTGATTTTTGGTACGGCTGCATCTGCCATATAGCTCCTTCTCCCTGAGTCTCAGGGGCGCCGCAATCTCTCACAAGTTACCGGCGCAATTAGGTTTAACGCATACTATTGTAGACCAAATCTGGGTTTTTTGCAAGGACTATCTAGATTGTTCTCGACATTGACCATGTTGGAATAGCCCGTGATGCGGATTCAATATCACTACGAGAGCACAGCCTGTCTTGCCACATGCTCGCTGTGCAACCACATGATCACCTGCCCGGAGGTCGTTTCCGTCCAATAATTCTGGCACTGTGACGCCCTGTAAATCTGTCGTATTATATCGCTCGGCGTATTCCCCGAACACGCATCGCCCTTCGCCGTCACCATCGTCATCGTTATCACCATTGCCGCGCATCGATCCAGACCCGTCAGTATTGAGGTCCGGCAGCTGGTTGCTAACATATTCAGTGTCAGCTCCACCCGAAAAAGCCCCTCGTCGTTCCATAGTTCCTGTTGACATGCGACATATTATAGCCGAGTCGCCCCTGATTAACAAATCTTTTGACAGATACAAACCAAAAAGAGAGCTTGCCGTTTATAGCAAACTCTCTCTGGTGGTTAGACTATCGATTATTTTACAATCTTGGTCACAACACCAGCACCAACGGTGCGGCCACCTTCGCGGATAGCGAGGTTGAGACCTTGCTCCATAGCGATTGGGGCTTGTAGTTTGACCTTGAAAGTAACGGTGTCACCAGGCATGACCATCTCTTTACCAGCAGGCAATTCAACCTCACCAGTTACGTCCGTGGTACGGAAGTAGAACTGCGGTTTGTAGCCCTTGGCAAATGGAGTATGGCGGCCACCTTCTTCTTTGCTCAGGATGTAAACCTCGGCTTCGAATTCGGTGTGTGGGGTGATTGAACCAGGTTTCGCGATAACCTGACCGCGCTCAATGTCAGCGCGCTCAATACCGCGAAGCAACAAACCAGCGTTGTCGCCAGCTTGACCCTGATCGAGTTGCTTTTTGAAAGCTTCGATACCAGTCACAACTGATTTCTGCGTAGGCTTGATACCAACAATTTCAACTTCGTCGTTGATCTTGACGATACCCTGCTCGATACGACCGGTCGCAACAGTACCACGACCCTTGATCGAGAAGACGTCTTCGATAGGCATGAGGAAATCTTTGTCGAGTGCGCGAACTGGCTCTGGGAAGTATTCATCCATCGCGTTGACCAGTTCCATAACAGCGTCTTCATTAGCAGCGTCGCCTTCGAGAGCTTTGAGAGCTGAACCCTTGACGATTGGAGCATCTTTGTCGAAGCCGTTTTTAGCTAATAGATCGCGGATGTCTTCTTCGACGAGCTCGACGAGATCGGCATCGGCCTGGTCCATTTTGTTTAGGAATACCAAGATCTTTGGAACGCCCACTTGTTTCGCGAGCAAGACGTGTTCGCGAGTCTGAGGCATTGGGCCGTCAGCAGCAGACACAACCAAGATTGCACCGTCTACCTGAGCAGCACCGGTGATCATGTTCTTGACATAGTCGGCGTGACCTGGCATATCGACGTGAGCGTAATGACGCTTTGGTGACTCGTACTCGTTGTGGCTAGTAGCGATGGTAATACCACGCTGTCTTTCCTCTGGTGCGTTGTCGATTTGGTCATAAGCGACTGGTTTGTTAACATCGCTTGGTAGCTTTTTGGCTAGTACTGCGGTAATAGCAGCCGTCAAAGTTGTTTTACCGTGGTCGACGTGGCCCATAGTGCCAACGTTGACGTGCGGTTTGGTGCGGTCAAATGTTGCCATTTGTTCTCCTTGTTATTAAGTTTATAATTAGCTTCGCGCTCTGGCGACGCGACATTCAACATCGCCGCGGCAGCGCTTACCTACTATTCTACCGAAAAAGTACGACTCTGTAAAGACCTTGGGGAGGCAGTAGTGTGCTTATTTATTTACGACGTGTCGTTACCAGCCCGTCGCTAATATACACATTGTTGGGCACATGTCTGGATGGCGAGCAATGTAGTCGATCTGAGGCGTCAATATCGACAATCCGCGCATAGCCTCTAGCTCGCTAGCTCGCACTTGCTGATCCCTCCAATCATATGGCATCTGATCGCCAATGCCATTAAATTGATCAAAATAGATCAGTCTGCAAGCAATTTTTCCCGATACTAGCGGGAACAGTTCTGTTGTAGCAAACCTAGCCTCACCGAGATCTTTATCGTCTATCGTATCAATAATATCTCGCGCCACAGATTCATGAAACCCTACCGTTCCGCGATGCCTGTTTCTAGTGATAACAATCTCGGGTGATAGCACAAACGGCGTAGCCCGCAAGGCCAATCGACCATTTGGCGAAAACAGAAATGCACCAAAAGTATACGATGGCGGTTTCGCAAGGCTCTCACCGAACCTACTAGCGTCACGCTGAGCACTATCTATCTGTAGCGCCATCATGTCATCATCGTCCGAATGAACAAAGTAGCTACCTAGATCTGTTGCATCGGCAACAAACCTATCAACCAGCTGCTCTCTATGCGCGTCTAGTCTTAATATGGCGAATATCTTTGAAATTGTGCCGAGACTACTATCGCTCTCGGCACAGTCTCAGGCTATTTAGCTCGTTTCTCGATGATTTCCTGAGCTACGTTTGGTGGGACTTCCTCGTACTGGGCCAGTTCCATCGAGCTAGCAGCACGGCCTTGCGACATTGAACGTAGGTCAGTTGTATAGCCGAACATCGATGCTAGTGGTACAAATGAAGTGATTTGTTTGGCGCCGCCCATGAGATCCTCCATAGCCTCGATGCGACCGCGACGCGAGTTGATGTCGCCGATCACATCACCCATGAATTCCTCGGGGGTAACCACGACTAGTTTCATCACTGGCTCGAGTAGGACTGGTTTAGCTTGCTTGACACCTTCGCGGGTTGCGAGCGACCCAGCCATCTTGAAGGCCATTTCGTTAGAGTCGACATCGTGATATGAACCATCATAGAGCGTAGCTTTGACATCAACAACTGGATAGCCGGCGATAACACCGCTATCGAGGGTTTCGATGATACCAGCTTTGACGGCTGGGCGATATTCCTGGGGTACCACGCCACCTTTAATGGCGTCAAAGAACTCGAAGCCTTTGCCAGCCTCATTCGGTTCGAGGCGTAGCCAAACATCACCATACTGACCGCGACCACCGGACTGTTTGATGTATTTACCTTGGATTTCCTTGGTACCACGAATCGTTTCGCGGAAGGCCACTTGTGGTTCACCAATGTTAGCTTCGACATTAAACTCGCGTTTCATGCGATCAACGATAATATCAAGATGAAGCTCACCCATACCGCTAATAATCGTTTGGCCGGTTTCCTCGTCAGTATGAACGCGGAACGTTGGATCTTCCTCGGCGAGACGCTGCAGAGCAATCGCCATTTTTTCCTGGTCAGCCTTGGTCTTTGGCTCAATAGCAATAGAAACTGGAGGATCGACGAACTCGATACCTTCGAGCTGTATTGGATGAGCTGGGTCACAGAGCGTCGTACCGGTGGTCGTGTTTTTCAGACCGACCACAGCAGCGATATCACCAGCTTCGACTTCACCGATGTCCTCTCGTTTGTCAGCAAACATACGGACGATACGGCCGATACGCTCTTTCTCACCCGTTGTTGTGTTCAGGATATACGAACCAGCGGTCAATTTACCACTATAGACGCGAACGAAAATGAGTTTACCGACAAACGGGTCAGCCGCAATCTTGAAGGCTAGAGCGCTGAGCGGCTCGCTAACATCAGGTTTGCGCTCGATTTCGTCGCCAGTTTTTGGATTCTGACCCCACACAGCATCGACATCAGTTGGAGCTGGCATGTAGTCGGCGACGAGGTCGAGTAGTTTCTCGACAATCACGCCGCGACCGTCGCCACCAGTTACGAGATAGAACTCGCCAGATAGTACGGCTTTACGGAGAGCCGATTTCAATTCGTCTTCGGTGATCGATTCTTCGCCTTGGTCGAGATAGCGCTCGAACAATGCATCGTCGTATTCGACAGCTTTCTCAACGAGGAGAGTGCGAGCATTTTTGGCCTTTTCAACCATATCGGCTGGAATCTCGCCTTCGACCAATTCGTGATCAGCGTAGTCTTTGTAGGTATAGCCTTTCATGGCAATCAGGTCAACCACACCGCAAATATCTTTTTCGAAACCGATTGGCAAATGAACTGGCAAGGCGTTTTTGCTGAGGCGATCGTGAATGCTATCGAGTGATTTATAGAAATCGCCACCAGTTTGGTTGATTTTGTTTATAAAGCAAATACGTGGCACACCATATTTGTTAGCCTGGCGCCACACCGTCTCAGACTGCGCCTCAACGCCCATTTTGCCGTCAAACACTGTCACAGCACCATCGAGAACACGCAAGCTGCGCTCGACCTCGGCGGTAAAGTCAATGTGACCTGGGGTATCAATAATATTAATTTTGTGACCCTTCCAGAAACACGTCACTGCAGCGGAGGTAATAGTGATGCCGCGTTCCTTTTCCTGTGCCATCCAGTCAGTCGTAGCACCGTCACCGTCACCACGGACTTCGCCGATTTTGTGAGTGAGACCGGTGCGATATAGAATACCCTCGGTGGTCGTGGTTTTACCAGCGTCAATATGCGCAATAATACCGATGTTACGAAACTTTGCTAGGGGAGTTGTTGCCATGTACTTCCTTCTTCTTTTTACATTAATTAGATTGACAGTTACTGTGCTTTATTTCACGCCACCAAAAAAGAGACGCGACTATGCTCGTTAAAAATTTTAACACGGTATGGCAGTAAAAGCAACTTGTTTGGCTGGCGATCGATCTTGTGCTAAAATAGAGCAGTTAATTTGAAGGAGAGAAAGTGGCTAAGAAGAAGAATCAGCAAAAGTTCACCACCTATTCTAACTTGACCAAAAACAAGGGCAAGAGCCGTCGTACTATTAAAAAAGAAGGTAAGGCGCGCGAACGTGCTGAGTATCTAGCAACTTTGCCAAAAAACCCTGTGCTGCGTTTTGTGGCTCATCTACATCCTAAACGCGTATTCAAATATTGGTTCTCGATGCGCGGGCTCAAGATGCTTGGTAAAATCACCCTCTTTTCCATCCTATTCCTCATCATAGCGGGCGGCGCAATGTTTATGTATTTCCGCAAAGAACTTGACGCCCTAAAGCCAGAGGAGCTATCCAAACGTGTCGCCACCACAGTATCTAAATATTATGACCGCAACGGTACATTATTATGGGAAGACACCGGAACTGGCGAATATCGCCTCGTTGTTACCTCAGAAAATATTAGCCAGAACATGAAAGACGCTACCGTCGCCATTGAGGATAAAGATTTCTACAAACACGGCGGTGTCAGCCTGACCGGTATGCTACGCGCCGTGGTCAACAACGTCACCGGTTCGGGTGGTACGCAGGGTGGCTCAACGCTAACACAGCAGTTGATTAAACAGGTTTATTTCTCAGACGAGGCTAATAATCGTGGCATTAGCGGTATTCCGCGCAAAATAAAGGAAGCTATCTTGTCAGTCGAAGCCGAGCGAATCTATAGCAAAGATCAAATCCTCGTGATGTACCTCAACGAATCACCATACGGCGGACGACGCAACGGTGTCGAATCGGCTGCGCAGACTTATTTTGGACACAGTGCCAAAGAGCTCACTTTGGCGGAGGCAGCTTTGCTGGCTTCGATTCCGCAGTCTCCGGGCGCCTACAACCCGTATAACACCGACGGCAACGCCAAACTACTGGCCCGCCAAAAAGTCGTGCTCGACTATATGCGTCAGCAGTTCCCGGATAAATACAGTCAAGAAGCCATCGACGCCGCCAAGGCTGAACCGATTCTCGACACCATCAAGCCCGCCGAGGATCAGCTCAAGAGCGCCAAAGCTCCGCACTTCATCCAAATGGTGAAACAAGACCTTGAAAATAAACTCGGCGCCAAAGTCGTTGGTCAGGGCGGTTTGACCGTAACAACCACTCTCGATGTCCGTGTCCAAGATGTCATCGATAGCGAAGTTGACAAAGTGTTTGCTAGCTCGCTCCCAACACAGATGGGCTTTGACAACGCCTCTGTCACTATGATTGATAACGAGACTGGTCAAGTTCTCGGTATGCGCGGTAGTCGAGATTTTAATTATCCAGATTACGGCGCCTACAATGCAGCGACCGCCTTTATCCAGCCAGGTTCTACTATAAAACCCCTCGTCTATTCGGCACTCATCAATAATCAGACCAATAAAAACGGTGCTTTTGGTGCTGGATCGATCATACCAGATACGCCAATCCCGCAGAGCGTATATCGAACTGGCGATGGCACGTCCGTCGCTAACGCCGACGGCAAGTTCAAAGGCAATATACCGATTAGACAGGGCCTGGCCGAATCACGTAACGTACCAGCTATCAAGGCTATGGCGCTCAACGGCATTAGCGATACGAGAGATGTCATCCAGGCTATGGGCGACAAGAGCTATTGTACGGACGGCGCTGACACTTCAGCTGGTCTAGCCTCGGCTATTGGTGGTTGTGGTGCCAAACAGGTTGAGCACGCTAACGCTTTTGCAACTATTGCTCGTATGGGTGTCTACAAACCAGTCAGCGACATTATCAGCGTCAAGAATTCTCAGGGTCAAACCCTGTACGAATGGGAAGACAAAGGCGAACAAGTCATCGATCCGCAAACAGCCTATATCATCTCCGACATCCTGACCGACGACAATGCCCGTCGTGGCACGATGGGTTGGCGTCCAACTGGTTTTTATATTAACGGCATCAAGACCGCCACCAAAACCGGTACCTCCGATATCGGCGGCAAGAAAAAAGACCTTTGGATGATGAGCTACACGCCAAAAGCTACCTTGAGTGTCTGGTACGGTAACCACGTACCAAAAGCCTTGAAAAACTCCGCCTCATCGCGCCTCGGGCCGCTCGTAGCCGCTGTCACCACACAGGTTTATAACAACGTCTTTAAACCGGACGGTACCTGGAAAACTGGCGACTGGTTTACCAAGCCGTCTGGCTTGCAAACTCTCACCGTGGGTGGTAAGAGCGACCTCTTCCCATCCTGGTATAACAAAAATCAAAAGAAATCGACCGAGAAACTCACCTTTGACAAGGTTAGTAAAAAACTAGCAACTGATTGTACGCCGGCTGGCGCCCGCGAGGAGCTAGAAGTTGAAAAGATCACCGATCCTATCACCAAGGAAACCACCTATACAGCACCTGATGGTTACGATGTCCTAAACAAAGACGATTTCCATAGCTGCTCGGATGCGATTCCGTTCATATCCACTATATCCGCGACACATCGATCTGATGGTCGATACGATATATCTGTTCTAGTCCAAGCCGGAACCAATAGCATAACTAGCGTATCTATCTCTGTTAATGGCAATACCTACTCGGCAACCCAGGACTCAACAGGAGCATGGTCAATTATCGTTGACGCGCTGAGCGGCTCCTATTCCGTATCGGCCACCGCTACTGATGCTGGCTACTATACCGGCAGTGGCTCAAAAACAATAGCATTCTCTGGAAGTTAACCTCGCTATGACAAAAGTATCTTCGCCGCAAATTTCAAAATGGCAGATTATCTGCACCATAGTTTTAGGCCTCGCCACTGTCGCTTCGTTCCTTTACCAGCATACGACCGGGTTCTTTGACCTAGCAAACATTGGGCGGATCTTGCTAGTGGTGGCATTGCTAGTGTCGCTATTCGCTAGCCTGCATGGCATCCCAGACAAATCGACTAGTATGCCAAAATACGCTAAAACACTAGTCTGGTTATTGCCGAGTTTGGCTGTCCTATGTGCCGTCATCAACACCATTTGGCCTGAGCTCGGCCACGCCCTAGTCAAGGGCGGGCATGTCTTTTCGTTCCGTCCGGCCATTTACGTCAAAATGCTGCTCGATCTAGTTTCGTGCGTCGTTTTCATCGTGCTGGTCGTACGATTTGCAAAACGTAAAACCTGGCTACTGGTCGGCGTATTCGCACTCCTCGCCCTAGTTACCTTCTGGATGGCAATGGAGGAAATCTCCTGGGGGCAGCGCATTTTCAAATGGGAAACGACTGGCTATTTTGCCGACAATAATATGCAAGGTGAAACCAATCTACACAACCTCAACACGCAGTTGTTCCAAAATGCGCTCTATTTCGGCGGATTTCTATTACTCGTCGCCTTGCCATTTTTCCGCGATCATATCGCGCGCCTATTACAGAAAATTAAGCTACTAAAACCAATCGCATTTCTACTGCCTAGCGCCTGGATGCTACTGGCATTTTCGGCCGGTCTAGGCTTTATCGATCCATACATGTCAGAAGCTGGTTGGCGCTGGACCTCAATCCTATTTCAGATTATAGCCACCGGCGCAATCTTGGCGGCGTTCAGTTACCGCGCCTACAAACAGCGCGACGTTCGTTTACGAAGCGCCCTATTGTCATTATCGGCCTTTATCCTCGTATTAGCCTTGAGTCTATGTTGTCGTGGTCTGTGGGATCAAGATAGCGGATCGCCAACCGAATATATCGAACTGTTTATCGCCCTCGGTATCAATGCGTGGGCGTTCGAATTGAAAGCTCGCTCCACCGACGAGCGTAGCCTAACAACAGCTAGCTCCTAGATTGAATCGTCTCTGCCAGAATTTGCTAGGGCGATCATCGAATCTTCGGCCGAGCTACGCGCTTTGCTATTTTGTTTCCTAGGCGCGCGAGTTTCGCTTGGCTTATTCGAGCGTTGATTGCGACCCGAAAACTTCTTTTTGTTGCTATTGTTCATCTGATCAGAATGAAAAGATTTCACAGGTTTTTGCGTGTTCTTGGATTTTTGAGCGAACATCATACGACCAGCTTCGGTTTGGAGCGACCGAACAATCTCGACTCGCAGTTTCTGGCCAATCAGATGTTTGGCATCTTCGACCACTACCATCGTGCCGTCGTCCAAATACCCGACCGCCTGTTCGCGGTTAGCGCCAGGCTGAATCACCTGGATTTCGACCGCTTCGCCTGGCAAGTGCTGTACGCGTAACATCTGGGCCAACTCGTTGACGTTAACGACGGTGATGCCGACTACTTTGGCAACTTTGTTGAGGTTGTAATCAGTCGTTGCAATCGAGGCGTCGTAGTTCTTGGCGAGCTCGAGCAGTCGTTCGTCGACGCCGCCCGAGCCAACCCGACCATCGTTCACAATTGTTACCGTCACCGTGTCCATACGCTGCAATTCACGAACATTTTCTAGCCGGGCGCGAGCGCGGGAACGTTTGTCATGATCGGCCTTATCCGCCAGTAGCTGCAATTCGTTGATAACGCTGCGTGGCACGATCAATTCGGCGGTAATCACGCCAGTTTTCGCCACGTCAACAATACGACCATCCATGATAGCGCTCGTGTCGAGCAGCAGCGAGCCGCGCGCAACTTTCAGTGTGCGCTGTCGCAACTTCGTAATCGTCAAAAACGTCGTCTCCGCCAAAATGGCGATAGTTACCATTAGTATAATAATTTCCATAATTTCCTTTCGTTTATTGTTAGATTTAGATTTTTTATTTTGTCAGATGCTGGTTCAAGGCATCGCGCAAATCGACAGCCGGGACGACAAATTTGTCCTTGGCAGCGGTTTTAGGAGCAATCGCAAACTTGAATCCTAGCTTTTTAGCCTCAGCGATACGTTTATCGCTCGACATGGCGGATCTAATTTCCCCGCCTAGGCCCACTTCGCCAAACACCACGGCGCCGTCACGCAGCTTACGCTCGGCAGTGGCACTGGCAATTGCCATACAAACCGCTAGATCGGCCGCCCGATCGGCTAATTTCAACCCGCCCACTACGTTCACAAAAATATCTTTGTCTGATAGATTCAATTTGGTACGGCGCTCTAGCACCGCAATCAATAACGTCAGTCGGTTCGAGTCGAAACCACTCGCCGCCCTCTTAGCATACCCGAAATTCGTCGGATTTACAAGTGCTTGGATCTCAACGAGGAGCGGACGATTGCCCTCCATTGTCGCGAGCACCACCGATCCGTCAGCGTCATGACGCTCAGCCAGCAAGGCCGCCGATGGGTTTTCAACAATCTCTAGACCGCCCTCGGTCATGTCAAAGATTGCCACCTCCGAGGTCGAACCGTAACGGTTCTTGATAGCCCGCACTAATTTGAACCCGCCATAGCGATCGCCTTCGAAATTAATGACGACATCAACGATATGCTCGAGGACTTTTGGACCAGCGATCGAGCCTTCTTTGGTGACGTGACCAACCAACAATACAGCCGTGTTAGTTGATTTAGCGGCGCGAATAATGATATTGGCGCTATTTGTAATCTGGCTGACCGTGCCTGGCGCCGAGGCGATATCGTTCATCGCCATGGTCTGCATCGAGTCGACAATCACTAGTTGAAATTGACCGCCCGCAATCGTCGCCGCCACGTCATCTGCATTCGTGGTACTCACTAGACTCAATGATTCGTTATCTTTGGCGCCGAGACGTTCGGCACGCAGCTTGACCTGACCAGCCGACTCTTCACCGCTAACATAGAGAACGTTATGCTGATGCGCGATCGCTGCCGCCACCTGGAGCAACAGTGTTGATTTGCCGATACCCGGCTGTCCCGCCACTAGAGCCACGCCACCTGGCACTAGCCCGCCGCCTAGCACCGTGTCGAGGTCTTTGATCCCGGTTGATAACCGACTGGCCACCGCATCAAGCTTGATAGCCGAAATCTTTTCGGCCTTTAATATAGATCCGGCAGAGCGTGATACGGCTGATTTTCCTTCCGCCTCTGGGGTTGACTCGAGTAGCGAGTTCCAGGCGCCACAATTGTCACACCGACCGGCCCATTTTGGAAAGCTAGCGCCGCACTGCTGACAGACAAATCTCGATTTGGCTTTGACCAATTAACCCCTCCTTAAAAAATAACAACCTATATCCCCTATTCTAGCACAAGCTGATGAATCATCTAGGATCCGATCGACTGTGACTGACTATTCAGGTTATCGTTGAGTTCGTTGATTTCGATACCGACGGCGTTCAGATCGCCGACGATCTGGTTGTATTCCGCCACCAATGCGTTAATCTGTTGCGCTAGTGCAGTTAGCGCACTCTGACGGGTCATCAAACTAGCTCTGGCTCGGCTGAACTCGGCTTGCGACGCGAATCCACCAGTTGTCGCAGCTCGTTGGTTAAAGGCTTTGATGTCAGATTCTAATTGCGCCAGTTTTGTGTCGTATTCGGCGGTCTTGCTATCAATGGTAGCTTTTTTAGACGACAGCTGATCCTGTAATATCGTAGCTTGGGCTTTCAGGTCGGTGAAAACTTGATGGTAATGAGTATAAGCCGCCACAACCTGGCTGCGATCGGTAAAATACTGTTTGTAATAGGTCTCGAGCTCGCCCGATAATTGCGCGACTTCGGTGCCAAAGATGGAATGGAGCTCGTTCCATCGCTCGCCCGGTTCGAGCTTGTCATATAACGCCACCAGATCCAACATATCCTGGTCTTCGGTTTTGGCCAGTTGCGCCTCTAGCAACTTATCTACCCGATCACGCTCGGCACTCGACAGACGCTCATACGCCGCATGCAGCATTTCGTGTGCCGCCGTCACCGTTTTCACTCCCACGATGCGGCTATCGGTCACCTCAAACACAAATATCCGATGATTTGTATAACAGCCGAGCACGATCGACTGAGTCTCGCGTGTCTTACAGTTACTATTGAAATCCGTCGCACTCTGCAGTTCAGGCTGCGAGGCGTAGAACAAAAACGTACCGTGATCGTTCAGGCTAGCGTCACGAGACAAGGCAGTAATTTCTGCGCTCGGCTTGAACTGCCAAACGGTGATCTGATCGATCACAAACTGTCGATTAAGTACCGCCCAAACGCCAGCCGCTAGCACGGCCAATAGAAAAATTAGCGATAAAAATCGTCTGAAGGTCGAACGTCGTTTCGGATTATGCAATTGACTCGTTTCCACCCGACTATTTTAACAGAAATGCTAGAATGGTTGGATGAATAAACTGGTTCTCGGTATTGACGAAGTCGGACGTGGATCGTGGGCGGGACCACTTGTCGTCGGAGCCGTCGCCTTGTATCAAGATTGCCTAATCGAGGGTCTCAACGACAGCAAAAAACTAACTCCTAAACGCCGCGAACAACTGGCGCGCCAGATACAACAGCGAGCTGCCGCTATCGGTATTGGCTGGGTTGACGCCCGAGTCATCGATACTATCGGGCTATCGGCAGCCCTGCACCTGGCGTCCGAGCGGGCTTTTGCTCAAATCCCTGCTGACATCCGCGAGGCAATTGATAGTATCGTCATTGATGGCCGAGACAGGTTCATTGACGACCCTAGGATAACTACCATGATAAAGGCCGATGGCAAGATCAAGTCCGTCTCTGCTGCCTCGATCATCGCCAAAGTTGCCCGTGATCATTACATGGCGAACCTAGATAGTACCTTGCCCGAATACGCTTTTGCATCGCACGTCGGCTACGGCACCGCCAGCCATACCGCGGCGTTGGCCGATCATGGCGTCATAGACGGCATCCACCGTCAGAGTTTTGCTCCTGTCGCCAAAGTGAGCGGAACGTACCAGACAACCACCATCGACCATATCACCTCAACTATCGGCCACCAAGCCGAAGAGGTGGCGTCCGAATATCTAGCCAAGCTGGGTCACACTATTGTCGATCGAAATTGGCGAACCAAGATATGCGAAATCGACATCGTTTCGACCAACCAAGAAACCCTCTATTTTACCGAGGTCAAATACCGAGCTAACTCAGTTCATGGCGACGGTTTAGCCGCTATCACCCCCAGGAAACTGCACCGGATGCGACGTGGCGTCGAAATGTATCTGGCTAGCCACCAGGAACTCGCACATTCCGATATTAAGCTGTCAGCTATTGCCCTGTCACAAACTCCGCCTGTGGTCGATAACTACATCGACACTATTTTTTAGAACGAAGTTTGTCTAGGACAGCTGCCTGGTCGCGATCAATCCAGGCGACGCGAGCCGAGATGTCGTTTAGGCCAATCTCGATCGCTCGCTTCAGCGCTGGTTCCGCGGTCTTTGACCCAAAGAAATCTTGATAGTTGGCGAGATCTACCTGGTTATCGAGTATTTGTCCAGCACAGCGCGGAAATAGATCGTACGACTTGTCGCCGCTAAACGTTTGATCGATCCAGGTCCAATGATCAACCAGCCAGCCCCACGTTTTGCTGCGAGCGCGACGATTGCGTAGCATCGAGACATACCAACTAAACAGATCTTGCGGTTTCACAATATCCGATCGATCCATCAGATCTAGAATTTCATCAATGCGATCCTGGTCGCGCGTTGAGGTTAACGCCGCCGCAATGTCTTCTTTTAGCTCGGCATTATGTGAGATCTTGTACTGGGCTAATAGGTAATCAAACTCCTCTGGTTCGCCGTAGCGCACCGCCGCACCTAGAATAATCGTCCGCTGGTCGCCGTCTAGCTTGTCTAAACTATGCTTTAACTGCGAGTAAATCCCGAGCGCAGTATCAATCGCAGACTGATCCTCGGCAAAGATCATTTCGCCGAGAATCGTTGGGCGCAGCCTGCGGTCATTGATCGACTCGTCATCAGCCGCTTTCCAGCCCAGCCGTTTGTATTGCCCCTTCGATAACGTACCGCACAGCTGACGTAGGCGCCGTTCGTCATCACTATCGAGCTCCACAAAACGCCCGATAGCCCCTAGCGCCATCGCCATCACATCCCAAACCGCATCGTTATCCTCGTGAGAATACGACTCTAGTAAGTCCAGGATATTAGCCGTCGGCTCGACGCCGGGTTGCACTAATAGCAGCGCCTCGTTCAATAATTTGGCGCGGTCGGTCGGACTCATGTCGGGTACCTGATGATTGATATACTCACTTAACTGTTCATCTTGTACTGTAATAAAATGTGCATTATTATCGACATTGAGTCGAAATAGCTGCGGATTTTTAACTGTAAAAGTCACCTCAGCCGTCTCCATGATCTCTGGTACCTCGGGACTGCTAGCAAACAGTGGAATCGGCCACATCTGATCATCGGTCGTGCCGTCGTTCAAGAATCGTTGCTGTCGCAAAGTAACCTCGTCGCCAGATAGGCTAGCTCTAACGAGCGGGTAGCCAGGCCGCGTCAACCAAGGATTCATAAGAGCCGCCACATCTCGTCCGGCAGCAATGCTGAGGCACTGCCAGAGGTCTTCGGCGGTCGTATTATCGTAGGCAAATTTCTGGAAATAGTCCTTTAGCCCAGACCGAAAGTTAGCTTCACCGATAAAAGCTCGTAACATTTTAAGTAGACGTTCGCCTTTGGCGTAGACAATAGCGCTGTCAAACAGCGTCGAGATTTCATCGGGATGCTGGATGTCTTGGCGCACCGGCTGAACGCCTGGCAAACTATCACGCCGCAGCGCCGCGACGACGTCTAATGTTTCAAAAGTTTGCCACATCTGCCAGTCAGGAAACAGTGCATCGGTTGCGATATGCTCCATCAGGCTGGCAAAACTCTCGTTGAGCCACAGATCGTTCCACCATTTCATCGTCGTCAAGTTGCCGAACCACTGGTGAGACAACTCGTGCGCTATCACAGTTGCTATATACTGTTTGGCCGCCACACCCGTGCTTTTGTCCGCCAGTAGTGCCACTTCGCGGTAGGTAATCAAGCCCCAGTTCTCCATGGCGCCACTACTAAAATCCGGCAATGCTACATGGTCAGATTTTGGCAATGGATATTTGATACCGAAATAATCATCGTAAAAGTCGATACATTTCACGGCCGTATCCAGTGCAAAATCCAGGCTACTCGCCGGTTGTGCCGGCGTCGCATAGATATTGACCTCAACACCCGATGCAGTTTTGGCTGTTTTGCGATGCAGCTTGCCAATCACAAAAGCTAGCAAATACGTCGACATCTTTGGCGTCATCTGAAACGTAGCGCGACGTTTGTTGATCAAGTCCTCGTCGAACACTATTTCGACATCAACCGGCATATTGCTGAGCGCCTGGTAAGCCGAATCAGTCGTGACCTGGCAGAGGAATTTAGCTTTGGCGGCCGGCTCGTCAACACACGGAAAGACCTCACGCGCATGGTGACTCTCGAATTGAGTCGCGAGCAGCTCCTGATCCTGCCCGTCCACCTGATAGTAGCAGGGATACAGCCCGTGCATGCCATTATAGGAGATTTTACCGCTAAACTCGATAGCAACACTGGTATCGCAACTGACACCCCAGCGCTCCTGTAGATCGGCGCTATAATTGGCATCTAGTTCACTATGTTTAACAGGTCGTAGTTCGATTTCATCATTAGCACACTCGATCACCTCGGCCGGCTCGGCATTAACTTTGACGTTTTTGAACGTTAACCCTTTGGCGTGCAATCGCACAAATTTACCAGTTTTATTACCGGCGATAAACACCTGTCCTTTGAATTCACGTTTACCTGGAATGGCTTCGATGCTTAGCAAATAACCTTCGGGCCGAAAAAAATTGATGAGCTGATTTACTGATTTTGTCATGCCATCTATTGTATCATTCTATTGCCTCTATTGACTATTGACAAAAGTTATCCGTTGGTGTATAATGAAAAGATATGGCGCTAATCGAAATTTTGACAGAGAACCCGAATCGGGCAGTCAATACGCATGTCGCGAAAGCCACTAGGCAGATTGCCGCAACAGCACTCGGCGGCACAGTAGAAGTCTACACGTTTGTTTCCGAGACTCAAGGTCAGACACCGATCGACTATTTGCTGCGAGTCACGGCGGTACCGCGACCCGATCATGCCGCCAAACATCAAGACATAATTAACACTCTCGGCGAAAAGTTTCCGGGGCATACATTCTCTATCCTCCCGCGGTTTATTACCCCAGAGGAAGAATCGGCCATGGTCGCTACGCCGCGCCTAGAATCCTAACGTTAACTCTTGCATTCGTAATATTTTTTCTGTATAATGTTCAGTGTTGCCGGCCGATTCAGGTCGGTGTTTTTAATCAGAAAGGATTATTTTATGGAAGGATTCAACATCAAACAGCTGGCCGCTGCTGTCCATTCAATTAGCGAGGAAAAGAATCTACCGGAGGAAACTGTTCTCTCCGTGGTCGAACAAGCCATCGCCGCCGCTTGGCGTCGTGATAACGGCGACCGCGAGTTGAATGTCACCGCCGTTTTGAACCAGACGAACGGCACCGCCAAAATCACCGTTCATTACGACGTGGTGGAGGAGCCAGAGAACGCTTCTCAGTTATCACTCGAAGAAGCCAAGAAAATTGATAAAAATGCCCTGCTCGAAGGTATCGTTGAACAGGAATTTGAAGCTACCAGCTTTGGCCGCGTGGCGGCGCAAACCGCCAAACAGGTTCTACTCCAGAAACTCCGCGAGGCTGAGCGCGAAGTAGTCGCTAAAGACTTTGATGACAAAGTCGGTCAAGTTATCACTGGAACCGTTGCCCGAGTTGAGCCGCGCATTGTACGCATTGAGATCGGCCACGGTTCTGGCATCATGCCAGCCAGCGAACAAGTTCCGGGCGAACGCCTCAACACCGGTTCGCGTATCAAGGTCCTACTCAAGGAAATCGAACGCGACCAACGTGGTCCGCAAATCATCCTGAGTCGTGCCGATGCTGATTTCGTCAAAGTCCTCTTTCAGCAAGAAGTCCCAGAAATCGAAACCGGTGCCGTTGAGATCAAGGCTATCGCTCGCGAAGCTGGTCGTCGCACCAAGATCGCCGTCGCTTCGTCAGTACCAGGTGTCGACCCAGTCGGTACTTTTGTCGGCGGCAAGGGTGTTCGCGTCCAGGCCGTGATGAACGAAATTGGTGACGAGGAAAAAATCGATATCATCACATTTGATAGTGATACTAAAAACTTCATCGCCAACGCCCTCAGTCCAGCCGAAATTTCCCGCATCGAAACTAACGACGACGAGAAAAAAGCCACGGTTTTCGTACCCGAGAATCAGCAGTCTATTGCCATCGGTAAACAGGGACAAAACGTACGCCTCGCTAGTCAAATTACCGGCTATGAACTAGATATCGCTACTGAATAATTAGCAAAACTAGAAAAACACTGAATGCTAATTTAGCACTCTTGCAATGAGAGTGCTAAATTGTTATACTAGAGGTATGGACTTTAGCAAACGCCTAACCGACAACGCTCGCGACGTGCTGGCTCATTCCGAAGTGATCGCCCGCTCGTCTGGTTCAGCCTATATCGGTACCGAGCATTTACTCTTAGGCATCTTGAGCCAAGAGCAATCAACTGCCGCCGAACTCCTTCGGACGGCTGGCATCACCTTTGACCAGGTGCGACAAGCCTTGCAACTAGTTCCGCCAGCTGGTGTTGATAGCTTGTTGCTCAGCCCGACCAGAGGCTTCTCGGAAACCGCCAAGCTCACTATGCGTATGTCGGTGGAATTGGCGAGCGAGTTTCACCAAGATTATTGTGGTACGGAACATATTTTGTTCAGCCTACTCAGCCAAAAAAACGCTCGCGCTGCCACCGTGCTAGCTGACCTACATATTGACAGTAACCAGATACTAGCCGACCTCGAAGACATCCTGGACCGCAAAAAGAGCGATTTTCGCGACGAAGAAGCTCACGCTGCCAGCAAACCGAGGTCAACCCGCGGTTCTTTCCTGTCTAAATTTGCTCGTAATCTCAATAATTTGGCCTCGAGCGACGAGCTAGATCCAGTGATCGGTCGAGACAAAGAAATTGAACGGATGATCACTATTTTGACGCGGCGCACTAAAAATAATCCGGTTTTGATTGGTGAAGCCGGCGTCGGTAAAACCGCCATTGTCGAAGGCCTCGCCCAGCGCATCAATGACGGCACCGTACCATCATTGCTCACTGATAAAAAAGTATGGCAACTCGATCTGGCGGGCATGGTGGCTGGTACGAAATACCGGGGCGAGTTCGAGGAACGCCTGGGGCGCCTGCTCGACGAAGTCAAAGCCGATCGCAATGTTATTATCTTTATCGACGAATTACATCTATTAACCGGCGCCGGATCCGCCGAAGGATCGATGGATGCCGCCAATATCTTGAAACCAGCCTTGGCGCGCGGCGAATTCCGACTAATCGGGGCTACCACGCTCGATGAATATCGCAAAAATATCGAGAAGGATTCTGCCCTCACCCGCCGTTTCCAGACCATTACGGTCAATCCGCCAAAAAGCAAAGACACGATCCGTATTTTAACTGGCATAGCGCCGAAATACGAAGATCACCACCACGTCAAACTATCTGCAGCGGTGATCGACGAAGCTGTTCGATTGTCAGACCGATATTTACCAGAGCGCCAGCAGCCCGACAAAGCGATCGACGTCATCGATGAAGCTGCCGCTCGTGTCAACATCGCCCGCAAACGCAGTGACAAGCCGGTCGAGCTCAAAACGTATCAGCGCGAAATTGCCCGGCTCAACGAACACATGGAAGACGCCGTCGCCACCGAAGATTACGAGCGCGCTGCTCTCTATAAAATGCGCATTTCACGTCTCCACGAAAAGATTGCTGAGGTCGAAAAAACCGATACCAGTGACAGCAAAGTCACACTGAAAATCAACGATGTCGCCGCGGCGGTTAGCGCCATGACGCATATCCCGTTAGAGCAACTAGAACGTTCCGAGACAAAAAAACTAGCCGGACTCGAGAAACATCTATCTAAACATGTGATTGGTCAACGCAGTGCTATCACCGCCGTTTCGCGCGCAATCCGTCGTTCACGTGTCGGTATCGCTGCCAGCCAACGACCGATCGGTTCTTTTGTATTCCTAGGTCCAACTGGTGTCGGTAAAACTGAACTGGCTCGCGTTTTGGCGCGCGAGGTCTTTGGCTCGGACAAAAACCTGATCAAAGTCGATATGAGCGAATTTAGCGAACGACATACCGCTAGCCGATTAGTCGGTGCCCCTGCCGGCTATGTCGGCTACGAAGACGGTGGGCATCTGACTGAAAAGATCCGGCGTCAGCCCTATTCGGTCGTATTGTTTGACGAAATCGAAAAAGCACATCCGCAGGTCTTTAATTTACTGTTGCAGATCCTCGAAGACGGCACCTTGACCGATGGTCATGGACGCACGGTGGATTTTTCTAATACCGTTATCATCCTAACTAGCAACGTTGGCGCCGAGGAAATGACGCGCGAAAATATCCTAGGTTTTGATGCTCGTACCAAAAACGAAAAGGGTGATCTAGCCAGTATTCACCAAGCCAACCAATCGGCCGGCGAGCAAAAACTACGAGAAATCATGCGTCCAGAGCTTTTGAACCGCTTTGACGCTATCATTACCTTTGATAGCCTATCCCGACCAGAAGTCACCGAGATTTTGGATCTAATGATCGAGGATTTCAACCGCCGACTAGCCAGCAAGGGCGTGGCTGTTACGTTGACATTGAAAGCCAAACGACATTTGATCGCGGCTGGCTATAATCCAAAGTTTGGCGCTCGCCCACTGCGCCGCGCCGTATCTGAACAACTAGAAGATTTAGTTGCCGAAAAACTCCTAGCAAAATCCGTCAGCCGAGGCGATATCTTGCAGATCACTGCCGAGAATGGACAGTTAGTTGTGGGCAAGCTCCGCGAACAACCCAGCTACGCTAAAAAATAGCGCCCTCTGTCGTAGGGGACGCTATTCATATTGTCTCGAGTAAGATTACTGTTCGGCAGCGTGGCGAGCGGCAACTTCGGCGGCTTTGGCCTCTAGTTCAGCCTCGGCAGCAGCTTTTTCGGCAGCTTTGGCCTCAGCAGCAGCTTTGGCTTCTTCTTTTAGTTGCTCAGCCTCGGCCTCAGCGGCGGCGTCATGAACATCGTTGATACTCTTGTCAAAGTCTTTACCGGTGAGACGAGCGCTCTTGCCAGCGCGATCACGTAGGTAGGTCAGGTAATTGCGTCGAACCTTGCCGCGTTTGACGACTTCGACCTTTTCGACTAGTGGGGAATGGAGCAAATATGACTTTTCAACACCAACACCGCTGGTGATTTTACGAACTGTGATGCGGCTATTTAATGAGTCCTTGCGATCAGTACGGATAACGACACCCTCAAACATCTGAATACGGGTTTTGTTACCTTCTTTAATCTTTTGATAGACACGAACTGTGTCACCACTACGAACATCAACCACTTTGGCTTTCTTTTGCGCGTCCGAAATCTCTTTAACTAAATCGCTCATTTCACTCCTAAAAATCAGTTAGAATTTTACTTCTCTAGATTGTATCATAGTTTTCGTTTTATAGCAAATAGGATATACTGGTAGGATAACTAGGAGGGTCTCATGGATTATAATCAGCTGGCATTAGAGTTGCACGAAACATATAAAGGGAAGATTTCATTAAAATTACGCGACAACAGCGAGCTCGATCGTACGAAACTATCGGCCTACTATACGCCAGGCGTGGCAGCGGTGTCGAGCGCGATTGCCGAACACCCGGAATTATTGCCAAAATATACTTGGACGAACAATCTGGTCGCTGTTATCTCGGATGGCTCCGCCGTACTCGGCCTCGGCGATATCGGCCCACGTGGCTCAATGCCAGTCATGGAAGGCAAGGCCCTCCTATTCAAGCATTTCGCTGGTGTTGACGCGGTGCCAATTACCATCGACGTACATTCGCCCGATGAGATCGTATCTGTTGTCAAAGCCATCGCACCGAGCTTTGGCGCTATTAACCTCGAGGATATTGCCGCTCCAAAGTGTTTTGAGGTCGAGGAACGGCTCAAGGCCGAACTGGATATCCCAGTTTTCCACGATGACCAGCATGGCACCGCCGTCGTTGTACTAGCTGGCCTCATCAACGCCATGAAAGTCGTCGGCAAAAACCTGCGCAACTGCAAGGTCGTCATCATTGGCGCTGGCGCCGCTGGCACAGCGATTATGAAGTTACTCCATACATACGGCGTCGGTTCGATTGTCGCAGTTGATAGTAAAGGTATCATCGGCGACACGCGTGATGATCTGAACCAGGAGAAGAAGGCATTGCTGCCTTACCTCGAGACATCACTATCTGGTACATTGAATGACGCCATCGCCGGTGCCGATATTTTCATCGGCGTCAGCAAACCAGGGCTCTTGACCGCCGACATGGTGAGCAGCATGAACGAAAAGCCGGTCGTGTTCGCCCTCGCTAATCCAACGCCAGAAATCATGCCGGACGAGGCCAAGGCTGCTGGCGTAGCCATTATCGCCACCGGGCGTAGCGATTTCCCAAATCAGGTCAATAACGCCCTCGCTTTCCCTGGTATTTTCCGCGGCGCATTAGACCACGGTGTCAAAAAGATCACTGACGAGCATAAAATAGCTGCTGCCGAAGCCCTCGCTAGCCTCATCAAAAATCCGACCGCCGAGGAAATTATTCCTTCACCATTCGACCCCCGCGTCGTGCCAGCAGTATCTAACGTTATTAGATAGAAGATAGCTAGAGTACGCGATTGACTTCTTCGAGCGTGGTTTCCCCGGCCAGTGCCTTCAAAACACCTTTTTGCAGCATGCTCACCATACCTTCGTCGCGAGCAGATTTCTGAATCGTGCTAACATCCATGTCCTTTTCATCACCACGCAAAAACGCCGAGATCTCATCGTTAACAATCAGCTGTTCCATGAGGACAATGCGCCCCCGGTAGCCAAACGGATCACTCTCGGACGTCCCCGGTTTCCAGAGTTTGAAATTATCGAGGTTTGGTCGCTCAACACCCTCTGGGAGGTCGGCGAGGACTTCTCTCACCCATTTCTTGGTTGATTCGTCAGGATCGTACTCAATTTTCGTATCATCGTCTAGTTTACGCACTAGGCGCTGGCCAATCACGAGCCGAATCGCTGTCGCAAACACTGGGTTCGTGCCAATCATGTCAATCATACGCGCAAACGCCGCAGCCGCGTCCTGAGCATGAAACGTCGCGAGTACCAAATGACCAGTGATCGACGCCTGAATAGCCGTTTTGGCGGTATCGTTATCACGAATCTCGCCTACCATCACGACATCTGGATCGAGACGCAGCACGGTGCGCAGTTCATCGGCAAAGCTCTTGCCATTCGTGGTATCAACCGGAATCTGACTAATACCAGGCACATCAAACTCGACTGGATCTTCGAGAGTTAGAATCTTGCGCGATGGATCGTTCAAGGCATTAATAATCGAATAGAGCGTGGTAGATTTGCCGCTGCCGGTCGGACCAACCACCATCACCATACCGCGCGGATGACTCACGATTTCGTCGAGCGCACGTCGTTCATTATCATCGAGACCGAGCACATCCATGTTTAGCATCTCAGAATCAAAGTTGAACAAACGAATCACCGCGTCTTGACCATACGAGGTCGGCACTGTCTCAATGCGCATATTTAGCACATGCGTCGCACCTTTTTCATCGGTAATTTCCTTTACAATGTGACCAGACTGCGAATCAGTACTAGCGGTCGACAGGTCAGATACTGATGCGATAGACGAAAATAATATGCGGTATTTTTCATGACTCAAATGAGCTATTGGATGTAGCGTCCCGTCGATGCGGAATCGCACACGAACATTTTCACGCTGATTTTCCAGGTGAATATCGGACGCACCAAGCGTGTCGGCCTGGGTAATCAGATAATTCAAAATGTCATCGCTACGTACTTCGTCGAGCGTCTGACTGACGTGTTCTAGCATATCGTTATCGCCCGCTTCGCCGATCTCAACGTTGTCATAAACGACTTCTTTGGGCGGATCATACCGTTTCATCAGTACGCGAAAAGCAGAATCGGAAATCAGATTGTAACGAACGTTTTTTGCATCAGCCGCGGCGGTATCATTGATTTCCTGGAGATGCGATTCTGGTGTCGCTAGGGTGATACCATACACCACCGTGCCATCGTAACCACCGTCGTCGAGCGGCACCATCCGATATTTATACATATCAGCTACCGGCATAACACCGTTGACTAGCTTGATCGTTTCATCCTGCTCGCGCATATCACGATACGTCACACCTAAAATATCAGCGCGTTTAGCTGTATTAGCTTCGTCGGCATCACGAAAACGGCGTTGGCGTTCAGCTTCATCCATACCGACAATTATAGCATAAACAGTTTAATGTATTTATCGATAGTTATATGTTAAAATTATGCTATGAAGAGACAGTTCTCCATTAGGAGGTCGAGTGGTAGGAAAATAATGATTGTTGGGCTTATCATCTCGGCGGTGTTAATGGCATCGATTGTTGCGATACTGCTAGAACACCAATCTATCGATCGTAATCTATTTGACACATTGCCGAAACAGACCCAGATGAAAGCTCGTCCACACATTACCGCGGCTCGTAGTCATTGGCTATTTATGGGAGATATCTTCTTTGGTCGCTATATTAATGACTGGTCCGAGGCTAGCAGCCTAAAGGAAAAATATCCTTTTCAAAATCTAGACCAATTCGAGCGCCAACACTATAATGCCTGGATCGCTAATTTTGAGTGTCCATCAGTCGCAGGTCTCCATCTCTCCTCAGCAGCCACAGACAAAACGTTGACGTTTAACTGTGATCCGAACTATTTGCCAGAGGCTGCCAAATGGTTCACCGCCGTTTCACTCGGCAACAACCATACCGACAATCAAGGCGCAGCGGGCTTTCGATCTACGCAGGAGAACCTCACTGCCAACCATATTCAGCATTTCGGTGGTTATGACCCGCGTGATCATGCTAACCTTTGCAATGTGATAACTCTAGAAACAACCGTAACCTACGATTCTGGTAGCGATAAGACCCTGTTGCTACCGTTCGGGTTTTGCGGCTATAATGCAGTATTCAAAATTCCGTCAGATTCCGATCTGGCCGAGATCACGCGCTATAGCCAGCTTCTACCGACCTTTGTCATGCCTCACATGGGCACCGAGTATCAAGCAGTACCTGGCTCGCTAACCGTGGCAACCTACCGCAGGATGATTGACGCCGGAGCCGAGATGGTTATCGGTAATCACCCCCACTGGGTACAGCCTAGCGAAAGCTACAAGGATAAATTGATCGTGTACTCTATGGGAAACTTTATCTTTGACCAACAAACACCACCGGAAAAAACTCGTTCCGCCCTGATCGATGTCGATATATCGGTCAAAAACCCTAGCGAGGTTGAGAAGTGGTCGAGTATTGCAGAAAGTTGCCGCGGTAATTTTAATGCGTGCGAAAAGCTCGCGAGCGACAATACATTATCCAGATTATCTCTAGCATACAAATTTGATGTCAAAGGCTCAAATGACGGTAACAAACTAGTGAAACCAGCTACACCTAGCGAGCTATCGGCTATCAAAGATCGTCTCAAATGGGACCAGACTATGGGCGCACTCGGACAATAAATGCTACAATACTTGAGATGAAATCACGTGAATTCACTAGGGGCAGCCAGGAAATTGTTGTCATAGCCCACAACATCCGCTCGATCATGAACCTAGGCTCGATCGTGCGTACAGCCGAAGGTTTTGGGGTATCAACGGTTTTTACAACTGGTTGGACGGCGTCACCCGACAAAGGCTTGCCTCATGTTCAGAAAAAGATGGCTGGCGAACTGCACAAAACTGCACTCGGCGCCGAGGATATTGTTGCGATACATTATCGAGAAGACGTTTCTGATCTGTTAGGAGATCTGAAACAAGATGGCTACAGAATTGTTGGTTTGGAACAAAGCTCTCGTTCAATCCCATTACCCGACTACCAGCCGCCCGATAAAATCGCGCTGCTACTCGGCGAAGAAGTAGGCGGCATTACTGCGGAATTATTGGAACTATGTGATGATACCGTTGAAATACCTATGTTCGGGCACAAAGAGAGCTTTAACGTTTCAGTCGCCACCGGAATCGCTCTTTATGAACTCGCGCGAGAAACTATTTAATAACTACGCAATCAGCACCGTAAATTTCTGCTACCGACTGTTCTAGCTCATCGCAAGCCTTGGCTGTAAAAGGCATGCGAATAGCATCTTTTTTATCCGCACCGAGGACCAAAACGACATTGCTCGCACCTTCAAAACTTGTGAGTTGCTGTTTGAGTTGGGCCAACTTATCGCCATTAGATGGATCCTTGACATGTACATAGATCGTCTTGACTGCGGTATCGGTGACAGGTTTATACGTAGCGCTCGGGGCATTGACTTTTGGTGTTTCGACTGATGCTGCCGCATTGTGGCGCGGTGCGCCTTTGCCGCCCTTTCGTGGTGCGGCTTTTGGCTGTTTAGTTATATCCATCGTGATGCCAGTCGGCACGTAATTTTCTAGTTTGTCATCGCTAATAATTTCAATTGTATCAATGATTACCGATGGATCAGGCGTGCGGTTGCCATCTCGATCACGACCGCTGATGCGGCCATTGATTTGCACCACCGCGCCGACATCAAAATCTGCTGGCAGAGTCTCAAATATCTTTGGAAATACTACCGTTTCAATCTCGCCAGTTTTATCCTCGATCGCAGCGAATGCCATCTTGCTACCTGACTTGGTGACAATTTGACGCAAACGACTAACCAAACCACCAACCACGACTAGTGTGCCATCTTGATCAGAGTTCAGAGTATCTATCTGGTTAGTTTGCTCACGAAAATACGTGTCGTATTTATCGAGCGGATGTTCGCTAATGTAGAGACCTAGTAACTCACGTTCCCAGCCGAGTCTTTCCTTGGTCGGATATTTGGTCGGACTGACAGCGATGTCTAAATGTGTTTCAGCGCCCGCGACTTTTTCGCCGTCGCCGAGCATTTCAAATAAATCAGCTTGACCTGAGGCAGCTTCCTTTTGGATCTTCTGTGAAAAGGCAATGATCTGATCGAGGCTATAGAGCAGATCCGAGCGATCGCCGCGCACAGCCGGATCATCGGATGACTCAGGCTCGATTACTTCGGCGAAATTGTCGAAGGCGCCGGACTTGATCAACGCTTCCCACACTTTGCGATTACATACTCGTGAGTTTACTCTCTTTGCAAAATCTTCGACACTGGTGAACTTGGCGATAGCTCGCTGGGCTAGTAGACTCTCAATCGCCGTCGAACCAACGTTCTTGACCGCGGACAGACCAAACCGAATATTGCCCGTCTCTGGTACAACGGCAAATTCCGGGAACGACTCGTTAACGTCCGGGTTCATCACTTTGATGCCCATACGATTGCACTCGGCAATTTCGATCGCCAAACGATCAATGTTATTCGAATCGCTCGTCATCAGCGCCGCCATAAAGGCCGCCGGATAATGTGCCTTGAGATAGGCCGTCCAATACGCAATCAATCCATAACACGCCGCATGTGATTTGTTGAAACAGTAATTAGCAAATTCTTCTAGCTGCGACCAGAACAATTCCATAGTGTCGCGCGTAATATCGGGATTGTTTTTAAGAGCACCATCGATAAATTCTGGCTTGATCTTCTGCATCATGTCGAGCTTCTTTTTACCGACAGCTTTACGTAAATAATCCGCCTGACCGCCCGTGAAACCAGACAAATCTTTGGAAATCTGCATGAACTGTTCCTGATATACCAAAATACCGTAGGTCGAACCGAGTGCATTTTCCATTCGGTGATGCAAATAGGTGATCTTTTCCTCACCGTGTTTGCGTTTGATAAACGAATCGATAAACTGCATCGGGCCTGGTCGATAGAGCGCTACCATGGCAACGATGTCATCAAAATGAGTCGGTTTCAGCTCGCGCAGATAACGTTTCATGCCGGCCGATTCCAACTGGAACACGCCAGTCGTATCGCCGCGTTGGAATAAATCAAAAGTCTCCGTGTCGTCCATCGGCAACTCAGATAGATTGATATCAACGCCATACACCTTCCGTACAATACGCATGGTGTTATTAATAATTGTCAGGTTAGACAGGCCCAAAAAGTCCATTTTGAGTAGCCCCAGCTCCTCTATTGGCCCCATCGGAAATTGCGTTGCAACGACACCTTTTTGCGCCATTTCGAGAGGGGCAAACTTGACTAACTCATCTGGCGCAATCACCACGCCCGCCGCATGAACGCCGTGACTGCGTATCGTACCTTCGAGACGAATTGCGAAATCAATCACTCGTTTGCTCGTTGGGTTGGTTTCGTACTCTTGTTTTAAATCTGCATCTATTTCAATTGCTTTGACCAGCGGCACATGATGACCTTGCTGCGGCGGCGGAATCAATTTCGATAGACGATCACTCTCGGCATACGGTACTTCGAGCACCCTAGCTACATCTTTGACCGCCGCACGCGAGGCCATCGTACCAAAGGTTGCGATGTTTGCCACTCGTGATGTCCCATATTTTTCGGTGCAATATTTGATCACCTCGTCACGACGCGTGTCTTGAATGTCAATATCGATATCAGGCATCGAGATACGATCTGGATTCAAAAAGCGCTCAAATAGCAAATCGAACTGCATCGGGTCTAACTCTGTAATCCTGAGCGAATACGCAATAATAGACCCAGCTGCTGATCCGCGCCCTGGGCCAAAAACGATTCCTTGGTTTTTACCCCAGTTAATAAAATCCCACACAATCAAGAAATAGCCGTTAAAGCCCATCTTGCCAATCACGCCCAGCTCGTACTCAGCCCGGTCGAGGATTTCCTGAGACAGCACCTTTTTCGCCTCATCAACCGATAGATCGTTGCCAGCCGGTGCACCACTATAGCGCCAGGCTAAACCACGATAGACTAATTTATCTAGATACGATTTCTCATTCTCACCCTCAGGACAAGGAAAACTTGGGATTAAAATATCGCCCATGCTGATATTCACGTCACAAAGGTTTGCCACGTGCTGCGTATTTAAAATAACATCCGGATATGTCTTGCCCCATCGTTCAATTATTTCCGCTGGATCGGTTACGTGTAGATGAAAATCGCTGAGTGACATGCGGTTTTTATCAGATAAAAATGAACCAGTGCCGACACAGAGCAAAATCTCGTGTGCGTCGGTGTCCTCGACCCGAGCATAGTGCGCATCACACGTCACCACAGCCGGGATACCCAGTTCATCGGCGATTTTCAAGGCACCCTCGTTAATCTGGGTCTGTACGTCCCAACGCTTGGGCGCATCAGGATGTCCATGGTCCTGCACTTCGATAAAGTATCGATCGCCAAAGACTGATTTGTACCACTTTGCTATCTCTAACGCCTTGTCATAATCACCAGCTCGTAGATTCTCGCCGACTTCACCACTGGCACAGCCTGATAATACAATAACGCCTTCGTTATATTTTTCGATCAAATCATGGTCGATACGGGGTTTGTAATAAACACCCTCGAGATTGGCGATCGTACTGAGACGCATCAGGTTTTTAATCCCCTGGTCATTGTAGGCGAGCATCGTCAAGTGATAGCGCGCCTTGTCCTTGGCTGGATCACGATCAGTATGCGAACGAGCCGCCACATAAGCCTCAATGCCTAAAATTGGCTTGATACCTTCGGCTTTGGCAGCTTTGTAAAATTCGATCCAACCAGATAGCGTGCCGTGATCGGTCATAGCCACCGCATTCATGCCAAAATCCTTGACTAGCTTTACGAGCTCTGGAATCTTGGTCAAGCCATCGAGCACAGAGTGGTTCGTATGGTTATGGAGATGTGTGAAATCGTTGGTCGATAATGTTTGAGTAATCTTTGATCGCTCAGACGGCAAGATAGGGGTCGTCTGGCGCCCATCAACAACACTGGATTTTTTATCCGCTTTCCCCTCAGTCATTGCAACTATTGTATCACAAAGACCCTGGGCAGTTTATTTCTTGTTTAGCGAATCAATCAGGCGCTCAGTAAAGTCCCGCGCCCAAGGAAACAGGTCGACAGTCTGAGACAATATCCACACTATGACCGCGACTACTATCGTACCGCCGAGGAATGTACCGAGACCAAAGGCTATGCCGCGTAAAAAGTTCATCTTCATGATTTTACGACGGTTGTTGAGATAGACATCCTCGACTAGCTGACGAAAATCAGCCCGCTGGTCTTCGGTCAACCCAGCTGGTAATGTTCCAGCCTTTTCCCTATCGATAGGCTTTGATTTAGCCGGGATTTTCGGTGATTGATCACCCATCGGGCGTTAGGCCTCAACTTTGTCGGCTGCTTTTTTAGCCTTGTCAGCCAATTGGTCAGTGTTCTTTTTTAGCTCGTCAGCCTTCTTCTTGGCGGCGGCACCGACGCCATCAACCGCTTTTTTCGTCTTGCCCAGAGCTTTATCGGTGACTTTTTTAGTATCATCAACCAGTTTATCTGATTTCTTCTTGATATCAGCCCTAGTTTCTTTGCCTGATTTTGGAGCGGTCAGGATACCTGCCACCACACCGACAACTGCACCGACTATCGCACCAATGGCAAATTTGCCTGTTCCTTTTTTAGCCATTATTCCTCCTTTTCTTTACGTAGTTACGAATATATTTTATCACAATTTTAGCGATTATCGCTGGCGAAGCAATCCGGCGCAGTCCGTCAGAAAACTGTTTGAGGTTTTCAGCAGCTTCACCAATAGCCGTAGCAGCACCTTTGATCTTTAGAGAAATCTTGATAAACAAAATCAGTAGAATGATGCCGAGTATCAGAAACAAGGCTAGGAAAGACGACAATATGATAACGAGAATTTGAAATGCGTCCATGGTTATTATTATATCCTTTGTATGTTAATATGTCCACCTACCATTATAGCACTAATGCTAACATAATGCAAGTCCTGCCGCTATAATCTGGTGATTTCGTCTCTGATATCTTGGCCGTAATCTTCATGATCGATCACGTATTTGAGATGTGCCAGGAAGTAGTTTTTTGGATCACCCGTTGTCATCCATTGGCCTTTGGTTTTTACCACGTACACATCACCCTGGGCAGCCATTTTGGTGATGGCATCGACCGTCCATAGCTCGTCATCGAGACTCGTCATGTTTGGCTTCAGGTAATTAAAGACTTCTGGAGTCAACAAGTAACGACCGTAGCTAGCTAAATTGGATGGCGCCTGACCAATGGCTGGTTTCTCCACGATATTGTCGAGGTGTTTACCATTTTTGAGCGAAATAATGCCATATTTGTCCACGACATCAGGCGTGACTTCTTGGCCCATGATGATAGCTTTGGCGTCTGGATGCTTTTCAAAAGCTTCGCAGAGATCATGAGCGTCCGACGTACCGAACACCACATCGTCGCTATAAATGACAATGAAAGCCTCGTCATCGGCAATATAATCGCGAGCGCTGACAATCGGCGAACCATTGCCGTACGGCAGTGCTGGATCCTGGATAATAATACGAATTTTTGGAAAATCGAGGACTTTGCGAACCACGTCGTAGCGCTTGTCTTTGCCCTGAGCCCTGAGTTGCTTACGAATATGGTTGACAGCGTTATTGAAATAATCTTCGTAAATTGGCTTGCCCTCTGGTGTTGCCACGATAATAATTTCCTTGATATCGGCCGCCACACATTCCTCGACAACGAGTTGCATAATTGGTCGATTGCCGATCGGCAACATACCTTTTGGAATAGTTTTAGCGATCGGCAGGTAACGACTGGCGTAGCCCGCATCGGTGATAATTGCTTTGGTTGGTTTTCTCATTATAGTCTCTCCTTTATTAACTTTTGCGCCAGGCCGGGATTGGCTTTGCCCTGCGATCGTTTCATAGTCTGCCCGACCAGGAATCCAATGACTTTTTCCTCACCATTACGTAGATCATCTACCGCCTTGGCGCAGGCTGGGTCGCTCAAGACTTCGTCGACAATCGCAGCAATTGCGCCCTCATCGCTCACCTGGAGCAAATTTTTTGCCTCGGCAATTAATTTTGGATCGCTATCATGAATCAGCATCTCATTAAAGACTTCCTTGCCGGCCGTCGACGATAACTCATTGCCATCGATCATACTGGCTAGCATAATGAGATGTTCGACTGTCGGTAATGTGCTAGCTGGCCTATCATCGGCCTCACCGGCATTTTCATCCTCACTGGCGAGAGAGCTCACGAACAAGTTGGCAACTTTTCGGGCGGTCTTTACATCGGACTGCGCGAGCGTTTCGCTAATGAGTGCAGCAATATTTTGATCCTTTAATAGAACGCGGATCACCGACCCATCGACCTGCATCGTTTCAAATTGCGATCGATAATCACTCGGTAGGAGCGGCATGTCACGTTGCAATTCGGCAATGTCGGCGTCGGTTAACATCACCGGTGGAATATCGGCGTCTGGCATATAGCGATAGTCCTGGGCGTTTTCCTTGGAGCGCTGCGAGACGGTTTGTTGCGCATCATCGAGCCAGCCGCGAGTCTCCTGGGTAATTGTTTCACCGTTTTCAATCAGCTCAATCTGACGTTTGATTTCATAATCAGTTGCGCGCTCGACCGAACGGAACGAATTCAGGTTTTTAATCTCTGTCCTAATACCAAGTTTTTCACCTGGCTTCGCTACTGAAATATTAACGTCAAAACGCATATTGCCGTGATAGAGATCGCCGATCGTCACGCCCGCATAGGTCATCAGCAGATGAAGCTCCTCGGCGTAGGAGCGCGCCTCGGCAGCCGAGTGAATATCCGGTTCAGCGACAATCTCGATGAGTGGCGTACCGGCACGATTGAGATCAACCAGCGAATGATCACCGTAGTGAGTTAACTTGCCAGCGTCTTCCTCGAGATGGGCGTGATGAATGCGCACTCGCCCGCCAATCGGCAAATCAACATGTCCACCAATGATAATTGGCTGATACATCTGGCTGATCTGGTAGCCCTTTGGCAGGTCAGGATAGAAATAATGCTTTCGATCAAATCGCGACTCGTGAGCAATCTCAGAATTTAGTGCCTTACCGGCTCGTGCTGCCATTCGGATGGCCTCTCGGTTTAGATACGGTAACATGCCAGGCAACGCATAATCAATGACGCTGACCTTGCTATTTGGTTCAGCATCACGAGCATCGTTATCGACACTAGAGAACAGTTTGGTCTTGGTCGCGAGCTGGACGTGACATTCGATGCCGATCGTCGGCAGATAGCCATCGACTAGATAATTCTCGACCGCACCAGTAATTTCGCTACCGTGCTGACCAGCGCTCCCTAAACTCATATCGCCCCCAGTTCTTTTAATGAACGTTTGAAAATAGCCAGGGCTCGGCGACAACCGATAAAGTCAATTTTAGTGTTCGCTTCGTGGGCAACCTGGTTGCGAATCTTGTGCGCTGACCACACCTGATTGATATTTGAAAACTGCTTTTTCGCGGCCTTTAATCGATCGCCCATGGTCTCGCCGGGCACTCCAGATTCTTTCAGGGCTTGGTCGAGTAACTTATCGGCCGATAGAACCGCAAAATGGTAGGTGTCGAGGTTGGTTTTATCGAGCCCGTTCTCGATTTTTAGCCAGGCGCTACGGTATTTTTCGCGGTCTAACAAGCTAGGTCCACCCTTGGTAAAGTTCATAAATACGAGCAATCCGATACCGACAATTAGGACGATAATTAGCATCAGGATGATTGTACCTTGGCTCATGAATGTACCTCCATCGTTTTAGCAAATGATAATAACCTCGCGTCGTCCTTTTGGCGACCAATAATCTGGACACCAATCGGCAGACCTTGATCATTGACACCATTTGGCAGACTCAGCGCCGGCAAACCAGCTAGTGATGATGGCACCGTCATAGCGTCGGCTAGATACATTTTAATTGGATCGGCGGTATTTTCGCCTAGTTTAAAGGCTGGTGTTGGCGCCGTTGGACCAATTAGGAAATCGTACTCATCAAATAGTTTGTCGAACTCCTGGATCAGCAACGTTCGAGCCTTTTGAGCCTGCAAATAATAAGCATCGAAATAACCGCTGCTCAGTACATAGGATCCGATCATGATACGTCGTTTGTTCTCTGGCATGAATCCTTGATCGCGACTCTGACCATAGACATCATCGAGCGATTTAGCTGTCTCCGAGCGCAACCCATAGCGTACGCCATCATAGCGAGCTAGATTCGATGACACTTCGGCTGGCACTACGATGTAATAAATCGCCAGGCTGTATTTGGCCATCGGTAAATCAACGTCCTCGACTGTATGGCCTGCGGCTTTTAGTCGATCAACAAATTCCTTGGTTTTTGCAACCACTTGTTCATCGACACCGTCACCAATAAATTCACGAATTAATCCAATTTTTAATGGCTTGTCAGTAGTCTGGGAGATAAAATAATCATCGTGAACAGTGCTGTCTTTGCCGTCTGGTCCAGCCAAAATCTCAGATAGTAATTCAGCGTCAGCGACCGTACGCGTCAACGGTCCAACGACGTCGGTCGAGCTGGCCATCGCTAGGACACCGTATCTGGAAATCATGCCGTAGGTTGGTTTATAGCCAACCGCACCGTTAAAACTAGCTGGCTGGCGAATCGAACCGCCGGTATCTGATCCGAGCGCAAACGGTACCACGCCAGCAGCGACAATTGCCGCTGAGCCACCAGATGAACCACCAGCCACGCGTTCGGGATCAACGACATTTTTCGTGGGACCAAAAGCGCTGTTTTCGGTCGAGCCACCGTGCGCAAAAGCGTCAAGGTTAGCCTTGCCGATTAAAATTGCGCCCTCCGCGTCGAGTCGCTCGATAGCTGTCGCATCCAGTGGGCTCTCAAAGTTTTCGAGGATCTTGGCTGCGGCTGTCGTATGACCAACAGTAGTTAGGAAATTATCCTTGGCCACATAGGGTACGCCTGCGAGACGTCCGACGTCCTCGCCATCTTTGATACGCGCATCGATTTCGTCGGCCCGGGCTAACGCTTCGTTCTCAAATAATTCTAGTAGTGCATGGAGGTTGTCTTTTTCCTTGGCAGCAGCGATGGCTTTTTCAACCTCGGCACGAGCAGAGCTAACACCAGATTTAACTCGCTCGACAATTTTTATAATTTCACTGTCCATTTATAAAACCTTTGGAACCTTTACCTGATTATTCAACGACTCCGGCGCTAGTGCTAGCAATTTCTCGCGTGGTAATTGTGGTTCGATTTCATCCTCGCGCCAAACATTGGCGAGACCAGTCAGCTGATATGTCGGCTCGACGCCAGTCGTATCTAGTTCTTGCAGCTGTTCGATATAGGTAATAATATTTTCGAGGTCAGCCGTTAGAGCGTCTAGCTCATCGTCGCCCAAACTAATACTGCTCAGCGTCGCGAGATGCGCGACATCGGTTTTACTAACACTCATGATACTTATTATAACATTGACAGAACGAGAGACAAAACAAATCTATCTAATATTACGGCTGTAACCTGGTCATTACATTTTAATCCCGCTCACCCCTATTGAATAGTGCCAGAAGGTATTGAAAATAATAATATTTATGTTCTCATGGTGCCGGCTCGCGCGGCAGCCATCTAGTGAAAATGGTATAATAGACATAGGCAGTATTGTACCGCCTGGGGTATAAACTTTAACGGAAAGGGGTAGATACCATGGCGCGGCGCGGTGGATTTGGCGAGTGGCCAGTATAAGTCTAATATACTAGATCATTAGCATAGGACGACCACCAGACACTTGATGTCTGGTGGTTTTATGTTCGTTTAGTTGCATAATTTACAACTTTGCCCGGATCTCGGCGATGGTATCACGCAGATCGGCGGCTTTTTCGAACTCTAGATTAGCCGCAGCTAGTTCCATTTGTGCCGTTAGATCACGGATCAAACCAGCATATTCGTCCTTTGGAATCTTTGCTAGGTTGAGTTTCGGCTTGTCGTCCCGAGCAGGAATAATAGCGCGCAAACCCTCGTCAATCTTTTTTGCAATTGATGTCGGGGTAATATTATGTTCCTGATTGTAATGTTCCTGAACCATGCGGCGATTATTGGTCTCATCGATAGCACGGCGCATCGACCCAGTTATATTGTCAGCATACATAATCACTCTACCGTCGAGATGACGAGCGGCACGACCAATCGTCTGGATCAGCGCCGATTCAGAGCGCAGGAAACCTTCTTTGTCGGCGTCAATAATTGCCACTAACGATACTTCGGGCAAATCCAAGCCCTCACGCAGCAAGTTGATACCGACTAGCACGTCAAAAACACCCTCACGCAGTTGTCGCAAAATGTCGCTGCGCTCCAGTGTATCAACCTCGCTATGAATATAGGCAGTTTTGATATCAAGTTCCAATAAATATGCTGATAGATCCTCGGCCATGCGTTTGGTGAGAGTGGTGACTAGTACGCGCTGACCTTTCGAGGTTCGATCACGAATCTCAGCAACGAGATCGTCGACCTGATGCTGGCTAGGACGCACCTCGATCACCGGGTCCAATAGGCCAGTCGGTCGAATGACCTGGCGAATCGGCTCGGGCGAATGTTGCAATTCATAGTCAGCTGGAGTCGCTGAGACAAAAATCATTTTATTGATATGGCGTTCAAACTCATCGAATCTCAAGGGGCGATTATCGAGGGCACTTGGCAGCCGAAAACCGTAGTCAACGAGCGTTTCCTTGCGCGCGCGATCGCCGTTATACATGCCGCGCACCTGTGGAACAGTCATATGCGATTCGTCGATAAACATCAAAAAGTCGTCCGGGAAATAGTCGAGTAGCGTCGCTGGCTGTTCGCCTGGTTCACGATTGGTCAAATAGCGTGAGTAGTTTTCGATGCCTTTTACAAAACCAGTCTGTTCCAGCATTTCGAGATCGAATTTGGTTCGTTGCGCCAGACGTTGCGCCTCGAGATATTTTTGATTCTTTTCAAAATAGGCCAATCTATCGTCGAACTCAGTGCGAATCTTTTCGATCACCCCCGCCATACGTTCGCGCGGTGTAACGTAGTGACTGGTCGGGAAGATCTTAACATCATTTGGCTGGTCAATGACCTCGCCCGTTAGTGGATCAATCCGCACAATGCGTTCAATATCGTCGCCAAAGAATTCTAATCGGACGGCAATTTCGCTGCCGCTCGGAAAAATATCGATTGTATCGCCACGTACGCGAAAGGTTCCGCGCGCAAAATCAATGTCGTTACGATGATACTGGATATCATTGAGATGGCGAATAAATTTGTCTTGTTTGTAAGGCTGGCCAACCGATGCTTTGATCGACATGTCGGCATAATCAGCCGGTGAACCGATACCATAGATACAGGACACGCTGGCCACGATAATCGTATCGCGCCTCGTCAGTAGCGCCGAGGTCGCCGCATGGCGCAAACGATCAATTTCCTCGTTGATCTTTGAATCCTTTTCGATATAGGTGTCGCTGCTCGCAATATAAGCCTCTGGTTGATAATAATCAAAATAGGATACGAAATAATGCACCTCGTTGTTCGGGAAAAATTGTTTGAATTCACTAAATAATTGCGCAGCGAGGGTTTTGTTATGCGCGAGCACTAGCGTCGGTTTCTGCACCTGCGCAATGACATTGGCCATCGTAAAAGTTTTACCTGAACCAGTTACACCCAGCAATGTTTGAAACTTCTCGCCACCCTCTAGTCCGTTCACCAGTGCAGAAATAGCTGTAGGCTGGTCACCCGTCGGTTTGAATTTAGTATGAAGCTGGAACTTGGACATCTTTATATTATACGCCAAAAATGCTGCGTTTGATCTAGTAATTAGCTGGTCGGACTGTGATGTTCATGTCTTTTAGTCCGTCGTAGCTACGTAAAATGCCGGCTTTGGCACCAATCTTTTGTACTACGGAATCACTGTTAGCGGCGCCGTATATCAATGCCTTTTTTAGCCCCAACCCTTTTGCATAGGCCAAAACAAATGCCGACCCGAACGAATCACCAGCGCCAGTGCGATCGATGACTCGCGATGATGGATTGTATAATCCGGAACGAGCAAACGAAGTTTTGTCGATGGCAACCGCCCCATTTGAGCCATCAGTTCCTACGACAACTGGACAGTAACTATGCGCCCGTCGTACCAGCTCCTCTAGTGATGCACCGCTGAAGCATTTTGCCAGCTCTTCTTTGTTAGCGAGCAAAATATCGACATCAGCCAGTAACGGCTTCAGCTTGTCCGGTCGAGCCAACTCACCCTGACCAGGGTTGAAAGCAATCTTGCCACCGCGCGCTTTTATTTGATCGAATAGTCTCGACAAAATCTCAAAATGACCATTGAGGCTTGAGACATACGCCCAATCAAATTGCGTTTCGACGTTATTCAAATCAAAGTTTTCGGGATGAAAATGAGTGCTAGCGCCACGATACGTCAAAATTGTTCGCTCACCACCAGGTGCTAACAGCAGTACCGAATAGCCTGTGTGGTATCGTGATGAATATTTGGCATGCGTCGCGTCAATTCCCTCCTCGTCGAGCATATGCATAACAGCCGCACCGGCTGGATCGTGCGCAATTTGTCCCAAAAATATCGCGTTTTCGCCAGCCCGGACAAACGTCGTAGCTGCATTCGTAGCCCCGCCACCAGTTGAAAAATCAATTCGATTGACATTTACTTTGTCACCGAGTGGGATATTGAAAAAACACTCCTCAGGGCTCTCACATACTGGAACAAATTCCGAAGAATGCGACAAAAATACATCCTGTACGGCCGAGCCAACACAGAGAAATGTTAGCGGTTTCGGGGTGGCCACCTAGAGCACTGCCTTTCCTGCGCTACCAAAGGCCGATATTTTTTCCTCAACCACCTTCTGCACTTCGTCGCGCACTGTGTTCATCAATTTCATAACGGCATATTGATCAGGATTCTCACGCAATACCCGTTCTAGCGTCGTCCGATAAGCAATCCTGAGATCGCTATTAACGTTAACCTTGCTCACGCCGATCTGAGCGGCCGATTCGAAATAATGGAGCGGCGTACCGGAACCACCATGTAAACTGATATTACAATCGATCGCCTGGCGAATAGAGCCTAGGAGTTCGAGATCCAGTTCCTTTGGTACGGGATATTTACCGTGCAAGTTCCCGACCGCTGCCGCAAACGTATCGATACCCGTCGCCTCGACAAATACACGTGAGCCATCTGGTGTCGAGAACGTTTTCTTGATTTCTTCGTAATCTATAGTTTCAGTGTGCAGATTAGACGATCCGCCAAAGTAATGTGGCTCACTCTCGATGAGAGCGCCGGTAAATTTAGCATATTCTACAACTTCCCTAGTAGCCCGAATAATTTCCTCGTCACTAGCGTCATGATTAGCCTGACTAATATCGATATGGATGAATTCATAGCCAACATCAATTGCCGCTTTGGAAGCCTCGACCGTTGGACTATGGTCGAGGTTAATATACATTTCAATGCCCAGTTCCTCACGATAGTTATCTACTAAATCGCGCATATTTTCGAGCCCCATCGCCTGGGCTTCCTCGTGACTAACCTCGACGAGTACCGGCGAGTTTAATTTTTTAGCTGCCGCTGCAATAGCCCGTAATGTTTCCTGATCGTCAACATTAAATGCGCCGACAGCAAAATGCTGCGTTCGGGCACGCTGCATTAAATGCCGCGCTCGCAGCGTCCGCTCTCTGATCTCTCTAATTGACATATTCCCTCCCGAGGTTTGAATTTATGCTTATATTGTAGCACTTTATCTGGACTGGGACAAAAATTCTGTGATTGTCTGCACCATTTTATCCGCAGTTAGACCATAGTAGTCGAGTAGTTCAGCCGCCGTCCCAGATTGACCGAACTGATCGTTCACCCCAATTCGTTTCATTTTAGTTGGCAACTGATCACCTAGTAACTCGGCAATCGCCGAGCCAAAACCACCAGTAATTTGATGCTCCTCGATAGTAACAGCGTTGCCCGTTTTCCTCACTGATTTCAAAATTGTTTCCTCATCGAGAGGTTTAATTGTCGGAACATGAACAACCTCAGCCAATACGCCCTGGTGAGCCAACTGATCGGCCGCCAGTAGCACCTGCGCCGTCATAGTACCTGTCGATAATAGAGAAATATCCGAGCCTTCTCGCAACACATAAGCAGGTCCGATTTCAAACGGTGAATCATCAGTCGAGAAAATTGGTGATTTTTCGCGAGCGAGCCGAATGTAGGTTGGTCGGCTATCGCTCGCCACTGCCTGTGCGACCTTTTCGGCCTCAACTGCATCGCCTGGCGCAATGACTACCATATGTGGCAACGTTCGCATTAGCGCAATGTCCTCTAACACCTGATGCGTTGCACCATCTGGACCAACATTCAGACCTGCGTGCGAGCCAACGATCTTGACCGGCTGGTTATTCAGGGCTATAGTAGTGCGGATTTGTTCCCAGTTGCGACCTGGACTAAACGCCGCATAACTCCCGGTAAACGGAATCTTGCCAACATGCGCCATACCGCTCGCAACCGTCACTAGATTCTGCTCAGCAATTCCGACCTCGATAAAACGTTCCGGAAATCGTTCGGCGAAATGATGAAATTGAACTGATTCTGCTAGATCCGCCGTGAGCGCCACAACATTTACATTATTTTCACCCGCCTGTGCGAGACCTCGCCCAAAACCAGCGCGAGTGGAATCAGAGCTGGTTTCCTCTAGCTTTTTTGGTTTCAATTCGACCCTTCCCTTTCGGTTTAATCGAGTACTTGCCAGAGAAAAATATCATCTAAAGCTAATGAGCAGCTCATTGCCGACCTTTTCCCATTAGCGACACGTCAGAGAAACGCTCTCCTAAATACGAATATCAGTGCGATCACAACCCTCACTATAAACTCTCGCCAATTCCAAAATATTATCAGCCTCCGATTGGGTTGTAATTCAAACGGTCTAAAGCTTAATCACTGAAAAATTGAGCGCTTAATAGGGTATTGGCTCGAGCCCAATCCAGATTGGAATCGCTAGATACAGTATGCCTAATCCCGACAACAAAGCCACGATAAATCCTAGCACTCGTTTCATATTACCTCCAACTGCGCTAATGCGCGATGCGCGACGAGCTTCCTCTTCGTTTGGCGCTTTGCCATGCCAATGGTAATCATTCTCCATGAAATCGACGCCTTTTCCTGGAATCGTGTAGGCGATGATCACTGTTGGTCGTTCGGTAACCGCACGAGCCATTTGACACGCATCGATAAAGTTCTCGATATTATTACCATCAACTTGCAACACATGCCAGCCAAAACTCTGCCACTTGTCGGCTAGCGGCTCGAGCGGCATCACGTCCTCAGTTGCACCGTCAATTTGAATATTATTCCGATCAACAATTACCGTTAGATTTGACAGGTGATACTTGTTGGCAAACATGATCGCTTCCCAGTTATTACCCTCGTCTAACTCACCGTCACCCGTAACAACATACACGTGACGTTTCGTGTTGTGATCGATATTTTTGATAGCATACGCCATGCCAGAGCCTTGGCTAATACCGCAGCCTAGAGGGCCACTGGTTGTTTCGAGCCACGGTAATTTCTCGCGCTCCGGATGGCCCTGGAGACGAGAGCTAAATTTTCGTAACGTCATCAATTCCTCCTCGGGAATCAGCCCAGCTTCGGCTAGTGCCGCATATTGTACCGGTACAACATGGCCAGACGACAAAACAAAGATGTCGCGGTCTGGATCATTCGGATCGTCTCGGTTGTACCGTAAAATATCGAAATATAGTGCAGCAAAAATATCAGCCAGTCCCAAAGGACCAGCTGTGTGACCGCTACCAGACGCCGACAGCATCTTGATAATGTTGCGTCTCATGTTGAGCGCATGTTGTTTAATCTCGCGAAGTGTCGCTGGATGCATGCTCATATTTTAGCATAATTTCTTTCAAGCGACGCGCCACGCTATTAATTGGAGCCTGAATCTTGACCTTGGGCAGAGCTTGTTTTATATCATTTTCAATAGCTAAATAATGCGTGCATCCTAAGACAATCTCATTGACCCCTTCAGCTCTAGCCTGGTCGATTATTGGCATCAGATCGTTTTTAGAGAAACTACCCTGTTCAATCTTTTCGGCCCACGTCGAACAATCCGGCTCAATAACCTGACTATTTTTAGCCCAACGTTGTTTCAACATTACATATTTATTAGAGTGCAGCGTCGAATCAGTTGCGAGCACCATGATTTTGGCATGTTTTGTATCATGCGCCGCCGGTTTTATAGCAGGTTCAAAGCCAATAAAGTGCACATCTGGATAACGAACGCGAAGTGTACTAATGGCCGCTGCAGTTGCAGTATTGCAGGCGATCACGATAATTTGACATATCGGCAGTAATTGTTGAATCGCCCTGTCTGTTAATCTAATGATCTCATGTACAGTTTTATTGCCATATGGCAAGTGAGCGCGATCATGCGCCGTGATAAATTCGACATCAGGAAAAAATTTTGCTAGTTGCTCGGCAACAATTTCCCCGCCTAGGCCACTATCAAAAACTCCGACTTTCATAATATAGTTGTAATTATGTCGCATAGATGTAAATATGATACCCTCGGATCGTCTGATTTAACTATCGCCGAGCCAACGTTAATCGCGTCGATACCAGCATGTGCAATCTGTGCTATATTATCGAGATTCGCACCACCATCCCAAGCGATTTCTGCGCTAGGGTTAATTGACTGAATAGCAACGACTTTGTCTAGCTGACGCAGATCCGCCTCGCCACCTTGATAGCCCAAGTGCCCGCCAAAGATCAAAACTTGATCAGAGAGCGCAATAATTTCCTTCACATCATCTGGATTAGTTTCGGGCAGTAATGCCACGCCGACTTTGATTTCGAACTTGTGTAGGTGCTCGAACATACGCGGCAGAACGGTCTGCGATTCATCACTCTCTGCATGGAAAATAACTAGATCAGGCGCTAGTGCAACGATCTGATCCAGCCAATCAATCGGACGACGCAGCATTAGATGTAGGTCAATTTGATGTAACATATCAGATCTGTCCCAATAGACTTGGTTTAGATTGATCGTTTGACTCGGCGCAAAATCGCCATCAGTAATATCAATGTGAAGCCTAGGGGCAAAACTCGCTAGCGTTTCCATCTGCCTAGTATATTCATCTGGCGTATAAGCCGTGATAGTCGGGATAATTTCTGCCATAAGCCTACTCTTTTGTAACAGATAAAGCCTTTGCTATTACTTCATCATCTGGCGGCATGACATTATGGCTAGCAAAATCATCTAGCCCCACCCATGAAAATGCATCATGTTCTTCGCTAAGCGTTATGTTTTCATCAAGCGGTTTACATAGCACAAATAAAGCAACAATGTGGTTCTTTACATCATGAATAGTTGGCCACCACTCGCCAATGTGAACTGGATCGCCAATTTCAATATCGAGACCGGTCTCTTCGTGAACCTCGCGGCGCAAACCGTCAAAAAATGATTCTGCGGCTTCGATCCTTCCACCAGGAATTCCCCATTTTCCAATATTTGTGCCTTCTGCATAGGTTGAAGCTTCTCGTAGTATCAAGACTTTACCATCTTTCACGATAACAGCCCTGGCGGCAACGCGTAGATTAACTTCGGACTGGCTCATGACTCCATTGTAGCACAAGAACTTTATGAGAGTTCGTCGAGTTCGCGGTTGCGCCTCACAAAACGTGCAGCAGAGCTAAACTCGGTACCGAGGAACGTATCAACGATGTCTTGCCAGTATTGGTCGTCATCGTTCTCGAGCGTTCGGGCCGGCAAAGACAAGACATTAGCATCGTTATCATTACGACCCCAACGCGCATCATCGCTGGTTGCAGCGACAATCGCACGGACGCCTTTGAACCGGTTTGCGGCCATTGCCATACCCTGACCACCGCCACACAGTAAAATTCCCCTGGCGTCGCTATCGTCGCCGATAATTTTTAGAGAGACTGCAGCTGCAAACTGCGGAAAATCGTCATTTTGATCAAGCTCTTTACTGCTGACGTCTTCGACCTCAAAGCCGCGTTTTTGTAGATAAGCAAACACTTTGTTCTTTAGGTGAAAGCCCTTGTGATCAGCACCGAGATAAATTTTCACCGTTTTATTGCTCCAATATTTTTGCTACATCAGCAGTTAGCTCGACGAGGCGATTGCTGTAGCCCCACTCATTATCATACCAGCTGACGACCTTTACCAAGTCACCATCGACGACATCAGTCAGATTCAGGTCGACAGTACTCGAGCAGGAATTGCCAATGAAATCGCTCGACACTAATTCCTCGTCGGTCACGTCCAAAATACCCTGGTAATATGGTTCACTAGCTGCCTTGCGCATAACTTCATTAATTTCCTCTTTGGTAGTGCGGCGTTTCAATAGGACAACGAAATCTGAGATGGAAACGACCGGTGTTGGTACGCGCAGGCTCAAGCCGCCAAATTTACCTTTGAGCGACGGGATCGTTTCGGTTGCGGCAATCGAGGCACCGGTCGAAGTTGGCACGATATTCACAGCAGCTGAACGCATACGGCGCGGATCGCTATGTGGCGAATCGAGTAGTCGCTGATCCTGGGTGTAGGAATGAACTGTCGTCATCATGGCTTTTTGAACACCGAAATTATTTTCGAGCACCGCCATCACCGGAGCAATACAGTTGGTCGTACACGAGGCGTTACTGACAATATCACCGGCCTCGCCGAGTTTGTCGTCATTGACACCGATCACGATCGTCTCGGCACCTTCACCTTTGGCTGGAGCGCTGATAATGACTTTTTTGGCACCAGCATCGACATGAGCCCTGGCTTTGGCTGGATCAACAAACAAACCTGTTGATTCGATGACGACATCGACACCCAAATCACGCCATGGCAGTTCGGCTGGATCTTTGACTGATAAAACTTTGAAATGTTTGCCGTCAACGATGACGCCATCGTCATCATAACTCACCTCGTGATCATAAATTCCGTAGGTGCTATCGTATTTCAATAGATGCGCTAGAGATTTGTTATCCGTCAGATCATTCAAGGCGACAATTTCGATGTCGTCTCGATTTAGTGCAATTTTAAATGCGTTGCGCCCGATTCGTCCAAAACCATTAATCGCTACTTTGGTTGCCATTATCCCTCCCGTTTCGTTAATGCTTTTATTTTACCATCTCGCTAGAGTCAGTGCAAGCGAAGCAATGCTATAATTGATGCATGCGTAATGCAGAATTTGGTCGCCTATCCAAAGAGAAGTTCAAGAAGAAGTCGGACCTCTCTCGCCTTCAGGCCGCACTCGAATTCGCCACGGAAAAGCACGCTGGTCAAAAGCGTCTCAGTGGCGAGGACTACATTTCGCATCCGATCGCTGTTGCTAATATCCTCATGGAATGGGATATGGATATCGATACTGTTGTCGCAGGATTGCTCCACGATGTCGCCGAAGACACCGATGTCGATCTGTCTGAGATTGCTGATCGGTTCGGCAAAGATATCGCGCTCCTCGTTGATGGTGTAACCAAAGTTTCAGCAGCTCGCGCCGGTCGTAGCGACATTACCACCTATTTACCAGCCACCAAAGACAATCTAACTAAACTCCTAGTTGCTACCGGGTCTGACGTACGCGTTATTATTATTAAACTCGCCGATCGACTCCATAATCTCCGAACGCTAGAGTATCAAACGCCAGAGAGACAGCTAAAAAAAGCTCGCGAAAGCCTAGAGGTGTTTGGACCACTCGCGGATCGTCTCAATATGGGTCGTGTTCGTGTCGAGATCGAGGATATCAGTTTTCATTATCTGGCGCCGAAACGCTATAACAAATTACGCAATGAAATAGATCAGCGACTCGATGCTTCGAAAAAGAAACTCGACAAAGTCCGTAGCGAAGTCAAGGCCGAACTAAACAAAGAGAAATTACGTTTTGAAATGGATGGACGAATAAAATCCGTTTATTCGCTCCATAAAAAGCTGCGCAAACGCCAAACCCTGGATGACGTCTACGACCTCATCGCACTGCGAATCATTGTTGACGATATCCCGACCTGCTATTTGGTACTCGGGCTACTCCATCAACTCTACACCCCACTCGTAGGACGAATCAAGGATTACATCGCCAGGCCTAAACCGAACGGCTATCAAGCCTTACACACTACCGTTGAAACTCATCAGGGTCAGATCGTCGAATTTCAGATTCGGACTCGCGACATGCACGAATATGCCGAGCGCGGACTTGCCGCGTCATTCCACTATAACGAGAATAAATTAACCGAGGTTTACCAAAAAGGCGGCCTGGCTCCACTGCCAGTCGATCTAATGTGGATTCGCGATCTCCAAGAAGCCGCTGCCCGACTCAGCGCTGGCGAAAAAGTCGACTTTGACGCCCTAAAAATCAACCTGTTCGGCGATCGAATCTTTGTCTACACACCGCGCGGCGATATCTTTGATCTTCCGTCCGGTGCACTACCCCTCGATTTTGCCTACCAAGTTCACTCCGAACTCGCCGCCAAGGCCAGCGGCTTCCGTATCAATGGCAAGATCGCGAAATTTGATACTGAATTAAAGTCTGGCGATGTCATCGAAGTCCTCACCCGCCGCAACATCTTGCCGAATCTAGGTTGGCTCCGTAAAATTACGACGCCACACGCTCGCAACAAATTACGCTCGCAGCTACGTCGAGAGAATATCGATGTAGCAGTCAAACCAGCCGCTCCCCAAGCCAAAAAGATGCCGTGGCAACGCAGCCGAGTCAAACCAAAACCCACCAACAAAGCCGATACCAAGAAAAACTAGATGTTAAAAATGGTCGGATGAGACACGATATAGTCGACTGCTCGACGATGCACTCCTGAATGTAGGTAGTTATTGCCAACAACCTCTGCTATCGGAACCCATTCGAAGCTTTCGTGCTCCCAGCTCAGACTGACCGTCGGTGTGTGATCAAGTTTTAATAGATAGACTAATCGAGCCTGGGACCGCTCACCGTGCTTGCGATAACTCGTTTCAGCATAGGCAAGCCTAGCCTGATTAAACGGAGCTTCGATACCAGTCTCCTCAAATAATTCGCGTAATGTTCCAGTTGTTACATCCTCCTCTACCGCCTGATCGCCCACCATGCCACCTGGCAAATCGGTCTGATGCGATAAGTCTGGACGATAATCTTCACCAGGAATTCGCTTCCACTCGGAACGACGCAGCACTAATAGCTGGTTCTTTTCGTTGAGAACCAAGACATTTGTAACGGTGAAATAGACGTTTTGGTTGGCTAATACTACTGGTTCGTCCATCGCTCCTGGCTCTCACGAATAATTTGTTTAGCAGTTTCGATATCTTCCCAGCCCTTGACGACAGTAGAGCCTGGTTTTTTCAGATCTTTGTAGTGGGTAAAGTGATGCTCGATCTGTTTGATAGTTTGCTCGGACAAATCCGCCAGAGTCTTGATAGCGTTACCTGTACTACGATCATCGGCCGGTACGACAACTACTTTATCATCAACCTCACCATCATCGACAAATCGCATCACCCCAATAATATGAGCTTCGAGATAAACGCCGGTTGGCAATGGTTCGTCAGTAATTATTAGGGCGTCCAGTTCGTCGCCGTCCTCGTCGAGGGTCTGTGGGATAAAGCCGTAATTAGTTGGCTTTGCAAAAATTTTTGGCTCGACTCGATCAATCGTAAAAACTTTTAGATTACGTTTCCATTCGATTTTGTTATTTGAGCCAGCCGGAATTTCGACAACTACATTGATGATGCCACCATCAACATCGCCAGCATCTAAAACTTGATTCCAATCCATATGAACCTCCTATTATTAGAGAATTATTTTATCTACTAGCTAATAGTATATCACAAACTGGTGGCTTGTGCGGCGTCGTCGCCAGTCAGAGTGGCAATTTGTTGCTTGGTGTCACGTTTGAAAGCTTGGACTTCGTCGTAGAGCTGGGAAGCCTCAGCAGCAGCGGCTTCTGATTGCTGTTTCGCCTCATTCGCTCGCTCCATGACTTCGCGAACTAGTTCACGAACGTCTTCGAACTTCTCGACTTTGTTATCCGTTGGTGGTTTCTTTAGAAACTCACTTGCTTCTTCTGGAATGGTTATGTCCGGCAATTTTTCATGGATTGATTTGTCAACCGAATCAAGCATTTTTTCGATAGAATCAGTAGCTCGCGACAATGCTTCGTCGTATTCGGCGGTGTAGGTTTTGATAAAATCAGTTTTCTCGACATCCTCAACAGGAGCTGGCACTGGTCCTGGTGCAACTATAGCATCTGGAACGGATGTTATTTCGGGTTGCACGGCTGGCTCTGGGATAAATGGTTCAACAGTTGGTTCGTTTGAGTCTTCTGGCTGCCCCGCCTCTTTGGCCTCTCCTACTACAGTTGAATCGTTGGTGGTAATAGTTTCATTAGGAACAATAACGTCCAAAGGATCAAGGCTAACTGTCGATTGATCATCACTAGGTGTGGCGGTACTATCGTCAGTCGATACTGAGGCTGCTCCGCTAGCATCATCGCCCAGCAAACTATTGACGTCAACGACCGGAGAAGAACTAGCGCTCGCGTCTACATTAGCTGTTTCGCTGCCATCTGAATTTGGGCTAGCTTCGTTAAACATTCCTGAAATATCCATTACCCACCTTTCTTTCTATTATCTCCATATTACCACAAGCACCTTGCCGGTGCAACACTTTTTTATGCTAGGCTAGGTGTTTTTGCACAAAGCTTTCGAGCTGTGTAATAATATCTGAATCGTTAGTTTCGAGAGCAATTTCCCTAGTGCCGAGCCAGACTCCGCCGCCCGCAAAATTATGCGATCCGGTGATGGCCACCTTTGAGCTATTAGGCATGGTGCAAATAATGAATTTGCTGTGAATGTAATTTTGCCGACTATAATCAGTTTCGAGATTCGTTTTCCAGCTGCTAATCCGAATAAAAATAGCATTCAAGGACTGACTTTGTTGCCAGGGATTAAAATACAATTTGGTTGGCTTGTTTTTTAACAGATCAGCTAATTTACCGGTGGGACAATACTGTGAGACATAAACAACCGATTTGGCATCTTGCACTAATTGTTTGGCTCGTCTATAAATGATTGAGTCGCGAGCTCGACCACCGTCGATCAAAACTTGACCATGTGGAATACTAAAATGATAGCTGTGGTATTTGTTCCTGGTCTTGTTGGCCCTGATGATGCGATGATATTCTCGCACCAAATTGTCAGCTAGATCATGGTTGTCGAGCCGCAGCATAAAGTCCGTATTATTGACACCTTCGTCGTATAAATTGATACCGCCAAAAGTATAGACCGTATCATCAACCACTAGCCACTTCGAATGCGTTCGGCCAGAAAACAAGAACGATGAGTCAGTTCCTAGCCAGTTGATTTTTACGTCAACTGATCGCAGTTTCTTTTTCAACGTTTCGACAGGTTTGATCTTGTGGCTGCGCGACGTCTTGAAGCGCAAATGTCCGCCAATTTCCGAATACGTAAAGATATCAGCCGCTAGATCGACCTTGACCCCGCGCGTTTTAGCCGTGATGATAGCGTCGAATAAATCATCTGTAGTGTCATCATAGCTTGCAATCATGGTCATTAGACAGATACGCTCCTTGGCAGAACCAATAACCTTTACAGCATCCTTGGTGTATTCATTACTGGCTAATAACTTTGGGGCTTTGGTTGATTTCATATTAGTATCACGAATTAACTATGCTAACGATCTGAACGATGAAACGTAGTGGTGTGTTAGCTGGAATCGTGTCGCCAGAACCAGTTTCACCGTACGCCAAGTCCGATGGAATGGATAGGTAGTAAACTCCGCCAGCACGTTTACCAACTAGGCCCTCTACCCAGCCATCGATGATTTTCGATTTTGCTAGCTCAAAACTAACCGACGAGGCATCGCTGCCTTCGGATTTTGTGCTATCGAAAATAGTGCCGTCTGGCAACCAACCAGTGTAATTAGCTGATATCGTGTCGCCTGCTTTGACAGTAGCACCCGTGCCCTCGACGAGAGTTTCGACTGTTAGTTCAGTGATATCGCTAGCATTAAATGCCGTCACTTTATCGGCGTAGCCATCGAGGGCACGCAGGTTAGCTTTGGCTTCTTCTTGCTGTTTCAGATAGGCTTTATATTCGTCGCTTTCTAGGTATTTCTGGTAGGCTTCTTGCTGTTTTTTGGCAGCAATAGTATTAGGATCGACATCCGAATTCTGTCCGGCAAACACCATCACGAAAAAGGTCAACAAAGTGCCGAGACCCATCACGATAGCTATGATCCAAATCGAAACCCGCTGCCAGTTGGTTGTTTTTGAGTCGTACTTCTTGTTCACCATGCGTCTCCTTTAGATTACTTTCGCGTTCAAATCTCTCGTTACTGCATCTGTCAATTTTGCCATTACCGTCGCAATCTCGTCACCGCTCAAGGTTCTATCGCTGGCAGTAAATGTCAGGCGGAACGATATATTCTTGGTCGTATTGTCATCGCCTTGATACATCGACAAAGGTTCGACATTTATGGCTAGGTCAGTTTGCGCAAAAGCATTCGTGATCACGTCTATCACCTGTTTATAGGTCATGTCAGCCGCCACCTGCAAGGTCAAATCACGTTCGACACTCGGATATTTGCTCAGCGGTTTATATGTATTTACCACTGTCTGCGTTTCGAATAGCATGTCGATGTTCAGCTCGAGCACTGCGGTATGATCTGGCAATTTAAAGGCTCGTCGAACTGATTGTTTCAGTTCACCAATGACGCCGATAATTGTACCGTTAGCGATAGTTAACGCACCGGATCGTTTCGGCTCGAAAGCATTTGCTCCGTAATCGCTAACGTCAGCCGATAATGGTTGAATATAGAGATCACCACGTCCGATAACGAACTCAACAATTTTTTTCATTTGATAGAAAATCGAGCTATGTTTATCTGCCGGATCCTTTGCAACGAGTACCGCAGATAGCATGTGGATTTCGGCCGGGACTTCTGGTTCCGCCTCGTCCATACGGTCTTTGGCATGAGTTTTACCGAGCTCAAATAACAAGAAATCATCGTAGCCGGCCCGGAAATTAGCAGTTGCTTTGTCGAGAAGCCCGGGGAATATATTCAGGCGATAATGTTGCAGTTCGGGACTGATAGCGTTAGTGATGCGATAGGCGTTCGTAGGATCGCTACCGACTTTTTCGATTAGGGCGGCTGGTACGAAACTATAGGTCAGGACTTCATTGCCTCCAGCTCGAGCTAAACTGCTGCGCACATTATCGCGGAATAAATCAAATTTACTCGGCGCCGTAGCAGTAAAATCTCGTGACGGCAGGGTTGGCTCAATAGTGTCGTAACCATTGACGCGGCCGAGGTCCTCGATCACGTCCTCTTTGATGTGTATATCCGTGCGCCACCATGGAGCGGTCGCACTAACCTGTCTGTGATCCACCATGACATTGACGTATTCTAGATTGTTTAACGTAGATGTAATGGTTGATTGCTCATAATCTGTACCCGTCAAGACGCTGGCGATCTGCGATTCAGATATCGTCAACCGAACTGGTTCTGTCGGAGCGGGATAAGCATCTGCAACGTCGCTCGCCACTGCTGCACCCGTTTGATCCGCAAACATCTGGGCCGCCTCCGCCAAGACGGGCGCGGTTAGCGCAGCTGGTTGACCTTTGGTGAAACGCGTGATGGCTTCGCTAAAAATACCGTGGCGGAACTGGGTACCTCGCAAATTGTATAAGTTAAAAGTTGCGCTCTCTAGAAAAATATTTTTAGTAGAATCGTCGATCTCAGTTTCGCTACCGCCCATTGCACCAGCCAGGGCGACTGGTTTTTGGTTTTTTTCACCAGCTGTAATCACAATGTCTTCTGGGTCCAGCTCAATCTCACGGCCATCGAGCAATGTCATCTTTTCGTTATTGCGACCCGATCGCACCACGATTTCCGGGTGATCACTACCGCTCACCTGCAATAATTTATCATAGTCAAAAGCGTGGAGCGGCTGACCCGTCACCAGCATCAACCAATTCGTAATATCGACAGCCGCGCTGATCGGGCGCATACCACTACGCGCCAAATAGCTGCTGGTCAATATATCGCTCCGCGCCGAACTATCAACATCGGCCAAAACTACTCCTTGATAACGAGCGCAGATCTTTGGATCGGCAATAGTCACCGTAGGCTGTTGTAGACCGGCCGTTTTTGAGAATTTGGGATCAAGCGTTATTAACCAATCCGGCGAGGTAAACTTTTCACCTTGGATCGCAGCAATCTCACGCGCTAAACCGATCAAGCCAAAACAATCCGGGCGATGGGTCAGTGATTTATTTTCGATATCAAGCAAATAGTCGTTCAGTTCGTAAAGCTCGGCAAATGAATCGCCCGACTCAGCTGCTCGATCAATTTCCAGAATGCCGTCGTGCTCGTCCCATAAAGCCAGCTCACGCGCCGAGGCAATCATGCCGTTACTCATGAAGCCACGTAGTTTTCTCGCACCCAATACGAACGGTTCAGCCGTGCCATAGGTTTCCGGCACTACCGTATTCGGTGGTAGCCACGCCACTAATAATCCAACTCGCACATTTGGCGCGCCGCAAACCACCTGGATCAAACCATTTTCATCGCGCTCAACATCTTTTCGCACGCCGCCATCGTCGATTTTGCAGAGATTTAAATGATCAGAATCGGGCACCGGTCCAGCTTCGATTACTTTTGCTACGAGAACGTCTTGGTATTTAGTGCCGAGATCAATCACCTCTTCGATTTCAACTAATCTCGCGCCGATCAATTCCGCTAGTTCATCAATCGGACGATTGATGGCGACATATTTTTTTAACCAATTTACTGAAACTATCACGATTTGCTCCTTTGCACAGAAAAATGATTGTTACTGTCGAGATTATCAATGACGTATTTTACATAATCAGGTATATTATCCGGCAGCTTATCGATATCGAACCACTCTAGCCCGCCACATTTTTCCGGTTCAGCATTGACGAACTCACCACGCCAATCGTTGCACGTAAAGAAGAAGTCGATATATTCATCGCCTTTGTCATCTTTCAACCTATGCATGACATGCGCAAAATTGAGATCTTTTGGTTCTATATCGATCGCCGCCTCTTCCTTGGCCTCACGACAAAGAGCTTCCTCAACCGTTTCGTTGCCATCAACATGACCAGATACTAGACTGTAATTTCCATCCATCCAACCGGTATTTTGTCGCAGAGACAACAAAATCTGATTTCCTTTCATAGGAATCAAATAAACAGCGCTCTTTAATCGGAATCTCTCTGTCGTCATTTGAACTCCCGCAGGAAAGCTAGTTTACCAGATTCAAAATGACGTAGGTCCTCGATGCCATATTTCAACATAACTAAACGTTCCAGACCGCCGCCCCAGGCAAAGCCACGATAGTTATCTGGATCGATATCGGCCGCACGCAAAACATTCGGGTGAATCATACCGCAACCCAGCATCTCGAGCCACTCTTTGCCGCTGCCGCCTAAACTAGCTGGTTTTTCAATTGCAAATTCCAAACTCGGCTCGGTGAATGGAAAATAGCCGGGCTGCGTTTTGGTTTTGAGCTTTTGACCATAATAAGCCTCAAAGAACGCCTGCAACGTCCCGAGCATCTGGCTCAAACTAGCTGTAGACGACACAAACACACCTTCGCATTGATGAAACGTATGCTCGTGCGTCGCATCGACATCCTCGTTGCGAAACACTCGGCCGTAGCTAATCGCGGCGATTTGACCGCCACTCTCTAGTTTGTCGCGGCCAGCCCGTAAAATGCGATTCTGCATGGTCGAAGTATGCGCCGGCGGAATAAAGCCCTCTTCGGTACGAAATGTATCGTAGCCATCGCGCGCCGGATGTCCGGGTGGAAAATTGAGGCTCGTAAACATATGAAAATCATCATCGATCTGGCGCGACTCAACCGCCTCAAATCCCATGCGGGTAAAGATATCAATGACATTCGAGATTTCGCGCGACAGCGGATGAACGGTGCCGTTTTCCGTCGGTAATAATTGCGGTTTTGTACCATTAATATCAAACGGTGCCGTGACGTCAATTGGTTCAACTGTCTGGTCTAGGGCGGCGTTTTCACGCTCGATAATTGCCGCCTCTAAAGCTTGTTTTAGCTCGTTGATCTGTCGTCCAAACTCACCACGCTGTTCGTTTGGTAGTTTAGGAATCTCGGCATAGAGGGCTTTTAGCTGACTATCTTTTAATAGCTCGCGCGGATTATCTCGCTCCCTAGCGCGCTCTAATAAACTAGCCCTAACCTCATCAATATTCATAGATCGATTATACCATTAATTTATCTTTTTCTGAAAGGCAGCTATCTGATTATTTAGGTCATCACGAACCTCGTTGAGCCAAGTACCATTACCGGAAATGACCGCGGCCATAGGGCTAGCAATAGAGTCAAAATCACTGGCCGCGAGAAGGCTCTCACTCAGGCTATCAGCAGCCGCTATGCTATCGGTTTCATCAGGGAACTTGCTGGCAATGAGGTCTCTATATTTTTTGACCAAGGTTAGCAAATCGCCATTTACGATATTTTTACCTTTTAGACCATCATTATATTCACCGACTAGTTGGTTATGTATATCTAGCACCATGACATAGTTTTTAAGGGCGACAAATATTTTTTGATACTCACCCTGCAATGAATCGACTTTTTTATAATCGCTACTGAGCAAGCCGCCTAGCCAGACCGAGCCAAGCTCCACCGTAGCACCAGCGTCTTTACCCTTGATCACATCATTGACCTGGTTCGCGGCGTCCGCACGAAAAGTATTGACGGCGCTCTTTGCCATAAACATCAAACAGATGACACCCGCGACTAGGAGCCCGATTACAGCCAGGCTAATAATGCCAATTTTAGCTTTACGATTTATTTTAAATGCCAATTGATACCTGCCCTTCTTGTATAACATTAAAATCTAACTCGTCATCACCATAATCGCAATTATAATACCGAATACGGCGACGCCGATTAATCCCCAAACCCAGGCCAAACTCGTAGTTGGTTTCAGATCTTTCATATATGCACTGTCGTCACTATCGTACGTTGGCGCCTTGACATCGCCGCCGACTAGCTGATTTTTCATCTGCTTTTCGCGCAGTTCCGCGGTAACACGTTTTTGGAGATCAGATTGCTGCTCTAGATCTTGACCATTCAATATGATTGCCATAAGAATATTGTAGCACTTTTTTGTTTTCCTGTGATACAATGTTTTTTGTAAACTTATGTAAGGAGGGTTAATGGCTACAAAAAAAGCCTCGTCGAAGAAACCTACTTCGACAAAAAAGTCCGTTGCTGCAAAACCAGCGGCGGTAACAAAAGTTACTGCAAAAAAATCTAGCGAAGCAAGCACTACTACAATCAAACCTGGTGCTTTGATTGCTGAGCTGCTCGGTACGTTCGTACTAGCTGGAGCTGTTATCAGCCTAGCCGCTAACGCCAATTTTGGTGTTGTCGGTATCTCGCTGATCTTGGCTATCTTGGTAGTTGTCTTTGGCGCAATTAGCGGCGCACATTTGAACCCAGCTATCACGATTGCGCAATATGTTAACCGAAAAATCGGTGGACTCAAAGCTCTCACCTATGTCGTATCGCAAGTCCTAGGCGCGATCCTAGCTCTCGCGATCTTAGCTGGTGTTTCCAGTGCCAACTGGGACTACAATGCAGCCGTTAAAACCGCTGTCGAGAATGCTGGTGTTTCTAGCTCCGCTATCGAAACAGCTGGTGGTATCGAAAAATGGTCTGAGACCTACGGTGGTATAGAGGCCGTAGCCGCACAGGTCGGTGTCGAAAACAAAGCACCGGAAACTTTCACTGTCTCAAAAATGGCCAGTGGTAAAGAATGGGTCGCATTCCTAACTGAGATCCTGGGTGCTCTCGTCTTTGGTCTCGGTGTTGGTTACGCAGTTTTTGGCAAGAGCAAAAGCCGCATCGAAGCCGGTCTAGCCGTTGGCTTAGGTCTACTAGCTGGTCTAGTGATTGGCGGTGCAACTGTTATCTTGAACCCAGCCGTAGCTGGTGCTATCGGTGGCTTCCACTGGGCCAACCCATTCGGCGCTGACGCTGGCGTTTTCTGGTGGCCAGTGCTGGTCTATATCGTAGGCACAACTGTCGGTATGACAGCAGGTGTAACAGCCTATCGTTTCCTAGCAAAAGATGCCGAACAGGCATAAGACGATTTATCACTCGTCAAAAAATCGCCTCGAAAGAGGCGGTTTTTAGTTTGGCTAACGTACATTAGACGTCGCTGCGCGGCTTGTCGATTAGCATTGGATCGACCGAGGTCTCACCGCCGGCGATCTTGACAACATCTTTGTCGACCTTGGCGAACTCTTTGTGAGCATTATTAAAATGATTGACCGTCGTACCGAGACTGCCACCGAGCTTGCCCAGGTATTCCTCGTATTTGCGTAGATGCTGCCCCAGCTGTCCAACGCGAACTTGGATCTCCTTGGCCTGTTCCTCGATTTGCAAACTGCGTAGACCTTGTAATACTGTTTCGAGATATGCCATGAACGACGTCGGGCTGGTGATAATGACGCGTTTATCGCGAAACGCATATTCGATCAAATCGCGTGAGCTACCGCCCTGACCGACGTTATTGATCAATAAATCATAGTATAACGCCTCGCTCGGAATGAACATAAATGCAAAATCCATCGTGCCTTCACTCGGTCGAATGTATTTGGCTGTCTCGTCGATTCGACCTTTTAGATCGGTTTTAACTTTGTTGAGCAGACCAGCTCGCTCAGTCTTGTCAGCCGCCTCGATAAAACGATTGTAGTTTTCGAGTGAGAATTTGCTATCGACTGGCAAGATTTTACCTTTGTTTAGAAAGATCACGGCATCCACAATTTCGCCGTCTTTGAATTTGTATTGCGCCTGCCATTGGTTTGGCGGCAAAATATTTTCTAGGACGCTGGCTAGATAATATTCACCGAAAACACCGCGTTGTTTAGGATTTGAGAGGATATTCTGCAACGTTTTTAGCTCGTCCGCCACGTCAACAACCCGTTTGTTGGTCTCATCGAGCTTAGTGAGCCGCGCACTAACATCATTAATAATTTTCGAACTCTCACTCAATTGGCGATGGACGGAATCTTGCGTTTTATCTAGTCGCTCATCAAACGTTTTACGTAGATTATCGCTCAGCGCGCCGATATCGCGCCGCAAATTCGCTAGATCATTCTGCAAAAACTGGTCTGTCTGATCCGATTCTTTCCTCGGTTTTTTGGCGGAGATAAATAGACCGACTAGCGCGATGATAATGATAACTAATAGAGCAACAATAAAGTATTCCATACCTTCTATTGTACACTAACTAATGCTATTTAAGCTCGAGCGAGTAGCCAGAAGGCGATAGTCAAGGCAACCATCAAAATAATCGCTAGGAGATAACGTTTGACCGCGGCAACCAGTGCGAAAAATAGATACAGCAAAGCACCAAAGATTGCTGATAACAATGTCGCCAAGATTGCCGAGCGGCTATCGAGGATAAACCACAGAGCGCCGAGGCTCACAAAGGTCGCAAGAGTTACTAAAACTGGTCGAAATACTCGAGCAGATACGAGTAGTGATACGGCGACTGACCCGACAATAATCAGACTCATGACAAATGCGGTTGACCCGGCATTAGCGCAAATACTGGCTGTATCTGGCGTACGACAAAATAGCGGCGACAAGACCCATGATTCTAGGATCAGTCGGAGGATCCATACTAGCGCTCCGCCAGCTAGCCCAATAATAGCTAGCCTAATCGCCTCGCGACGCGGCAACACTCTAGTAGCGCGTGGCTTCTCGACTTTTACCGTCGAAAAATCAAAATCTTTCCATTCATCTGGCTCAGAAGTACCACTAGATGACACCATAGTCTGACTCATAATGATATTATTCTATCATATGTTAGAGGTTTGCGCAAATACGCCGTATATTCGTCCCTAGGTTGGTCGCACGTCTTTTACGCCAGACACCATAAAGCCTGTCGCGCCGTATGATCTAGCCGTCGCCACGGCGGCAGAGTTCGGGCAAATATGCCCCATCATTCGTTGACCATTCGTCCTATATGCCGCCAGCGTATCCCAATCCGATTGTGAAGCTGTATAATCCATACCGATCAAGGTCCATTGGTTAACTGATGGCGCCGTTAGAGATGGCAAGTCGCTAGCGTAAAAGTAACCCCATCGCTCATAACCACGGTTAGCACAAGACGTGGCAAAGGAATTAGTACCCGGGCCATACGCTTTGCCGACAAATCGCTCTTTGCCACCATATGAATCGAGGATATTGAGCAGTTCTTCGCGATACGTATTAGCATATTTCACATCAACTACAAATAAATGCTCAGAATAAGCCTCCAGAATATCCTGTAATCTGGCATACGGTCGACTAGGCTGTGATGGGTTATTCGTAGCCATACTTCCTAAAATCTGATAGCCTTGGACCTGTGACCATGTCATCGTCGATGCTGCACCTAGCCCAGTAGTACCGCTCGTGCGATTGATATCTTGGTCATGCAACCCAAACCAAACACCGTCAGACGTCCTCGCGAGCGACAGCTCGAGACAGCCATACCCGAGTAGAGCCGACTGACCATAGGCAAACGACGACATCTCTGGAAAATCACGGCTACCACCGCGATGTGCCCAGTAAATTTCGTCTTGGGCTAACATCTCAGAAACATTGTGATAGCGCGCCACCATAGCCCTCATATCACTAACCTGCGACAAAACACCACCTGTATCACCTACTCGTACTTTTACATCAGTCAGAATATTGCCCGTATCACCGATCTTTGCCGTAAAATCTGGAGGTGTCGGAGTCTCAGAGCCAGCTGCTCCGATGGCGATTGACAACGCTGCGGCTCCTGCCACAACAGCCCAAGTTATATCCGTTTCTGTACGACCAACAGTGTTTGTTGAACCAATTAATTCACGACTACCGACATACATATATGTTCTAGAACTTGTAGTATAGTCGCCACCGGTTACTACTTCAGCTAGTGTAGAGAAATTATCCGGATACTTGGTAGGTACATGATTATTTCCAGCCGAAAACTCACTGCCTCCAAATTCTATAACCAGCGACGGATCGTGCGCCAGGTACGAAGGAATACCACGCCCACCAGTAATAGATAAGCCATATCCATCATAAAAAGATATCGCGTCCGAATCCCCGCCACGAACCAGGAACATAGCTCCGACTAAACGAGCACCAGTCGCTGTAGTAAACGTATACGATGATGGCTCTGTGCCTATCACCTGATGAATATAAAAACCATTTAACCTATAGCCAGACGAACTTGCTACAAACGCTGTTCCAATCCTAGTAAAGCTTGCGTTCGCCCAGTCTTCTGTAGCTGTTGGACTCTGCGAACGTAGTGCAGCTATTAATAAATCGCCAGTTTGATATCCACTAGGAACATTTAATGTTAGCGATCCGCCTCCCGAAGCATAGGCTGTAGAGACAGCTCCAACGATTTGTGGTGCATCACTGTTCCCACCTACTGCTTCGGGCGTAAACCAAATATGTCCTGCTATACCATTATTAGTCTGAGTATTTGGATATGTCCAGGTTGTATTATTCGATACACCTGCCGTAGCTATTGTCTTGTCGGCAATATTTATATTTCGATCGTCGCCCGCGGGATACGCTCCGTGATATTGCTTGGTCATGCCATTATCGACTATGATCTGACTATCTGTCTCTGCGGCAAGTGTTCTCTCGGTAGATATTGAAACTACGACACTATTATCGACTGTTGTGGTCACGCTAGGCGCAACATTCGTAGTGCTCGTGCCATGACCATTACGATCCCAAAATACTCCACTAAATGCATCTGCAGCGCCCCTATACCATACCATGTGCCAACTAGTTTGAATACCAGTACCATCTAGCGGCCAGTCATAGCTAGTCTCACCGGCTTCACGCTTTTTCATCCATACACCAGTTTCAAAAGCCCCCGCGCCCGTCGAATAGCCAAAAGATCTTACTATCGTCCATCCCGATAGGTCGCCAGGTACGTTCGTATCACCCATGCCAGATCCACCTATCATGACTAATATCATCCAGTCTCCCACATTACAAGCGGCGCCTCCTGATCCACCACCTCCGAGGTTTGGATTTATATTGACCGTAGAGACATTACTGCCTGTAGCACCATAGCGATAACCGCCAAATGTGACCGCCATTATTATGACCTCACTACATATAATGTGCCATAAACTGGAGTAGTTACCTCGGCGAACGAATCAACGACCTGTACTGGCCTGTTGCGGCAAGTGCCGATTGAGCAGTGGCTGTATCAGGAGCGGTCAAAACGGCTCGTCCGACAACTGAGGAGTCACTGATTTGCGATCCGGCAGTATGAGTATGTGAGGTTGCGCCTTTAGAATCCAATGCCGCTGTAATCCGGCCCCCCCGCCCCGCCGCCCCCTCGCGCCCCCCGGGCCGGGCGGCCGTCGGGCCCCCCGGCCGGGGCCGGGCCCCGGGCCCCCCCCGGTCCAGGGAACCGTTGCCCAGTCAACCTTGGGCACCGGTTGCCCTGTAGTTCCGGTTGCCCCTGGCCCCGGAGGACCTGTGCACCTGCCGCCCGGGTACCTTGAGCACCGGTAGCACCAATTGAACCTGCGCCGTCGCACCAATACCCCGGTGTTCCCATGCCTGTAGGGCCCGTTGACCTCGCCCCTGGCACCTGGCGTACCTGGGCCGGTTGCGCCCTGAAGACCAGTTGAACCAGTTGAGCCTTGGACGCCTTGTAGACCAGTAGCGCCAGTGGCGCCGGAGACCCAGTTGGTCCTTGAGGGCCGGTAGCGCCAGTAGCGCCTGCAATAGAGTTTGGTTTAGTGGCAACTGCAGGATCTAGTAAGTCTTCAGTAATGGTAGCTGGTTGGATAGTATCGGCAGAGACGGCATTGGTAGCTAGACTAGCAGCGGTAACAGCTCCGGTAGCTATGTTAGCTGAGCTAACTGAGCCAGGAGCTAGGTTATTAGAGGTTACTACGTTATCTTTGAGACTACCATCAGTTTTATGGGCGGCAGACAGGTAGTCATTGAGGATTTGACCCCATTGGCCTTCGTCGGAACCTGGTGTTGGGAGACGAGTCATAGTAGTACTACTTCTCCTCTATGGGTACTTTTGCTTGTTTGCGGTAGTTTTATAACCATAGTTGGTTCACACTCCTCCTAGGTGACATGTTTAAGCTTATAGATAGTGTACAGGTTAGAAAAAAGAAAGTCAAGTTTTGTACAAATATTAAATCGTCACTAAAATAAAATATCTATAAACCTACTCACTAGCTTATATTTTGATGGTTTCGACGACCTATGTATTTATGAATTTCGATAATTGCTAGCATTACTACAGCTGCTATTAAACAAGCTAGCCAAGAATCAGCGTGTATAGTATTAAGGTGTAGAATAGAGCTAAATGGAGTTAACATAACAACTACCTGGACTATTATGGCCGCTATCAGTGCAAACGTAAAAGCCCTGTTCTTGATTCGCAAAAGACGATAAACCGGCGCCTCTCCACGCATAGCTATAGCATTAATCCACTGAATAACAACTAAAACTAAGAATGTGGCTGAACGAGCTTCAGCTTCACCGTGCGTACTTAGAAATATAACAAATACAGTTAAGGATATTATTGACATACCTAATGCAGCTAATACTATACGACTAATCAGATAGTTAGATAAGATTGGCGCATTGGCTTTCGCGGGCGGATGTTTCATATCATTTTTATTACCAGGTTCTAGACCTAGTGGAATCACCATAAAGGTATCTGTCACTAAGTTAATCCATAGTATTTGCACAGCCAATACTGGTAGGGGTAAACCAATTAATAAAGCTCCAATCGTAGTCAACACTTCACCTGCATTGGTAGCTAATAGGTAAACCAGAATACGCCTAATGTTAGCAACAATAGTACGCCCTTCGTGAACAGCTGTAACAATCGATCGAAAATTATTATCTAGCAGCACTATATCGCTAGCGTCCTTAGCAATAGCCGCACCTGATCCCATAGATATACCTACATGCGCTCGCGACAAAGCCGGAACGTCATTAACTCCATCTCCGGTCATAGCTGTAATATCAGTCTTATTCAACTCATTTAGAATTAAATGTTTAGCTTCGGGTATAACCCGCGCATAAACTCGAGTATTCTCAACTACGGTAGCAAGTTCGGATGGATTTAGTTTCATAAGACGTCTGCTATCGTAAACTTGCAATGAATCATTAGCTATGCCGATTTTCTTGGCGATGTGATAGGCAGTTTCAGAGTGATCACCAGTTATCATTCGCACCTGTACACCAGCCCCAGCAGATTCACGAATAGCTGCCTCTACGCCGGGACGCAACTCATCGGCAATCGCCATTAAACCAATTAGTTTCATTTTCTTAACAGGGATCTCTGATAATTTATCTATCTTATCGGATAATGAAATTTGTGCGAATGCAATTACCCGAAACCCTTTTCCCGCAAAAGAATGTAACTGTTCCATAGCATTAACTTCTTCAGCGGCAGACATTTTACATTGATTTATAATCTTTTCAGGAGCTCCTTTAACGTACACTTCAAACTTTTTTTCAAATCGCCATATATTGCCACTCATAGAATACCGATAGTCAAATGGCAAAACTTGTACTAACTCCGCATTCGCTAAGTTATGCGGTGCGTTGACTTTGTATTTCTGAGCGTACATTAATAGTGCATTATCGAGTGGATCACTGATTGAGCCTTTGGTCATATTGAGTGAAAAAGCCGTTTGTAGTGCGAAAGCTTGAGGATTGAATCTGGGCGACCAAACATCCTGCACTCTCAATTCATTACGAGTTAGTGTGCCAGTTTTATCAGTAGCGATCGTCGTCACTAAACCGATATTTTCAATAGCACGCATATTGCGAACTAAAGCTTTTTCTTCGGCCATCCGTCGCATTCCTAGAGCCAGTACAACCGCAATAGCAACAGGCAAACCCTCTGGAACAGCAGAAACTGAGAATGCCAAAATGAATCTTAATGCTTCTACTAGTTCGATACCACGTATCAGTTCTAGAACGAGAGTTATACCAGCTAATACAAAAACTGCCAAGATAACTTTCCTAATGATATCGTCAATCTTTTTCTGGACTGGTGATTTTTCATCTATCTTACTCGCCAGTTTGGCCAAGCGACCGAACTCGGTGTCATTACCAATGGCTGTTATAGCAGCAATACCAGAACCTGTCACTACAAAAGAGCCGCTAAATAACATGTTCAGCTGATTATAGACTTCCCTATCGCCCTTTAACTGCTTTGTAGTCTTTTTTACTGACAGAGACTCCCCTGTTAGCATCGACTCATCTACATGAAGGTTGTTCGACTCGATCAAACGGGCATCGGCTGGAATCTTTTGTCCTTCTTGTAGAATTATAATATCACCGCAGACTAAATGCTCTGTTTTAACCCTAGTAATTATATTATCGCGATAGACCTCGACGTCTTCGTGCTCTCTATGTCGCAAACTACGTAAAATTCTCTCCGTTGACCACTGTTGAAACCAGTCAATTACTGCACTAATCATAATAATGGCAAAAATAATAATGGCGTCGACAAACTCTTGTTGCCACAAGCTAACGCCACCAGCTGCAACTAGCACTAACATCATCAGAGACGAAAAAGGCGCTGCTAGCTTTTTCCATAGTGGCTCACCTTTGACCTCCAATTGATTCGGACCATGCGCCAGCAAACGTTTATTCGCTTCGTTAGAGGTTATCCCTTTGGGACTTGTATTCAGAGATGATAAAGTCTCTTCTGCAGTCTTTTGGTAAAATATCACCCTTTAATTATACAAGTAATGCTTTAATTTAAGAAAGTAGGGCATTTAGCGGTTACGTAGTCTACCCAGATATTCACGAATCGCCAGCGCAGCCGTAGTGCCTTCACCAACAGCCGCAGAGATCTGCTTTGTAGAGCCACTCCGAACATCGCCACTAGCAAAAATACCAGGTATATTAGTCATCAATCCATGATCGGTAACAACGTAACCTATTTGATCTAGCTCAATACCGGATCCAGTTAGAAATCCAGTACTGGGGATAATTCCGGCAAAGATAAAAACTCCATTAACCTCTAACGTTTTAGTCTCATTGCCATTAGCCTCACGGATAGCTAGTGAAGTAATTTGACCGTTAACTGAGATAATTCTATCTGGAATCCAACTTTCATGAAGAGTAATTCTGCCGTCATTTATATACTCAAATAATTCTCTTCTCAAAACGTCGGAAGCTTTAATATGACTACGCACCACCAGATCGATATGAGCTGCGAACTTGGTTAAAAATATAGCCTCTTGGACTGCCGAATTAGCACCGCCCACCACGGCTAATCTTTTATCTGTATATACAACACCGTCTAGGGCCCCTGAATAGTGGATGCCTTTTCCATAGAATTCCTCTTCTCCGGGAATACATAGTCTCTCATACGAGCTACCGGTAGCTACTAATACAGCTCTAGCCCTTAGAGTGTAGTTATCGGTTGTAATTATAGTAAACTCGCCAGCCTTCTCGATCTTTTGCACTTCGCCCATGCGGATTATAGCGCCGAATTTTTCAGCTTGGGATTTAAAGGCTTCTGTTAGAAATTTGCCGCTAATACCATTTGAAAACCCAGGATAATTATCGATTCGACTTACGCTCGCCATAATTCCGCCGACAGGTCCTTTTTCAATTAAGATCGTTTCAATATTCTCGCAGGCAGCATACATTGCAGCAGTTAGTGCGCTTGGTCCAGCACCAATAATCACTAAATCGTGAACCTCTTTTGTCATAGTAGCTATTGTACAGCCTGGGTCAGGATCAGTACAGTATACGGCGGTAGATCGACTGGCTGACCAGACGTTATCGTGTCAGCCTTTAGCTCGGCAAAATCAGTCGAGTAACCTTTCCATGATGAATTAAACCGGATTTTCCACTCGCCCTCGGGTAGCGGCAACGCGTAATCCGACACTCTGTGCCCGTTAAAGCTAGCTACAACAATAACTGGATACTTATTGGCTCCACGTTGGTATGTGAGAATTTTGAAATTTTCATCCGATCCAAGTACTGCTATCTCACCACTCGTTAGCCCTGTCGTATCGCCATATTCATTGCGTCGCAATGCTATCAGATGTTGATGAGCCGTGACGATACCAGAAAATTTTTCTAGATTGTCCCAATCAAGGGCTTGCCAATCATTAAAATTACCGCTCTGCAAAAACTCGGAGCCAGCGAGTAGCATCGGCAATCCTGGCGTCGTCAGTGCTATAGCCGATGACAAAATAGCAATCCTCCTCGCATCGACATTGTGCGGATCGGCAGTCCCGACTGAGGCGATTCTGGCACCACCATTAGCAGCGGTATCATGACTGTCCGCAAAAACGATCCTTTGCCGATAGTCTCCATTAAATTTCTGGCTCATGACGCTATTAAGATTACTGAGACCCGCAGGCTCTCCGCCTACGTCTAGCGCGCCACGAATAACGTGCGGCAACCCCAAATCCCACTGCGTATCGAATCCACAGCCGCCATCGGCTCGTAGCTTTGTAATCCAATCATTACCCGCACAGTCTTCCGCTATCATGAGAGCCGAAGGCTTAATCTTGTGCGCTAAATCAGTAATGTCACCTAGCAACTGCCACGCGTCTGCAATATCACCGGCCGGATCATTATTTCTACCATTAACATTGCGCATATAAATAGTGCTATCGAGCCGCATGCCGTCAATATGATAGTCATTGAGCCACATTGCCACGTTATCTAGGATAAAATCTCGCACCTCTGCCCGACCATAGTCTGGACGACCGCCCCACGGCGTATCGCCACGTTCATCGTTATAAAAGTAAATCCCACCCCGTTTGTTCTCGCTCCAACCATCAAATTGCCAGAGTCCCGCACTGCCGCCTATAAAATGGTTGTAAACTAGATCCAAAATGACTGCGATGCCATGGTTATGAGCTTCTTTGACAAAGTTTTTTAGGCCAAACATACCGCCATAGGCACCCTCTACTGAATAAACTGCATTCGGCGCATAACCCCAACCAAAACTAGCCATCATTGAAGTAATTGGCATCAACTCTATTGTAGTAATACCTAAATTTTTTAGATGATCGAGCTTGGTAATAGCATCAGCAAACGTAGCTGCAGTCGCTGCATCTGGACGAGCAAAAGTACCTACATGCAATTCATATAGCACCTGCTCCTCAAGCGGCTTCGGCCGAAATTTATTATCATCTCCCCAATCAAATGTTTCATCCGCTATCACACTCATGCCATTATCGGAATCGGTTAACACTTTAGCTCGCGGATCATTACGCACTAATTTTTGCCCACGCCATCCTGTCACTAGATAGTTATAAGACTGCCCGGGCTTGACATCTGCTACTCTTGTCACCCAAGTGCCATCTTCTTCGAACTGATCGGATTTTGTCAGAGGAATCTCAGCCCAATCAGAAAACTCACCCTGGATCGCTACCGAGCGCGCAAATGGCGCCCATAGTCGAAAATAGGCAAATTCATCGTGCAGTTCCACCCCTAACTTACTCATCTATCTATATTTTAGCATAATCAGTTCAATATTGTTGCGATTATGCTAGCATATAATTAAATAATATGGTATAATGTATTATTAATGGCTCAAATCAGCGGAACGGAGATCCTCAATGACGCCAAAGAATGGCTTGTCACGCCCAACGCGGTACGTGATATTTTAGTGATTTGTTTAGCCATGATCATTGGCTATTGGCTCAGCCGCTTTTTAGCTCAGGCTATCATTCGGATTGCTCAGATCATCTCCACCCGTAGCGATATAGAATCCAACGAGACTCGCGTTATGAGACTGCGACAAACCGAGACTTATCTCAGTATCACGGTGGCTACTGTTCGAGCCGCAGTCGTCATAGCGGTCGGTTACATTGCCTGGATCATCGTCAACCCGTTCTCCGCCAGCAGCGCCATGAATAGCGTAGCAGCCATTGGTGCTGGAACGTTTTTTGCCCTCATTGCTGGTCAAACTGTCGGCATTATCTTGCGAGATTTAACCGCCGGCGCCGTTATGATAGCGGAAAACTGGTATCGGATCGGTGATTTTGTCAAAGTCGAACCATATGGGAATGTCGAAGGCGTTGTTGAACGATTCACTCTGCGTTCTACCAGAATACGCGCTCTTAATGGCGAAGTTATCGTGATTCATAACCAGAATATTACCGGTGTCCACGTTACACCCCGAGGCGTTCGTACTATCGCAGTCGACGTATTCGTGAGAGACAAAGTCCGCGGCACTGAGGCAATACAGAAAATTATTTCTGCCATACCACGCGGCAAAACCATGCTAGCTCGCCCATTGCGTATCACCAAGACCGAGCAATGGGGTGAAGATCGCTGGCGTATTACTGTCATTGGACAAACAACACCAGGTCGCGAATGGTTAATCGAGAAGTTCTTTGTCGAAGCCCTCATCGACATTGATGACGGTAAAACTGGTCAAGATCGTCTACTAGTACTACCGCCAATGTCACGAAATGCTGATGACGCCGCCGATAAACGTTTCAACCGTGCTGTTCGTGTCAAGCAGGAAAAATAGCGTCTACCGAGTTAACCAAATACGGCTCTCGTCTCGCTCCACTAACCCATCGCGGAGTAAGCCATCTAATGCCGCCCGGTAACGGCTATCAGCACCGAACGTTTTCTCGAACTCTACCATCGAAGACGTATCCGCGAGCAACGCCCTGATCATTTCACCGCGTAATTCTCGTACACTTCCCCGCAATGATGACTGTTTTTTGTAGTGCTGACTCTTTGCAGTGTTTCGAATGCCTTGGCCTTTCAACCACGTTCCATAATCCATCAAATTTTGGTAAAAACGTCGCGGATCGCTACGATCAATAGTCTCAGATAGTAGCTCGTGAATCTGTCGATCACTGACCGAGTCAGCATCATTGAAAAAATGATGGATATATACCGTACGAATATTTGTTTCAATAAATAATGTCGGCTGATTAAAAGCATAGGCCAAGATCGCCCCCGCTGTATTAACGCCAACACCTGGCAAACGACGCAACTCAGATTCACTATCAGGGATAGTCCCATCAAATTCACGCATGACCATTGATGCCGCCGCGTGTAGGAATTTTGCCCGGCGGTTATAGCCGAGGCCCTGCCATAACGCGAGTACTTCGGCCAAACTGGCACTCGCCAAAGTCGATTCGTCAGGAAAACGAGCGATAAATTCCTGGAACTTTGGTTCTACTCGCGCTACCTGAGTTTGTTGCAACATCAATTCACTTACGAGCACATAATACGCTCTCGTATCACGGCGCCACGGCATGTCGCGATATAACTCATCACCGCGCTGACGTAGCAAATGTTGAAAATCGGCTAATTCCATTCTTATCTATTATACCGTCTGCAGTAGTACTATTAGCTAGCATTAGCCGTCGATCGTGGCTTTGCGTCGATATATAAATTGACAGTAGTAATGATCAAGATCATAATGACCGGTCCGTACACGATACCGAGGATTCCAAAATAGGCAATGCCACAGAACGTTGCGAGCATCATGAGTGCAACTGGCAATTGGATCTTCTTTGGAATTAGTTTCGATCGCCACAGTGGTTCGAGATTACCAAACGCGTAGAATAGGATGATCACAATCAATCCCGCCCAGAACTGACCGCTAACCATAGATAATATCGCCATCGGCACTAGGACGATACCCGAACCGAGTGGAATAAAATTCAATATAGTAAACAATACAAATAATATAAAGAATAAGTGTCCGTAGCCCAGGAATATCAGCAAGATAGCTGAAAAGATAGCCGTGATCATTGACAGAATCAGCTGTCCTTTGACCATAGCATTAGTCATTAGACCAATCTTTTCCAGATAATGCTCAGTCGCCGATCGACTAAATGGACTGACGGCTTTGATTTTTGCTATCAACTTCGAACCATAGGTTAAGAATGCAATAAACATATAAATGTACACTATGAATGCGATACCGAGACTAGGTAAACTAGTAGCGATACCTAGGAGTATTTGAGCACTGCCACGCGCAATAGTTGGAATTGAGTTGCGCAGAAAATCCACGATACCGACTTCGGTAACACTGGGCTCTTGGCCGGTAATTGGTTCTAATACACCATTGGTTAATTCTATGGCTCTCTCGACAAAGCCCGGCATGTCTTGCCAATATTGTGATCTACCAGCTTGATCGGCAAACGTTGATAATTGTCCTACTGCAGATACAGTCACAAACACTACTGGCAATAGTACTATCAAAAAAGATATCATTAGCGTTCCAAAAGCCGCTAGCCCGCCACGACCTTTACGGCCTTTTAGTTTGGTGTAGAGTGGGTAGAACAGATACGCCATCAATGCAGCTAACACGATAGCAGCTATCTGCGGCCAAACAAACCAAATGGCAACTGCACCAATTACTAATAAAGCTACTGCTAGCACTCTCTGATTTGATTGATTCTTCATTGGGTTATACTACCGCATATTGTAATAAAATTCAATACGAAAGTTATAGCACAACAACACCATAGTATGTATAATGTATATTGTAACTAACAAGGAGGGTTTTATGGTAACGAAAAAGTCACAAGATACAGTACGAGTAGTTGGCATAAAGCCTAGCTCAGTAGCTATGGTGCAGGGTACGCTATCTATGCTGTTCGGTTTGGTTGCAGCAATCCTATTTTCAATTAGTAGTACTGTCCACTGGGCCCAGGAGACCGATAGCGTGTTACGCGGCTTGACCCTCGGGCTAGCTAGCGGTTTCATTGCTATCGTTGGTGTCCCAATCATCTATTTTGCCGTCGGTTGGGTGCTTGGATGGATCCAGGGTTTCCTCATCAATGCACTCGTTAGCATGTCGGGTGGTATCGTATTGAAAACGGAAGAGGAATAGTTCATGTTAGGACGCAGAAGTGCACGTCGTCGAGGTATGGTGATGGGTGCTGCAATCGCTTCGTCACGGGCGAAAAAGCAAAATACTGCAGCTGCACCAGAGCCGACACAGCCAGCTTCGACCGGTGATAGTATCGAACAGCTCAAACAATTAGCTGAACTGCGCGACCAAGGCATCCTGACCGAAGAAGAATTCGCCGCTAAAAAGAAACAGTTGTTGGGGTTATAATATGATTCGCTTTCTCGCTCAATCTGCTCTGACACTGATCGGTAATGCTATTGGACTGTTAGTCGCAGCAATGCTATTGTCGGACTTTCGTATTGACGGTCTAGGTTTTACTATCAGTATCGTATTCTTTACTGTAGCACAGATAGTACTAGCACCATTTATTCTGAAGCTAGCGGTCAAACACGCTCCAGCGTTTCGTGGCGGCATCGCGCTCGTCACAACCTTTGTCGTATTATTACTAACAACGTGGCTAACCGATGGACTACGCGTTAATGGTATTACTACCTGGATCATCGCACCGCTAATCATCTGGTTAGTGACAGTCGTTGCCGGCATAGTGCTGCCAATGGTGCTGTTCAAAAAGGCTATGGGAACAGCAAAAGACAATCGATCAAACAAGTCCTAGGCGTGACAAAGGCCTCGCCCCGGTAGAACCGGACGAGGCCAATGCCTGATGGATGGATGGCTAGTTGCCGTTCGTGGCGGCTTGAGCGACGTGATACGCCATGCCCTTGCCGGCGAACTTCCCCTCTCGGGGAATGACCCACATGTGGATGTGCGGTACCGTCTGACCGGCGTCTCGACCGAAATTCATCGAGAGGTTCCAGTCGACGATCCCCATCCACGGGATCTTGCGGAGCAGGCAGTGAACGCTCAGCCAGAAGAAAATCCCCAGCCGAAAAATGCTCTCCTTGTGCCGCTTCGGGACGATCATGTACGTCCCAGGCACGGTCTGACTGTACTCGACAATCAGATACGCCCAGGGCGTCTCAGCCACGACCTTGTCGCGGCTGATCTTCCCACTGGCGAGACAAAAGAGACAATTGCCCCTCTGCCCCTTGAGTTTCAGAGAGAGTCTTTCGACATCCTCTCTGATCTTACTAAAAAAGGTTCGGACCTGTGTAGCAACCACGGCACGTTCCCCTTCCCTATCTCCATGATACGACCATCGCATCAGGCTCACCCACTATTATAGCATATTAGTTATGTTTTGTAAATGATTTGGTATTCTAATGCAGAATACTTGCTAATATCTTCTCTGAAACGACTCCGCGCATGACAGGCTTGCCATCGACACAAATTTCCAATTCTATACCAGTCTCATTTCGTCTATAGCCGATAAATAGATCGGCATCACGATAAATACTCTGCGCTGGAGTGTCTCCATCGGGTAAAACTGCTAACCCAGTCAACGTCTGCCCCAAATCAATGTCATTTGTTATCACGATATCTGCCGTATCCTTTTGCGGCATCAATAGGTCAAAATGAGCTCGTTTCACAAAGCTAAAATATTGTTCGGCGACTTTTTCAAATGACACGACCTGTTGCACCATAACATTCCTATAGAGACGCAAAACAAATCGGCGAAAGAAATTGCTATCGAGAAATACCTTGAGATCCACTATTTCGTTAAAAGCCCCGGACCATGGGAACAGTCCCTCGATGACAACTATTCGTCGCCCCGTCGGATTGTCAGGCTGCGCCCATGCTAACTGCGTAGACTGTACAGGGCGATGCGCCTCTAGAGTATATGCCAAGTACTGGCGCTCTCTACCGGCTAGTAAGTCCTGCAGGACCAAAAATGCCTCGTTTAGACGATAATTATCAGGGTCATCCCATTTATAGGGAGATGTTTTTCGGTGCGCAAACTCTTTACCCAGTGCAAAATCATCGAGGTGCAATATCGCAACCTGATAACCAGCCCGTAGCAACCGATCACGCAAACTATTGCTCGTCCAGCTCTTGCCACTCGCGGAACCACCCGCAATACCCACGATATAGGTAGCTTTCTCGGATTTAGTAATAGCCTCAATAATCGGTGAAATGCTCGTATTCATGGTATCTCCGATTATTGTCCATTCCGTTAGGTCCGTACATGTCATAGCCTGTATCAACGAGGATTCGCGATACTACCTCTGTTGCTTCACGAAAGAGCTGTGCGTTTGCCTGGTAGGTATCGCCCTTTGCAACAACGATATAACTGTTGAAATTGTCGATCGAATAAAGCCCCTTTGCCCTATCAAGATCTCTAGTATCTTCTCGGCTATCACTAGTCAAGATGATATATTGCCTATCACCGAGATGGGCCGTATCTGGACCATAATAGCCGTGCGAATAGTTTTCTACATCCTTGGTTGAAACATTCATGCCAGCGCCCTCTCTCAGCACGATGCCCCACAACTCAGCAGCATACGAAACACCTGCGGTATACAAAATGATAGTTTGTTTTTTTGGATCTATCCACCGGCATAGATCTTCGTGAATACCGACGCTATCGATCACGCCTGAGGCGGATTTTGTACCACCACACAAATACTCTATCGCCATCAGCGTTGTCAAGGGACTAATGGGGCGACAAAAGATTTTCTCTCTATCTGGAGGAATAACGATGTTTTGATTATCCCCTAGATCCAATTCGGGATTACCCGATAGCGTCACAACTGCACATCGATCGATTGCCTTGTTTAGCATTATTAGAGAATCTGCTCGGTTGAGACCATAACTGATGATAATAACGAGGTCGTCTGATTCTAGATGGTCGATCTCCCGAATGGCTTTGCCTGTTGGCAGGAAATATACTGGCTTCTCCGGAAATTGTCGCCTCAACCGATCTGCGAGATACTGCGCCGTCGGCAAAGAAGTCCCCGTGCCAGTAACAATGATTTTTCGGCTACGCCTAACCGTAGCAATAAACCGATCGCGCTGGTCAGGAGAAATATCAATAGCCCTAGTGTAATCATCGATAGTTGAAACTAATTGGAGGTAATTTTTCGTTGAATCGTTCATTACTCTATATTATACCGCGATTGGCCGTATCTTGCGCAATAAGTTTTGTCATACTATTGTCTTGAGGTACCATTTTTACGATACGTACCGCACCTCGAAAATCAGGATGGTGATAATTTGCTATCGGGCGAACTCGATCCGCAGCCTCGCCAATGTGATGTTTAGCTCCCGCTTTCTGCTGTACGAAATGCATGATGATACGTGTTGGATCAATTTCAACAACCGCAAAATGGACCGAGGCGGCGTCATAACTATTAATTCTATCGACAACACGAGCGAGTGTCTGACCACTGTTCGAATTATCTTCGCATACAACGACATGCTTGCCGGCAAGACTTTCGATATCGATAATCTGATCAATCGCAGTCTGGTTACCTCCTGGCGTTTTATCTTTAGACCACATCGTTTGCCCATTGTGTACCGAGATAGGATAGTGAACAGAGGAAACAAGTTTTCCTCGCACTCCATATAGCAGACGCGCCACTTCCGACAGCTCGACACCACCACTCGTAAGACCAACTAGTGAGTCCGTCTCTGGATATTGATCACATAGATAATTTGCACGCGCAGCAATCACAAGAGGATCGTCAATCTCTGGAGATTTAAACTTTGGATGAATACTAGCATTGGAATATACCTGACGATACTCCGCCAATACAGATACCTCTTCACGTATTGCACGTATTAGTTCATGACGATCATATGGCAAACCAAGCATGTGAGAATATTGCAACTCAAGCGCCCTCTGATATCCACTACGAAGCTGCTCGGACAGACGTATAATTGTGTCAATATTCGTAGACAACGGGTCGTCTCGCATGACGTTAATAGCTGAAAGATAAGTAGCGAGGAAATTGCCTCTTAAATTATCTTCTACGCCCAAGACCGCAAGATGCTCTGCTTCTGACGAGGGAACGCTACTCTCAAGTGTATCAATTGCATCTCTTATCTCACCTTCAACCATGTCAAGTTGCGCAGAAAAATTACCCTTTAACTCGGGGATATATTGTCTATAATAAGCTGCGCCACGGCCAAATACGTAGTTACCTTCCTTACGCACACGATTCTGCGTATAGTATGATCGGATATTAGGGTTATTTATACTATCAATAGGAGGTAGAGCGTAAGCACCGCTTGCTTCGCTTATAAGCTGCGCATACCCGTCGATATCAGCAACTGAGAACTCGTCGCTACCACTAAAGCGATCATGGAATGACTGCCATATTTCTGGTACATAACTCATCACTTCCGATGTAGCATCGTTAACAATATGATACATCGTCTCATCAGACGGCTCAAGTGTAATATCTTTACGATTAACACACCGTTCATTACCAGTCGTCAATGCCTTTTCGACGCTAAAACTCACTGGACGGCGATAATGTGGGCGCATGCGTTCTATGTGATTCTTCAAGGCGCTAAAACAGCCCGTAACAACACTGTCACTGATAAGTTGAGCACCCTGAGGAGTCTCACTTATATCTCTCGATGAGTCAGTGTAGTCTATTAGCACCGGAACCATTCCTGTATTTCTAGCAAACAGCAGGTCCGAAACTGCGTTCCCCACATAGGCAGAATGCCCTGCATCAACAAACTGCCCTGTTTCCTCTTGATACGCCTGAAGTGCATCGGCCTTGGGTTTACGATTTGTGCCGGTCCCTAGAAACGAGGCGCTGTTACGCAAATCTATGCCTGTCCTATCGTCGAGAATAGATAATACTCGCCCTCCTGCAGTAGGTGTCGAATTACTAATAACGCCAACATTGATATTATTGCGAGCCGCAAAATTAATCAATCTTACGAGAGACGGATCAAAACTGACATCCTCGGGTTGAATATCTCTATGCAGATAATCACTAAACCCTTCCCAGAAGCTACGCGTATCGGTGGGATTAATCATACCTGCAAGCACACGCTTTTGCTTGCCTCCATCATGCATATTTTGATGAAGTAATACCGACTGCTCTACCGCATCCTTATCTGGTATAGCATAAATATGATCCTTTATCGTAAGATATAAGCATTTCTGAACGAAAGCGGCCCGATAGACTGCCATCGTATCATCGAGATCAAAAAGTAGAGTATTTGCCTCTCCTAATTTCCTAAGATTAGCGCTTGATCAACGTACAAAAGTACTGGAGTTATTGCTCGCCATATTATTGAACGCCACATCTTTCATATAGTTTTATATTGTATCATATTAAATACATTTTGTAAATGATCACGAATAATTCAGCTTGATCGTATTGTTCGCTGGTGAAACTACGGCTTTGCGGCCGAGTGGCAAAACAATCTGTGGGTCGGTGTGTCCAAAATCGACGTTTTGAACGATTGGTATGGCTGTATTGTATTCACGAATTGTTTTAACGACAGTCTCTCGCTGCTTTTGCCGATAGGCAGCTTTCGTTTCAGTATCATTTTGTTTATTAAACTCCCAAGCTTTTGGTCGCCCAACTAACACCGCTTGGAACTTGTCAAACCAACCGCGTTCGCCAAAACCCGTTAGCAAATATTCAATGATCCAATGCTCGGGTATATCCTCGGCAGTTTCGATCACCAGGATTGCGCCGTCTATGTCTTCGTCCATTGGCAAATACTTCCCCGTACTAGATTGAACGATCAAGCTCTCGACACAACCACCCCATAATATACCCTCAGCATCCTTGTCGCCGTCCCAAATCAAACCGTCATTCGGCTCTAATTTACGTTGTTTTGATAGATTACTCTCGACCGACCAATCTAGGCCTTCGTCGTTATATTCGCTAGCGACCTCCATCTCAAACTCGCCCTCATCAAATAGAGCATGTTTGATAGAATTGACGGTCATGTCGAACATCTTGACGTTCATGCCAAACTGGTTCATGATGCCGCCACCGTAATATGACGGCATGCCCAGGTTCCACAAAAAATTATGCAGATGAGTATTATCGCTAAACCCGAAAAACGGTTTCGGGTTGTCAATGAATATTTGCGGGTCGAGATATTTAATCAACTTTATCTGATCATTACCACCTATAGAGGCGAAAACCGCTTTGATTTCGGGATCACCAAACGCCGCCATGACATCCCTCGCCCGATCCTCGAGCGATGAACCCATTTGCCTCGTGGTCGGATATTCAACAGGCTCGAGCTCGAAAACCGTACGGAGGCGCTCCAAACCCAAATCCTGCACCCAGGGAAATAATCCCGGTAGACCAGCCGATGGAGATATGATTGCGACCTTGTCGCCTTTTTGCAGTTTGGATAGCTTGATGTGGTATCTCATAGTTATTATTATACAACACTGCTATCAATCAATACTTTTCAAAGAGCTGTCTGAACGCATCTTCCCGATGCGACAAAAAGCCCTTGCGCAGCTCTGAACGGCAAAGCCGGTGTCTACGGCAGATGTTGAAAGTTTATTTGTTTAGTTCTTTTTCAATTAAGTTTTGAACCCAAGCGTCTGTATATAGATAATCTTTATGTGGCTTGTCATACACACAATACTCTGATTTGCAGTTGGATTTGTTCGTTGCGTTATTCGCTGGTCTTACTTTATACTTATGCCACATATCTGTATGCCAATTCATTGTTTTTATGTAGCCCTGTTCTTTCAACTTTTCTAAAACCATACTTGGTTTTAGAAAATTGACATTAGCCACTGGCACCTGTTTCTCTTTTATTGCAACAACCGCCTTGTCATATTTCTCCATTTCTTGTGGGTTATCTGAGTCGTACTTAACAAATTCTATTGCTAAGTCCGATGACGAGCGATAATTTCCAATCTTCGGTATCAGGTAAGCCTTGAATGAGTATTTTTGTGAATTTTCTACTTCTGCTTCAAGCAGTCCACGATAATCCTTAACGAAACTTATTACGGATTTTTCATCTTTGCTGACGGGCAGAACCCTCTTTAACGACCTTGAAAGTTGTATTGGTACAAAAAAGAGTATCAATCAGAGCATATTGTTCGCCGAATTCCTTAACTAGCCAGTCCTCGAAGTTTAAGACTAACGCTTGGCTTTCGCCTACCAGCTCTTTATCAAGAGCTGGTAGATTGCGATGTTCAATCTTATTGCGTAGTTTCACGAAAAGTTCAATATTTTTACGAATAGGGTCAGTTTCATCAAAAATTTCTGTTACAGATTTTGATAATTCCCACGCCTTTTTATCGCCGTCAATCTTCTTGTATCTGCCATTCTTTTCTTTATAAAAATAGTTCACTTTTTTACGCTCAAGATAGGCGTGTGTTATGGCAGTCCAAGCAATAATCATCAAAACCGTAAAGTTACCAGTTCTAAATGAGCTTCTAGGGTCATTATATGTCGATATCGCTTGTGTGGCAGAATCAATAGACTTGTCTAATAATTCTTTAACGCCTCTCGGAAGTCGTTTGCTCATAGTTCCATTATATCAAGTTATAGCTCAAGGTATTCGTGAGCAATTTTGTCAAACCGTTTCTTTATAACTTTGTGCGATACATCTGATTGGTCAATTCCAATCCATCTACGACCAAGATTTTGTGCCGCCAAAAGCGTTGAACCGCTACCAGCGAAACAGTCAAGAATAATAGAGTCGTCATGTGATGATTGCTCAATTATCATTTCAAGCATTTTTAGATTTTTCTCGGTTGGATAAAGTGGGTATGCTGGATCAATATAATTCCAAATATCCTGCATCTTTTTACCCTTATGTTCGTCTGCAAACTTCTTGATTCGAGGTACGCCGTTCTTTGACCACTCAATCAAACCGAGGTTGTCTAGTTTGTCTAATTCTCTTGGGTCTGTTCGCCAGTGTCTGCCACTTGGCGGAAACATACCGCGCCATTCACTACCAGTTTTACCGTTAGTTTCGCCCGGTGCGTGTACTGGAACTGTATTATATCTGCGCCCATTTTCATCAACCTTCTTAAACATCTTAGCTTTGTCATTTTCATCAAGCTTAATAGTTACATTATTAAAGATGTTTTTATCTTTATTCTTTGCGTAAAAATATATTACGTCTTTCTGGTTGCCGTATGCTTTACGCATAAAGTTTTTAGGGTTTGATTTAATTCTAGTAATATCATTCTTAAAATTATCTATACCAAAAACCTCATCCATTATAATCTTGACGTAATGACCCATCTTTGTATCTATATGCAGGTATATAGAGCCATTATCTGAAAGTAATTCTCGCAAGAGTATTAGGCGTTCACGCATAAACTCGATGTACTCAGACGGTGTCATTTGATCGGAGTACGCAACAATTGCATTTTTCTTACGACTAATTGTACTTACTCGTTCGTCCTCAACGGTAAATGTTTGATTCGTATTGAAAGGCGGGTCAATATAAATTAAGTCAATTTTGCCAGTATAGTTAGGTAATAATGATGACAGGGCTGTGAAATTATCACCTTTAAGCAGTAATGAATTATCAGTATTTTTAACAGATCTTTTAAGAGATTTAGCATTTGCTAATATCTCTTTTTCTGATTTTTTACCCGCATAATCAAGATTCATAAATACCTACAATGAGAACAAATAATCTCTTAATAAAACTGCCGATATAATCACTTCGTTATCGCTAAAATCAGTAGTAATTGCTTTGTGCATTTTGTTGTTGCCTTTGATATACAAAACACCGTCCAAAATAGCAATTTTTATCACTTCTTTATTTGTTATCGCTGAATTTGACTGCATTGTTGATATTGCGTCATTGAATTGGGCGTTTTGATGACCACCAAAGTCTGATAGAAACTTTGCTTCTGCGATTACATACTTGCCGTTGAATTTGGCAATAAAGTCCAAGCCTTTTGGGTGTGCATAGCCTAGTTGGTTACGAGCAAAAGTTTCCATTGCAGCGTCAGAACCGTCAAAAACTGCATTTTCGGGTGTATTTATAAAATCTGTTACGCTAGTAAAGACTGAAACACCAAGACTTCCAGCCTTGATCCAGTTCTTAAACAATGGTCCAATCTGGCGATTTGTTTCTTTTGGAACTGTTGTGCGGTCAATGATATCATCAAAGCCCATTTCATATAACATACCCACAAGTCTCTGCACTGTACTTGGGTTTCGGTCAATAGATGAACTGTCTCTTTTTAGGTAGGCAACATAAGAATCTTTAATCGGGAATACTTCTTGTTTTAGTAAGATTTTTAGTAGAGTATTGCCATCCCTGTTATCGAATGCTGTTCTTATGCTATTTAGTGTCGAATTGGGAAGTTCTCGCCGGAGATTTACGGACATCGGATAAACACGATAAAGCAAATCAAGATAATTGCGTTGGGTTGCAAGTTCAATACTCTTTTTAGTCCATATATTCATAGCGTCGCCTTTTTGCGATGCCTGAAATTAAAAACGACACCGCAAGGTGTCTTACTCCCAATTCACAACCCGACTGTCGTCGTTTCGTTTATGCGGTGTCGTTTGTATACGACGACCACATATAAAATGGGGGTCAGGCTGACAATTAAGAGTAAGACCCTCTTATTATAACACTTTTTGTCTCTCTTTGATTCTCAAAGATGTAAAACTCAACAAAATAATCTTCTCTTTTCTATAATGAGGGATATCGGCTAAAGCCTCCTCCGCTTGCTAGAAAAATGAGCAAGCTAATTTTTCCGCGCTACGCTACGCCGCACCCCCGATACGTTTTGCTGGCGCAAAACATCGGCGGCTCGGATCCCGACCGCGAGACAATGAAAAACGCCAGACCAAAAGGTCTGACGATTTTCATGGCTGGGGATGAGGGATTCGAACCCCCGATCACGGGACCAGAACCCGTTGCCTTACCGCTTGGCCAATCCCCAATGTCTGGTTAGTTTATTGTCAATCTCGGACGCTATTTGTAAAAGGTTCTGGACCCGAACGGGACCTATTTATTAACCTACTCGACCTATCGGTCTCGGACAGGCCGTTGCCTTACCGCTTGGCCAATCCCCAATGTCTGGTTAGTTTATTGTCAATCTCGGACGCTATTATCTTACTGTTTCGCCAGTTCCCAAATAGCATAGAAATTATACCACACCGAGAGCAGGCAGGCTAGTTGCGGAGGTTTGGTGTTAAATAACGTTATCCTAGATATTTCTCGACTTGCTGTTTGTTGATACCGTTTTTGAGATCAGTAAAGCCCTGCTGTTGTAATATCTGCATAACAACGTTAGACCTACTACCACTACGACAATAAACAATGATTTCCTGATCCCTAGGCACGTCTCTCAGCTGCGACGGCACCTGTCCGCTCATAAACTCGGCCGGTGGAATGTTTATTGCTCCATCAACGTGCCCATCCATATATTCAAACGGCTCGCGAGTGTCTATAATTATGGGTTTTGTCATATCTTCCCCTTGGCTTTTTTCAACTCATGAACCTTGTCCGACAACGTGCGCCAGGTTTTTTCGATACCGAGTTGTTTGACTGTGTAGAAATTGAATACTAGCCATAGTCCGTTAAGTGCCAGTAACCACCAACCAACAGTGATTCCATGGAATATACCGAACTGCGCCGCCGAAGCCTCGGTTCCAACCGACCAGATCACGACGAGCAGCCAAACCCATGGGCCCAGTACCGCAAAAAATCCGCCGACTAGTCGTGCTAGTTCGCTCGTCTTGTACCTCATGAGGAATGGAATGGACATGATTTCTGATAACAATACCACACCTGCTACAGCCGCCACCCAGACCGCACTACCTGATAACTGCTGGTACAGGCTGTCGATCATATAGTTAACACCCGCCAGCTGCATGATGGCAAATAGTGCCATGACGACGGCCGCGACTTTACCGAATAGCGGCGCAGATTTTGACAGGGGTTTTGGTGGTTTAGTGGCTACAACTTTGGGGTATTTCACGAAAGGCTCCTCCTCTTTATTGATATACCATAAATTATAGCATGATCGGCATCACTAAACGGAAAATGATGTGGTTTTTACAAACCTATTGCATAACGGTTATGCTTTATGCTAACATGATTGGTAGCAGAATTTGAAACAAAAACTTTTAAAAAAGAAACTGCGTAGAATTTTGCAATGTCTCCACCACACCTCTTTAACCTCAGGGCTCTCCCTGGGGTTTTTTGAATCAGTTTATTATTAGAGTTTCACCGAATTATCATTGCGCCATTTTTGAATCGCCGCGTGATTACCGGATAACAAGACCTCCGGGACCTGCATATCCCGAAACGTTTCAGGGCGGGTATATTGCGGGAACTCTAGCTCTGTCTCTTCGCTATAGCTCTCGATTTCTGCCGAAGTCTCACCGCCGAGCACCCCCGGCATCAACCGTACCACCGAATCAATTACGATCATCGCCGGAATTTCACCACCAGTCAGCACATAGCGACCAACCGAAATTTTCTCATCAATGAAATGATCGATCCGAGCGTCAAAGCCCTCGTAACGACCGCAGATGATAATGTAGCTATCGTCCGACGCCGCGTAACTACCGGCGTGTTGCTGATCCCAGAAATTGTCAGTCGGTGTCATCAGTAGAACCTTGGCGGTCGGATCTTGTCCCTTCGCAAATTCTAGTGCTGCAACGAGCGGCTCAATCATCAGTAGCATACCATCACCACCACCATATGGTGTATCGTCGACGGTTTTACGTGGACCTAAACCAAAATCGCGCAGGTTGACAGTCGAAAATTCAACCAGGTTTTCTTTGTGCGCCTTCCACATCATCGAGGTGGTGAAAAATGACTCGACAAATTCAGGAAATAGGGTGATGACTTGGAACTTTTTCATCTGTTACAGTATACCACAGATAGAAACCAAAAACCGCCGGTGATGGGCGGCGGTTTTTGACACGCATAAGTCTCGCATTTATCGTGTGTTTTAGTTCTCGCAATTGAACTGAGAATATTATATATCAAGATCGTCTAATTCTGCAAGCTCTTCGCGGGTCTTTTTTGCCAAATCGCTTTCGTTTTCCACAGTTTCAGTGTCAGTTTTTTCCACAGTATCGACTGTGTCGGCTTTTTCTGGTGTAGTATCGGTGGTAACAGGCTGGTTTTCGGCTGCATTTTCGCGGTCAACGTCGATAATTTTCAAATTGTAATGATCGTCATTTTTGGTGCCGAGCGCGCGTAACAGGTTACGCAGCGACTGCGCCGTAGCGCCATGTTTACCGATCACACGACCGAGATCACTCGGTGCGACGGTCAATTTTAGCAATATACCCTTGTCATCGACAATGCGTTCTACCCGTACGGCATCTGGTTCATCCACCAACTGTTTGACAACATATTCAATAAATTGTTGTTCGATCATTTCGGCCTCCCTCGTTAGTTATCATGACCATTTTAACAAAAATCCGCCCCCTGGCGCAAGGCCTAGGCGGGCGGATCTCATATTCTAGCTAGATTATTCAGCTGGTGTAGCTTCAGCTTCGGTAGCTTCAGTAGCAACCTCTTCGGCTGGTGCTTCTTCGGCAGGAGCTTCGGGAGCGACTTCTTCTTTTGGAGCGTTTTTACGCAATTTCTCTGGATTACGAGTAGCTCGGGCCTTCGATAGGTTTGGTTCTTTTACCCAAGATGGCAATTTGATTTTGGCATCTTTTAGTAATTTGACAATGCGTGGGGTTGGCTGAGCACCATTGTTCAGATATTTTTCGACTAATTCTTTGTCAAAAGTGGCTTCCTTGGTATGTGGATTGTAGGTGCCGACATAGGCGACTACTTTACCTGACGACGGGTGGCGCTGAGCTTCCTGGACGGCGACCCTATAAACAGCATAAGCCTTGCGGCCGGTTCGTTTCAAACGAATTGCGAGCATTATTCTCCTTTGTTAGTTAAATTGTATGACGGTTTCACTAGATTATACAGATTAGATCGTCAAAAGTCAACTGTTAATTGGAATCAAGCCCGAAACTCCCTCGGGTCCTGCCGCTCGGTCCGCCCCTAAAATTTTTTCGGTCAATCACCACCGAAAACAATTTTGGGAGCTGCCCCGCCTCACGTCACCCGAGGTGTGAGTTTCTACTAGTGTGGCTACTTATCAGTCTGATGACGATAAGCGGCGAGGGCTTCACGGGCGGCCTCTTGCTGGGCGGACTGTTTGCTAGAGCCGACACCTCGCCCCATTTCCCGACCAGCTACAAAAGCGCCGACGGTGAACGTTTTTTCGTGATCCGGACCAGTCTCCTCGACCACCCTATAATCCGGCGTTTCGTTGTCGATACGTTGGCTGACCTCTTGAAGGTGTGATTTCGGATCGCGCCAGCTACCGTCGTCCAAAATGTCATCAATGCGATATAAAATATGTTTATCGACAAATTGCCTGGCTGTTTCAAAACTTTGATCTAGATAAATCGCGCCGATTAACGCCTCAAACGCATTGGCCACAATATGCAATCGGGCCGCCTCTGACCCCTGTTTTTCGCCACGGCTCATACGGATCAAGTGTTCGTAGTCTAGTTTTTGACCAGCAGCGGCAATCGATTCAGTACGCACCAAGGCTGACCGCCACGAGGTCAAAATTCCCTCTGGCTGATCGTAATTTTTGAACAAAAACTCAGTCGTCGCTAGTTCCAACACTGCGTCGCCCAAAAACTCTAGTCGCTCGTTGTGGGCGCGAGCCGATTTGCGGTGCTCGTTGACGTAGCTGCGGTGAGTGAGAGCCGTTACTAACAAATCAATATTGTTAAACTCGAAACCCAGGTGATCGCGAGCAAAAGCCTGATATGTCTCAAAATTCACCCCAGCTACCGCCGGGACTAACGGCTCATCATTCGAACGGCGATCAAACGATTGCCAGACGGCTTTTTTCGGCGATGGACTCTTGGCCATTATTCAATTTCTCCTTTTTGGCGGAGGCGTTTGCGAGCTAATAATACGAGCTTCATGACGTCTTCGTAGGCAATCTTGTCGATAGCTTCGTCGAAGTCAAACCATCTGACATCGTGCATCCATTCTTCTTTTTTCAAGTTCTCGTCTTTGCCGGCCTTGAACAGATAGGTCTGCATGTTGATAATAACCAGACTATTGCCACGACGATAGCGGAAATTGACTTTACCGAGCCAGCAAACCGGCTCGATACCGAACAGGCCGACTTCCTCGCCGATTTCCCGAATGGCTGACTCCTGAGCGGTTTCGCCCTCTTCGATATGACCTTTTGGAATCGTCCAGCGGTCACGGACGTCCTGGAACAGGACAATCTGCAATTTACCAGCTTTGGTGAGGCGATAGACGACGCCGCCGGCCTCGGCTTCGCGAATAATTTCGTTAATTGCCGGTTTGTCGCGTCGAAACGGCTTTGCCAGTCGCGAAAAACCCCGCTCACCAGTATCATTTTCGTCTTTTATCGTGACTAAATCAGGCGCGGCGTCTTCATCAAATTTGTTCTTTTCCTCTGTCATCTATTCTCCTCTTGCATTCATCTGGCGCCAAATCGTACCGAGGACACCGTTGATGAATTTGGAGGAATTTTCCGAACCAAACAATTTACCCAGCTCGACCGCTTCGTTAATAGCGACCTTGGGCGGAATCTGCTCGCCAAAATATTGCAACTCATAGAGAGCGATGCGCAATATTTCGTGATCAGATAACGGCAGCTGATTGAGCGGCCACTCCGGTGCGACCGGGGCTATTACCGCATCGAGCTGCTTGGCTTCTTTGACAACACCGCGAGCCAACTGCTCTACAAAATCACGATCGCCGATCTTTTTGCCATAATGACTCAAACTGCGATCCAGAATGTCATCAATATCAGCGCTATCATCGCCTAAACCCGCACGAAAATCATATTCGTACAAAGCTTGCAGCGCGATGATCCTACCCAGGTGCCGATTGCTTGCCATTTCGGAAAACTCCTCTTGTCCTTTTAATTAATTGTAAAGTTCTAGCGAGTCCGCCCACTACGCGCGGGCGACTCTCGGCCGATCTTTATTTGACTGATTTACCAGTTTCGCGCTTGGTGGTGGCGACTTTGACCGGTGATTTAGCATTGACCTGGCGGGCCAGTTTCAAACGCAGATGACTGCGACGCAGACCAGTTTTACGTGGGCTAGAGTGCTTTTTAGGCTCACTACTCATTCTTTCTCCTTTATTTAAACTGGTTCTATTCTAGCGGATTTTGAGTGTTTTGGCAATAATTATAGGCTGTTTTACTGAAAATCATTGACTTTTGATTATGTTTGTGCTATAATGATAGAGTTATGCCAAGTAAATATCCTATGGCGAAGGCAGCAGACCTCGCCCCTACACGACCAATCGAGAACCATGAGTCAAATCATGTTGGACTCAAAACGTTAGCTGGTGCAGCAGTCGCTGGCGTCGCGTTAAGTATGCTAGTAAATTATATAAATCAAGAGAACGAACGAATCGCCTACGGTGCCCGAGAGGTAGCCGGCGCGCACACAGCAACTGTCAAGGGTGGCACATTCACTCTCGAACCTGGTGCTACCGTGCGAGCTAACCCAGTAGTAGCTAACGGTGGTGACTTTAACGGTGTTTGTGTCATCGGTAAAGATCAAGATCCTGTTACATTGCAGGCAAAAACCGTTACTATCGTTGACGGCGTCAAAACCAATCCGAATGATCCTAATGGCCCATGGGTTGAGATCAATCTAGCTAGTCTACCGGCCGAAATGCAAGCCTCCTGCGAAGAAGGCATCAAGCGCGATCAGGACGGTAAAGGTTGGATCTCACTCTCTGGCGGCGCAGTCAGTCTCAAAACGAAATAGTTATTTGACTACTATATTAACGATTTTACCCGGTACGTAGATAATACGTGCCGGTTTTTTGTCGCCGATAAATTTCGCAACATTTTCAAGCTCTAGAGCACGTTTTTCGATATCTGCCTGGATAGTTTCGACGTCAACGGCAATTTCACCGCGGAGCTTGCCGTTCACCTGGACCGCAATCGTCATCGTATCGGACACTAATAGTTTTTCATCCCAAATCGGCCAATCGCTAACGTGAATAGAGCCAGATTCGCCTAGTATTTCACGCCAAACTTCCTCGGCAATATGCGGTGCAAACGGTGCTAGTAGTTTGGTGAAATCAGCTATAGCCTCGCGCCAAACCTTGCCACCTTTATGCTCGACCTTGACGAGACCGTTTAAGGCCTCCATCAGCGCTGCTACGGCCGTGTTAAAGCTCATGGATGCGATGTCGGCGCTAACTTTCTTTGTGGCTTGGTTAATGATTTTCTTGATAGCCTTTTCGTCATCAGCCGTAGTCGAATCCTGATCATTCAAAACATCTTGCACCAGATTCCAATAACGCACGAGGAAACGATATGTGCCAGCGACACCTTCTGGGTTCCACGGCGTCGTCTGGTCGTACGGCGCAATAAACGCAATCATCAGACGCAGAGCATCAGCACCATAGCCGCTGTCGATGATCTGGGTTGGGTCAACGACGTTACCGAGACTCTTGCTCATTTTGCGGCCGTCAGCCGCCAGTACAATCCCCTGCCCGCGGCGCGCGGCATATGGTTCTGGCGTCGGGACGAGACCTTGATCGTACAGGAATTGATGATGAAACCGCGAATAGAGGAGGTGAAGCGTCGTATGCTCCATACCACCCAGGTACAGATCGACCGCACCCCAATAATCTAGTTTATCGCGATCGGCAAAAGCCTGGTCATTATGAGCATCAAAATAACGTAGGTAATACCAGTTACTACCAGCCCAGTTTGGCATCGTGTCGGTTTCGCGTTTAGCTGGACCGCCGCACGTTGGACAGGTTGTGTTAACCCAGGAATCAATGGCAGCTAGTGGTGATTCGCCGGTGTCGGTCGGTTCGTAATGATCGACCGGCGGCAGTTCAACCGGCAATTGATCGTCAGGAACAGCCACCGCGCCATGGTCGGGACAATGAATAATCGGGATCGGTTCGCCCCAGTAATGTTGGCGCGAAAAGATCCAGTCACGCAGTTTGTAGTTGACTTTTTCATGAGCGGCGCCTTTTCCAGCCAGCCAAGCAACGATAGATTCTTTGGCATCGTTTGATGCCGTATCGCTAAATTGCGCCGAGTTAATCAAAATTCCACTGTCGGAATGGACAGGAGATTGATATATTTTGCCTTCATTATACAGTTCTGCAGCCGCCTTTGCCTGCGCAATAGCATCATGCCAGTGCGCGGCACCCTCCACGCCATTTGCAAAGCGCTTGACAAGCTCGTCATAGCTACACCATTCAGCCGAATAGTCCTCGTGATCCTCATTGGAGGATTTTGGCGTTTCCGTCTCGGAAATGATGGCCAGATAGTTCATGCCTGAACCGCATCGATTAACACCTTTATTGCTATTAAAATAGTAGGTGTAGAAAAAGTTACCTAGAGGAATCAGCCCCTCGACTGTATGATACCCCGCTTCCTCGGCTAGTTCGCGGTGAGCTGCGGCTTCGTATGATTCCTCGTCACTCTTGCCGCCGCCCGGTAGCCATGGTTTGTCGCTTTTATGATTATGTAAATGCATAAAACGTTTTGTGGTCGGATCATAGCCAATAACATTAACTCCGGTCACTTTTTCGGCATTTTCGAGAGGCTCGTTAAAGGCTTTAGCGATAACCTGAATAATCGGCAGGTTGAACTTGTGTGCGAATTCATTGTCGCGTTCGTCGTGAGCTGGAACCGCCATGATTGCACCTGTACCGTAGCCCATTAACACATAATCAGCGATCCAGATTGGGATCTTTTCGTCATTAGCTGGGTTAACAGCATAAGCACCCGTCCACACCCCAGTTTTCTCACGACTGGTTTCCTGTCGTTCGATGTCGGATTTGGCCTGTGTGGCCCGAATATACGTCTCGACGGCACCTTTTTGCTCTGGCGTGATAATAGTTTGAACGAGTGGATGTTCAGGGGCGAGAACCATAAATGTTGCCCCGAAAATCGTATCTGGTCGAGTGGTAAATACCGTGATATTCTCATCATGACCATCAACCGTAAAATCAATTTCGGCGCCAACTGAACGACCGATCCAGTAAATTTGCTGGTCGGCAATCCGTGACGGATAATCAACCGTTTCTAGCCCTTCGATCAGACGATCGGCATAATCGGTAATCCGTAGCACCCATTGTTTGAGTTGCTTTTTCTCGACCAGCGTATCGCAGCGTTCGTGGCGACCATTAACGACCTCTTCGTTAGCGAGACCGGTTTTACAAAATGGACACCAATTGATAGCAATTTCGTCCTGATAGGCCAGACCGGCTTTGAAAAACTGTAGGAAAAACCACTGCGTCCAGCGGTAATAATCAGGGTCAGTAGTCGAAAAGCTACGACTCCAATCGAGGCTGAGTCCCATAGTGCTCAGCTGGTCACGAAAACTAGCCACGTTATTTGCCGTTGCAACCTGTGGAGCGATCTTATTTTTGATCGCAAAATTCTCGGTCGGCAGGCCAAAGGCGTCAAACCCCATCGGAAACAGCACGTTATGTCCGGTCATGCGTTTGTGCCTAGCGATGATATCGCCCAGCGTATATTCGCGCATATGACCCATGTGCAGTCCCGCGCCCGAAGGATACGGAAACTCTGTTAACATGACAAATTTTGGTTTGTCGGCAAAATCGCGAGCAGCATAAAGTTCGGCATCCGACCAACTAGTCTGCCATTTTTTCTCAATATCAACAGGATTATAGCGTTTCATATCTGTCATATTATAGCACAAGGAACCTCAAAATCTCCTCGGGTCCTGCCGCTCGGTCCGCCCCTAAAATTTTTTCGGTCAATCACCACCGAAAACAATTTTGGGAGCTGCCCCGCCTCGCGTCACCCGAGGCGAGGATTTTGATACTACCACCTTACTGCGCTACTAGTCGGTGTCTTGGCCGATATTCTCTAGACTAGAGAGCCAGGCGTTCTTTTTATCGAGCCATTCGCCACTCTGGCGAACTAGATGCTGTTGATCTTCGACGTGAGCCAGTAAAATCTTGATGGCCTCCTCGGCGTAAACACCGTTCTGGGAACCCTTGGCGAGAACCACGCCACCAGATTTTAGAACTTTGTTGGCAAATGTCCCGGCCGAGATCGGATCAGGGAACGACTGTACGTTGTTGCCTTTGCGTTTGGCAGCTGGCGCTAGATAATGCGCCGCATCGTCGCCAATCGTAATCACCCATTCGAGATAATTCGGATCGCACATTTCGCCGACCTCGCGGTGAGCATCAACTGAAAAGGTGCCGAGTTCATTCATCGAACCTAGGATCGCGATGCGTTGATTAGCGTCGACCAGGTATAGCGTCCGTAGCGCCTCGATCGCCGCATTAGGACTGGAGTTATACGTGTCGTCAATAATCGTCGATCCACGCACGCCACGCAAGATATTCATGCGTCCCGATGTCGGCATGATTTCGGCTAGACCCTCGGCGATCTCCTCGGCTGTCATGCCGAGTTTAGCGCCGACGAGACCAGCCACGGCGGCAGCTTTTAGGTTGTGATCACCGACTAGGTGTACCGTCGTTTCGATACCTTCGGCGAACTCTGGTCCGAAAAACTTCCCAGTGTAGCCATCGAGCGGTGTACCGTCGGTGGTCTCAAAACGATATTCGCCGCCAAACAAACCGTAATTCGTAATATTTGTCGTTTCAGCATACGGCGCAAAGCTCTCGTCAACGTCGTCGCGGTTAATAATAGTCAAATCCGAATAGCTCGCAACTGATAATTCCTCACGAGCAACCTGACCCATGCCACCAGGGAAATGTTCCATATGTTCCGGCGCTACGGCGGTTACAATTGCCATATCTGGGCGCAGGTAGGTGCCGTAGTGCGGAATCTGACCTGGGCCGTCAGTGGCTAGTTCCTGGATAATGACATCGACACCTTGTGAATCGCGAATACGTTTACGCATGGCCTTGAATATATGACGCCAGACTCTGATTGATCGCAGTAGTTCCTCAGGTGGGAACTCGATACCAAGAATCGCTAGTGGTACTGACAATTCGGAGTTCAAATTGCCACGCTCGGCCTGGACGCGAAATTTAGGATGGAGCATCGTCGCAATTGCGTTCTTGGTCGTAGTCTTGCCGACCGAGCCAACCACCACGATCAATTTCGGATGATGTTTTTTAAAATATTTGACCGTTAATTTTTCGAGTTTTCTCTGGACGTACTTTTTAAACATACCTATAGTTTATCATAACTGGTTTGCTCTCTCCTAATTAGCCAGACGAGCGCAGCGCCGATGCCGCCGATCAGCATAGTAATTGGCAGCGTTGCAAAATCGAGTTCGTAGCGGAAATGGCTGGCGATGGACGGCACCGATATGATCATAACAAAAGCCGTGGCACAGGCAGCGATGAGACCGAGTTTCCAACCGCGGAGCGGTCGAGCGAGCGACACCAGCACTGACATACCGATCATCATCATCGTAATTGATACCGATGTGCCGATGACGGTCATTGGCGCACCACGGTAGTCTAGTAACAGATAGGTTATCATCATGGAGGTAGCCGCGATGAACCCGACTGGGATCGCAAATTTTAATACTCGCGTCAAAAAGCCTGGTCGATATAGCTGCTGGTTAGGTGCGAGGGCTAGGAAAAAGGCCGGTACGCCGATTGACAAGACACTGATCACCGTCATTTGCGACGGCAAATACGGATAAACCTGCCCTGCTACCGTCACCGACAGCGCCAGCAGTAACGAATAGACGTTTTTGATCACAAACAAGCTAGCGACGCGCTCGATGTTGGCGATAACGCGGCGACCTTCGGCCAGGACGCTCGGGAGACTCGAGAATTTATTGTCGAGCAAAACGATCTCGGCGACCGCTTTGGTGGCAGCCGCGCCAGAGTTCATAGCAATGCCGAGATCAGATTTTTTGAGTGCCAGCGCATCGTTGACGCCGTCGCCCGTCATCGCCACTACTCGACCAGAGTCCTGCAGCGCGGCGCAAATCAAACGCTTTTGCTCGGGCTGAACTCGACCGAACACATTGTGTTTTTTGATGATTCTATTAAACTTTGTTTGGCTAGTGGCGGACTTTCTAGGATCCGGCAGATCACGGGCGTCAAACACGGAAACTTCACCCATATTCACGCGACGCGCCACGGCAGCCACAGTTAGCGGCGAATCACCCGAAATTACTTTTATATCGACTTGTTGTTCGCGGAAAAATTGCAAGATCTGACCGGCATCATCACGGATATTTTCCGATAACACTACCAATGCCGCCGGTTGAAATGACGGAATGGCGTAGGATTCATCTGGCCAACTCTCGATCCGAACTAACGCCAAAACGCGTTTGCCTTCGCTAGCGATGGTTTGGGCTTTTTTGAATAACTGATCCTTTTTAGATGTTGCAAAAATTACCTCGGGGGCGCCGAACAACCACTTTGTGCCACCAATTTCAATTGCACTCCATTTTCGCCCGCTATTAAAAGCGATCTCGCGGTCAAATGGTGCCGGTTTGATCTTGTCTAGAGCTCGGCTGATCGCCGTGTTAGTTGGAGAATTGGCCCGGCTGGCAATAGTTGCGAGTGCCAGATCAACCGCCTGACGAGAGTCGGTATCAACCAACACCACGGCGTCAAACTTGATGTCGCCCTCGGTCAGAGTACCAGTTTTGTCTAGTAGTAATGTATCGACGCGCGCCAGTGTCTCGACAGCTGGCATTTGTTGGACGAGGACTTTGCGGCGCGCCAGCTGGATCACCGCCAGCATGAACGCCGTAGAGATCAACAGCACGAGCCCCTCGGGTATCATACCGACAATCGCTGCCGTGGAATGAACAACCGCCTGCTGCCAATCACCAAGATCGAGCCGGAGTTGACCGAATAGTAATAGCGGTACGACCAGTACTAATAGCCATGATATCCAGCGTAAGAGCTTATTTGTGCCATCCACCAGCTCGCTGCTGGCGCGTTTAAATCGCTTGGCTTTCGCAGTTAATTCTGCCGAGTACGACTGCGCGCCGACTTTGTCAGCACGCATGACACCCTTGCCAGCCACAACAATCGAACCAGATAGTACCGTGTCGCCAGCTTTTTTGAAAATTGGATCGGACTCACCAGTGAGCAAGCTTTCGTCGATCTCTAGCCCCTCGGCATCCAGAATCTCGCCGTCTGCTACGATCTGATCGCCCAGTCTAATTCGCACATAGTCACCCTTCACCACTGATTCAACGGTGATTTCTACTGTTTTACTATCTCGGACGGCTCGGACAGTGGGTGCGTTCAAAATTGATAGTTTGTCGAGGGTGATCTTGGCGCGTAACTCCTGGAAAATACCGATAGCGCTGTTGATGATCAGCGCCATACCAAACAGTGCGTTGAACGGCGAGCCGTCGATAATAATGACGACCACCGCCAGTGTTGCCAGGATGGCGTTAAAGCGCGTAAAGATATTCGATCGCAAGATATCGACGAGCGAACGACTCGATTTGTCGGTCGATGTATTCACGAGTCCGTCACGCGTGCGACGCTGGACTTCTGCGTCCGAGAGGCCAGTAAATCGTTTCATCTGTCAATTATACTACATGCTAGCTATAATAAACTCGCGATAGCCCACATCACCAGTGGCAATGTCAACGCCGATAACACTGTGCTAATAGCAACGAGCTCCGAGGCGCTACCGGTATCATCGCGATATTTTTCGGCAAATAGTCCGAGACTGGTGGCAGTTGGCAGGGCTTGAATTAGAACCAGGATATGAATGACATCATTCGGCGCGCCAATCAGTTTCAACACGACAAAAGTGATGAGCGGTCCTAAAATCAGCTGTGCTAGACAGGTTAACACGAGTATCTTGCGCCGCAAAACTTGTAATAAATTAGCTCGGCTGAGCATATAGCCAATAGCGATCAGCGACAACGGTGTCATCATTGCGCCGGTGTAGCCGACCGCGTTGCCGACGAATCCCGGTAATTTCATGCTAAATAGGAATAATAAAAAGCCCACTACGACGGCGATAACGTTCGGATTGACCAATGTTCGACCGAGGTCTTTTAGACGAAACTGCTGGCGAAATAGCGATACACCATATCCAAATAACGCGAGGTTAAACACTACGATAAATCCAGCGTAAGGCACGAGACCGGCTTGACCATAGATAGCATTGACGAGTGGAAAGCCTAGGAAACTAGCGTTATTAAAGATAAAAGCAAATTGGTATTCAAAATAGTTTTTGGGATTGCGTCGTCGCGGAAAGAGCAATTTGGAAACAATAATCGCCGTTAGTAATACGACGACTCCGCCGCCGAGGCCATAGAGAAATGAATTGAGAGATTCGACCTTGAACTCTCCAGGAAAAGAGCCGAGTAGCGCACACGGCCATGCTACATTGATAAGGAGGTTAACCAACGTCTTGTTAGTGTGTTCGTCAATCCACTCGCGTTTGCCCGCGACCCAGCCTAAACCAACAATTAGCGCCACCGAGGCGAGGCTCGAGTAAAAAATGCTGAGATCGACTTGCATACCTCTATTTTAGCACAAGCACGTATCGGCTTGCGAAACCGCTTTACCTCTGCTAGAATGAGGAGGTTCGGGGTGCTAGCTCATCTGGTAGAGCGCGACATTCGCATTGTCGAGGCGAGCGGTTCAAGTCCGCTGCACTCCACCAAAACTTATTTTAACTCGTCTTGTTGCCGTCGGTCACAACAATTTTATTGACGTTATCTAATTTTGTCTCAGTCGAATTTAGTTTGTTCTCTACGACGCCGGCGGTGGTTTCGACTTTTTCGGCCACAGAATCAACTTTGTTGAGAGTATTGTCGAGGACCTGATCCAAATTCTGTTCGAATTCATCGAACTTTTTTACGATCTCGTCTGGATCGAAATTTGCTAGCATGCTAAATAATCCCATAGCTATATTGTACTACCAAATCTGCTAAATAGCTACGTCGTCGTAACGATCAATGCACTCGTTGCAGTCGACCAGTTGCCAGTTGCATCTCTACACTCTAGCGTAAATGAGTATTGAGTCGCTGAGGTTAGTCCATTAATAGTGACCGTATTGAGCGGATCACTATACGGATAGGCCGTCATTGCCGCAATTATTCCGTCCTGGCGAATACGATAACCTACCACACCCGTGCCCTGAGCGGCGCCAGCATCGGTCCACGTAAATGATATTGATGTAGCATTGATAGCAGTAGTCGCAAAACCGGTCGGTACGCCCGGAGGTGTTATGTCGACACCAGTACCAGCAACTAGTTGTGTCTCGATCCACTCGATACGCGTATTGAGCCACGTATGGATATTCGGCGCGCTACCAACACCCCACACTGCCGCATCACGTGCCACTGCGCCGGCTACCGAGGCCTCTAAATTAGTGAGCCAATCAAATATATTGTCGCCTTCGGCTAGTAATCGCGAACGAAGTAACGCCCATCGATGTTTTAGGACGTCACGGAACCATGGGTCTTCTAACATTCGTGCAATCCAGGTTGCACCAACACGCGTCCACCACCCAGTTGATGGATGCGGAATGAAGAATGTGATACCACACGAAGCATCGAAATCCCAGCCTGGACCAGCGTGCAATTTGCTGGCTGGACCTGTCTCGGGGTCGCGCGGCTTGGTTAGTTTGACAGAGGCACCAAAGCCACTGTCGTTATTACAGACTAGCTCGTTTAGCAAATACCAATCCGCCCAACTATCAGCATCGAGCAAATCACGCCAGGCACCATCGGTAAAATCCTCGCTAAACAAAGCATCTTCGCAGGCTTGGGTAAAGTTTTTGGCATAATTATACTGTTCTGGAATATCGCCGTCTGGCGTATCAAAGATAATCGGCACATTTAGCCGCGTACGCCAGCCAATTTCATCATTCTCCTCAAAGCGAGTGTCTACTTCTAATATATAGCCGCCAGTTAGGTTACGACCACTGATTTGGGTAGCTTTTAGCTTGTCAATATCTACTCGATTTTTGTCTACTTCGACCGATTCTGAAAACTGGTAAAGGCCGAGATAATTACCATTCAAATATACCTCTAGATTAACTGATCGCGGCGCCCACGGCAAACCGGTGCGGCCGCTGATTTCATTCGCCATAGTATAGCGAACTTTGCTCGGATCGATGTAGTTGGCCAGCAGCGCCCAGTCTTCGCTCTTGGGCATACCTAGCACTTCTACTTTGTTATCCAGCTTTACCTTGAATGGCTTTTTCGGCATGGTCCAGGTAGAGTTACCTCGACCACGAATACGTCCGGGCTGATTAAAGAGTTCTGCGCCAGAACCTAATTCATTAACAATCTGATAATTACAGTTAACGTAGGTCGTTTTAGTAGTAACTGGTGCACCACCCTCTGTCGTAATGTACAGCACCGGTTGGCTCAGCTCATACTCTGGTGCCGGTGGTGACTCACCTTTGCGTAATAACAAACCGCTAGCCGTACCGCCGGTTTGCTTGAGACGTGGGTACTCTTGCTGTCCACCGTTATCATAAGTATACGCCATACGTTATGCCTCTGTCACGATAACATCAATGCCGTAGCTCTGGCCACCGATAGAAGACGAGCTAGTAGAGCCACTATTAGCTCGCCAATAGTTGCGATGTGTACCCGCTGGAATATCCTCAGGCGCCAGATAGAGAGACGAACCATCGCTCGCCTGGACTTGAGCCGCACCTGCAGAGGTAGTAGACATATAGGTACCGTCGCCAAAGTCATACCCAACCCAGAAATACGTACCGCTGGTGAGAGTATATGCCGTCGGAAAGCTGACTTCGTTCCATTGCCCTGACGTAATAGACATCGTAACAGTGCGCACAGGGTTGGCAAGATCGGGCCCGCCACTAGTTGGAGTAAATAGGTAGACCGTCGCAGTTGATGGTGTGGTTCCACCGGTTGGCACGTAGACTCTAGCACCTGTCAACTGGTAGCTATTAGTATCGGCTCGAAAGCCAGTCGCCACAGTCATCGTACCGCCATCATTATAGACCTGCAAGGCTGACACAATAGAGCTACCATAAACCGAGTGTGTTCCACCAACAGAGGTTAAGGTAGTAACATTTAAGCTATCAGACACATCGCCCCAGTTACCGGCCGCATCACGCGCCCGAACCGTACAAGCGTAGGTTGTATTGCCATTGCGACCAGTAATATTGGTCGACGTACCGGTAACAATTTTATAGCTAACACCGTCGATAAATACTTCGTAGGCGGTTACCGCTATATTATCGGTTGCGCCGGTCCAGCCCAGTGTAAAGCTACTTGAGGTGATGCTCGATGATATCAAGCTTGTTGGTTGAGTGGGCGCTTCGGTATCAGTTGGCTGCGTCGGGCTAAACCACAAATCGCCATTTGTCATATTGACGGGCTCAGTAGCACCACCTAACCATAGTACGGTATCGGCGGTCGGTCGAGCTTCGCTGCCAGTAGAAACGAGAACTGATACTACGCCGCTCGCTGCCACCGTTGGAGCATCAATCCACTCTGTAGCATAGTCTGCATTAGAGCTTTTGGCTAGCAACTGGCCAGTAGTTCCAGCACCTGGAACGCCAGTACCGGCAGGACCTATAGGACCTGTCGCACCAGTTGGGCCGGCAGCTCCACTAGGACCGCTAGGGCCTGTTGCGCCCTGTTGACCAGCAATAACATTAAGCTTGTCTCGGACATCCTCGGAAAGGTTGGCTTCGGAAATGGCATCGTTGGCTATCACGCTAGCATCAACAACATCTGGCTTCAGCGTACCGTCCGGTTTGTGAGCCGTCGAGAGATAGTCATTGAGGATCTGACCCCATTCACCTGCGTCTGATCCGGGTGTTGGTAATCTAGTCATGATAGTTTTATAGTCCCTTCGTTTAATATAATTATACTCCAGTGTGTCACTACCTATCCGCTAGGTCAATAAACGCTCGTGCTATTTGGCGTACCAGCCATCACCCCATAGATCGTAAAGGCGTTCAAAATAAGCTTGGTATTCATTCCGAACATGATCCGTACTAAAACGTTTCTGAGCTTTGTCTCGGATCTTGCGCCGTTTGGCTACCGAGAACTTATCGGTTGATTTCACCGCTGCTACGAAGTCGCGAAAGACATCACAACGATAGCCATTTTCGCCATTCACTACTGTTTCAGTAAACACACCGAAATTAGTTGTAATAACCGGTGTGCCACATAACAGCGCCTCGGCATGCACCCCGCCAAATGGTTCAATGTAGGTTGTCGGTACGAACACTGCCTTGGCATGACTCATCAATTCGCCGCGCCTTTCGACGCCAACCACGCCAATATGCTCACCGTAACCCGAAAATTCACCCTGACCTGCCAAAATGAGTCTCTTGCCAAGCTTTTCACAGACCTCCTGAGCAATTCGCCAGCCTTTTCGATCAATGAGCCGACCCATAAACAAGTAGTAATCATCGGTATTCTCCGCGAATGGAAACTCTTCGGCATCATAATAATTTGGTACAACGGTATCATAAAAATTGCCATTATCGTCATTCTGGAGACCGTGAACGTAATGCATGTGAGCGTACGATTCGAATACTCGGTACTTTGAAAAGGGGCCCGTATATCCGATACCGTATTCGACCGCAAAATTATTTGGGAAAGCATCAGCAATAATTTTCTGGCACCAGCCGCCAATGATACAGATAAAATCTCGTGGTTGGATACGCTCGGCCATGGCTTTTATCGTATTGGCATTCATATGCACCCACGCTGGATCATACATATCCCAGGTGATATTGAAAAAGTTTTTGGTGTGGTCGTTATTGCCAAATAGTTCTTGTTGTTTTTCCTTGGTTATGACCGTAACGAGTTCTGAAACGCGGGCCTCGTTTTCCTCGCTAGCATACAAAATAACTTTGTGACCGAGATCAGTCATCATATTACAGAATTTACGAACTTTTTGCGTATAGGCACAATGCGTAAACTCGGCCGTCGTCTGCGTATGGGGCAGACTGACTACATGAAACGTAAATTTTTGCATATGACCCATTATATCAAAAAAGCCCGCCGGAGAAGCGTGACGGGATTTTTATTTTTGCTGTTGCGCGCCCACCCTCGGGGCCCTTGTATTTGTTTTGCATTTGCGAACGGGTCATCTGCCTGGACAGGTGCCCCGTGCGCACCAGCATGACGACATTATAGCGCAAGCTTTTTCTGATTGTCAACAAAAATATGTTGTAATTTTAGCATAAGCGTTACAATTTTTCGCTTGCGCTTTCGCACCCGATCTGCTACAATGCTACGCAACAGAGATGATTTCGAAGCGCGGTAATCCCGTCATCAGAGATGGTCGACTCTCTGGTAACGAAGGAAACGTATTGAATGAAAAAACTATTTGTAGGCAGCCTAGCTTGGGCGACAACAGATGACAGCTTGCGCGAGTTCTTTAGCCAATTCGGCGAAGTAACCAAAGCTGAAGTTGTCAAAGAGCGCGACAATCCAAACCGTTCACGCGGTTTTGCATTTGTTGAGTTCGAAGACGATGCAGCTGCCGACGCAGCGGTCGCCAAAGGCAATGAAGCCGAACTTGACGGTCGCAAAATCACTGTCAGCGAAGCTCGCAGCCGTGATGATAACGGCGGCGGTGCTCCACGTCGCGACAACAACCGCGGCGGCGGCTCGTTCCGTCAGCGTAGCTGGTAATAACAGCTCGCTAAACTAAACGCTCCGGATTTCTGGGGCGTTTTTTATTGCTTTTTCGCGAATCGATCTTTGTCACGACCCAGCATTTTGTCTATGGCATGTTCCATGGCTTCATCGAGATCAACATTGTGCGAATTAGCGAGACAAATTACCCCATATAGAACATCCGCTAACTCATCTGGCAATTCTTGTTTAGCTTCGCCTGGTTTTTTCGGTTTATCGCCGTACATGTGGTTTAGTAATCGACCGACTTCGCCGGTTTCCTCCGCCAGCCGTGCAAATTGACTGAGTGGATGCCAATACGGCTTTTCGTAGGTTTGCAAGATGTCATCAATCCTCTGCTGATATTGTTTTAAACTCACCTCTCCTCCTTTTCAAACCTTAATACTTCTTGCCCATCTATTGTCACTTTTTCAACAAACATATCGTACGGCCGAGCGAATAGCTCATATTTTGCATCATAAAGCGGTCGATATATCACCAGCTGCTCATTCGTCTCGGTATGAAGTGCGACGCCAATCACTTCGTACATCTTGCCGGATTTTGTATGGCGGTATGTACCTTTTGGTATCGTCTTTGGCTCTGGGTCATTCATAACTCGTCCTCCGTTACTTCTGGATATTTATCCGGATCTTGGCGACAATATTGCGCCCACTTATCTTCCTCGTTCGGGATAGTGACTGTTTCGATATACGCTCCCGTCCTAAATCCACCTTTTCTGTCCGCCTTGGCTAATCGCGCCGTTTCAACCTCACTCGGCAGAATGCCTTCTTCGGCGCAAAGATCATGCAAAATCTGCTCAACGTCGGCAATTTCCTCTGTTAATTCCTGTTTCGATAGAGCGGCATCGACTTCGTCGGCCTCTTCGTGTAGCTTCTCGCACAAAGCCGCTCGCAAATCTCGGCCAGTCAACGTCCGACCCTTGACCGTGTGTCCATTTTCGCGGTGCCAGCCAGGTATATTATCTCTCACTAGTTTCTTGTATTGAAATGTTGGCATGATTACTCCTCTAGTTACTGATTAAGTATTTCTATAAATTTTGGTTCGTTAATCACCACCGTGCCGTAGCTTTCGGCTTTTTTCAGTTTACTGGCGCCGACCTTGCCGCCAGCGACTAGGTAGGTCGTATCTCGCGCGACAGCCGACTGGAAGGTGCCACCTAGGGCGCGTATCTTTTCGGCAGCTTCGTCGCGGCTCATGCTATCGAGCGTTCCGGTAACAGCAAAACTTTTGCCAGCGAGTTTGCCGGACTTTTGCTCATAACGCGGCTCGACACCTAGACTAGCGAATTTATCGACTAGTGCCAGATTATCCTCGTCGGCAAACCAGGCGACAATACTCTCGGCAACGACTTTGCCAATACCATCAACCTCTTCAAGTTGTTCTATAGTTGCGTTTTTGAATATCTCAAACGACTGAAACTTATCCGCGAGATCAATCGCCGTCTGGGCGCCGACGTGACGAATCCCGAGACCTAGAATAAATTTTTCGAGCGGTGGATTCTTTTTGGCCGCGATCGCACTAACTAATTTTTCAGCAGAGATCTTGCCAAATCGCTCTAACCCTACCAGATCATCGACTGTCAACGTGTAGATATCAGCAATATCGCCTACTAGCCCAGCATCAACCAAGGCTACGACATTTTTTTCTCCCAGCGTGTCGATATTGAGCGCTGGCCGCGATGCGTAATATTCGACTGATCGTTTCAAGATCAGATCGCTACTAGCACCTTTTAGACGGTACACGACATCATCACCTGGACGTTCAAACTCTAGCTCCGGGTATTGTTCGGCTAGAGCTTTGGTGTAATCGAAAACTGCGGTATTGTCAGGTCTCAGTTCCAACACTACCGATTGCACCTGCGGAATGATATCACCAGCCTTGAAAATGATAACGGTGTCGCCAATCCGAATGTCTTTTCTAGCGATCTCATCAGCATTATGCAGACTCGCATGTTGCACCGTTGTACCGGCAATCTGCACCGGGTCAAAGACCGCCACTGGCGTCGCCGCACCAGTCCGACCAATCGAAATCACGATGTCTTTGACGACCGTCGTCGCCTCCTCGGCCGCAAATTTGTAGGCAACTGCAGCGCGTGGCGTTTTGCCAACGATACCGAGGCTCGCAAACTTGAATCGATCATTCAATTTAATCACTGCACCGTCGGTATTAAAACGAAAGCCGGACCGCGCCGTATCGAGGTGGTTGATGTAATCCATGATTTCGGATAGACCGTGCACAACTCTAGTTTGGTGACTCGTTGTCATGCCTAGTTCGGCCATCGCCTTGTAGCCAAAAGCAATCGTCGGGATGTCATCGGCGTCATTACGCAATATGTCGTATCCTACGAAATGCAGTGGTCGCTCGGCCACGAGTTGCGGATTGAGCTGGCGAATTGTGCCAGCCGCGAGATTACGCGGATTCTTGAACAATGGTTCACCGGCTTTTTCGCGAGAGGCATTGAGCGCCGCAAAGTCGTCCTTGTACATAACAATTTCGCCGCGAATCTCGGTTCGACCGCGCGAAAAGCGAGCAAATTCCTGGTTATCACGTAGTTTCAGCGGAACATTTTCGATGGTGCGCACATTCATCGTCACATCCTCGCCTACCAATCCGTCGCCGCGTGTCACCGCCTGAACTAGCACGCCGTCCTGATAGATTAACGAACAGGCCAGACCATCCATTTTGATATCGCATAAAAACTCTTCCTTTATAGACGAATCAACCTTGCGCATACGTTCGATCCAAGCCGCTACCTCTTCGCTGTTAAATACATCGGCTAGGCTAATCATGCGAGTTTGGTGGGTAACTTTGGTGAATTTATCGAGCGCCGCACCAGCCACGCGCTGGGTCGGGCTGTCTGGAGTGATGAGTTCGGGATATTGCTCCTCTAGTTGCGCCAGTTCATGTTTCAAGCTATCGGCAGCCGCTTCGCTCATGAGCGACTCGTCGAGCACATGATAATGATAACGATAATCGTCTATCACCGTGCGCAATCTCTCGATACGCTCCTCGGCTTGGCTTTTTGTCGGTATACTCATTACCTACTATTATACCACTGATAGGCTGTCTAATATCGACCTTGGCTAGATCGTCAAATACGCCATCGTGTCGCCATGTTTTGACTCGTGCAACGAACGTAATGTCTCTAGATCTTCAGATTTGAGCTCGATCGTCATAGCTGCCTTGATTTGTTTCCAATGTTCGGTACTACTAGCCTTGATCGTAAAGTGTATGTCGTCATAACTATTGATATAGGCTAGAGCCAACTGATATGCCGTCACATCATACCGAGGCGCGATAGATTCGAGCATTTCCATGACCTCTTTGTTATATTTTAGCCTGGCGAAAACGCGATATGCCTGGATCGGAATATTATGTCTTACACAAAAATCATAAGTGCCTGTTCGTAGAATGTCGCTGTCTACCATCGAAAAACTCACCTGATTGAGACTAATTGGCATATCCGAAGTATCCAGTGCAACCTGTAATGACTTTGGACCAAAATTGCTAACTCCAACATGACGGATCAGACCGTCCTTGTGCAATTGATTAGCCGCTAGGAAAAAATCACGAGTATCAAAGTCTGCATTAGGCGCATGACACACAAAATAATCTATGTAATCGACTCCTAATCGTAGCAAGCTAGCCCGAGCGCCATTTAGTACGTTATTGTAGCTCAATTTACTAGCTTTTTGTTTCGTCAAAATCTGATAACTATCCCGTGGCCGGTCCCTAATAGCACGCCCAACCAACTCCTCACACCGACCATCTGCATACATTTGTGCCGTGTCAATGAGCGATACGCCGTTATCGAGCGCTAACTTTATGGCCGAAATATCTCCGTCTTCGTCATTGTTCGGGCTTCTATTGTCGCCCATCATCCATGTGCCGAGGGCTAACTTTGGTAAAGTATCGTCGTTAATCATTCTCAATTGCTTTTCCTAATCATTGATATAAAAGATATCCTAACATTCTAGCATTTTAATTGTCAAAATACGTATTTCTAGTTCCCCATATTTTTATGTTAAAATCTACCTATGAGTAAACTGGTAATTCTAATCGGTGGTGCGCCAACTGTCGGAAAATCTACTATTGCTACACTACTCGCTGATCATTTACATCTACCATGGCTATCGACTGATCAGACTCGCGATATAATGCTAGCGATAACGAGTAAAAAAGATTATCCTGACCTACATTCAGACGATGATTACGATGCTGTTTCGTTTCTCAATACCTTTGACACGCAGGAGATTGTTGATAGAGAATGGAAACAAGGTATCGAGGCCTGGCCTGGTAACAAAAAACTGATCGAGGATGACTATACCTAGCAACAAGGATTCATTTTTGAAGGTGTGGGTATATTGCCAGAACTTTTACCGACACTCCATACGAATGTCGATATTCGGCCTATTTTTCTAATAGATAATGATGAAAGTCGTATTCGAGACGTAGTATTTAGGCGCGGACTCTGGGATATTGCCGATTCGTATCCGCATGATGTAAAAGAAAAAGAAGTCGCATGGGCCAAATTATTTGGTGAAAAACTCGAGAAAAGTGCGGTCGAATACGGCTATCCGGTTGTGCACGTCAAAAAAAATAGTGTCAAGGATCTAGATTTAGTGTTAAACGCGTTGAACTTACACTAATGTTACAAAAAACAGTTATTGTTTGCTCGATTTTGGCTTTTTGACTGATTTAGCCGCATTCTGTGGTTTTACCGACTTTTTTAGTTTGGTTGGTTTCTTTAATATTCGCGCCGAAACTGGTGGTGTTGGATCGTCAACAATCTGACGATACAGCATATAAATATAGGTTGCTATCCACATCATTGTCAAAATACCGAGCAAGAACACTACTAGTGGCACGAGTGGGAACCACGTCAGTTTGAGCCAACTATCCACAAAGATAGCCGGCATCAGAATCAATAACCATAGTAGGGCCACTGGCAGCATCATGAATAGCAATCTCAACGTCAGTTTGAGCCGCCGTCCAACCATCAAATCGCCAGCGGCGCGAATCGCCACGAACGGATACGTTCCTGGCAAAGTTACGATAATGAGCGCAATCAGGGAGCTAGATATCCAATAGATAGTCAAAATCGCCGCAACCGCTAGCGCACACCACGCGGCCATATTCTCGATCGCAACGCCAGTGTTTATCCAGCCAACTGCTGTAATTGAGGTATAGGCGATAGTCACTAAACCGAGTGGCAACAGCTGCAAAACGACAACAACCGCTACGGCTAGAGTAGAGAGGATTGGCGAGCCAGATGAATACAATCCGTCTCGCAGTTTGATCTTTTCGTCATCACCTCGCATGATCGCCCGTAGCAACCATATGATAGTTAGCCAGCCATACAAGAAGAGAATAGCTGACAGAATCTGCTGCGAAGCATCGAGAGTCGAACTGCCGCCACTAGCGATTGCGTTAGAAAATAGCGATACCCATTTCGTTATACCCTCGTAGCCGTCGGAATTGTTAATCGCATCGCGAAAAGCCACAAAGTTTTCCTGGCTAGCTAGTCCAACTATACAAAACGCTACTATGCCATAAAAAATAAAGTATTTGATGAATAAACCACGATTTTTTATCATCATGCGCCAGACGCGCATAGTAAATCCACCGTAGCTGTCGATTTTTAAACCTCTACGCGCATCTTGGCGCGCAGTCAGATAAAAACTACGATGCGGACGGCGGGCTAATAAACCTCGGACACGCCCACTGATTTTGCGTCCGATACCTCTAAGGAAACGACCAACCGCAAATAATGGGCGGAAGAGCGGATAACTAGTCTTTTGAGCCGATTTAGCCTTGGCGGCTGGTTTGGTTCTGTGATCAGTTTTCTTGTCTGTCATTACATTTTTGTCGCATTCTGTCGTAGTCTAGCAATACGATCATCGAGTGGTGGATGGGTGCTAAACAGCTTTGATAAAAAGCCCGGCTTTAGAGGATTTGCAAAGAATAAATGAGCGGTCGAGCTATTTTGGTTACGCATCGGTTTGCTACTATCCTTCAGCTTCTCTAGCGCCATGGCGAGACCCTCTGGGTCGCGCGTCGTCAACGCTCCACTGGCATCAGCCAAATATTCACGCTGCCTGGAAACTGCTAGTTGCACCATGAGAGCCACGATCGGCGCTAAAATCGCAGCAATGATGCCAAAGATCATCAGCCTCGCGTCACGGTCTTTACTATCACCCCAAAAGCAACTCTCATAATCATATCGCAGATCATGCCGATAGCGCTGACTAATCCAAATACAATCATGTTAACTAGGATATCGTAATTCTTGACATGTCCCATCTCGTGCGCCAACACCGCGGCTAATTCACGCTTGTCCATAATCTGCAGCAAGCCCGTCGTAACAGCCACCGAGGCGTTATCAGGGTTGCGACCAGTCGCAAAGGCATTAGGTGCCGGATCATCCATGATGTAAACTTTTGGCATAGGTAAACCATCAGTGATCGCAAGATTCTCGACAATCCGGTATAATTCCGGGGCATCGCGCTTTTCAATCTGGTGAGCGCCATTAACTGCTAGAGCCAGCCTGCTGGCTGCAAAATACTGGATCAAAGCATAAACACTAGCGACAGCGATCACAATCCAAGTTATCCCAACGTTATTATAAGCAGCGCCAGCCAGCCAGCCAAGTCCCGCGATAATCACTAGAAACACTGCCATGATAATGACAGTGTTTCGTTTGTTGGCGCTAATAGCACTATACATTGCTGGTCCCTGCTATAAACTAGATTAGAAACTGACTTTTGGAGCTTCTTCGACAGCAGCGCGATCTTCGACCTCAAAGAACTCGCGCTCTTTGAAACCAAACATGCCAGCGAGAACGTTGGTTGGGAACGTCTGGATCTTGGTGTTTAGATCACGAACACCACCGTTGTAAAAGCGCCGTGAAGCCTGGACCTTGTCCTCAGTATCGGTGATCTCAGCCTGCAACTGCAAAAAGTTCTCATTAGCACGTAGCTGTGGATACGCTTCGGCAACAGCAAATAGAGATTTTAGGGCGCCTTCGAACTGATTCTCAGCGGCGGCGGCAGCTTTTGGACCCTGCTGAGCGGCGCTCATAATAGCCGAGCGAGCTTCGGTGACTCTTTCGAAAACTTCTTTTTCATGAGTAGCATAGCCTTTGACTGATTCAACCAGATTTGGAATCAAATCAGCACGACGTTTCAATTGAACAGTAATATCACTCCACGCCTCATCAACACGAACGCGCAAACGAACCAGGGCGTTATATATGCCAATAACTGCGATCACTAGGACCACAACTACAGCCAAAACTATCCATAACCAAATCATATTCAATCCTCCTTATATTACCCTATCTATGTTACAGGGCTAAAGCTTGTTTATCAATATTGACATTCACCAGTTTTATCATAAAAGAGGCTTGTGCAAGTACGTGTCACTATTGACTATAGCAGTATCGTAATGTTATAGTACACGTTATGAGTGCAACATTACGTCAACACAACTACTGGCATCACGCGTGTGCGGGAGATGTTTGTTGGCGATAGCGTGCTAATGACGCCGAGAAACCATAAATCTCCCGCAAATACGGGAGTTTTTATTATGCAAGAACAATTAATAAAGGAGAAAAGTTATGGAAACCACAATGAATAAAAAGAAGTTGATTATTGATACCGATCCAGGCCACGATGATGCGCTGGCTATACTACTAATGTGTGCCGCGCCGAATATAGAGATCTCTGCGGTAACGACAGTGGCTGGTAATTCGACAATTCAGAATGTAACGAATAATGCCAAACATATTTTGACACTAGCTGGTCAACCGACTATCCCACTATTTTCTGGTGCCGATAAACCATTGTTACGCGAACAGGTGCTCGCAAATGTGCATGGGGCTAGCGGCCTAGACGGCGCAACAATTACCGAACAGGTCCCGTTAGACGGTCAGGCGGTCGATAAAATACTGCGTATTGTCGATGAAAATCCTGGTGAAATTACCCTGCTAATTTTGGGTCCACAGACCAACATTGCCCAGGCGATTCAGCGCGACGCCAAAACCATGCAACAGATAAAGGAACTCGTGATAATGGGTGGTGCTTTCGATGTGCCAGGCAACAAAAATCGGGTAGCTGAATTCAACATTTGCGTCGATCCTGATGCCGCAGCAATTGTTGCCGAATTTCCGGTAAAAAAGACGTATATACCGCTCGATGTATGCAACGATATCCAAGTCCCGATCGAGGAGTTTGCGCGAATCAAAAATGATGCCGTACGTTCGGAGCTGCAGTCCGCACTCGCCCCCTACATCCAAAACATCCAGCGCAGCGAATTATCAACCCGCGGTGCATTAATGTACGATGCATTGGCCGCCTATTTCGTTATGAAACCAAAGGCGTGCGAAGTCCGAGATGAGGCCGTCGTCGTAGAGACAAAAGGTGAATTCACCTACGGTATGACCCTCATCGATAAACGCCCGTTTAGTAAAAAAGAGTCTGCCAATGCGCAAATTGTGACGTTCATCTCCGAACAGCAGTTCATAGATGACTACTTCGAAACGCTGAATACTCAATAAATCTAGAACTATTTATTCTTTGATATTCTCTTGTTTATTTTCGAGAGTAGCTTTAGATTGCTCTTTGGGTAAGATCAATCTATATAGAAATCCAATACATGCGCCCAATACACCGCCGCCAAAGATCGCTACCATCAGCCACTCGACAATCCCTCCCAAAACGTCACCCGTGAACACCATGCTGACATTAGTCCAATAATATGGTTCGCTGATGTGCCCTATATACAATTCGGGACGGCTAACTGTCCCGAAAAATACCAGCACACAAAACATGTAAACATAGTAGGACACTATGGCCGTACTCCAGGTCAGAATGCTAGCTAGGATCGTCCCAGTGATCCTGCGCGAAGCCCATGACTCATATAACGCTACGGGTAGGAGCGGTATGATCCAGACCCCAAAAATAGCTATAATCGAAACAGGCTGGTTTTGTTGTAATAACGCTTGCAGATAATAATCTACAATACCAAAAATAACACCGATGGTCACATAAATATACCAGCGTTTTTTACGCAGCCATCGCAGTTTGTCGTGATTCATTTTCATAATAATACCAAAATTTTGGTGCGATTTTACACCGAAATCCGAACCCATTTCCGAGAAAATCTGTAAAGCTCAGCCCCGACGGCAAAACCGCCGCGCTCCGCGCCCTCAACCTGAAACTCTAGCACCATGTCTTGTTGACCTATCTAAATCAAAAGTACGAGGAATACGCTATATGCGGCGTACCCGCGCCATATATAGCGTAACCTTTCTCTATTCTGTTTGGTTTTCCTCCGGCTGCGTGATCTTGCCGAGCATTGGCAGAATCTGGCGAATAGCGAGTATAGCGATGACGAGCGAGCCTATGACAATACCGAGATATAGCGGTGTCAATGTTGGTTTCATACTACTAGATAGCGCAGAGGTAAAAGCCCACCCCACCCATATGCCAAGGCCACAAGCCAGCAGCGACACGCTGATAAGTGGAATGAGCGACTCTATCATAACCGTGCGTTTCATTTGCGTCACGGTCATGCCGCCAAGGCGGAGTGTGACGAACGAGCGCCTACGTTCCAGCAAGCCGCCAGTCGTTGCAATAATTAAGCTGGCGATTGCCACGAACAGCGTGAGGCCCATACCTGCATAGGCAAGATTTGCCAGTTCAGAGACGATAGGGCTGACGATTGGCATTTGTGCATATGTGCCACTGAATACCCACGTCGCCGAATCGACACCCGATTTACTTGCGACGAAACTACGGAGTTGGTCTAGATGGCTGTTGTCGTCAAGGCGAACTAAAAATGATGGGTTCGATTTCGCAGCAGAAGCAGGGTTGGCATCTTCTTTCTTAATCAATTGTTGACGAATACCATCAGGTGACATGTCAAACCACTTGCTACCTTCAGCAGGACTTTTATCAAAATTAACGCCAACATAGGTAACATCTGCCGGACATGTAATGGTCGTGTAGATATGAGCGGTTTTGCAGGGCAGAATAAAGACTGCACCTGCTACGTTGCCCTGTATTTCATTAGTATCTTTGACATACGGTAGCTCTTTTAGCTGCGATGCAAACTGAGATGACAGAACGTCACTTGATATAAGCACCGTTCCGTCTTTAAGTTGAGAGTAGCCATTGTTTGCAACCGCGTTTGCGCTCAGTTCAGCTATGCCACTTATGCCAGTCAGGTAAACGCTACCTGCGAATAGTGCCAATACCACGCCACTGACGCTACGGAAAATTCGGCCAGATTGCATAGCAATACGCTTTGAGGCAAGTAGTGTAACAGCGCTGTTTGTGCGGCGCGCGACAAGTCTCGAGATACTGCTCGTCAGCCATGGGCCAGCTAGTAGTATCCCGAACATAACACTCATACCCCCCGCGATCAGTAATAGCATCGGCGTAGGACTATCTGTATTGTCACGCACCCAGTGTGCACCGCTTGGTAGTAATAGCCAAATAAACACCACCAAACCTGGGACAAGTAGTATAAGACGCCATACACGTGGGCGCTTACTTACCTTACCTGAACGCATCACACCAAGTGGCGAAACCTGTACGTGACGCATGCCCCGCCAATTAGCAAAGAGGCAGAATAGTAATGTAACAATGACGGCTAGGAGATAGTATTGTGGTAGCACAGTGAGGTCGCTTTGCCAAAATCGCATACCACCAAACGTGGACTGGCTCAAGAGCGGTAGTATCGCAACGTATGCCAGTGAACCAGTGATGACGCCAGCCAGTGCAGCGCTGAGTGATTCGACAGCAATAATACGCGTCACTTGCTCGCGGGTTGCGCCGACCAATCGGAGTGCAGCATATCGCTTTTCGCGTTGCGCTGAGCCAAGTTGGGCTGCAATAGAGATAAATGTAACGATGGGAATAAGCAACATACTTGCGCCAAAAAGTAGCACAGTCCCCACTAAGCCATTATATCGAGATGCAGCCTCTACATCATTTGAAAGTTTGTAGACGCTCACAGCGCGCTCGTTACGCGCTTCCTGCTCGCTCATGCCGCGGATAACATCAAGTGCATTTGGCGAGACCGAAAAGGACTCTGGTATGATGCCGATTTGCTTCGTTCCGAATCGCTCGCCAATAGCATCTTCTGGGTGGTCGTGGATGATTTTATATAGGCCTTTTGAGACGTAATATTCACCATATTTTGGTGTGGGCAACTCATTAAACTGGGGAGAGGTTGCATCGCTTGCGTGTAACGATATGGTTGTAATATTTTCGTTCTGCCATTTTGTCAAGTTACCGTCACCAATCCCTACTATTGCTTTCAGTGGAGCAATGCCCTCAATCGGTTTTTGGTTGTTTTTGCTCGCGAATAAAGCAAGCCGCCATGAGCTATGTTGCGGTTGTGCTTGTATGGCATTGATGCCGGCCATAAACACCAAAATCATCAGCATACCAAGCGCCACGGCCGCAGCAGTCAGGCCAAGACGATTTCGGTTACTTTTGCCTGAGCGCGTAAGAAATAGCCAAGCCAGCCGCATACTATTTCGCTCCTACAATCTGGCCGTCGCGCACCACGATTTCGCGGTCAGCATAGGCAGCAATACTTGGCTCGTGTGTCACCATGATAACAGTTGTGCCGTGGTCTTTGGCGGTCTTGATAAACAGTTCCATGACATGCTCGGAATTGAGGCTATCATTGGTTCGTCCGCAAACAAGATTTTTGGCTGGACAACCATAGCACGAGCAATAGCGACGCGCTGGGCTTGGCCGCCAGAGATTTCACCGGGCGTGCTTTCGTATTTATCAGTTAGCCCGACTCCACCTAGCCACTTTTTGGCCTCTTTATATGCTTCGTTACGATTTACCCCATTAAGTAGGAGCGGCAGCGCGACATTATCTATAACAGTAAGTTCTGGCACGAGCTGGCTAAATTGGAACACAAAACCAAATACCGTGCGGCGCAAGATACTGCGCTTATTGTCGCTAAGCTTTCCGATATTGCGGCCGTCAAGGATAATTTCACCGCTATCGACTGAAATAATTGCAGCGAGGCTATGCAGCAAGGTTGATTTGCCCGAGCCGCTCGGCCCCATGATTGCCAGCACTTCACCTTGTTTTACATCGAGTGACACACCGTGCAAGATTTCCGTTTTGCCGTATGACTTTTTGATATTCTTGGCACTAATAATAGTACTTACAGGCATAATTCCTCCTTTAGTTTTGTGAGTCGCGAGCTTGTCAGGTCAATCCAGCGCAGATCGGCTTCAATGTGAAATATCGCGTGGTCAATCAGTAGCTTGGTCGCCAGCGGTGCTTTGCGGCGCTGGGTAGTCAGCTCGCGCATACGCTCGATGTGCGCGTGGCGCTGGTTGTCGAGGAATGGCGCAGCATCACCGTTTTCCATAATGGCAAGCACGGTTTTCATGTAGAGCGTGGCTTGTAGTTGTGACGACGGTGCTTCGGGCGTTTCAAGCCATAGGCGCAAGGCCTTTTCTCCTTGCGAGGTGATGGCGTATTTTACGCGCTCCGGCCCGCCGCTTGCTTCGGTATCAGCAACTTCTTCTACCTTTTCATCTCGCTTGAGACGCGAGAGGGTCGAGTAAATCTGGCCAGGCAAAATTGCTTTGTCGCTGCCAAAAAGTTTGTCATAAATCTTCTTGAGTTCATACCCATAGTTTGGGCTTTTGTTCAAGATACCAAGTAGTGCGTATTGTGCATTCATGCTTTTACTATACACCGAGTGTATAGTTTTTGTAAAGAGTCCTGTAAGCGCCAAATGTCGCTAAAGTGACACGCCACCACCAGAGAACACCCCTTTCAGTTTCAAAAAAGAAATTCGGCGGGGGAAATAAAAAAATAGGCAAAGGGTTTTTCTGGTGGGGCGAGCAGGCGTTAAACGCCCGCAGGCGTCGGGGCTGAGCTTTAGCCATTTTCTCGGAAATCGGTTCGGATTTCGGTGTAAAATCGCACCAAAACAGTATTTTCTGAGAGATTTTCGCCCGCATGGGCGATTTTTTCTCTGGCGGCGCATAGCGCCTGCCAGCAGTTCGGAGGGGGGAGAGCGGAAATGGGGCGCGGGCGGAGCCGCGCTTTTTTGTTACCACCGCAAGCGGTGGTGTTCATGGTAAAATCTCCTGAGATTTTACTTCCTCACTCGGAAAACAAGAAGTAAACTTCTGTTTTCTCTCGTTTCGTCGTAAAATAGAAGAGCAACCAACCAGTGAAGAACTATTTTTATTTGTCGTGGACTTTAATGGCCGTCTTGGACAATCTAGTTCTTCTAGGTTGGTTGCACCAGGACGGTCATTTAAGTTGAGGGGGCAAGTATGCAAGAGCTAATCGTAAATATGCAACTGGTGTACTACATTTATGTACGCAAAAGCACCGATGTAGAAGATAAGCAGATACTGTCTGTCGAGGCGCAGATAGTTGAGCTGCGTAAATACGCAGCCGACAATAATATGCAGATCGCGGGCGTTATTATTGAAAAGCAATCCGCCAAGACCCCAGGGCGCAAAAAGTTTAATGCTATGATGAAAGATATAAAGGCGGGCAAAGCCAACGGGATTATATCGTGGCACCCCGACCGCCTCGCTCGTAATTCGGTAGATGGCGGACACATCATATACTTGCTCGACCAGTCGCGTCTTGTGGCGCTAAAGTTCCCGACCTTTTGGTTCGAGAATACCAGCCAAGGCAAGTTTATGCTATCTATGGCATTTAGCCAGTCAAAATACTATGTAGACAACTTGAGTGAAAACACCAAGCGAGGTTTACGCCAAAAAGTGCGGCGCGGCGAGTTCCCCAGCAAAGCACCTGTTGGGTATATAAACGATGTGCGGACTAAAAGTATTGCTATAGATAAACGGCGTGCGCCGTTTATCATCGAGGCATTTGAGATGTACGCGCGTGGCGGTAGCCGATTAGTAGATATTGCCGATTTTTTAGCCAGTAAGGGCATAAAAACTGGCGGCAACAAGCCACTATCGAAAGACCAAGTAAAACATATGCTGAAAAATCCGTTTTACTATGGGCATTTCTACTATGGAGGCGAAGTCCATGAGGGCAAGCACAAAGCTATCATAGACAAAAAGCTGTTTGATCGCGTCCAAGTGGTGCTTGCGCGGCGCGGCTATACTCCGCACAAGACGAGGAATGAGCCGCAAGCCTTGTGTGGTTTGCTGGCATGCGGTGTATGTAATATGTCTATAACTGCTGAAAAGAAAGTAAAGCATCAGAAAAACGGTAATATACATGAATATGTGTACTATCGGTGTACGCGTAAAAGTAAGACTATTGCATGCAAAGAGTCGCCAATTACCGAGCCTGTATTGCTGGTGCAACTGACAGACATATTACAGGGCTACGCCCTGCCGAAGTCGTGGGCTGACGCCCTCATGACAATGCTAGAGGAAGATGAAAAGCAGGCCGAGCAAAGCTCTGGCGTGCTTATCGCTGACGCGCAGAGCAAGGTTGGTAACTTGCAGGGCAAGTTACAGCGACTGCTTGACGGCTATCTTGACCAAGATATTGACCAGCCGACATATAAAGCCAAGCAAGCCGAGCTGATGAGCGATAAGAAGTCGCTAGAGGAACAAATTGGCAAGCTAACGCTTGCCGCCAATGCGTGGGTTGAACCTATGCGCCAATGGCTAAAACAAGCCCATGACTTCAATAGAATTGCAAAAAGTGCCGAGCCAAGCGCCATTAAACAGGCGTTTGCTGAAATCGACGGATTGAACCTGTTTTTAGAAAACAAAAAAGCGCGGCTCCGCCCGCGCCCCATTTCCGCTCTCCCCCCTCCGAACTGCTGGCAGGCGCTATGCGCCGCCAGAGAAAAAATCGCCCATGCGGGCGAAAATCTCTCAGAAAATACTGTTTTGGTGGGCGAGGAGGGACTTGAACCCTCAAGGTTGTTTAGACCAGCGGATTTTAAGTCCGCCGCGTATACCAATTCCGCCACTCGCCCGTACAATATTTGGAGGCACCTGCGGGAGTTGCACCCGCCTACGCGGTTTTGCAGACCGCTGCGTAACTGCTCCGCCAAGGCGCCATGAGCATATTCTAGGAACAAAAATCCTCGCTATTAGCAGCGAGGTATTATTCTATATGGTGCGGGTTAAGAGACTCTAACTCTCGACCTCTTCCTTGGCAAGGAAGCGCTCTAAACAACTGAGCTAAACCCGCATAAAAATTAACATGCCTGTCATATTCCGGTTGTTTAGAGCGCCATGCGAACTATTTTCGGCTCGCTTCGCTCGACAACAACTGAGCTAAACCCGCATATTACTATCCTATTGTACCCTGCTAGGCTACTTTTCGCAAACTGTTTGGTACTCTCTCGGTGCGGCTGGTGGCTCCTCCCAGACTTGAACTGGGGACACAAGGCTCTTCAGGCCTCTGCTCTACCAACTGAGCTAAAGAGCCGCGAGTCGCACCGCGAGCGATACTATTGTAACAAATCAGAGAAATTTCGCAAAATCAATCTGTCTATTAGATTAGAGAGCCAATCGTACTAGCTCCGACACCAGCTCGCCGTACGATAGTCCAGCCTGTTGCCATAGTTTTGGATACATGCTGATATTGGTAAACCCCGGCATGGTATTGATCTCGTTTATATAAATCACATCGCTCGCATCCAGAAAGAAATCGACGCGCGACAAACCAGCTCCACCGATGGCGTCAAAGGCTCGTTTGGCGTAATCCTGAATTGTTTTGGTTTGTTCCGATGACAAATTCTGGGCTGGAATATCTAGTTTTGAGGCAGTTGTACTAACATATTTGGAATTGTAATCGTAAAAGCCATCTGTCGTCGTGATCTCTCCGACCTCAGTCACGCGCGTATCAGGACTATTGCCGAGCACGGCACATTCTAGCTCGCGACCTGAGATGGCTTTTTCAACAAGGATTTTGTCATCATAGCGAAAAGCCTGTTCGCAAGCTGCTAAAAACTCTTGCTCGTTCGTTGCTCGGCTCACGCCTATCGAGGAGCCTTCGCGAGCTGGCTTGACAAAAAGAATCTCTGATTCCAGCTTTTTGCTAGCAGAATCATATGACAACGCATCACCCTCACGAAGAGTTATCCACGGCACTACCGGTAGGCCATGTTCACTCAGTACCTGCTTGCAGCGGTCCTTGTCCCAAGCAATCATCGAAGCTTCTGGGCCACACCCAACTACCGGAATGCCCCCGGTCTTTCCCATAGCGGCAATCATGCCGTCTTCTCCACCTTTGCCGTGAATCAATGGAAAGATCACATCGATATTGAGCTGATGCAATGAGATCGTTTTGCCAGTTGGGTTATCTCTATTATCAACCTCTTTGGCCGCGAGCCAGCTACCCGTCCTATCAATGTAGGCAAGCGTTATATCGTAGTTGGCCTCTCGCAGCGCCTCAGCCACATTGCGAGCCGACATCACTGATACATCATGCTCACTGCCTTCACCGCCAAATACTAATAGGACATGAGTCATTATTGACCCCGAGTCTTGCCGCGCAGTGCATCGAGAACTTCGACTGGAAATAATACCATTGTTTTCTGTGACGGTTCCGCACTAATACGCTCCAGGGTGTTCAGGGTTCGTAGATTAATTGCGCCCGGTGAATTGCTGAGCGTTTCAGCCGCCTCAGCCAGTGTCTGCGCAGCGGTTTTTTCACCATCAGCATTAATGATAGTAGCGCGACGCTGTCGATCGGCCTCGGCTTCTTTGGCCATAGCACGTTTCATGTCAGACGGTAGTTCGATATTTTGAACCTTGACGTTTTCGACGTCGATACCCCATGGCTCAGTTTGTTTATCGACAATCGCTTTGATCTGATTAGAGATTTCATCACGCTTGCTCAGCAGATCATCGAGGCTCACGTTGCCCGTCACGTCACGCAGTGCCGCCTGAGCAAACTGTGAGGTTGCATAGATATAGTTAGTAGTCTCGAGTACGGCTTTTTCAGGTACTACTGCACGGAAATAGACAACGGCATCAACGCCAACGGTCACATTATCCTTGGTGATGACTTCTTGTTTTGGCACGTCGATTGGCGTCGAGCGAACATCGACACGCGTCATCTGCTGGAACCATGGCCACACTACTCGCCAACCAGGCTGGCGTGTCCCAGTGAATCGACCGAGGGTTAATACAATACCTCGCTCGTACTGTTTGATAACCTTTAGACTACCCAAGAAATATAGTACGAGTAACGTTACTGCTATTACCACGAATTCCATAGATCCTCCTTGCTTTATACAGATATTGTACAATAGATGTATGGAAGAGAGCAAACGAGTACCGCTAGCCGAGCGCATGCGACCAAAGACGTTAGATGAGGTGATTGGTCAGGAAAAGCTGGTCGGCACGAACGGTACGCTGCGCAAGATCGTTGAGGCCCGAGAACCGGTCAGTTTGATATTGTGGGGTCCACCAGGAACCGGTAAAACCACCTTGGCACGGATCATCGCGAGCGAAATGACGGCAGATTTTATCGAGATCTCAGCCGTCAGCGCCAAAAAAGCCGATGTTGAAACCGTGATCGAGCGCGCCAGACAAAACTGGAATCTCAAAATTCGCACGATTTTGTTCGTTGATGAAATCCATCGCTTCAACAAAGCCCAGCAGGACGCCTTTTTACCCCATGTCGAGAGCGGACTGATCAGCCTGATCGGTGCTACGACGGAAAATCCTAGTTTCGAGGTGATCGCGCCGCTGATTTCGCGCTCGCGAGTTATCGTCCTAGAGCAACTAGATCACGCCGCTATCGCCAAAATTATTGAACGGGCAATCAAGCTAGAAAAACTGGAAAAGAAAATCACCGAGGATGCTATCGAGACGTTAACGAGACTCGCGAATGGTGACGCTCGAACCGCACTCGGCGCCCTAGAGGTGGCTGCGGGACTGATCAAAAACCGTCAAAAGATCACCTCTGATACAGTCGAACAAGCCGCTGGGCGTAAACTACCGCGTTACGACAAAAAAGGCGATGGGCACTACGATACGATCTCAGCATTTATTAAATCAATGCGTGCCGGCGACGACCAGGCAGCTCTCTATTATTTAGCACGTATGGTAGCTGCCGGTGAAGATCCGAAATTTATTGCTCGCCGGATGGTGATTTTTGCCAGTGAAGATGTCGGTCTCGCCGGCAATGGAGCTTTGAACCTAGCGACGAGTGCTTTTATAGCGATCGAACGCGTTGGCATGCCAGAGGGCGGAATTATTCTGAGCCATGTTGTCGTCGCACTATCCCGAGCCAAGAAATCGCGCGAAAGTTATGACCTGTGGGGTCGAGCCCAGCAGCTGGCTGAACAATTCCCTGACGCACCAATACCCCTCCATGTACGGAATGCGCCAACGAAACTGATGCAAGACCTCGGATACGGCAAGGATTACAAATGGCAAGCTGGTTTCGAACATGAGAAGGGCTATTTACCCGACGAAGTGCCGCGTGATTAACTAATATCGGATTGTTCAGAATCAGTTGGATCGGCCACAAAAGCTTGCTCTACGGTTTTAGCTTTTGAGGCTTTTTGCCTGCGACGGATCTGTCGATACGACGAATATAACCCAGCGGCTGCCACCGATAGCATACCGTAGTGAGCCGCCGTTTCCCAGTCAATTTCAGTAGCGAGTGGTTGAACGTTAGTATATGCCGCCACGTAGAGACCGGCAACGACCCAACGGGCTGCTTCGACGGTTTTATCGATTTTATCGGTGTAAACAGTGAGACCTTCGCGCTCCGCCTGCCAAACATTGACGCCATTAATAGCTTTTGGCCCATAAATTCCGAGCATCGAACCACCAGGAATAATACCGCCGACCACTGCCCCTATTCCAATAGCGGCTGCGGCGGCACCGTCAGCTAGCACATCGTTACGAGCACCAGAAACCGGGTCATCCGTGCCAGTCAATCGGGCCGGTTTGCCTTCGGCATCAGTCAGAGCGGCTGCAGCCAGCGTCGCCACGCCAGCCTCATGTTGGCCAGTCGCGAGCAAGGTGATGCCAGCCGCTGCCAGTGGCGGTCGCAGGGCGCTCATGCCGTTAGCAATCGTCGCCCAACCGAGTTTTTTCTGGATTTTCTGCAACCTAGATAATGGCAAATTAGCGTCTTCGTCGCGTAGGTAACCAGGTCGCAGATCTAACGGATCAGTTCGCACCACGTGACCAAAACGATTCAAGCGAACATCGTTCGGCAATTGTTGCAACTCACTCTCGGTCCTCTTCATGAGAGCTGATTATACCCTATAACTTGACAAAATGAAAGCATTAGTTCATTAATGTAGCTATCCTTGCAAAATTATCTGTTTACTTGTACGATATCTACTGTTCCGAGTGCGCGGAAAGCACCTAATCTAATCCGCTCGCTCTTCTATTTCTATCAGCGCTTCGGCGCGGAAAGGGGCAGAAATGTCCATGATGTATCCTCTGCCAGCGCCGGCGCGTCGACCCGAAGAGGGTTGGTTGTATCAGTGGTTTTACGACCACGGCATCCGGCCCAACCATATCAGCCTGGCGCGACTCGGCCCAGTTCCGATCGTGATCCTGCTGATCAGCCTGTCGACAGATGTCTGGTTCGCCATCCTCGCAGCCGTCGTCTTTCTGATCGCCGCGCTGACCGATCGCTGGGACGGCGAACTGGCGCGACGCTCTGGCCAGATCAGTGAGTCCGGGAAGTTCCTGGACACCCTGATCGACAAGAGTTTGATCATCGGAACTCTGGCCGCCATCGCCTATTTTCACTATCCTGGTGATTTCAGGTGGTGGCTGGCTGTCGGTCTGGTTGCCGTGCCCGAGATCATCTCGGTGTTGCTGCGGTCCTGGATCAAGTGGCATCGCCCTACTGTCGACCTCGCCGCTCAGTGGTGGGGCAAGGTCAAGATGGTGGCTCAGATCGTCTTGGTCGCCAGCTTGATCGTGATCAACCCTAGCGATATCGGCGTATTCATTCTGTGGACCACAGTTGTAACCACTGTAGTGGCCGACGTTGCAACCATCAGTAGGCTCATCCAGGAGTACAGGAAGGGCTAGAGCGGATCAAAAAGCCCGGACGAGCAACCACACTCGTCCGGGTAGATCTCGAAATTATTGATTTAGAACGGTTTGGCAAGCTTCATATCTGGTTCAGCCTCAGCAATGCGCAGGAGTTCGTTGTATTTTGCAATACGATCAGTACGACTGAGCGAACCGGTTTTGATTTGACCACAGTTGAGGCCGACTGCTAGATGCGCAATCGTCGTATCCTCGGTCTCGCCTGAACGATGGCTCATAACTGTGCGGAAGCCATTGTCTTGGGCCAATTTGACCGCCGCGATCGTCTCGGTCAAACTACCGATCTGGTTTGGTTTGATTAAAATCGCGTTGGCGGCTTTTTCATCTATAGCTTTTTGGAGTAGTTTCGTGTTAGTGACGAGTAGATCATCACCGACAAGTTGAATCTTGTCGCCGAGTGTCTCGGTCAACTTTGTCCAACCTGCCCAATCTGACTCAGACAAAGCATCTTCAACTGATACGAACGGATATTTGTCGACCATCTCGCGCCAAAAATCGATCATCTGGTCAGTCGAGAGGGTTTCATTGTTGGCTTTCAGTTGATATTCGCCGTCCTGATAAAACTCGCTACTAGCTGGATCCGAGGCAAAGGCGATATCCTCGCCCAAACGATAGCCGGCCGCTTCGACAGCGCGCGAAATCAGCTGGAGTGGCTCTTCGTTACCGTGCTGAACGCGCGGTGCGTAACCGCCCTCATCACCTACCGTTGTCGGATATTTTTCCTCTTTCAGAATTTTAGCTAGCGCATGAAAGACTTCGGTACCATAACGAATGGCTTCGGCAAAAGTCGGCGCGCCGACTGGCATGATCATGTATTCCTGGATATCCGTTGCCCAGCCCGCATGCGCGCCACCATTCATGACGTTCATCATCGGCATAGGTAACGACATCTCGGTCGTACCAGTCATTTCAGCAATGTAGCGATAAAACGGCAGATCCTGAGATACGGCCTCGGCTTTGGCGACCGCCAAACTGACTGCCAAAATTGCGTTAGCGCCGAGATTTGATTTATTGTCGGTACCGTCAAGGTCAAACATCACCTGATCAATATGATTCTGATTACCGGCATCTTGACCGACCAGCGCCGAGGCGATCTGGTTATTTACATTGGCGACAGCTTTGGTGACACCTTTGCCACCCCACTCCGAACCGCCGTCGCGCAGCTCCAAGACTTCACCTGAGCCGGTCGATGCACCAGACGGAACGGCCGCTCGGCCATACGAGCCGTCCTCTAATTGGACCACAGCTTCCACCGTTGGATTGCCGCGGCTGTCTAAAATTTGTCGTGCTTTGATTGATGTAATTTTACTCATAACGTGATCTATTCTAGCAGAGCCTTGCTATTTACGAAAGTGACCCGGTTATGGTAAAATCATGTCAAATAATATTACTAGTAGAAAGGGTGGAAAGTGGCACAAACGGCAATCAAAATATCGGTGATCGGCGCTGGGTTTGTCGGGTCAACCGTAGCCTACACATTAGTTATGAAGGGTGTAGCGAGTGAAATCGTCCTCGTCGACGTCAACCTAGAACGAGCCGAGGGCGAAGCTATGGACATCAGTCACGGCGCACCTTTTGCCAAATCATCGGTTATTCGCACTGGCAGCTACGAAGACACCAAAGGTTCCGACGTCGTCATCATCACGGCCGGCACTAACCAAAAGCCGGGCGAGACGCGTATCGACCTGATTACCCGTAACGCTGCTATTATGCGCGACGTCGCTGGCAGAGTCGGCGAGCAATCACCAAACGCCGTCATTTTAGTCATCAGCAATCCAGTTGACGTGATGACCTACGTCGCTCGCCAGGTAACTGGCTTTCCGAAAAATCGCGTCATCGGATCGGGTACAGTGCTCGACAGTTCACGTTTTCGCTATCTGCTGGCTAACCGTTTCGATATCGATCCGCGCAATGTCCACGGTTACATCATGGGCGAACATGGCGATAGTGAATTTCCAGCCTGGAGTCTCGTCAATATTGCCGGCATGAGTCTCGACGAAGCCTCTGATCTGTTTAACAAGGAGATCAACGACGAAGTTCGTCAGTCAATTGCTGATTCGACTCGTAACGCCGCCTATGAAATTATCAATCGTAAAGGTGCGACCTATTACGGTATCGGTATGAGCGCCACTCGTATCGTCGAAGCCATTGTGCGCGATGAACGCTCGATCATGACTGTGTCGTCGCTATTGCACGGCGAATATGACATTGATGATCTCTACCTGTCAGTTCCGGCTATTTTGGGCGAACATGGTATCGAAAAAGTCCTCACGCCACGTCTCAGCGACCTAGAGCTCGCTAATCTCCACCATTCAGCCGAGGTTTTACGCGACGCCCGAAATCAGATACAATAGGTCTATATTAATGAAAGGAATTAACATGAGTTCAGGTAAATTAGTTTTGGCGCGCCACGGCGAGAGTGAATGGAATTTGGCTGGCAAATGGACTGGTTGGACCGATGTTTCGATCACCGACAAAGGTGCCGCCGATGCTAGAAAAATGGGTGAACTACTGACCGATTTCAAATTTGACGAGGTGTTCGTCAGCAAACTAAAACGAACGATCGAAACTGCCGAAAATATCCTGTCAACCCAAGGTCAACCCGACCTAGAGCTCCAGGCTGTAGAGCCTCTCAACGAACGTGATTACGGTGACTACACCGGTCTCAATAAATGGGATGTCAAGGAAAAGGTCGGCGAAGACACATTTAATGCCATCCGCCGCAATTACGATGAGCCGATCCCAAATGGCGAGACACTACACGACGTTTACGACCGTGTAGTGCCATGGTATCAGGCGGAAATTTTACCAAAATTACTCGCGGGTGAAAATATTTTGTTTGTGGCTCACGGCAATTCGATCCGCGCGCTCGTCAAATATATAGAGAGCATTAGCGACAAAGATATTGCCAAATTTGAAATGGTTTTTGGTACAATTTTGATTTACCAAGTCAATAGCGACGGCAAAGAGAGCGACAAACAGGAACTCCACACCACCATCGAACAAACGCACGCCTAGAAAGATTTTAAAACTCACACCTCGGGTGACGTGAGGCGGGGCAGCTCCCAAAATTGTTTTCGGTGGTGATTGACCGAAAAAATTTTAGGGGCGGACCGAGCGGCAGGACCCGAGGGAGTTTTGAAATCTTTTGTGCGGGAGATTAAATAGCAGGACCTGGGGGGGGGGGGGAGATATTAATTTTTCGCGGCGCGTTTACGCTGGTTGGCGTCGAGGTAGCGTTTGCGGAGACGTAGGCTCTTTGGCGTCACTTCGAGTAGCTCATCATCCTCGATAAAGTCGATACATTGCTCTAGGCTCAGATCGGTAAACGGCGTCAGCTGCACCACTCCGTCACTACTACTAGAACGCATGTTGGTTAACTGCTTGGCTTTGCAAACGTTGATTTCCATATCCTCGCCGCGGCGATTGAGACCGATGATCATACCGGCATACACAGCGGTACCGGCACCAACATATAACTCACCGCGGGCTTCGGCTGCTTGCAGAGCATACGGCGTTGTCGTGCCAGCCTCAAAGGCAATCAGGGCGCCATTGCGAGTGCGCGGCATCTTACCAGCTAGCGGTTGATAGCCGTGCGGCAAGCTGTTCATAATCACCGTACCTTTGGTGGCGGTTAATAGTAGGTTACGTAGCCCGATCAATGCACGAGTTGGTAAAATATAATCCATCCGCGCTGTGCCGCTACCAGTCTGCTCCTGACCGCGCATCTCGGCACGACGCGCACCGAGCTCTTGGCTAACAGCGCCGATAAATTCTGGCGCAACCTCAACATAGAGTTCCTCGACCGGCTCTTTTTCAACACCGTCTTCGGTAATAGTAACCACTTGCGGACGACCAACCTCAAATTCATAGCCTTCGCGGCGCATCGCCTCGATTAACACACTGAGGTGCAATTCACCACGACCTGAAATCGTAAAACCGATACCATTGTCCTCAACGCGCAAGCTGACGTTGGTTTCGAGTTCCTTTTTCAATCGATCGCCGATCTGGCGACTAGTAGTAAACTCGCCTTCTTTGCCCTTCATCGGGCTGGTGTTCGGGCCGAGATACATACTGATCGTCGGAGCTTCGATTTCGATAGTCGGCAGTGCCTCTGGGGTGTCCTTGTCGGCAATCGTCTCACCGATATGAGCATCGCCGACGCCGACGAGAGCGACAATATCGCCAGTCTGACCGACTTCGATCTCCTCACGAGTGAGACCACGGTAGCCAAAGACTTTCTCGATTTTAGTAGCCATCACAGTGCCGTCACGTTTGATGAGCACGACTGGTCCACGCTTGGCTTGACCTCTCGTGACACGACCGATGGCATATTTACCGAGGAATGAATCGTATTGCAAGCTCGTCACAAGCAGCTGCAACGGGCCATCGCTATTGACAGTTGGCGCTGGAATATCGTTGATAATCGCATCGAAAATCGGCGTCAAGTCGGCATGCTCGCTCGGATTGTTTGGCACCGCAGTCCAGGCTTTGCCCTCGCGACCAATCGCGTAATAGACTGGGTAATGCAATTGACTATCATCAGTCGCTAGTTCTAGGAATAGGTCAGCCAACTCGTCCTCGACTTCGTCAATCCGACGGGCGGGCTTATCAATCTTGTTGATAATGACTACTGGTTTGAGACCGAGTTCGAGTGCTTTGCCGAGGACAAATTTCGTCTGCGGCATCGGGCCTTCTTGGGCGTCGACGATCAATAACACGCCGTCGGCCATATTGAGTGTGCGCTCGACTTCGCCCGAAAAATCAGCGTGACCTGGCGTGTCGATAATGTTAATTTTGTAATCGCCGTGATAAATGCTAGTCTGTTTGGCCGTAATCGTGATGCCGCGCTCGTGTTCCTGGTCGCCACTATCCATGATCAATTCTTGATTCATTTCGGCTTGGTTGTCGCGAAAGGTATTTGATTGTTTCAATAGACCGTCCACCATCGTCGTTTTACCGTGGTCGACGTGGGCGATAATCGCAATGTTTCGGATGTAATCAGATTTCATTTCAATAAAAATAGCCCTTTATCGAGCCTTCCTTTGTTTAGTATCATAGCACAAATAGGGAAAAAGCGCTAGTAGTCGATACCTTTGGTCGCCAGAAAGCCATCGTCATAATGATGCTTTATTTTTCTCATCTCTGTCGCGATGTCGACAATACCTAGTAGCTCCTCGGGGAAATTACGACCGGTTAAGCAGAGGCTAGTGCTGGGCGCACGTCGCTCGATCAGCCTCTTTAGATCGTCAATCGTCAGCAGCCCGTCATGAACAGCATTGTTGATCTCGTCGCAAATCACCAGATCATAATCACCCGAGCTCGCCGCGCCGAGAGCTAAATTGTAGGTGTCGCGCGCGGCAGCTAGGTGCTCATCATCGGTCACATTTTCGGCCGATTGATCACCAGCGTGGAAAAACCCACGGCCGCCTTTATGAAACGTAAAAGTGTCTTTATATACCGGCATGATGGCGTCAAAAAAATGATGTTCACTCACTGTCCAGGCTTTGATGAATTGGACGAAAGCTACCTTTTTACCGGCGCCGAGGGCACGACCGAGCAGTCCTACCGAGGCGCTCGTTTTGCCTTTACCTTCGCCAGTATAAACTAGCACCATTGATTCTTTATCGGCCATAGTATCTCGTTCTCTGAGTAGATTTAGGCTGTGGCCTTCAGAGCAGCGTCGATCTTGGCACGGTCAAAACCTAGCACGATAGTACCGGCGATGTCGATGACCGGTACGCCGCGGAAATTACCGCCGATTTTGTCCATCAACTCTTTGTGAGCTTCGGGATCTTCCTCGATATTTTTCTCGTCAACGACGACGTTTTTGCCGCCTAGATACTGTTTTGCCATTTTACAATAGGCACACCAGTTGGTGCTATACACGATAACTTTCTTGTCATCATTAGAATCTGTGCTGTCGCTCATTTTATTTCCCCCTTTGGATGATTAATGTTACTCTATTGTACCTCACCGAAAGTGCTCATGTCAATAGGTTTAGCGTTGCGGTTTTTACTACGAGCGCTAGATATGGTGTTTTGTTCGTATTGTATGTGGTTTTAGTAAAAATGGCGCTATGTCCATGAATAGTGTAAAATAGATGTACTAAATAGGAGGTAGACATGTACAAATTACCAGATCTCGACTACGATTACGATGCGCTCGGCACATATATTAGCGGCGATATTATGCATCTACATCATGATAATCACCATCAAACCTACGTCAATAAGCTAAATGAAGCCCTAGAACAAGTCCCGGAGCTACAAACACGCGAATTAACCAATCTACTAGCCAATCTAGAATCGGTGCCCGAATCCGTCCGTAACGCTATTCGCAATCATGGTGGCGGTCACTATAACCATTCGCGATTTTGGAAATGGCTAACGCCTAACGGCAACGGCGAACCGACTGGTCAATTAAAAGAAGCTCTGGTCGAAAAATATGGCTCTTTTCAAGCTTTTGTCGATGAATTTTCAGCCAAGAGTCTGGCCGTTTTTGGTAGCGGTTGGTGCTGGCTGCTCCCTGACCTATCGATCGTAACGACACCAAATCAAGATGTCCCGCTAGAAATCGGCGAGCCGATCCTGGGGCTAGATGTTTGGGAGCATGCTTATTATCTAGACTATAAATATAATCGCGGTGATTATGTGAAATCGTGGTGGAACGTGGTCAATTGGCCCGAGGTTCAAAATCGCTATTTGAGTAGTGTCCGCTGATATGCTACAATAATCCAGTCGGGTCTGTAGCTCAGTTGGCTAGAGCGCACGATTCACATTCGTGAGGTCGCAGGTTCGAGACCTGCTAGACCCACCAGTACCAAATAATCAGGGTTGTTAGCTCAGTTGGCTAGAGCATCTCGTTTACACCGAGAGGGTCGGGGGTTCGAATCCCTCACAACCCACCATATTTGTTTTTTAATTTTATGGGGTATTAGCTCATTTGGTAGAGCGCTTCGCTGGCAGCGAAGAGGTGGCCGGTTCAAATCCGGCATACTCCACCATGGTTATGCGCGCGTGCTGGAATTGGTAGACAGGCTAGCTTGAGGTGCTAGTGTCAGCAATGACGTGGAGGTTCAAGTCCTCTCGCGCGCACCAGACATTTTTATGAGTTTATTGCCCCCAGAAAACTGGGGCGATTTTTTTATTTATGCAAATAAGCTTGAAATTATACTATGGGGTGTTTTTGACTTGTCCGAACTTGACGGTCCAGGACGAGACATCGGATAACCTAGATGTAGGATCGACCATTTGGAGATTGTCATTGATCGAACGAGAATCGGTAGTTTTTAGATAATAAAAGTTCGGTTGATAGAGCGCGATGGCTGGTGCGTCGGCTATCCATCGTTTCGCAAAATCGATATAGCGAGCGTCGCGCTTGGTTTGATCCATCTGGGAACGCGCATTGGTCATAGCAAGGTCGCTAATGGTAGATTTGTAATCGGCAAGATTCAATCCATAGGCGTTCGCCTGCGACGATCCCCAATAGGCATAGACATCTGGATCGGCGCCCAGATGTATCTGGTAGACCAAAACATCGTAACTACGCGTCACAAAGAAATTCTGCTGCGCACTGCTCGGATCGGCCGATGTCAGATTAACCTCGATACCTAGTTTCCGCCATGCGTCGGCTATGCTCTTGGCGGCTGGTTCATAATCAGCACCTTTGATCGTGACAATTTCGAGCGACATCACCGTGCCATCTTTTTCGCGTTTCTTATCTGCATTTAATTTCCATCCGGCCGCATCCAGTTTTTCCGCGGCAGCTTTGATGTCATAGCCTGGCTGCTTCAAGGCATCGAGCCCCTTGACCGATTGGCTAATCATCGGAGTTTCCAGGGCGTTAGGTGTAGCCAGTTTTTCCGTAGTATCGTCGTCCGATAAGACTACGAGTTTACGTAACGCATCGCGATCAATCGCTAGTCTCAGGGCCTCGCGTACCGTTTGATCACCAGTGATAGGTCGACTGTTATTAAACAAAGCAAACACACCGTCAGCCAATGGACTCTGGACGAGCTGATTGTTTTTGGTCGCTAGCGACTTTGCCGCCGACGAAATGCTGAGACCAGCGACCGCATTGACCTCTTTGGTCTCGAAGCCCTCTAATAATTTGTCTGAATTTTCAAAGGTTTGGATATTCAAAACTGCTAAACGCGGTTTTCCTCGAAAATAATTCTCGTTGGCACTAAAATGAATCACTCTGTATCCGTTGGCTAATGCCTCGCTAGAACTGTATGTAAACGGCCCGGTACCGACGATCTTATCGATATCCTCTACCGAAAAACTGCGCACTGTGGCTGGGGCGACTTCTTTCATGATATGGTTTGGCAACACCCCAAAGGTCAACGCAAACGGAAATGATGCTAGTGGACTCTTTAGCGTAAAGGCGACAGTCTGATCGTTAACCTTTTTGGCCTCGACGCTCTTCCAGCTACTATTTAACACCGAATCAACAATGGCATTCTTCATCAAGTTGACGGTGGCTAGGACATCATCAGCCCCAAAAGCCGTGCCGTCCGACCAGCGAACATTGGGACGTAGTTTAACGGTATAAACTTTGCCGTCATCCGAAATCGAGTATGAGCTAGCTAGTTCCGGACGTAAATTGCCGAGTTGATCATACTCGAACAGCCCAGAATAAACTAGTTTGGAAACGGCTTTTTCCCGGTCGGTCGCTGCATAGAGAGGACTAATGGTGTCGATTTTGCCCACCACACCCTCGGCATAGGTGCCGCCACCAATTGGCGCTGATGTCGAGTTGTTGCGACTATACACCGCGATCTGTATAAAGGCAAAGATGATCAGGCAAGCCATCACGATCAACCAACCAGCAATTTGCTCGCGGACTACACGCAAATTATCCCAGCGGCTGATAATAAATTTATCCGCATGGCGCAGGAGCTTCTTTTCACTACGATCTAGGTTACGACGCGTTGGTTTCCATTTGGATAGACGTTTTTTGAGAGACAGCTTTTTCTTGACAACAGCAGTGTCATCGCTATCAGTTTGAGGTACGTCGTCTTTTTTGGACACGGTTAGCCTACTATCAAACCAACTACGATACTCAGCACAAAGACGACTGATGTAACGATAGTTGTTTCATATAGATTCTTTTCAAAACCGCGTCTGGTGGTAAACAACTCGCCACTCGAGCCGAAACCTGCACCTAGCGTAGCACCGCGAGATTGTAATAATACTAGTATCACCGTTAGCGCCGCGCTAACGATCGTTATAGCTGAAAGGGTTGAATCCAGTTCCACTAGGCCTCCTTGTTGGTAAACTCGTTAATTTCACTCACCAAATAGTTTACCAAACTCAGGACGATTCCGCTAATTATCGCTGCACCGAATCCCATGTGCAAGTTCGGAGCTATCGCGATTGTCACCCACACCATGAATCCGTTGACGATCAACATAAATAGCCCTAGGGTAACGATTACAAACGGCAGCGACAAGATGGTAATAATCGGCCGCAAAATAGAGTTGACAAACGAAAAGATTAGTCCAGCGAACAAAAAGGTAGCAATCGAAACCCCTACTGATTGATTAACTTCCTCGCCAAATAAGCGTATCGATATCCAGAGCCCCAGCGAACAGAGGGCCCACCTGATAAAAAACAATCCGTACCTTCTCATTACAACAATTTTACCATAATCAATTGCTTTTTGGTAATAATCTATAGCTCACTTGATAAATGGCTGGCTAAATTATCATATCCAGACTCTGTTACCAAGACATTATCTTCTAGTCGAACACCGATATTTTCCTCTGGTATATAGATGCCCGGTTCTACGGCCAATACCATGCCAGATAGGAAAACCTCTGGCTGTCCCAGTGGGTCATGTGCTTCGATGCCGAGACCATGCGAAATAGCGTGCGGAAAATAGCGCCTAAAATCATCTTCGTTATGATAGAGGTCTAACGATTTCAGGGCTTCGCCCATAATTTCGTCTGAGCTCTCGAGATATTCCCGCACCGATGCACCCGGTTTGATTAAATCAATAATCCTATCTTTTGCCTGTTTAACGGCCAAATGTACCGCACGTTGACGTTTGGTCGGTTCGCCGAAAGCATACGTCCTCGTAATGTCGGCGCTATATCCGCCGTAACGAGCGCCGACATCCATCAATACTAGCTCTCCTTGTTTTAGCCCTGCTCGATTTGAAACATAGTGCATCGTTATGGCGTTAGCGCCACCGGCGATCACAGGATCATAGGCATGGACTGCCCCAGCTCGTTCGAACTCGAAACTAAATCTAGCTTGTGCCTGATATTCGAATGCATAGTTTGGCAATTCATTTTTTACCGTTTCAAATGCCGCACGAGTCAGGTTAATAGCACGTCGCATCATCATGATTTCCGATTTTTGTTTGATAGCCCGCATTTTATGAAGCATCGGTCGCGCGTCCTGCACCTTTTTGAAAAGCTTTCTCAATTTACTAGCCAGCACTGCTTGCGCTGGATTCAAGCAAAATTCGTGGTCGATTTGATTTTTCGGTAAAACCGTATAAATCTGGCTGTGTTTCTCGGCTAAATCAGCTAAATACTTGACTCCTTCATCATGAGATATTATTTTATCGACACCACTGATAGCTTGCGCCATCTCCATTGAAATATGTTCATTAAAGATTTGCGAGACCATTGATATGTCTGGTGCTATCAAGATAGATTGATCCCCATCGATCATTAATTGCCAATCGGCTTCTTCGATACCGCATAGATACCAGAAATTTGCCTCTTGCTCGAAACGCCACGATTCGTCACTGCATCGCTGCATTTCGGTATAGGCCGTAAAAATTGCTGGTGCTCCCTGTAATTGTTCACCTAGTCGTTCCCGATTGTTTTTGAAAAAATTTGATTCCATGACTCTAATTATATCAAAATCTCCTCGGGTCCTGTCGCTCGGTCCGCCCCAAAAATTTTTTACCGAAGCACAGGTAAAAACACTTCTGGGTGCTGCCCCGCCTCACGCCACCCGAGGTGTGGATTTTGAGCATCAAAATAGCGCACGTTTGACCAACCGAGCTTTGGCGGCGCCGATGAGTGTGGCGATTTCTGTCTCATCCGCAGCTTTCACGCCAGCAACCGAACCAAATTTGCGCAGTAATTTTTTACGGGTCGCGGGACCGATGCCCGGGATTTCCTCGATTGCATTTTTGGTTTGACCTTTGCCTCGCACTGTTTGATGATAACTGATGGCGAATCGATGAGCTTCGTCGTCAAGTCGCGCCACCAATTTCGCGATGTGATCGTCACTGGCGAGCGGTTTTGTCTCGTACGAATCGCCACGCGGGATTACCAAGGTTACGCTCGCATTACGCGTGTGATCACCGCTCTTGTTACGGCCAATAAACGGAATGTTTGCCCCGCCGAGTGGATCTTTGACCGCTCCGAGTTGCCCAGCGCCACCATCAAGGACGATCAAGTCTGGCCTTCCCCACCCTTTCAAGTGTTTGAGGCGACGCTCGATGGTTTCGCGCATATGAGCCACGTCGTCGTTACCCGGGCTACGCAGTTTGAACTTGCGATATTCGCGTTTGTCAGCTAGCCCATTGGTCGCCACCACCATCGAAGCCACGTTGTCATGACCGCTGATATGACTGACATCGTAGGCTTCGATGCGACGCGGAACTTTTTCGAGACCCAGCAGCTCCGCGAGTCCGAGCAGCGCCTTGTCTTTGCTGATATCGAGGAATTCCTCGCGACTAAACACAATTTGGCGTTGCAATTCAGCCAAATGATAAAGTTGATTACGTAATCGCGCCGCTCGTTCAAAATCGAGTTGCTCAGCCGCGGTTTTCATGGCTTTTTCCATATCTTTTTGCACGGCTTTGCGATTGCCTTTGATATAACTAATCAACTGACGCAGGGTTTTTTTGTATTCGGTTGGTGTCATCACACCAACCTCGATGCCAGGCGACAGACCTAATTGAAAATCCAAACCAGATTTAATTGGAATGGTGGGTTTCGTATAGTGAGGAAAAACTTTTCGCAATAATCGCAACGCATTTTTGATCGATGAGCCGTTATAAAACGGACCATAATAATCGGCGCCATCATCAACCGGCTGACGCGTGAAACTGACAAACGGTATTTCGTCCTGCATATTGATGCGCACAAACGTCTGCGATTTGTCGTCACGCAGCAAAATATTATAGCGTGGCATATAGCGTTTAACCATTTCTGATTCTAAAAATAGCGCATCGATTTCGCTCTCGGTTTCGATCCACTCGGTATCGGCGATTTCGTTGACGAGCGCCAGCGTCTTGGCTTCCATATCCTTTTTACTCTGGAAATATTGTCTGACCCGGTTTTTTAATACCGCCGCTTTGCCAACATAAATAATCTCGCCATCGCCAGATTTATGAAAATAGACACCAGCACTGAGTGGTAAGGTTTTGAGCTTGTCTCGTAATTGCTGATTCATACTAGCCTAATAAATTATGTTTTATTCTCGCGTTTTCGTTCGAGTTCGGCTAGACGTTTTGTCACCATTTTCTTTGAGACTAACCTCGCAAACGGCTCGCAGTGTTTCAATATACATACCGCAACCTTCCAGCGAAAAGTTGGCACGATGTGAGACTTACCTCTAGACGAGGCGGACAAAGCACTTTTCACCACGGTTTTTGCTGATACCCATAGCCAACGAGGAACATCGGGGCGATCGACTCCGGCGCTCCTATGGAAATTCGTTTTCACCCAGCTCGGACAAACCACAGTTGCAGCCACGCCGGTGCCACGTAGCTCCAAAGCTAGGCTCTCGGTATAGACCACCACCCAACGTTTCAAAGCCGAATAATTGCCAGCAAATAACCAAGCAGATGTCGAGGCAACATTGATGATTCGACCCTCTCCTCGCGCTATCATCGTGCGAGCGGCCGCGCCGGATAATTTCAAGATCGCTTCGGCCATCACCGCAAAAGCCGCCATTTGCCGAGAAGTATCTTCAGTTAATAGCGAATCATGGACAGCAAATCCAGCGTCATTGACGAGCATCTCAACCGGACGATTCTCATCACAAATCCTAGCGATGAGGCGTTCAACGTCCTTGGCGTTAGCGAGATCAACACTAATGGTTTCAACCTCTACCTGATATTCTTGACGTAGTTGCCTGGCCGCGACCGCTAGTTTATCTTCGTCACGCGAGGCTAAAATTACATTGTAGTGATCAGCCGCTAGTTGACGCGAAAACTCCAGGCCAATTCCCGATGATCCGCCCGTGACAAGTGCCCAGCTATTAACCTTATTCATGTTTACATTCTACCACAGAGTAGGTATACTAGACTACAGAGGAAAAATATGGTGAATAAAAAGAACACGATCGCCCGACGAACGCTGCATTATTACTGGCAGGAAACCAAGCGCCAATGGCGCTATCTTTTACCGATTCTCATCATTATGCCAGCAGCGGTTTTTTTGAATACCTACGCGACGGCGTGGATCATGTCAGATGTCATCAATCGACTGACCGAAAATCCGCCGGCGGCCGATCAAGTGTTCGCTGTATTTGGTCCGCACTTGTTACTCTATGCCGGAGCAATGGTGCTCGGCGAGCTGGTTTGTTGGCGACTCGTGCTGTTTCTGTGTTGGAAAGGTGAAGTTTTCGCTATGTTTAATTTGCGCAAACAATGTTTCGATCATCTGTCGGAACAATCGATGCATTTTCATAATAATAAATTCGGCGGTAGTTTAGTCACCCAGGTCAAACGCTTTGACGGTGCTTTTGAGCGCCTGGCTGATACCACGATCTGGCAAATCATTCCTTTTGTTTCATCATTAACCTTTGCACTATTGATACTAGGATTCAAATTGCCATTATTTGCCCTCGTTCTCGGCGGACTATCAGCGGTCTTTATGACAGTAGCCTGGGTCAGTTTCAAAAAGATCCGAGTCTTGAACGAGCGCGAAGCGGCAGCTGGCAGCAAATTAACCGGGCAATTAGCCGATTCGATCACCAACATTTCAACTGTCAAAAGCTTTGCGCAAGAAAAGCACGAAAATATGCTGCTCGCTAGGCGTAGCCAGTCACTACAAACTGCTTCACTCGATTTGATGCGATCGATCTTGCTCCGCGATTTCGGTTTTGGAACTATCCTGGTTATCCTAGCTGTCGCCATGTTTGTGTTTTTGATCGGTGGTAACGCCTGGCTCGGTGTACCGATTGGTACTCTCTTCCTGGCCGTTAGTTACACGTCAAATATCTGGGGGCAACTATGGCAATTCAATCGGATTTTGCGCGACGTGAATCGTGCCTTTGGCGATGCGCATGAAATGACTGAGATTCTCGACGAGGCCGTCATCGTCAAAGATAAATCTAATGCGCATAACCTATCAGTCAAAGATGGTACTGTCGAGTTCCGCAACGTGACCTTTTGGCATCGTGACGCCAAAGAATCAGACAAGACATTCGAAAATCTAAACCTCACTATCCCGAGTAGTCAACGTGTCGGTCTAGTCGGTCATTCTGGGTCGGGCAAGACCACCTTGACCAGATTATTGCTCCGATTCGCCGACGTCCAACGCGGTGAGATTCTGATTGATGATCAGAATATTTCCGATATAACGCAGTCTAGTTTACGCCGTTCGATTGCTTACGTTCCGCAGGAGCCGATGCTGTTTCACCGTTCGATTCGCGAGAATATTGCCTATGGGCAACCAAACGCCACCGAAGACGAGATCCGTGAAGCCGCCGCCAAAGCTAACGCATTAGAGTTTATTGAGTCTTTGCCCGAAGGCTTTGATACGCTAACCGGCGAGCGCGGCGTGAAACTGTCGGGTGGCCAACGTCAACGCATCGCCATCGCCCGCGCTATTTTAAAAGACGCACCGATTCTCGTGCTCGACGAAGCAACCTCGGCGCTCGATACCGAGAGCGAACGGTTGATCCAGGAGGCTTTGAAACACCTCATGGCTGATCGCACGACTATCGTTATCGCTCACAGATTATCAACGGTGGCTGGACTCGATCGCATCATCGTACTAGAAAACGGCGAGATCGTCGAAGACGATACTCACGCTAATTTGATCAAACGTGACGGCAAATACGCTCGGCTTTGGAATAGACAAACTAATCTGTTAGAAGAATAAAAAACCGGCCTCATCAATAGGCCGGTTTCGTTATTGTCGCAAAACTATTTAGTTTCTTCGGCGGTCTCAGCTTGGTCACTCGGAACGTTCTCGGCGGCATTGTCGCCTTCGGCGCGCTCTTCGTCAGCAGCAGCATCAGCGGCAGCGTTCTTGGCCTCGAGGGCGGCTGGCTCGTAGACGCTAGCTACCACGATATCGAGATCGTCCTCAGTCAGCTCAACGCCGCTCGGTAATTCGATATTTGCGAGTGTCAACTTGTCACCATGCTCGGCTAATCCAGCTGCATTGACTGCTAATTTTTCTGGCAGGTCAGCAGTTTTAGCACGAACTTCAACGTCTTCGATTGTCGGTAGGATAATCAGTCCAGCTCTCGATGCTACAGACTCGTCAGCGCCAACCAATACCAAAGGAACCTCGGTTGTCACCACTTCGTCAGCTCGCACCGCCTGGAAACTGACGTGCGTAATGTCGCTACGAGCTGGTATGTAATCGACTGATTTGATGAGCGCCATAGTCTTTTTAGCACCAATCTTTAGTTCTACCGGTGTATGTCGACCAGCGCGCGCCACGACACCACGAGCCTCTTGCTGTGATAGTTGGATATTAGTCGCATCAAATTTATTGCCGTATACCACACCTGGCACGAGGCCTTCACGACGCAATTTGGCGGCCTGTTTGCCAGTCGCCTCACGTTTTTCTACATTCAAAGTAATCTTGTCTCCCATGTCTCTCCTTCTTGTTCGCGACCTATTTTAACAGTTACGGCACAGTTTCGCAAATCTAGAATCTTTCTGCTATAATGGGTACTATGCTACCCGGAATTAGTTTGAGTGAATTTTTGCACCAAATCGGACCAGCGGTCTATTTTTTGTTACCACTAATAATATTTGCTGAGACTGGTTTGATGATTGGTTTCTTTTTACCGGGCGATTCACTACTATTTACAGCTGGCGCTCTAGCAGGTCTAGGCGTTATCGATGTCAATATATTTTTGCTAGTTGCCTTATTGTTTGTAGCTGCCGTCGCTGGTAACTCGACTGGCTATCTCATTGGCAAAAAGGCTGGTCGTCGGTTATTTAGAAAACCAGATAGCAAAGTATTTAAAAAGGAATATCTCGAGCAAGCCGAGCGATTCTATGAAAAGCATGGTGGAACAGCTGTCATTCTGGCACAGTTTATCCCGATCATTCGCACGTTCAACCCAATTGTGACGGGCATATCAAAAATGCACTATATAAAATTTATTACTTTTAACATGATCGGCGCATTCCTATGGACAGTCGGTATCACACTGCTCGGATTTTTCTCATTCAAGGCGTTTGGTCAGATGATTGATCCAGAAAAGATTGATATGTACTTGCTGCCGATCATTGTGCTCATCGTGCTAATTTCGATTGCACCAGCAATTATTCACGTGTTACGCGATCCGAAAAAACGTGCTGCTGTTTCTAGCAAAATCAAATCCCTATTCACGCCCAAAGACACGTCTAGCGAAAAATAAGACTTTTTATAAAACGGTCTTCAAATAGCGGCCCGTGTGTGATTTTGGCTCCCTAGCAATTTCCTCGGGCGTGCCACTCGCAATGACATAGCCGCCATTCAATCCGCCGTCAGGACCGAGGTCAATAACATGATCGGCAGATTTGATCACATCCAAATTATGTTCGATGATAATCATACTATTGCCAGTGCTAACTAGTTTCTGCAAAACGCCAAGCAAACGATTGACGTCGTCCGAATGGAGACCAGTTGTTGGCTCATCCAAAATATAAAGTGTTTTGCCAGTAGCACGTCGCGATAATTCAGTTGCCAGCTTGATACGCTGCGCTTCGCCGCCCGAAAAAGTCGTCGCGGGTTGACCTAGTTTGATATAACCCAAACCAACCTCAACTAGTGTGTCCATTTTGCGAGCAATCGCTGGCACATTTTTAAAGAATTCAGCTGCTTCGCTAACTGTCATTTCCAGTACATCGCTGACACTCTGGCCTTTATATTTAATCTCGAGCGCCTCACGATTGTAACGTTTGCCATGACATTCCTCGCATGGCACATAAACATCTGGTAAAAAGTGCATTTCAATTTTGATCACGCCGTCGCCCTGGCAGTTTTCGCAGCGACCACCACGCACGTTGAAACTAAATCGACCAGCTTTGTAGCCACGAATATTTGCCTCCGGTGTCGCCGCGAAGAGCTCACGAATTGGCGTAAATACCCCTGTATAGGTCGCTGGATTTGAACGTGGCGTCCGACCAATTGGCGACTGATCAATCACGATAACTTTATCGAGATGATTGATGCCTTCGATAGTTTTGTGCGCACCAGCCACCTCGTGAGCACGGTGCAATCGAGCCGATAGTTCCTTTGCTAAAATGTCGTTAACTAGCGTCGATTTACCAGAGCCGCTAACGCCGCTCACTACATTTAAAATGCCGAGTGGAAATACGACATCAATATTCTTGAGGTTATGTTCACGCGCGCCTTTGACGATAAGCTGGCGTTTCGGATCGAGAGGACGACGTTTTTTCGGTACGGCAATCTTTTTCTCACCAGACAAATACTGCCCGGTGATGCTGTCAGAATTTTTTGCTACTTCGTCTGGTTTGCCGATAGCCACAATTTGACCGCCATGTTCACCGGCACCTGGGCCAACATCGATCAAATAATCACTCTCGCGAATCGTATCTTCGTCGTGTTCAACAACTAAAACCGTATTCCCCAAATCACGCAAATGTTTCAATGTTGCAATCAAACGATCGTTGTCGCGTTGATGCAAACCGATCGATGGCTCATCTAGGACATACAGCACGCCTTGCAAGCCCGAACCAATTTGCGTGGCGAGACGGATACGCTGCGCTTCACCGCCGGATAAGGTATTAGCAGCACGTCCCAGCTCTAGATAATCGAGTCCGACGTCGCTCATAAACCCAAGTCGCGCGATGATTTCCTTGAAAATCTGTTTAGCAATAACTTGTTCCTGATCAGTTAATTCTATCTTGTTACGAAATAGATCGAGGGCGTCATCAACGCCTAGGTTACAAATATCGACAATGCTGAGACCTTTGAATGTCACCGCCTGGACCACTGGTTTCAACCTAGCACCATGACACGTCATACACTCGCGCTCGCGCATAAAACGCTCAATATCACGGCGCATAAAATCACTATCGGTTTCTTTCCAGCGACGCTCCAGGTTTGGAATAACACCCTCATATGTCGTATCAAAATAGCGTCCGTTGCCTAGTTGAACGGTATATTTTTGCGAACCTGTGCCATACAAAATCTGCTGTGTCACATCTTCGGATAAGTCGCGAACTGGTGTACGCAGGTCAAAACCTTGCTTTTCGGCGACGGCTTCGAGCTTTTTCATCCACCAGGCATCACTGTTAACGCGGTTAAACGGGCGAATTGCCCCCTCGGCAATCGTTAAATTGTCGTTGAGTACTAAATCAGGATCAACCTCAAGACGCGAGCCGAGCCCTGTACAGGTCGGGCAAGCACCAAATGGAGCATTAAAACTAAATAGTCGTGGTTCTAACTCTGGAATTGGTTCCTCTGGATGGTCAACACAGGCATAGCGCTCGGAAAAAACATGGACTTCGTCATTATCGACGTCAAAGATTTCAACTGTGCCGCCACCGATTTCTAATGCCTGCTCGGCGCTCTGTGTAATACGACTGACGGCATCTGCTGCAATCACCAAACGATCGACGATCAGCTCGATGTCGTGCTTGTATTGCTTGTCCAGCTCTGGCCACTCGTCGAGAGAATAGACCACTCCATCAACGCGCGCTCTCGCAAAGCCTTTGGTCCGATATTGTTCCGGTATATGGGCAAATTCACCTTTTTTTTGCTTGGCTAGGGGCGCTCCGATATAGACTCGTTTGCCATCAAGTCGCATAATTTCATCAATGATAGCCTGGGCGGTGCGGCGATGGACTTCTTTGCCACACACTGGACAGTGCGGAATGCCAACTCGTGCAAATAATAGACGCAAATAATCATAAATTTCCGTCACTGTGGCTACGGTGGAACGTGGGTTACGACTAGCAGATTTTTGATCAATCGAGATAGCTGGACTGAGACCATCGATTTGATCAACGTCAGGCTTTTCCATTAGTCCCAAAAATTGCCGTGCATAAGAGCTGAGTGATTCAACATAGCGGCGCTGGCCCTCGGCATAAATCGTATCAAATGCTAGTGAAGACTTGCCCGATCCCGATAAACCAGTAATGACTACTAATTTATCACGTGGAATTTCAACGCTGATATCTTTTAGATTATGTTCGCGGGCACCAGTTACCCTAATCACATTGTCGCTCATAGCCGAGCTATTATACGCTGTTTAGGCCAAAAAGTCCAGCTATGTTATCCGCCGTGCATCACTAGCCATCAGTGTTGACTCGGTTGCCCTCGTTGAGTTATTTATATTCATAAGTATTATAACTTTTTTTGGAAGAAAGGGAAAAGCTAACTATCATGACGCGTCTACCAACACCAGGCTCCGATGCAGGCGAATGGGGTACTATCCTCAATGACTACCTATCTCAAGCTCATAACACTGATGGCACCCTAAAACCCGCTATTATCACCTCGTCTAACCTTGCTCCGGGTGCTGTGACCTCAACCAACCTCTCCCAAGACATCCAAGACCAGTTAGCGGTTATAGCTGGCCAACAAGGTGCCACGGGTCCGACTGGTCCTCAAGGCCCCACTGGCGCAACAGGACCTAGTGGCGCAACCGGTCCTAGTGGTCCCGCAGGTCAAGTCGGAGCTACCGGTGTTCAAGGTAATCCTGGAGCAACAGGCTCGACTGGTGCTAGTGGAACAAATGGCGCTACCGGAGCAACAGGCTCGACTGGACCTGCGGGACCACTCCTTGCCACCACACCTCAAACGGTTATCGTATCAAACGGTTCTAAACCGCGCCCGGGTACGAGTGACGTCGTCATCTGGGTGAGTCCTGATGGATTTTGGCCTGATAACGCCATTGCTACCGACATCGTCTACCTTCCCGACGGCGTCACGCCGCCTGATATAGCAGCGCCATCCACGCCAACCGGCCTGAGCGCCACACCGTCAAATGACCAGTTCAGCGTGAGCTGGACTGCCTCGACGGACAACGTCGCCGTGACCGGATACCGCGTTCGCCTCGACGGTGGCACAGCAGTAACCGCGACGGGCACGTCCCATTCGTTCTCAGGCCTCACCGCAGAAACCAGCTACCTATTTGAGGTCCAAGCCTTTGATGCCGCCAATAATGCTTCCGCATGGGCAAGCCTCAACGTTACTACTACGGCAACACCTACAAGTATTTGGGAAGATCAGTTTAATCGTGCCGACGGTGCGGTTGGCAACAACTGGACGTTCCTGGCCGGCCTCTCTGGAGCAAACATTATCAGTGGCCAGGCAGTGCCTTATGGCGGGGGTAACTTCCGCATGATGGTTAATAACGGTGGAGGAGTTATCCCCGATAACTGCCGTGTCCGTGTGGGATTAACAGCCGCTCGCCGCACAAATAATTATTTTGGTATCATTGCCCGCGCGGACGCAGATGGAAGCCAGGGAGTCAAGGCATTCTGGGGCGGATCAGCCTCCTATGTCAATGAAGTCTACTCTGGTGATTCAAATACTTACATGGCAAGCAATGACATTGGTAGTCATACGGCCGGTCCCGATGAAGCCGCTGCTCAAGCCTTGTGGGCAGGGGGCGACACTATCGAATTACGTGCCGATTTTGATAGTTCTACTATTAGACTTTACATCAACAACCTTCATTTTCGCACTATCCCCACTGCTATTCGCACCAGCGGCGGCACCGGCCGTTACGTCGGATTCAGCGGTGAACTCGAAGAAGCCGCCTGGGACTACATCATCGTGGAGGCATTGTGACCAAACCGTGGTTTGGCAATGGCACCCAGCCCTCAATATGGTATGGTGACAGTCGACTGATCTACGACCCGACACCACCAGATGCCGGGCTCGTGGTATTTACCACTTCTGGTGGCACATTTGCACCGACGATTCAACTCGCCAGCGGCTCAACCGCCACGGTCGAATGGCTCGACGCTACCGGTAATCTCCTCGCTAGCGGGCTCACGCCCTCTATCACTGGGGAAACAGTGATCCATATGCGATGTAGCAATTACGACGATATAGCAACAGTCAATCTCGGCTTCAACAGCAATGACGACGCCGGGAGGTACAACATCGGAGCCAGCTACAACAAAGCCGCCACTGATGTCACAGGAGTGTCCGGCCTGTCATATCTCCCAAACCTCGTACGATTTATGGCGGCCAGCACACAGCTGACTGGGCATGTTGATTTTAGCGGTCTGGCGCACCTAGAATATATCGAGTGCTTCGTGTCACGCGTGCAAAGTGTCGATTTGACAGGCTGCACAAGTTTGATTCGCCTATGCCTAGAGCAAACCTGGTGTAGCAGCCTCGACCTAAACCCCGTGCGTCACACGCTGCGCGATCTGCGCGCCGCTAACCAGACACATAATGGTGGCAGCCTAACGTTTGTGCCGCTTGATGGTCCAATGGATGTGCTATACCACTACTGTATCCGCGATCAAACTACCGTCGGGCAATATTCACTCGGGCAATTACCCCTCATAGAAGAATATTGGGCATGGGGTAACGGTCAAAGCGCCATGGCGACAGGCGCTGTGAGTCCCGTCATTCGCTCAGTGCCACTGCATGGCAATGCGTACGACCAAGCATCGGTCGATCGGATTATTTCTTCGATTCGCAGTGTCGCCACAAGTGGCGGCCAACTTGATCTAAGCGGCAGCGCGACGCCGAGTAGCGCCGTCATCAGCGATATCGCCTGGCTACGCGCCCATGGCTGGACAGTCACACTGAGTAGCGAACCGGTTACGCCAACTTTGCCCGAGCCGGTCGCGGCCTATGCGTTCGATGAAGGCGTAGGTTCGACAGCGCTTGATTCATCTGGAAACGGGCACACACTGGCTGTCGCAAGTACTGCTTGGACAGCTGGCGGCATGACGGGAAATTTTGTCACATCTACCAATGCAATTTATAGCTCACAGCCCGTGGCCGGGACGATTATGTGTACCGCTCGATTCGCGTCACCTCCGATAGATGAAGCGCTGATTGGCACTGCGAGCGCAAACTATACTGACGGAGCGTTTCAAGGTGCAGATTGGCAGGCCTCGGGCGGAAAGATTTCTTGGAACATATACGATGGTGGCAGTTCAGGTAACTTTGTCGGTGGAGAGACGTCCGTTAACTCGACTGATACAACCGATCATCACTACGCATTTACCTGGTCAACAAACGGTGTGGTTGTTTACTGCGATGGAATAGTGGTTGATTCTCGCCCTTCCCTAACGAGTCTGTGGCCTATGACAACGGTGATGCTTGGCGGAATGCCACATCCCTACGCTGGCGGAGGACCAATGCGTGTTCTAAATGGAATTGTGGACAATGTTCGGTTTTTCGATGTTGCGCTCACTTCAGATCAGGTTGCCGAATACATGAACACACCGGTCGAGGGCGCAAGCGCACAGCCGGTACTGCTCGGATCATGGCCGCTCACCGATTCACTCGTAGACGTCTCGGGTAATGAGCACGATGCAGTCGCGCTGATGCCAGACGATCAGCCGTGGACGCCGACCTATGTCGATGGTCCGCTCGCCGGATCGCGCGCCGTCGCGTTTCCTGCAAGCGGCTATAGTATCCAATATGGGCGCACCGGCCTCGAACCAACAACCCAAGGCTTTACGTCGATGGTGTGGGCGCGCTCCGACGTGGCGGGCTCACCGTTTGGCGCTTTCACAAAATCACGCGCCGGCAATAGTACGCGTAGCGGCATCTCCTGCGGAGGGGGCACGAACAATGGGGCTTCAAATATATTTCGCGTTGCCCGCTGGAAAGATCATCTGAATTATAACGATGAGCCCGGGGTGCTGCCCGTTGGCGTCTGGACGCATTTTGCCCTGTATGACGGTGATGATGGCTGGGCATTTTATGTCAACGGCGAACTGTATTCATCAGAGGTGAACGATCGTTCTTCGGGTGGGGTCGCGTGGGAAGACTACCCATGGGCATCAGGCAGAATCCCGGATCTTAATGGTGGTGCTGCTGCTACCTACGTATCAATGCCAAAATTATTTCACGGCAAGCTTACCGGGAGCCAGATCAAAAACGAAATGAACCGCGTTGACAACACGGCAACGCTACTGGATACGCCCGAGAATTCCATCATGGTCCTACAAGAATCCGACGCGTACACACTAGGAACGGAATTTAATGTAGTAGATAACTGTGAGTTACTCGCGATTCGCTGGTGGCAAGGCACCGGCACGCCGGACCTATCGACGCGCACCGCCAATGTCTGGAAACAAGATGGCGGTAACTGGACGCCACAGCTTGTTGCGCCAGTCGAGATACCAGGCAGTAGCACCGCCAATACTTGGCTGTACGGCAATCTGTCGGCGCCCATCCTACTAACACCGGGCGTCTACCGCGTGGGTATCTTCCATCCGCAGGGACATTTCTCGGCAACGGGTAGCTATTTTGCCGGCAATGCACTCGTTACGCGCGGACCACTGACGCTGCCATATCAAGATATCGCCACCAACAACCAACAAGGCAACTACTCTGCCGAAGCTACTATCCACGCCCCCGATCAGCCGCCGTACCAAAGCCGCAACTATTGGTCTGACGTTGTGGTGCGACCATTGTAGTTACAGGTCAACAGGCATAATTGATTCGACCCATAATTGCAGTTCTTCGAGTACGAACTGTTTGTTCGAATCGGTTGTATCGGCAGCTATTTTCGCTAATCGTGCCATGTAATCAGGCAATTCGCGTTGGAATTTTTCAGCTTTGAACTGTTCCCAGGCCATGCGTTCGTCTGCTGATAAACTGCTCGGGAATTGCCTGGCTTTGTATCGAAACAACAGTTCAGATAGTCTATCATCTACAAAATTTGGATGAAAATCTGCCAGCGTCTCGGCTGTCGCATTACGAATTGCGTTTATTTTTGGTTTATCGACATCTGGAGTAAAACTATCATAGAGTTGACCCTCGACATCAGCATTTTTTGGAAAATCTGGTCGATTTTGCCAGGCGGCCGCAATCTTATCGACCAGATCACGATGCCCTAGTAATTGATCACGATGTTTAGTAATTGTCTCAACATCAAGGTCGAGGCGTTGCTGCGAACTCTGGTCGAGAGCGCTGATTTTCGCGACAGCTGGACAGCGATTATACATCAGCTCTTTGACCGGAATTGGCACAAAATCGTCCGCTCGCCGCTCCTCGTAACTAGCACTGAGGCGTTTTATAATGTCTTCAGCACTGAGATCTACGTAATCATTCGGCGAAAACCGTAAATTATAGACGAGGACCGAACCGGGTTTTTTACCCGGGGCAATCGGAAATGCTACGGTTGTTTTTTCATATTTTCCATCATAACGACCACTAGCATAGATAAAAGGTTCGGGGTTTTCCAAATTAACCAGTTCAGCAACCGCCTTTTTATCGCGCATCGCGAGTAAGTAATCAAACATTTTCGGTTGGTTGGATTTCAACAATTTGGCGACACCGATCAGAGCTTCGACATCAGACAGAGCATCGTGTGCGTGTGTATGCTCCAAATTATTAACCTTTGATAACAGCTCTAGTCGATTCACCGATCGACCTTCACTATCAACTGGCCATTCAATACCACTGGGGCGCAAGGCTCGAAATAGTCGGACAACATCGAGCAAATCCCAACGCGATCGCCCCTCTGCCCACGACCATTCATATGGATCATAAAAATTACGCCACAAGGTATGGCGCATAAATTCATCGTCAAACCGTACGCTGTTGTAGCCAACCATGATAGTGTTTGGTATAGCGATTTCATCGGTAAACATCCGAGCAAACTCCGCCTCACTATAGCCGTCAGCGAGCGTCTGCTGCGGAGTAATACCTGTCACGAGCAATGCTTCGGGTGATGGTAAACTATCATCAGATAGCCGCACCATAACATTAACCGGATCACCGATTGACTGGAGATCCATACTAGTCCTCTGCCCAGCAAATTGCATAATCCGATCATCGCGGGCTGATAATCCGCTCGTTTCGAGATCGTAAAAGAAAAAGGTGCCAGCCATCTATTGCTCCAACAGGGTCAGTTCTTTGCCATCAATCTTGACTCGGCTACTAGATGCAGCGCCTTGACGCTGCAATTCGTGCATTATACCCATTTTGCGCATAATATCACGCAAACGATTAACGCCGTGAATGTTGCCAAAATCAGTCCGGGCGGCAAACTTTTCAATCTTTGCACCGGTGACCAGGAAATAGTCATCTATCTTTTCAACTGCCCAGGCTTCGTCGATCTGCGATTGGCTGAGGCTAATCGTCGGGATAGAATCATTATCCTCGTCTAGCTCCAGCTCGGCCAGTCGCGCCGCTTTTTCAGACTGAACGACTTGTACCAATCGTCGTAAAACCTCTGTGAGATTGCGGTGAGCACTAGAGCTAATTGCCATGACTGGACTATCGGTTACCTCGGATAGTGTCTCGGTTTGCATAGCAATAATTTCATCATCGACCGCATCAGTTTTAGTGAGCGCCACGATTTCCGGTTTCGCCGCCAGAGTAGCGCTATAGTTTTCGAGTTCTCGTCGGATCTTTTTGTAGGCGTCCGCTACGTCGTCAGTTAATACGTCAATTAAGTGTAAAATCACCGAGGTGCGTTCGACGTGACGTAAAAAGGCATCTCCCAGGCCCTTACCTTCGCTCGCGCCTTCGATCAGTCCAGGAATGTCAGCAATGAGAATTGTCTGATCATCGACATCAGCCACTCCGAGATTTGGCGTCAACGTCGTAAAGGCGTAATCAGCGATTTCCGGCTTCGCATTGCTCACCACGCTGAGGAATGTCGATTTGCCAGCATTTGGAAAACCAACGAGCCCAACATCGGCGAGAATCTTTAGTTCTAATGTTGCCTCGAACTTTTCGCCTTTTTCACCAATTTCAGCTATGCGCGGCGCCTGTCGGGTTGATGATTTGAAATGTGCATTGCCGAATCCGCCACTACCACCACGGGCAATCACCACTTCGTTGCCAGGCTCGACTAGGTCAGCCAAGATCTCATCGTCACGTTTCACCACAGTGCCGAGTGGAACTTTGACAATCAGATCATCGCCGCTGCGACCGTGTTTATCACGTTTAGAACCATCGCTGCCACCAGCAGCCTTGAGCTCAGGTTTATAGCGGAAATCGACTAGCGTATTTAAGTTAGGGTCAGCCACAAATACGACATTGCCGCCCTGCCCGCCATCACCGCCATCAGGGCCGCCCTTGTCGATGTACTTTTCGTGGCGAAAGCTAACAGCACCCCGACCACCGTCACCGGCTGAGACAAATACTTTGGCCATATCTACGAACATACCCTCTATCATAACAGAAAAGCGCCGCAAGAGCGACGCCATACATCATGATGCTACATTTTAGTGAATATATTTGTAGTTGCCTGGATTGGTAATCGTACGAGTGCTGATCTTGCCCCAACCGGTACCTGGCCCACCGTGATAGTTCATTTCTGATACCAAAATGCTGCCGTCTGGATTCACGCGCTCGACGACACCAACGTGTCCAGCATAGCCAGAATCAGTTTGGAATACCGCTCCAGCAGCCGGTGTACGGTTAACTAGATAACCAGCCGCAGCGGCTCGATCATCCCAGGTATTAGCATTGCCGAGGTTACTAGGGATCGGTCGTCCGATTTGGACGCGACGATTATAAGCATACCAGGTGCAGTAGCCATAGGCATAGCGGTTGCCGGCCGAATACGGTACGTACGTTGTACTAGGTCGTGCTACGCCACTAGATCTAGAAACTGTTGACTTATAGCCGGGTCGCTCATTTTCGGGCAAAACGCCGCCTGGAATCAAAATTCTAGTTCCGGCTGTTATACTTGACCCGTCGAGCCCATTAGCGGCCATAATACTATCGACACTAGATCCATATTTGCTAGCTAGATCACTGAGCGCTATGTCTGTACTGGCAGTATAGATAGCACCATCTGTCGCTGGAATCACTACCGTTGCACCAGCCACAACTGTATCATTAGTTAAATTATTCGCCCAACGAATAGTCTGGCTAGAAACACCAAACTTGGCGGCAATACTAGGAACGGTATCGCCTTCGACCGCTAAATACGATGTAATAGCATCGACTTTGGCGGTCGGATCGGTAATCTGAGGCTTGTTGATGGCGACCGTTTCATGCTGTTCCAATTCCGCACTAGTACTCACAGAGATTGATTGCTCCGAAACACTGTCTGACACTGATAAATCAGCCGATGAAGCCACACTCGCGGCCAAATTGGCGGCCTGCACAGCGTCAACAGTTGCCGTTGTCACATTGCTAGCCGCAGAGACGGCAGTTGAACTAGTCAAACTACTCGTTTGACTCTTGTCAGCCTTGACACTAGGCGATTTATAACCAGAATATGCTAAAAATAATAATACCAATAGCGCACCCGCATAAACAGCTATACTCGTTTTGCTCTTCGACGAAGTGCGTTTAGCCTTTTTCGAATTCGCAAATTGTGGAAGTTTATTAATAACTTTCTCCTCGCTCTGGCGTTACCGCCGAGCCGCCGCCAACTGATTCTGATGCCATTTGCATCTGTGTTGAATCGACCTTCTCGCTTGTTATCTTATCATAACGAATCAACTGGTGGGCCACCAGCACAATCAGACCATCTGTTGACTGCACCTTCGGCTCTATAATTATAGCAAATGATTAGATTATGGTCAAGCTAACTACTGTTAATTACAGCTCTCTGTGCAATAATTGCGAGTATTAGCATTGTGCTCTTCGAGCGTCTTCGCAAAGAAAGTTTTTCCAGCATATGCACCGTCGCCAGCCACGAAATAATAGTAATCGGTTTCAGCCGGGTTTGCCGCCGCCTGCAAGGCCGATAGAGTTGGATTAGCGATCGGTCCAGGTGGCAAACCCGAGTAGAGCCGTGTATTATATGTGGAGTCGCAAAGCGGGCCATTGACGTTACAGAGCCCCTGCTTGTAGGCATAATGGAATGTCACATCCGAGCCTAGACTAATGCCACTCGCGAGCCGATTATAGAACACTCCGGCCACGAATTTTTGATCCTCCGAACCAGTAACCTCTTTGGTGACAATAGATGCTAACGTAACTCCCTGGTAAAAAGTTAGGTTATGTGCAGCAAAGCTAGCCTGCAAATCATTTTGAGCTGCTACTAGCTCGAACTGATCAATGGCCTTTTGAATGATGGTTTCTAGCGTCGCATTGGAATAAACTCGGTACGTTTCGGGATAAATGTAGCCCTCTAGGCTCGCACCCTCTGGTCGCGTAGCCAGAATATTGCCGGTGTAGGTGGCGGCATAGGCCTTATCGATATCGGCGTCCGTATAGCCGTACTTTTTCCAGGTTGATCGAAGCCCCTTGAGCGTTAATCCAGGTGGCACCTGAATATCGATCTCGCTAATGTCGGCTGTTTTTAATTTCTCAGCGATTTCAGACATCGAATAACTAGAGCTCAGGCTATGTGAGCCAGCCTGGATCGTGACATTGTTGAGACGGACGTAGATTCGATAGGCCAGCGCATTTCTGATGAACTTGGCTTTTTGGAGTGCGTTCGCTACCTCTTCGGTCGAAGCGCCTTTATCAACGACAAAGGTGCGCACACTGGTGTCTTTGCTATCGACTGGCGACAACGAGGTAATCCACCAAGCACCTGCCGCGATCACGCAGAGTCCGATCAAAGCCATACCTGAAACAATAGCCCGGCGCAAGCGATGTTTCTCGCGAGTGGCGCGACGTTCCTGTTTACGCTCTTTTTTCTGGGCTTTTTTCGCCTCTTTTGGCGTCAGCTCTGGGCCTAACAACACGGCAAAGTTCATTTCGATAAAGTTCCTGGCTATATCAAACGAAGGGCGACGCTTGATTTTCCGCACCGGTTTTTTCGGGGCTGGTTTTTTTACGACCGGTTTCTCTATGACTAGCTTGTTTGGAGCTGGCTTTTTAATAGGTCCCATGGCTCGCCTCTTCCAAATAATCCGTTAATATCAGTGTAGCCGCCTCGCTATCGAGCGTCCCATCGCGTAGCATGCTTTCGCGGAAATCTTTACGTCCACGCAAGCGCCGTTCCGCCTCAACTGAGGTCACACTCTCGTCCTGCAATACGACCTCAGCCGCAACAGTGCGTTTCAACTGATCGGCAAATTGACGCGAGATTTCAGACTGGGCAGTTTCCTCACCGCGAGAATTGCGCGGCAGGCCGACCACAATAGTTTGGGTATTTTCCTGACTAATTATCTTTTTTAGCTGCTCAAACGTCTCGTCATCGTTGCCGATAGCAGCTAGTGGCGTCGCGATACCAACCGCCAGATCACCACGGGCCACCCCAATACGACGTGTGCCGATATCTAAACCGATCACCACCCCTTGCGCCCTATTCATCTACGGTGAATTCAACCTTTAATTTGCTCTGGTCAGAAACACTACCAACCCAGAATGGTGAGAATTTCACCTGAACATTACTCACGCCCGAGATCGACTCAATATCCGACACAATCTCACCCGATCGCTTGCCGACGGCCCGTTCCTTGATCTCTGCTACATCGATAACCGGACCAATTTTAGCATTTGAATTCACAATCACCGTATAGGCAGAATCTGTCGCAGCAAAACCCGTGAATTTCAAATTCTTTAGACCATTATCGTAGACTTTTTGACTCGATTCATCCTCGACGAGAGCACCCGCTTGGCTGTCGGCTAGGGCTTCTAGATCGCTAGTCGTGATGCCAATCATGGTGTAGGTAATCTCCATAGTCGCTGTCGCACTGCCGGACGAGGCCGGTTCACCTACCGCTGGTTTGCTCGTAGCATCAGCATAACTAGCCGTAAAGCTATCGTCTATCACCGTTACGTTGCTACCCATTTGGCTCTCTAGATCAGATTTAACACTCTCGGAATCAGCCTGATCCCTTAGAGTATCAACGACCGCGTCGAGATCAGATTGCTGGACGACTTTGACCGTTTCTTTGGTGCCGCCGGTGAAATCACCTTTGGCCTCAGCTTTGACTTTTGAATTTTGTCCCGAGACAGAGAATTTCGTACCAGATTCAACATTGTAGTTCTCGCCAATATTTGAGGCTACCGCCGTCACGGGATTACTCGTACCTGTCTGCGGATTGTACAAAGTGCCCGTTACAGAAGGTACAACCACAGACGACGACAATGTGTACTGCAAGCCACTGCTGGTTGCTATGACAGTACCTGCCGGCAAGGTGAAACTAGATAGCGAATAGTCATTATGAATAACCACTTTTCCAGTGGCTTTATCACCTATGTCTTTTGTGCCAGTCGCCGTAAAACTAACTGTCTCAGTCTTTTTGGTCTGTTTGACGACCGGCTGGATGATTGCCTTATCGACAGTGGTGGAGCTATTTGGATCTAGGTTAACAGAGACTTTGTAGGCCTTTGAACTGGTTTTCGCGCTAATGGTGATCGTACCGCCAGGCGCAAACCAAATTGCCCAGACGAGGAAAATGATAAAAGCCAGTCCCAGACCACCAAAAATCATCAGTTTTTTACGGAAAGTATCGAAATTAGGGATAACGCGAGATTTTTTCTCCTTTGATTTTGGCTGCGGTTTGCTATCTGGCTCGCCATCGGCATCCAAATCATCGTTGATTTTGTCATCAGTCTCAATCGCCTTGACTGCGGCGGAAATCTCTTTGTCTTCGCCAGTGTTAGCGCGGCTCGTTTTGCCCATTTTCGCGAGATCACCGACAGCAATGTCTTTGCCGTCAATGAAATTGTCCTCTTCGATCTCGGGTTCCTCGACCTCTAATAATTTCGGTTGACTAGTCAAATTGCGCGCGATCGGGATACTGAGCGCCGACGCCATCGACGACAGGACATTGTCAGTCGTTATCAGAGCGACCTTTTTGCGATTGTTTTTGGCAGCCTGTTGCAATAATTTCAGATTAACGACGCTCTGCAGGGCGCCAGTGCGCTTGGGCGGGACTAGAGCGATAACTGTATTTTCAGATGATTTGATCTTGCCGATAATTGAGGTCACGTCATCATCAATGTCAATATAAATCGTGTCGCGACCCTGTAATTGATCGGTTGCGGCGATCTTGGACGCACTAACGCTAGGCGCGCTAGGTTTAGGCGGATTGCCTTTTGGCGACGGCTTGGAAACGACCTTCACATTTACCTTGGTTGATTTATCTAATTTACTACTCATATTCGTAGGACCTTGTTAAATTTATCTCTTAATCCTTCCTTGGCATCGCTACTGCTATCGACATTTATTGTATCATATCCAACGCGCAAGAGACCCATGGCGGTAATCATGGTGTGATCGGTCACATCACCAGTGGTATCGATCACGCCGACGACATCAGTTGGCTTAATATGTTGAACGATTGGTTTCCTCGTGAAAGGCAATTCTTTGTACCAGCTAGATTGTTGCAATAGTTTCGGCAGACTCTCGAGCGAAGAGCCACCACCACAGAGCAGTATTTTATTTGGCAGATGATCGATAGCATCAAATTCCCCGAGCGCTAGCTGGACGCCGCTCAACCAAACCTCGAGTGTCTTGTCGACGGCCTCGTCGATAACCTCGCGCACCGTTGGTTTAATCTTTGGATCATCAATATTCAGTTTTAATTTCTCTGCTGCCTCATAACCAACGCCGAGGTCATTGGCGATGGTTTTTGTGAACGATCGACCAGCCACGCCAAACATCCTAGTGCCTTCGACACCACCGTCGTTGATAACGGCAATATCTGTCGAGCCACCGCCGATGTCGCAGAGGATGGCCGTAAATGTCGAATTAGCATCATTACCAAGTACGGCCCGAGCCACTGCAAACGGCTCGGCGGCAACCGCCACTAACTCTAGATCGAGCTCGCTCGCTGTACGTTCCAGAGCGCCAATATGAACCATTGGTGCAAAAGCAGTATAGATTTGGATTGAGACGTCTTTACCTTGAAAACCAATTGGGTTTGAAACCTTGTAGCCATCGATATGAATGCTGACGATAGCGCTGTTGACCAATTTCACCTCAACCTCTGGATTGCCAGTCTCAAAAGCAATCTGTTTCTGGGCCTTGACAGCAGCGCGCTCCTGGACTTTATTAATAATGAGTTCCATCTCGGCTGTGTCGAGCTCGCGCTCTGGCTGAGGCCGTTTGTAGTGGATCGTCGAGGTCAGACCTTTGACAAATTCACCGGCGATACCGATGATAACTTTTCGCGCCTGGACACCAGCCTGCTCCTCAGCTTGGACTAGCGCGGCCTCACAGTTTTTGACTACTCCGGTAATATCAGCGATAGCGCCGCCAAACATATTGCCGACCTCTTGTCTAGCGCGGCCAACACCGATAATCTCTAGGTCATCGCCGTTCAGCTTGGCAATGAGGGCTTTGGAATATTCTGTACCAATATCTAACGATACTATGTATTGGTTGTCATCACTTGGTTTTTGAAACAATTTCATACGTTAGCATTATACCAGTTTATACTCAAAGTGAAAACGTTGTTCTATCCTAAAAATATGGTGTGGTACTATTATTCTAAACTGAGACGAGAGCAGCTTTGATGCGACGGATGCCAGCGCTACTAGATTCTTCTTTGGTGATTTTGAAGCGTTTGCCACCTTCAGCTAATTGGCCAGTGTGATTAACATGCGGGCCGCCACAGATTTCGAGGCTGGCGATATGATCACCCTCGCCCATTTGGTAGACTTTGACTTCGTCACCGTAACGCTCGCCGAAGGGGCCGATGGCACCCATGTCGAGCGCAACACGCGTCGGGTACATTTTGTAACTAACCGGTAGATCCTCGGCAATCCAGCCGTTCACTAATTCCTCGGCCCTAGCGATATCCTCGGCCGACATTTTACCGTCGTGGTTAAAGTCAAAACGCAGACGATCGGCAGTGATATTGCTACCATGCTGACGCAGCTCTGGGCCATATAGTTCGCGTAATGCCGACTGTAATAGATGAGTCGCGGTATGATATTTCAGGTGGATATCATCGTGTCCCTCGAGGCCGCCTTTGAACGTGCCTTTGGCAGCGGTTTGGCTGCGCGTGCGTTGCTCGACCATTTTGGCATCAAATTGCTCGCGCCAGTCATCTGGCACACGAATCTCTTGTTTGAACGCTTCTTCTATAGATAATTCAACCGGAAAACCGTACGTATCGTACAGAGTAAATAGAGCTTGACCAGTGATTTGCTTGTCTCTGTTCTGTACGCCCAACATTACACCAGGCGCCGAGGTCGGCGTAACTCGTCCGCGAGTACCATCGACCGTTTCGGCTAGTCGTGGTAACATCTGGATACCCTTGCGCAGTGTCTGACGAAAAGCCTTTTCTTCCTTCACTAGCACAGCAATAATGGTCTCGCGCTGTTCCTTGACTTCTGGGAAATCATTAATGTAGAGATCGGCGATGACTGGCACGACTCCCTCGAGAAAATTCTGTTCGATACCGAGGTCGAAGCTATAGCGAATGGCACGGCGTAGCAAACGGCGCATGACGTAGCCTTGCTCTTTGTTACTCGGTACGCAGCCGTCAACCGCCAAAAAAGTTGCGGCACGCAGGTGGTCGGCAATAACACGCATGCTTTCGGTATGAGATTCGTATTTCTTACCGCTGAGGGTTTCGAGCTTCTCGATAATTGGCCAGATCAAGCTAATTTTGAACACGTCAGGACTGTCGATAGCCGCCGCCGCAATACGTTCGAGACCGGAGCCGTGATCAACGTTCTTTTGTTCCAGCTCCTCGAACTTACCCTCCGCAACTTTTTTATAGGCCATAAAAACGTTGTTGCCGATTTCCATGAAACGGCCGCAGTCGCAGTTCGGATGGCAATGTTCGCCAAATTCTGGGTTGTGTATAGTACCGAAATCGTAAAACATTTCGCTGTCTGGCCCGCACGGATCACCGATAGGTGTGGTTTCCGGCGAACCGTTGCGACTCCACCAGTTTTTGCTACCGTCGTAATAAAAGATCCGCTCACCGTCCTTCATGCCACGTGCATAGCCGGCTTCTTCTGAGCCGATATCCGCCTGACCAGCCGATAACTCTTTGCTTTCGTATAGTTTCGCCCAAACCTCAGCGGCTTCGGTGTCTCTGGGTATACCGTAACGTTCGTCACCGATATAGCACGTCACATAGACACGACTCATATCGAGTCCGACAACGTCGGATAAAAACTCAAACATCCAGGCAATCTGCTCGGCCTTGAAATAATCACCGAAGCTCCAGTTGCCCAGCATCTCAAAAAACGTCGTATGGCGATTATCGCCGACATCCTCGATATCTTGCGCACGCAAACAAGTCTGCGAATCAACAATTCGCTTGCCTTTCGGGTGCGGTTCGCCGAGCAAATACGGAATAATCGGCTGCATACCGCTACCGGTAAATAATGTCGTCGGATCACCCTGTAACACCAATGGCGCGCGCGAAATGACAGCGTGCTGTTTGTCAGCGAAAAATTTGATGTAGGAATTACGAATATCTTGAGCATTCATATCTGGTAATTATACCAGAATAACCTGGAAAGAGAAACTAACCGCGCACAATACCACCACCCAGCACCATGTCGCCGTCATAAAAAACGATCGACTGTCCGGCCGCGATGGCTCGTTCTGGTTTGGCAATTTTTACCGTATTAGCGTCGATCAATTCAGCATCGACCAGTGGTGCGCGATGTCGCACTCGAATCTGATAGGTTTTGCCAATGTCTGGCTGGTGATTGATCCAGTGGATGTCGGTTAGGGCGATTTCATGAATCCAAAAATGGCTGTCGTTAAGGTTGGTGCTGACGTAGACTTCGTTTTTATCCATATCTTTGCCGACAACATAGTACGGTAAGCCTCCACCGATATTGAGGCCGTGGCGCTGACCGAAAGTGTAGAAAATCGCCCCATCGTGTTGACCGAGAACCTTGCCAGTTTCTCGCTCGATAATCGAACCGGGCTCTGTCTCAACAAATTGAGATAAGAACTCGCGGATACCGACTGACCCCACAAAACAAATGCCCTGGCTATCGCGTTTGGCGGCCGTCGTCAATTGAAGCTTTTCTGCAGCAGCCCGAACTTCAGCTTTGCTAGCAAAATCCCCGATCGGAAATAACGTTTTTTGCAGTGCCGATTCACTAACTCTGTACAAAAAATACGTCTGATCTTTATTTTTATCTTTTGCCTGCAGGAGACGAGTGCTCCGCACGAGCTTTAGGGGGTGGGGCGAAAGTTCTGAATTCATTTCAGAACCGAGCGGATGGGTGAGCCCCTCCTGAACATGAGCCCTAGCATAGTGTCCAGTCGCGATCATATCTGCACCGTCAGCCAACGCCGCATCGAGGAATAGCTTGAACTTGACCTCTTGATTACACATAATATCCGGATTAGGCGTGCGACCGAGCGAATACTCGCGGATCATATAATCGACCACCAGATGTTTATATTCGTCCTGGAAATCGAAAACTTTGAATGGGATATTGAGTCGAACCGCCACGCGTTTGGCATCAGCTAGGTCTTCTGCCCAGGGACATTGCATTCCAGGTAGATCTCTCGTCCAGTTTTTCATATAAACGCCCGTAACATCGTAACCTTGCTCTACCAAAAGCGCCGCCGCCAGCGACGAGTCAACGCCGCCACTCATACCGACGTAAACTTTCATACCACACCCCGTACCACGAGAACACTAATGCCGATTAGCTCGCTAAACGCGCGCCACCAACCAGTCGGTTTTAGGTACCACAAGTCCCACGTATGGTCCTCAGCTGGTTTCGTTCGAAAATCTATATGTGGAGCCGCTCGCTTGAACTCCCAGAGAGCTCGACGCTCATGGTAAGGACTGGTTGTAATAATCGCAGTTTTGATATTGTATTTAGCTAATAAAATTCTCGTCTTTTCGGCATTTTCTTTGGTCGTATTAGATTCTCCTTCGATCAAAATTGCCGACTCTGGAACATGATCCTTTATTGCTATTTGTTTCATCACCGCAGCATTAGACGGCGAATTCGGATCAGCCGCAGCTCCGCTAAAGATTATCAGTTTAGCCCAACCTTTTTTGTATAAATCGATAGCCGATTTCGCGCGAGCTGCCGTATCGCCGCCGCTCACGGCTATGATAGCATCTGCCGCCGCGCAACGATCAACGCCGCTAGGTACAGAATCACACTGCGCCAGGTCATTAGGACTCAGGAAACTCGAAATCGCCATAATAAATAGAACGAAAACTAACACTCCACCGATAACCCATTTAAGCATGTATCGCTCCGAATTTTAATTGAGCGCGGATAGTTTCGGCTAGGATCGGTTTTAGTTCGGCTATTTCAGACTCGGTCGTCAGTCGCCCCATGCTAATTCGCAAACTGCCGTCGGCCACCTCGGGCGCTAAACTAATCGCCGTCAGCACATGACTGCGCGTACCTTTGTTGGCAGCACAAGCCGATCCGGTCGCGACCATCACACCAGCCTGATCCAGTGCAAAAACTGCTCGCTCGCCATCGAGCTCTGGAATCGAAAAATTTAATATATTAGGCAATCGATGTTTTTTATGACCGTTAATAACCGCGTCCTCGAACTCATTCATAATAAAGTTTTCTAGATCATCGCGCAGCTCCAATAATCTGATTGTCTCAGCTTTTCGCTTTTTCTCGGCTAGTTCCAGGGCGCGTGCAAAACCAATCGCTCCGGCCACATTTTCCGTACCAGACCGTAATCCCATCTCCTGACCTCCGCCATAAACAAGTGGTTTGAGCTGGATACCAGCCTTCACGTATAGCAGCCCAACTTGTTTCGGACCATAGCATTTGCCAGCGTTCAGAGTCATCAGATCAACGCCGAGACGTGCGGTATTGATATCCAAATAGCCTGCCGCTTGACTAGCATCAGTATGTAACAATAATGATCTATTATTGCCAGTAGACTTGCGACGTTCCCGAATACGAGCGACTATACTCGCAATTTCTTTGATTGATTGGACTGTGCCAATCTCACTATTAGCGTAGCCGATCGAGATCAGTTCAATCTCGTCAGTAATAGATGATTCCAGTAAGCTGAGATTGATCCGACCTTTGGCATCGACCGGAATAATTACGCCGTTTCTAGCCTTTGCCAGCGACAATACAGCCGCATGCTCAATTTCAGTTGTCAAAATTTTGCCACTCACTCCATTCAAGGCCAAATTGATCGACTCTGTTGCGCCCGCCGTTATAACTACCTCAGCAGGTCTAGCGCCAATAATCTGCGCTAGGCTATGACGTGCCGCCTCGTAATCGGCTCTGACCTGCTGTGCAGCAAGGTAACTGGCGCTAGGATTGAAGAACTGGTCCGTAAAATACGGCTCCTGAGCCTTCAGAACACGTGGATCCAGCGGCGTTGCCGCAGCATAGTCGAGATATATCACCTGTCTATTATATACCAAATAGCCTTTCCGCTGCGGCAGTAGTTTTCGAGGCGACTTCGTCAAATTCAGATTTATGCAAATCGGCTAAAAACTCAGCGATTTCCTTTACGAAGGATGGCTGATTCGGCTGACCGCGATGTGGAGCGGGAGATAGAAATGGAGCATCGGTTTCTAAAACCATTCGATCGAGCGGAATAGACTGATACATTTTGTGCTGACCTGGATCTTTGTTAAACGTCGCGATACCATTCACCCCGATCATAAAATCCCGGTTCAAGGCTTGCTCTAGATTCTGAATACTGTCAGTAAAACTATGGACCACCCCGCGCGCCCGCCCAGCGAAATTATCAATTATCGGCCAAAAATCGTCAAACGCTTCGCGGACGTGAAAGCTAATCGGCAAATCATATTTCAACGCCAGTTCAAGCTGTTGATTAAGCATTTCGATTTGTGTCTCGCGCGGACTGTGGTTATAAAAGTAATCGAGACCGATCTCGCCAACCCCAACGACCTTTGGTTTGATTAGGAGACTCTCTAGTCCGTCGATACCAAATTTAGCTTCGTGCGGATGAACACCTAGTATCGACCAAACATTGTCATGCGTCGCTGCAAACTCAACCGCCGCCAGTGAGCTTTTCATGTCGGTGCCAACTACCAAAATTTTATCAACACCACTAGCTCGCGCTACATCGAGGACAGCCTCTCGGTCGAGCGGATAGTTGTCTTCATGAATATGACAATGCGTATCAATCAGCATTATTTTCGACTCGGCTCTTCGGAATGTAAATACTTTTTAGGAAACAGAATTGGAATATTGTCGGGTATAGTATCACCACCAAAAATTTCATTAATTTTGGTGGAAGTCTCAGGTAGAAACGGCAATAGTTCTCTGGCGATCGCTCGGATATCAGACACTAGTTTCGACATAACAACAGCTAGTTGTTCAGTTTCGCCCATTTTAGCCAATTGCCACGGCTTTTGGTCATCAACAAACTTGTTGGCTTGTTGGATCTGTAGCCAAACATTATCGATCGCGGCAGCCAGTTGCAAATTGTCTAGATTCTCAGAAGTAGTATGTGTCGAGTCAGCATTTGTAATACCCGAAAGGTCGCCATTCATATATTTTTTTGCCATATTAGCTACACGGCTAACCAGGTTGCCGAGGTCGTTCGCTAGTTCGCCGTTATAGGCTGACTCGAATTTTTCCCAGGTGAAATCGCCGTCTTCGAATGTCGGAATGTGACGTGCAAAATAATAGCGAAAAGCATCTACGCCATACTCGTCGATAATCTCTAGCGGGCTCACAACGTTACCGATACTTTTGCTCATCTTTGCGCCGCCAACGTTGACGAAGCCATGAATCATCAATTTGCTCGGTAGTTCTAATCCTAAACCGAGTAGCATCGCTGGCCAAATAATGGCATGAAACCGCGCGATATCTTTGCCGACAATCTCAATATCAGCTGGCCAAAAATCCTGATATTCATCGTTTTCAGGATAGCCGATAACCGTTAGGTAATTCGACAAAGCATCAATCCAAACATACATGACTTGAGATTCATCACCCGGCACCGGAATACCCCACTCTAGCTTGTCAACTGGGCGACTAATTGAAACGTCCTTGGCGCCATCTTTGACCAGATCGAGCAGCTCACGACCACGAAATTCTGGCACAACTGCCGTTTTGATAAAGTCCCGAATCTGACCGGTATATTTTGACACCGCCAAATAATAGTTATCTTCGCTCAGTTTTTCGAGCGGTTTCTGATGATCATCGCAGATGAAATTCATAGCGCGAGCTTCGTTGTCTGGGATAAATCTCTCGCAGCCAACGCAGTACCAGCCCTCGTAAGTATTTTTATAAATCAATCCCGCCGCGTCTAGCCGTCGCCAAATATCCTGAACCCTCCTGACATGCTGTTCGTCAGTCGTCCTAACATTTCGAATATGCGAAAAATCAAGATTTAGTTTCTGGCGCATCGTTTCAAAATGTGGCTGTAACTCGTCAACAAATTCCTGCGGAGTTTGTCCATTATCCGCAGCTTTTTTGGCAACCTTTGTGCCATGTTCGTCAGTCCCAACTGATAATAACGCATCGTTACCCTGCATAGTTTGGTGACGTAATAAAATATCACCGTAGAGATAATCCATAGCAGTACCAATGTGCGGTTTGGCATTGGCATAGGGGATGGCGGTCGTTATATAAAACTTTTTCACTCTGATATTATACTGTTTTTCGCTAAATTCTGCCAGTCGGCGAGCGACAAATCCTGAGCGCGGAGATTTGGGTCGATATTGGATTTCGCTAACAACTCCTCGGCGGCAGGTTTCGACACGCCTAAGCCACCGGCAATGCTGGAGCGTAATTTCTTGCGGCGAGCCGAAAAACCTGCCTTTACCGCTCGAAAGAACGCTCGCTCGTCAAATTCCGCAAACCTAGGTTTTGATAAAGTTTTCAGAATCACAACTTGTGAATCCACTTTGGGCGGCGGCGTAAAGAACGCAGCGGGTACAGCATCGCCCAAACTAACCTCGGCGTAGACTTGCGCGCTCACGGCTAAGATCGACATGTCGCCAGGTTCAGCCGCCAAACGCTCGGCAACTTCTTTTTGTACGAGCAACACCGCGACAGCCGGCTTGTTGCCGGCAGTCAATAATTTCTGGACGATTTTAGCGGTAATGTAATAGGGGATGTTGGCCACGACTTTGTAGCCCATCGGCAACTGGTTTAGATCGAACTGCAAAAAATCTTCGTTCAAGACCGTGAGGTTTGAAATTTGTTTTTTAGTCAGATCCTGAGCCAGATGACGATCAAACTCGACTGCAATCACCGATTTCGCCTGTTCACATAAAACATTTGTCAGGGTACCCAGTCCTGGACCAATCTCTAGCACAACGTCCTGATTCGATATGTGCGCCGGCTCGGCGATCCGAGATAAAATCGTCGGATCGGTTAGCCAATGTTGACCGAGAGATTTGTTGGTAATGTCGAGTCTAGATGCCATTTCGGTTGCTCCAATCTGTTGCGATATCATATTGTTCCGGGCTGTTGACAGCAAAACCGCCAGTGTCATACACTTTGCCACGACCGACGCTGGTATCGACCTCGCTACACCGCGGATATCGACTCAGATTAGCCGCAACAATCACGTAGCCATCACGGTCGACCTTGACACCATCCGATCGAACTTCGTAATAACCTTTTTGACCGCAAGCTTGCATCGCGCCGCTCATCGGCAAGTCATAATACGTTTCCTTGCGCGTGATCGATCCAACTTGGTAAATCTGCGCGCCGCGACTAGCGCTCAGTGCTGGGACGTTTAGGTCAGATTTCATGCCGACGATTTCAACTTGCTCGATCGGAGCGACGTTAACGATCTGGCTAATGATTGATCGGCTAATTTCCTGACCGTCTTTGATTTCAATCTGATAAATGACCGTTCTCTGTCCGTTCTGGCCAGTAGTTTGGGTTTCGCGGTAGCCGTATTTTAGCGCTTGATCCTTGATAACTTTGGTTGTGTAGTTGATTTGCTCGGTAGTGGTGATCGTTTGGATACCATCGCGCCAGATGCGAATCGTCATTTGATCAGTAATTGGATCATCCTGATCAACATTAATACTATCACCATCAGCCATCACGATAGCTTTTTCCTTTAGAAATTCACCGACTGTTTGAGCCAGTGTCCGAATCGTCATCGTTTGACCATAAAGTTCGAGGTTGACCGTCCTAGCCCGCGCGATCTGCATAGTCAAGCTAGCACCACCAGCTGACAGTATGTCGTCACCGGGAGCGATCGAAGCGGTGTCTTCGGCATATATGGTCACACCGGCGGCTTTGGCGATGTCAGTCACCGACTGTGTCGCCGTAACAATTTTGACCTCACGCTGTCCATCGACCACTATGATGGGGCGAGCGCGATGTATCACTACGATCTGTGAGGCATTTTCGATTTTGTTATCTACAGATGGAGCAATCGAATCGTAATCACCGACAGATATCTCGGCATCCTTTAACGCGTCTGAGATGGTTGATGATCTGGTTATAACGGTTTTTTCCACACCGTCATCATAAATAGTTACGACACGCTCCGATCCAGTAGCCTGATCTCCATTAATGAAACTAGAAATCATCGCGCTGACGCCAGCAATCGTTACGATCAATGCGCTGACGATCATTAGCCAGTGAGTAAAATTTGATGGGGTATGTCTTGACTTATCCACGATTTGTTATTCTATTATAACAAATTTATGGGTTAATTACCACCAGTGCTTCTGGATCCAGAAATCATAGGCTTTGGCCCAAGATCCGTAGCGTCCGACGGCATACCCATTACACCATTTGAGCTGCGTGATCGGGTTTGTCGCCCAGTCGCTACCAGCTGAAGCCATTTTGCTACCGGGCAAAGCTTGACATAACCCGTAGGCACCAGAACCAGAGTAGTTTGATTTTGTGACGCCCCAGCCTGATTCATGCGATATGATGTATTCCACGTAGCCATAATCTGACTCGGCGATTCCAGCTGCCGCCATCCAGTCAGTGTGTGATCCAGGTGGTAGCTCAACTTTGGTACCAATCACCTCGACCTGCTGTACGACGCCAACATTTATAACTTCGCTAATTTTGGTTCGATTCACCTCTTGATTGTCGCGCATTTCAACCTGGTAAATAACTGTTTTTTCGCCGTCTTGGCCCTGAGTTTGCACCTGGCGATAGCCAAGTTTCATAGTTGGATCACGCACAGTTTTCGTATCAAAAGGAATTGTCTCAGTCGTGGTAATCGTCTGGATGCCATTGCGCCAAATCTGCAGCTCCATTTGATTCGTAATCGGCGTCGTGTCGGCTACATTCATGCCGTCATCTTTGCCTAGTCTGATATTCTTTTCCTCTAGAAAGTCAGCGACGGTTTTGCTCTGGGTACGAATCTGCATATCCTGACCATAGAGACGCAAATTGATCACTTTGGCGCGCGTAATCTTTAGGATCAGGCCAGCACCACCCGATGCCAATATGTCATCGACTGGCTCTAGACTAGTTTGATCCTCAGCATACATTTTGAGACCAGCGGCAGCGGTAATTTCTGCGCTAGTTTGGGCAGCGGTAATAACGCGAATATCCCTCGTCCCATCCCGCACCACAATCGTCCGAGCACGACGGATTGTAATCACGTTCGAGCCATTAACTATTTCACTATCACGTCCAGGATCCACCGAATCATATTGACTAAGCGTGATATCGGCGTCGTTCAAGGCTTCGGACACCGTACTGGCTGGTGAAATAATCGTCTTTTCGCGTGCCTCATCGTAAATCGTTATGACGTGATTGTTGCGATTAATGGTAGCATCTGCAAAAACATTGCGATTTACTATCACCACGACAGCTACTATCAACATTAAAAGTAAAAAGCCCAGTCCAGCTCGATAATAGTATGCGTGGTGGACTCTAGGAGAGAAAGTGCCGTTGATTATACCCACAATTAACTATTTTATTATAGCAAAAAGGTCGCCCATCAGCAAATAGTGGCTGCACGTTTAATTATATTTTTTCCAGAGGCGCAAATGCTACGTTGAGCTTTTTCGGTTGACCGGTGCCAAAATTGACTGTGACGATACTACCTTCGATATCAATGACTGTGCCAACACCAAAAATTTTGTGTTTGACCTCATCGCCAACGGCGACTTCAATCTCGTCTGGTATAAAGGCTGGTTCGTCATCGACATACGGATTGCTCGTGCCACTGTTATAGCCTTCAATACCTCCCGCCCGAGCTGTAAATTGATCATCAATATCAGACAGGAACCGCGATGGCTGATTATATTGGCGCGAACCATAGAGCAATCGACTACTCGCGAAAGTCAGGAGCAGTTCCGAGCGTGCCCTCGTCATACCGACGTAACAAAGTCGACGTTCCTCCTCCATGGCCGATGGATCAAATTCGGCGCGAGACCCCGGAAAAATGCCCTCCTCCATACCAACCATAAAGACCACTGGGAATTCCAGTCCTTTCGCCGCGTGCAGCGTCATGAGCGTGACCGCCTGATCGCTCGTTGCGTCGGCGCTACTGACCAGGGCGACTTCCTCCAGGAAACCAGCCAGCCCTAACTCGGCATACGTTTTGGCAACGCCGACCAGTTCCGCCACGTTTTCTAGACGCGACTCGGCAGACGGGCTACCGTCATTCAAATAATCGTCATAGTCAAACGTCTCAATCGCTCGAGACAGCAAAACATCGGGCTGTGCTGTTTCGGACAAGGCCGTCAAATCTCGTAACCGATTACCTAATTTCAAAAAAGCAGCTTTGGCTCGCGGCGTCAGCCCATCGCAACCTTCCACATTTAATAACCCATCCACGATCGATAAACCGCGCGCCGTCTGCCAAGCCAAAAATCTCTGGACCGACACATCGCCGAGGCCCCGCTTTGGTACATTGACGATTCGCTCGAAACTAGCCCTGTCAAACGGTTGGTAGATCAACCGCGCATAGGCTAGTAGGTCTTTGACCTCGGCGCGATCATAAAATCTAGTGCCACCCACAATTTTATAATTCAACCCAAATCGTAAAAAGATTTCCTCGATGATACGCGACTGTGCGTTCGTCCGATAAAGCACGGCAAAGTCATCAGCCGACCGTTCGCCAACTCGGAGATCCATGGCAATTTTTTGCGCAATAACTTCGGCTTCGTGCGTTTCGCTACTAGTAGCTACAATTTCAACCGGCGCTCCACCCTTTTGCGCCGTCCAAAGCTGTTTGTCGGTGCGCTGGGAATTCTTAACTATCACATTGTGAGCCGCATTCAAAATTGCAGCCGTACTGCGATAATTTTGTTCTAATTTAATGATCTTGGCACCAGGAAAATCACGCTCAAAGTTCAATATATTGGTAAAATCCGCGCCGCGCCAGCTATAGATCGACTGCCAGTCGTCGCCGACCGCACAAATATTCTGATCCTTGCCGGTTAACAATCGAATAATCTGATACTGAGATTTGTTGGTATCCTGATACTCATCAATCAAAACGTATTTGAAACGAGCGACTAATTGGTCGCGCACGGCCGAAACCTTGTGCAACAACCTAACCGTCTCGAGCAACAAATCATCAAAATCTAATGATTTGGTATCACGACGCAATTTTTCGTAACGCGGATACACCTCGGCGGCTATTTGCTGCAACGGCATGCGAGCGATTTTGTAATATTCGTCGGGCGGCAGCATGTCGTTCTTTGCGGTCGAAATCAAACTAGCAATCGTTCTGGGGTTGAACTGTTTATCGACAATGTTTAGTTCACGCATCACAGTTTTAACTAACGATAGCCGATCGGTTTCGTCTAAAATGACAAAGTTGCGGGGCAGGCCGTTTTGCTCGCCATAATACCGCAAAATTCGCACTGCAATCGAGTGAAATGTCCCCATCCATGGCATAAAAGATCGATTTTCCGACGCTACGCCAAGCAAACTAGCCAGTCGCTCTCGCATCTCGCCAGCCGCTTTGTTAGTGAACGTTACGGCTAAAATTTCACCAGTCGAAGCTTTGTTTTGATCAATCAAATAGGCTATCCGATGTGTCAAAGTTTTGGTTTTGCCAGACCCAGCGCCAGCTAAAATTAATAAGGGGCCTTTGTCATGTTCCACGGCCGCCAACTGGTGCGGATTTAGGCCTTTTAAAATGTCTATGTCTGGTTTATTCACCCGACTATTGTATCACGCAGCATCGCAACTAACCCAGCCAGCCCGACAGATAGACTAGAGCGCCCACGGCAGCGCCAACTAAAATTAGTAACAAATAAATAACTATCCAAGCCCAAGCTGGAATATGTTTTTTAGGTTTCGCGTTCACAGTAGCACCATCATGACTGGCATAAGCATACGGGGAGCTGGGCCGAGCAATGTTATTATCACTGCTAGGTTTATATTGCGGCTGAATCATAGTATTTTCGAGCGCCGCTCGGGTATCTAGCGACTGGCTATTCGATACTTCGACAACTCTTGATTGAGCCATTTCTGATTCAGGTTCAGACTCTAACTCAGGCTCGTTTACAGCTGCGGGTTCAGCTGGCACTTCGGCCGGTAGCTCCGGTTCCATCGTGCCCTTTCCGCCATCATCAGCCGGCAATTCTAGCTCACTCAGTTCATCTAGCCCACGTTGTAACCATTCTGGTAAAGTGTCTGGCTCAGCGGCTCCAAGCGGGCGTTTATCCACTTTAACGCCAGGCAAAAATGGTGAATTAAGTGGCTCGCTCGTCTCCTCTGTTTGATCAGATTCTGCTGTTGGATTCGTATCGACAGCTTTAGGCTCGGTCGAATCAGTTGACTCGGTAAAGGCAACTGGCTCGAAAATGCTATCCGACTCTTCGGCTGATTCCGCCGCGACATTCGTTTGTCGATCTGATGCATAGTTAGCTTTGTCTGACACCTGCACATCGGAAGAAGGATGAACCATGTCCATGAAACGCCCACGGAATGGTCGGACGCTGCGTTCTGGGGATTGATCGTTATCGCTCATTTAATCCTTTTTATCGGCTCGCTCCTCGCGAGCACATTCGTTAGCAATCGATACCATACCGGCAAATTCTGGCGCCACCAAACTGGCGCCACCAACCAGCAATCCGTCAACGTTATCAATCGACATGATAGCTTTTGCATTGTTGAGCTTGACGCTGCCACCATAGAGGATTGGAACCGAGGTGGCGGCTTTCTTGCCAAACATGTGACCTATCTGCGCTCGAATAAGGCTCATGGCTTGTTCGATGTCTACAGCTTCAGCAGTATTACCGTTGCCAATCGCCCAAACTGGTTCATACGCCACGATCACCTCACTAATCTGATCGCTATCAACATTCAACAGGCCGCTCACAACCTGATCGCTCAAAACGTGTTTGGTGGCACCTTCTTCGCGTTCAAACTGTGTTTCGCCAACACAAAGCACCGGCCGCAGACCATTGCGGAGAGCTGCCTGAACCTTGAAACGAATCTCGCGATCATCTTCACCAAAAATGTTTCGGCGCTCCGAGTGCCCGACTAGAATAAATTGAGCTAAACCACGTAGCTGATTGGCAGAGACCTCACCAGTAAATGCACCGTCATCGCGCCAATAACAATCTTGGGCACCGAGCTTCAATTGACGATGATTGACCTGGAGCGACAATGGCTGTAAAGCCAGAAACGAGGGGCAAATAACTGTTTCCACCTCACGATGAACTGGCACGTCTTGTGCTAGTTTAGCAACATACAACGAAGACTCGTGAACATTTAGATTCATCTTCCAATTGCCGATAATATACTTTTTCATGGCCCTCCCTAATTATTGATTATTGTAGCACAAGCGGATACAAATCGCAAAGATTATCGTACTAAAATAAAGCTGTTTTTGCCCTTTTTGACGAGGCTAGTTTCTCGAACCGTTTGGTCAGCGTCGATTTTTTGGCCATTGACCGACACGGCGCCCTGTTTAATCAGGCGAAGCGCCTCGCCATTGCTGGAGGCAACCTGGCTCGACACCAACACAGCAACAATTGACTGATCGATTCCGACTACTGGAATTTCATGCGCCAAAATATCGAGCTTATCAGTGTCGCCTAGCAGCTCATAAATGTTAGAATCACCGCCGCCAAACAGCGTTGTTGTGATATCGACGATGCGATCGGTTGTCTCCACACCGTGCACCAGTTTGGTAACTTCGTAGGCTAATTTCTTTTGTGCCATGCGCACACTTGGATTGGCAAAATGCTCTTCGGCCAGAGTATTAATTTCCTCGGGTGTCATGAAAGTATAGATCTTTATGTAATCAATCACACCATCATCATCAGCATTGAGCCAGAACTGATAGAACTGATATGGGCTCGTTCTCTCCGAGGCGAGCCAAACCGCACCGCCTTCGCTCTTGCCAAATTTTTTGCCCGTTGATTTATTAATAACGAGCGGCATGCCGAACACATCGGCCCGAGCACCCTCTAATTTTCGAATCATCTGCATACCGCTGACCGAGTTACCGAACTGATCAACTGCACAGAGCTGTAGCGTCGCGCCGTGTTCGCGATATAGGTGCAAAAAGTCATAACCCTGGATCAGAGAATAGGAAAATTCGGCATAATTAATACCTTTGCCACCCTCGCCGATACGACTCTGCACAAAATCCCGATCCAGTAGCTGTGTCATTGAAAAATGCCAACCGACATCACGCAGGAAATCGATATAATTAATGTTTTTAAACCAGTCGTAGTTATTGACGACCCGGATATCCTCGCCAGCAAAAATAATCTTGAACTGATTCTCAATGGCCGCCACGTTGTGCTCGATAGTGTCGAGAGAGAGTTTAGCCCTCGTTTCGTCTTTGCCATCCGGATCGCCACCAGCCATGCCAGTTGCACCGCCAGCCAGTAAGATAGCCTTGTGGCCAGCTCTGACGAACCGTAGCGCCAAAATCATTGCGGCTAGATTACCGATCTGCATACTATCAGCACTCGGGTCAACTCCGAGGTAAAAAGTAATCCCTGGTTGATCAATTTGCTTTAGATCCTCGTAGGTCGTCTGACCTACGAAGCCACGCCAAGCTAGTTCTTCGCTAAATGTCATACTGTTATTGTACAATTTTAGCTCTGTTTTCGCAAATCTTGTCCGGCTCGCCACGCGCAGTAATACCACGACAACAACACCGCATGGATAATTTCTGGCATTAAACGATTTTTAACGCGGCGTGCCAGTTTGGTTGTCCAGCTAGTACGTAAAAATTCATCGTAGAGGCCCATTTTGTAAATCTTGTTCACTGAACGCTGGTATAGTGGTACTATGCCGCCAACTTTGCGTACTTTTTGACGATCATGGCGAGTTAACACAACATCCGGAAAACGACGTGGTGCAGCAATAGTCGCCACGCCGAATTCAAAGAATCCATGCGCCGTCAATAATCCATTCGGCTTCCAATACTCCCAGTTATTGACTAGTTTTTCGCGCATATTTTTGCCCGGCATAATGACTTTTTTAGCCAGACTAGTTCGCGTCGTTAGATCCTCGCCACGCAGCTCTTCTAGTTTTTCCTCGTACGGATAATGATGCGCTGGCGTCAAACCATCGGTGATCGCGTGCGCTAACCACGCTGCCTCGAACGCCGCACGTTCTCGGTTATTTTCCACGAGCGCCGCAATTAAATTGTTTTCGTGACCCTGAATCAGATCCAAAATCTGTCGATCATCCGGATCAGTTGGATCGATATAATGCCACGGCTCATCCTTTGCGGGAGATTTCTTCTTGATACCGTCTGGACCGTTGAGACCTTCAAAATTCACGATTTCCCGAGACTTTGGAAAATGGATTCCGGACGGGATATAACGTTGTAAACGGCGACGAGCCACGCGATCAATCTTTTGATGCGTACCCATTAATTTTCCGCTGCCACGCCTGATGGTTGTTCCTGAATACATAATTAATTGAGAGTAGTTAGCCGTTGGTATTTATTGACTTCGTGAGCTAACGCTTCATATTGTAGCAGAATATCTGGATTTTTAGCAGTCATTGCTGCAAAGCGTGTGGCTGCCGTCGCGGCCCGCGCAATCATTTTCGTATCTCCTAGATTGGCGATCTTTAGATTCAATTGACCATGCTGTGCCGTGCCGTAAATCTCGCCTGCACCGCGTAGCTGCAAATCGATTTCCGACAAATAAAATCCGTCATTGCTACGCTCTAACTCTCGCAACCGTCTCGTCGGCGCACTGCTATCTGACTGCACCAAATAGCAATGCGACTGCCACTGCCCACGACCGACCCGCCCGCGCAGCTGGTGCAATTGGCTGAGTCCAAACTGATCGGCATTTTCTATGACAATGATAGTTGAGTTAGGCACGTCAACACCGACCTCGACCACCGTTGTAGCGACAAGGATATCTATTTCATGAGCCAGGAATCGTCGCATGACTGCGTCTTTTGATTCACCGTTCATTTTGCCGTGCAGGATCTCTACCCGATAACCTTTGAAATCCGTCATGACTTTTTTGGCCAAGCTAGTGACTGATTGCTGATCGGTCAAACTCGAATCCTCGACGAGTGGCGCTATGAAATAGGCTTGCCTACCAGATTCTAGCTCGGCACGAATCTTATCGTTCATTTGAGCCCGACTATTCGGCGAAACTATCTCGGTCGTAATCGGTTTGCGACCTTTTGGCAATTGATTAATGATTGATATATCGAGGTCGCCAAACAGCGTCAGTTGCAATGAGCGCGGAATCGGTGTTGCGGTCATCGATAGGAGATGTGGCATCGTATGATGATCGGAACCTTTTGCCAATAGCTCCTGGCGCTGCTTGACACCGAAACGATGCTGTTCGTCAATAACCGCAAAGCCAAGTTTATGAAAAATAACATTCGGCTGGAATAATGCATGCGTACCAACCAGGATATCGACTGAGCCTTCGGCAACCCGAGCTAGCAATTCTGTTCTGGCCTTGCCTTTAACCGAACCCGTCAGCAGGGCAACCGATAGCCCATGCGGGGACAATAATGTAGTGAGAGTTTCGGCATGTTGAGTTGCTAGAATCTCCGTCGGTGCCATAAATGCTGTCTGAAAACCAGCTAGGCTAGCTTGATATACTGCCGCACCAGCCACGACAGTTTTACCAGACCCAACATCGCCCTGGAGCAGGCGATTCATCGGCACCCCTGCCTCAAAATTCTGCAAAATGTCCCACAATGCTCTCTTTTGCGCGGCTGTTAAATCGAATGGTAAACTCGTCACAAATTGTTTAATCTTTAGCTGATTAAACGTAATTTTGTAGCCGTCTAGTTTGCTATTTTCAGCCTTGTTTAGCTTAGCAGCTAGGATCAAACCAAATAGCTCCTCGAACTCTAGCCTCTCGCGAGCCGAGGCGATTGCTCCGGGCGACTCGGGAAAGTGTATCCCAGTCAAAGCCTCGGAGCGACTAGCTAAACGTTCGCTAGTTACTATTTCCGGCGGCAACGTTTCCGGTAGCATCATGATGAGCGGCCGGAGTTCAGATAAAATCTTTCTAAATAATGTCGTTTTGATACCTCGCGGTTGCGAATAGACCGGTAACACTCTACCGGTTTGAACAGGAAGGTCTTTGACTAGTTCAACTGATGGCGCAGTCAGCTGATACCGCCCGCGCTGCAAGCCAAACTCACCGCTGACATAAAATTCGCCGGCGCCTGATAACTGTTTTTCGCGGTATGGTTGGTTGAACCACACCGCCTGAACCTTGCCGGTAGTATCAGTTAGAACTGCCGTCGTCACCCGCATACCACGTCGCACAAACTTTGTCTGGACTGATTCGCAGCGAACTTTGATGGTCACTTTGCCAGGCCTGAGATCCGCAATTGAGACAACTTCTGAAAAGTCTTCGTGTCGCCGAGGCAAAAAATTCAACAGGTCATCGACGGTAACGAGCCCAGCCGCCTCTAGCTGCTCTGCTGTTTTCGGTCCAACACCACGAATAGCTGATAATTTCGTCGCCAGATTCATAGCTACTATTCTAGCACTGATCGCCCTAGTATTGACAAATACCTCATATTAATATAAAATTAACTATTAGCAAGACTAGCTATGTATCACTACGCCCGCTTGCCGCATTTTGACAAGACAAGCAAGTATGCCAGCTAGGTTACAACTACCCCGAGGAGGGTTCATGTCCGATTCAACCACCACCAAGTCGATCCGAGGCATCGGCCTGTATCTGAATGACGAGGGCAATCTGGTCGCTTCCGCCAGTGGTGCGGACAGCCTCAAGCTGACCGCGCACTTGACGGCACAGGTCACCGCCGGTCGGTACTACCGGCATGCAACGGCCGACATCACCAAGCTCGGTGATGACACCTACCAGGTCACGTTCCGACTGACGCCCAAGACGAGCCTCGAACAATTCGAGAAGTTCGTCCTCAGCACCGTGGCACTGTGGTACGGCGCCAACCGCATGTCGCTCGACTGAAGAAGAGGAATACATGAGTGTCAGCTACTCCCAGTATGAGTACAAGGCCGATGACAACGGGCGATTTTTGCTCGTCACAGTCGTCGGTCCGAAGGCCGAGGAATGCGGTGGGCACCTGTTCGAGGTACTGTCCGGGGAGTCGCTCAGCGTGCTCGACGACAACACAGCAAGGGTCGTACTGCGGCCTTCGGCCGGAACTAACCTCCACGCTCTGGAGGCCGTCGCATTCAACGAGGTGGCTCGCTGGAGCGCAGCGAACACCTGAACAGCCGACCAGCCAGGCTGGGCGAGACAAACGGAGACCATCGTCGGTTTCCTAGAACATCTCACCCAGCCTCGGCTTCGGCCGCTTCTCCTCCCCCTAGCTATACCTATAACGACGTTGAGCTTTCGCTCCGTCACGACTGTCATGCTTGCTTGTCTACAGATCTACTGACCTTATTTCGGCAACAGTGCCGCGATACCAGGCAAGGTATCACCAGACATCAATTCGAGACTAGCGCCACCGCCCGTTGAGACATGGGTAAATGAGCCACCTTTTAGAGCATCCCAGCTACGGACAAAATCAGCTGTATCGCCGCCACCGATAATACTCACGATGTGAGGGTGCGTGGCGAGTGCTAGCGCTAAACGAGCCGAGCCATGCGCGAAATTTGCCCGCTCAGCCACGCCAAGTGTTCCATTCCAAATCACTGTACCTGATTCGACTGCTGCGAGACTGATTCGGTCAATGGTTTTTGCGCCTATATCAAGAATCTTCATGTCGCCATGTACAGCATCAACAGGCATCTCTAGCCTAGGTTCATTTTCATCACCATGTTCCGCCACTGCTACATCAATTGGCAAAATAAATCGTTGATGAAATTCAGCCCCAAACTTACTATGCGCAGCATCTAGAATATCTTTTACTACATTGTCGACATCCGGCTCGACCAAACTATCAGCCACGTTATAACCGAGATATTTCAAAAAATTGCTCGCCATAGCACCGCCCACGACAATGGTATCAGCAATCTCGACGAATTTTTTAACGAGCGGGATCTTGTCGCTAATTTTCGCGCCACCCAAAACTGCAGTCAAGGGGCGATTCGGATCCTTGATGGCTTTCTCGATTTCCAGATATTCCCTTTCGAGCAACAGCCCAGAAACACTCGGCAAAAACTCCGTAATCGCAGCGGTCGAAGCATGCGCCCGATGCACGACACCAAAGCCATCCTGAACGAACAAGCTCGCATGCGAACTCTTCGCTAGATCTGCGGCAAAAGTACGATCGTTGGTCTCTTCCTCAGCATGAAAGCGGAGGTTTTCGAGTAACACTACGTCGCCAGCTGCCATGTTTTTCGTCGCAACGCTCGCCACATCACCGACACAATCAGACACAAATTTAACTGGTCGATCTAATTGATGAGACAAATTAGCGGCTACCGACTCCAGACTGAACTCCGGTTTTACCTGACCATCCGGACGACCTAGATGCGACATCAAAACTAACCTGGCACCCCGTTTCAACAGATAGCGAATCGTCGGCAGACTCGCGGTAATACGAAAATCATCAGCTATCGAGCCATCTTTGCCGAGTGGCACATTATAGTCAACACGCATCAGGATTTGTTTGCCCTGAACATCGACGTCACGCACCGTTTTATAAGGAAATGTTATTCCCACCTATACCTTTCCGAATTATATGTTTATTGTATCAGTTTATGGTAATTTTAGCTATTTATTGAGCACCTAAAACCTGTAGCTGTATCGTGTTAGCGATTGATGACTGAGCAGTCTCTGGCGAACGCCTAACAACAATAATGGTTGCAGGGTCTTTACCAAAGAATCCTTCGTCAAATAATCTCTGCGCCACCGCGACACCCTCGCCAGCTTGGCCATAAAAACCATGCGTCGCATAGAGTAATGAGGTCTGGTTAGCGACACGATCACTCGGAGCAACTGCCAAAATCGGACATTTTGGACGATGAATAGCGATATTTCTAGCCATTTTGCCAGACGAAGTCTCAACAACGATCGCGTCAGCCTCGGTTCGCTGGGCCATCATAACTGCCGATTCAGCGATTGAATCACGATACACGTCACTACCTTCGCGAACATACAGTGGATTGACCGGTAGATGTTCCTGGGCGTAGAGAATCGTCTTCTTCATAGCCTGGACTGCCTCGATTGGGTAATGACCCATAGCAGTTTCCTCTGATAACATGACGACATCAGCACCCTCGATCGCAGCCGTCGCAACATCGCTCACCTCGGCACGGGTTGGCTCTGGATTATCCACCATGCTAGCCATCATCTGGGTCGCAACAATACTGAGCTTGCAGTGTTTTTGGCACAAGGCAATAATCTTGCGCTGGACAACCGGAACAACCTCTAGACCGGCTTCGGTCGATAGATCACCGCGAGCCACCATAACGCCATCAGATTTCTTTACGATGTCTTCTAGATTATCTGGATCAGCACCCATTTTAGTCTCGAGTTTCGTAATCAACGGACGATCGATACCACGATCAGCCATTATTTGACGGATATAATCGAGATCAGAGGCTTTGTGGATAAAGCTCACTGCTAGGTAATCAAAATCTTTGTCAGCACCCCATTCGAGGTCGGCAATGTCTTTTTCGGTTAAAATCTGACCCTGATCGAAATTGGTATCGGGCAAATTAATAGATTTTCGGCTAATCACGTAGCCGCTATTTTCAGCTCTGACCCAGACCGTTGCACCTTCGATGCGTTCAACAATGGTTTTGATTCTACCATCAAACAAATAAATCCTCTCGCCAGGTTTGGCGCCTTGGCTCAGATCGAACTGTGAAGGCAGATTATTGCCGCCGTCATGTTCGATACCATAGGTCAAACCGATTTCATCACCAGCCTCGATATCAAATTGCATATCGTCCTTTAATTGACCGATGCGAATCTTTGGCCCTTGCAAATCCTGCAGAATCGCGACGTGCTTGCCAACTTTGGCAGAATATTCACGAATCCATTGGAACTGCATATTGCGCTCTTCGGGGTTGCCGTGGCTAAAGTTCATACGGCAGCCATTGACACCGGCATCGATCAGAGCTGCGATTTTTTCCTGGCTATCAACAGCCGGCCCAATGGTAGCCAAGATCTTGGTATTTTTCATAGTTAGTTTGTTTGACATGAGAGCCTTTCCTTAAAAAATAAATTTTTCTATAAACTCTGGTGATCTCACGGGGAATCGAACCCCGATTGCCAGGATGAAAACCTGGTGTCCTAACCGTTAGACGATGAGACCGCGGAGAGTCCGTCCGATATTATACCATACACTCGGTTTGTGGTAAAATAGTTTTATGGGAAAAACGTCAAAGAAACGTAACAAAAAGTATTCGGGCGCCGCAAAGACCGATAATACGGTCAGAGTCCACAAAGTTGAAGCTGTCGTTCGCAGTGATTTTGGCCAATGGATCCATGATCATAAAAAGTTTTTGCGAACTGTTTCAATCACGACATTGATCGTTGCGGCGGTCTTGTTCCTCGTCATTCAAGGCATCATCGCTATAACTAAATAATTAGATCTGGTATACTAATGGGCATGAGCACTATAACAAGGATTGCCATTGTCGAAGACGATTTGATGATAGCCCAAATGTACCGCATGAAACTCGAGTCCGAAGGGTTCGACGTTAACGTCGCAGCCAACGGCAAGGACGGCGTTCCTATGGTCGCAGCCCACCAGCCTGACATTATTCTATTAGACATTCAACTGCCCGAAATGGACGGCGCTACTGCCCTGCGCAATATTAGGGCATTACCAGGTGGACAAGATATTCCGGTTATTATCCTAACGAATATAGGCCAACAAGAAGCCCCGCGTGAACTGGATGCCCTAGGTGTTGAACACTATATCGTCAAAGCCGACCTGACGCCACGCCAAGTCGTCGAGCAAATCAAAAACATCCTCGGGATTGCCCCAACTGCCGATTAGTCTTTGACCGTCGATCTAGCCGCACGAATTACATTATCAAATAGTGCCGTGATGGTGAGCGGCCCAACGCCGCCCTTTTCGGGCGTAATCGTAATATCTGACCTGTCGCGCAACTCAGGATCGACGTCACCGACAATTTTCCCCTGTTCGGAGGCGGTGCCAGCGTCTATGACGACCGCGCCTGTTTTGACATCATCACTTTTGATTAAACCAGGCACACCAGTTGCCGCCACGATCACATCAGCGTCCTTGATTTGTTCCGGATCGTTGCTACTAGAATCGAGTACTGTAACTGCTAAATTACTATTACGCCACATGCGCGCCAGCGGCGCTCCAACGAGACGACCGTTGCCAACAATGACAATGTTTTTACCGCGTAATTCTACATTATACCCAGCCAGCAACCAATTGATCGCCATCGGCGTCGCTGGATCTAGGATCGCACCCGCGCCCAGACCATCGACATCTTTGGCTGGATCGACCGCATCAACGATCTGACTCGTTTCCTCTGGGTTTTCTAGTGGTAATTGAATAATGATGCCATGCACTGTGTCGTCTTGGTTGAGCCGCGCCACTAACGCTATCGCCTCGGACTGAGGGATTTTATGCACATCGACATCAATCAAAATATCCGCGCCGTAGGCCTTTTTCAGTCGAACATAGGTATCAATCACGGGATTATCGATCGTTTGAATAATGGCTAGTTTAGGACGAACATGGTCATGCTGAATCAACCCGCGCACCTGGTGGGCTTGACGCTCCTTTATGAAATCAGCTAAATCACGGCCATTTAATATCTTTGTCATTGGGGAAATACCTATCTGAAATAATTTCTGGTACACCCGGCAGGATTCGAACCTGCGACCACTTGGTTCGAAGCCAAGTACTCTAATCCGCTGAGCTACGGGTGCGCAACATATCTATTGTAACAGATTGATCCGACAGCGCAACAGAGATTGAAATTACACCCAGTCTAGTGTATAATCTAGGCTGGTTACGGGCCTATAGCTCAGTTGGTTAGAGCACGAGCCTCTTAAGCTTGGTGTCCCGGGTTCAAGTCCCGGTGGGCCCTCCAAAATCTGAATTAAATAGAAAAACTGCCTTTTGAGGGCAGTTCTTTATTTATGAATTTACAGTTTCACCCGATTGAGCAGTAACGAGCTCGAGACGACCGATACCGAACTAAATGCCATGGCTAGGCCAGCCAGCTCTGGACTGAGTTTGAGCCCTACCCAAACGAACACCCCGGCAGCGATCGGTATACCGATAACATTGTAGATAAACGCCCAGAACAGGTTGAGTTTGATGCGATTAAATGTCTTTTGACTGAGAGCGAGTGCCGTCACGATGTCTCGCAGGTCATTTTTGACTAGCACGATACCGCCGGATTCAATCGCTATATCCGTACCGGAACCCATAGCAATGCCGAGATCTGCCGCCGCTAGGGCCGGTGCATCGTTGATACCGTCACCCACGAATGCCACTTTGCCGCGGGATTGTAGCGACGCTACATGGTCAGCTTTGTCGCTCGGCAGAACCTCGGCAACTACTTCGTTGATACCAACCTGGTCGGCGATAGCTCGCGCCACGCGTTCATTGTCGCCCGTGATCATAATGGTGTGATATCCTCGTTTTTTGAGCGTAGCGATCGCTGCAGTCGACGTATCTTTTGGCGTGTCCTGGATGGCGATCAGACCAGTGGCTTTGTTTTTGCTGCCAACAATGACGACGGTTTTTGCCTCATCCTGTAGACGCTGCATTTCCTTTTCTAATGTGGTGTCAAGTTTGCCTGGGAGCAATGTCCCATTGCCGATAAAGGTCAGCGCGCCGTCTATCTCCGCACTCACACCTCGGCCCTCGAGCGCTCGGAATTTAGTCACCTTTTTAGGTTCGATACCTAGCTCGCTAGCTTTATCCAAAATCGCTGCTGCCAGTGGATGCTCCGATGCGTGCTCTAGGCTGGCCGCTAGCTGCAAAACTGCTTTTTCATCACCAACAACATCAGTTACAACTGGTTTACCAAGGGTAATTGTGCCAGTTTTATCAAATATAACGGTCTGGATGTCATGAGCGGCCTCGAGAACCTCGCCATTTTTAATGATAATGCCCATTTTTGCCCCGCGACCCGTCCCGACCATCAGCGCCGTTGGTGTCGCCAAGCCTAATGCGCACGGGCAGGCAATAATAATGACCGCGACCGCATACAGCATAGCAGTCGCAATATCCGCATCCAACAATACGTGCCAAACGACAAACGTGAGGATAGCGATAATGAGAACGGTAGGCACAAAAATATTCGAGATGGTATCGACCGTTTTCTGGATTGGCGCGCGGCTGACCTGAGCCTTTTTCACCAGCTCAACAATCTGAGCTAGCAAGGTGTCATGACCAACCTTGGTTGCCTGGAACATGAACATGCCAGTTTTGTTGATGGTCGAACCGATCACGGTATCACCTACTTTTTTGCTAACTGGCAGACTCTCTCCGGTCACCATTGCCTCGTCGATCGTCGATGAGCCCTCGACGATGACGCCGTCCACCGCGATCTTTTGTCCGGGCTTGACCTGCACAATGTCACCAACTACAATCTCCGTGAGCGGAATCTGAACTAACTTGCCACCACGCAACACTTCGGCATCTTTGGCTTGCAAGACCAGTAATTTTTCGATCGCACTATTAGCGCGACCTTTGGTCATCTCCTCGAACAGTTGGCCTAATAAAATAAAAGTGATCACGAACGCTGCCACTTCAAAAAACACCGGTTGGTGATTCAGCATGGCGTACATGCTATAGATATAGGCAGTTGACGTGCCGATGGCAATCAGCGTATCCATGTTGGCATGGTGATTGCGAAAGGCCGCCATCGCTGTACGAATAAATGGCCACGCACCGATTATCATGACGACTGTCGTCAAGGCAAACATCGTATAGGTATGACCCGGCAGCTCCCAGCCAAACAGCGGACGCGCCATCATCTCGAACGCCATCGGCAGAGAGCATAGTAGCGAAATAACAAAGCGACTTTTAACGCTCATTTATTTGATCACCACCTTGCCGTGGAACATGTTCATGCCGCAGGCGTACTGGTATTCGCCTGGTTTGCTCGTATCGATCTCGATCGGGTAGGACTCATTAACTGGCAATGTTTCATGGATGCCAAAATCTGGAAATACCACCTCATTAAAACAGCCTGACGGGTCTTTGCGGTCAAAGACAATCTTGGCCGGCACACCTTGTTTTAGCACGACCGTATTTGGCGTATAGCCGCCCTTTACCGTCACGGTTACTTCTTGGCTATGATCTGACATATTTGCCTCCGTTTCAGTTGTTTTGCGTTTTCCAAAGAACCACCATAGAATAAAGCTGGTTACAATAACGGCGCCGACAACAATGATGATTTTGTCCATATTCCCCCTCGTTTTATCCTTTCATGATACTCGCGAGGAGGTGTTCCCGTCAAGCCGCTGCTCTGTTATTTCCGTATCGTTATTATGCTATACTATTAGGTATGGATATTCTGCTGATATCGCTAACTGGACTCGTTCTAGTTTGCTTGCTAGCGTTCCGATTTCAGGCAGGACAGTCGCGTTTTGAAATCAATAACTTGGCTGAACACAATAAAAAATACCGCCAATTAGCACGTTTTTTGGATCTCTATCCAGGATTATCGATTCTCGTTCATGCGTTGGCGCTAGTCGTCGCAATCTTATTAACTGGTCTGTCGGTCAACGCCTGGGGATTATGGGGTGGTGGGGCTATTGCATTTGGCGCAATCCTCCTGTCATGGCTCCTGGGGCGCATGCTCCACGGCGTTGCGGCGTCACTCATCGGTAGTCATCTCGACTTTTTCAATCGCTATTTTGCCTGGACCGGCATCCTGAGCAAGCTCGTTATCGCCAGCGACGAGCCGCATATTGGTTCCGAGGCCGAGCTGATGCACCTTATCCATAATGGTGATTTTCTCGACGACGACACCAAAGACCTGATTAAAAATACGATCGATTTCAAAGATAAAGCGGTCAAATCGGTCATGACGCCGCGCGCCAATATCGGTTTTATCCATAGTCGCGATCATTTGACTCCGAAACTGCTCGACGAACTGTTTTCGTCTGGCTACAAGATCTTCCCGGTTATCAATAACAGCATCGATCACACTGTAGGATTTCTCTATCTCGATGACGTCTTGCCGATCGACCAACATGAAAAAGTGCTCGCCGACGTCATCCGCAAAGCGCCGCCGCCGGTCGATCAAACCGCACCGCTCGAGGCGGCTCTCAAACAAATGGCAGAATACCACAGTTCAGTACTGTTGGTTGAAAAAGACGGCAAAGTTGTCGGACTCGTCACTATGACAGATATTGTTCGATCACTGTTTGGCTCACACGATTTATAAGATATAAAAATTAATAAAATATTGACAAATTAGATATAATTTGCTATAATAATACCTATAAACTATGCGTGGTTTAGGGGAGGTTCGACATGACCCGAGAGATTTCACTATCGTATCGTCGCGAGACGACTGGAATCGACGGCCAAACGATTGTCGCAGGATGGCTAGAGTTAGCCTCTACCGATCCAAGGCAAATTATTCCCGAAACTACGCACCCTATCGAATCTATGGCGGAAAAGTTCCTGCCGATGCCGGATACCCTGGCCCTGAACACCATCGACCAGATCACCGAGGGAGTTCACGCTACTACCGAAATTATCGATGGAATCGGTACCGGCGATATCGAAAGCACTGCAAAATCCACTGCAGATCTGATAAAACCCGCCTTAAAATCAGGCAATGAGGCCGAGACTCAGATTTCCAACGAACAGCAAATCATTTTGGACGAAATAGAAAAAATCTTTGCGGGGGAATAATGATCCGACACTGCGAATATCTGATGTCACATTAGCTGCGTAATATTACAGAGTAGTATATGTGCTAAAATAGTACCAAGAATTTTAGAGAAAGGACTACTAAAATGAGAACGCTAGTTTCGGATGCAGCTACAAAAATAGGCGAGCATGTAACGGTCAAAGGCTGGGTACATTCGCGCCGTGATCACGGCGGGTTATTATTCGTCGACGTGCGTGACCATACCGGTCTAGCACAGATCGTGTTTCATCCAGACAACCAGGCAGTCTTTGCCGAGGCTGAAAGCCTGCGCGATGAATACGTTATCAGTGTTACTGGTCAGGTCGTCGAGCGTGAGGAATCGCTCAAAAATGCCAAGATTGTCTCTGGTGATATCGAAATCACTGCCGAGGAATTAACGGTCCTCAACCGCGCTGAAACATTGCCGATCCAACCATTTAGCGATCAACAATCTGGCGAAGAACTCCGTCTCAAATATCGCTATCTCGATTTACGTCGTCCAAAAATGCAGACCATGCTAGCCCGTCGCGCCGAAATGTACAAACGGTTACGCGCCTACATGGAATCCAACGATTTCATCGAAGTCGCCACGCCAATTCTCGCAAACAGCAGCCCAGAAGGCGCTCGCGACTTTTTGATTCCGTCGCGCCTCCAACAGGGTCAGTTCTACGCCCTACCCCAGGCACCGCAACAGTTCAAACAGCTCCTGATGGTCGGTGGCGTGCCGCGCTATTACCAATTCGCTGCCTGTTTCCGCGACGAAGACCCCCGATCCGATCGATTGTACGGTGAATTTTACCAGCTCGATCTCGAGATGGCCTTTGTCGAAAACGGCGAAGAAGTCCGAACGCTCATGGATCCAGCGATCAAAGATCTAGTCACGAATTTTGCCGGTAAAATATTACTATCCGAGGATATTCCACGCATTCCATATCGAGAAGCCATGGAAACCTACGGCTCCGACAAGCCGGACCTCCGTTTTGATATGAAGCTCGTCGACCTAACCGAAGTGTTCGTCGACTCCGGGTTCGGTGTATTTAAAAATGCCGCCTCTAGCGGTGGTGCGGTCAAAGCTATCTGTGTCAAAAACGGCGCCAGCCTGAGCCGCAGCCAAATTGACACCTTTACCGAAATCGCAAAGGGTGAGGGTGCGGGCGGACTAGCCTACCTGACCTACAAAGACGGCGCGGTGCAATCGCCAATTGCTAAATTCATGAGCGAAACTGAGCTCGCTGCCGTCAAAAGTCAGACTGGCGCAGAGGATGGTGATGCCGTATTCTTTGGCGCCGACATACGCGGCAAAGTCAACGCTGTGCTGGGCCGACTGCGTAACGAATTTGCCACGCACTTTGGCTTGAAAGATCCAAACGTTGTCGCGCTAGCCTGGATCGTTGATTTTCCATTTTATGAAATGGATGAAAAGACCGGTACAATGGACTTTGGTCACAACCCGTTCAGCATGCCAAAAGGTGGGCTAAAAACGCTCGAGGAAACCGATAATAAACTCGACATTTTGGCCGATCAATACGACATGGTGATGAACGGCTATGAAATTTGCTCCGGTGGCGTGCGCAACCACAACCCAGAAGTCCTCTACAAAGTGTTTGGCTTGCTCGGCTTTACACCGGAATACGTCGAGGAAAAATTCGGCGCGATGCTAAACGCCTTTAAATACGGTGCGCCGCCACATGCTGGCTGCGCCTACGGCGTCGATCGCATGTTCATGGAGCTCATGGGCGAGAGTAACATCCGTGAGATCGTGGCTTTTCCGAAAAACGGCAGCGGTCAAGACGTCATGATGGCCAGCCCAGCCCACGTTGACAAAGCTCAGCTCAAAGACCTCGGGCTATAATCAGATAGCGCCGTACTTTGCCCCGACCGAATCGGCAGCTTTTCCCAGCCAAGCGTCAGCCAGACTTTGACCTTCTGCCGAGAGCAGAGCATTGTGTGTCGAAAAACAACTCTCGGGTTTGATAGCTGTGATAAAATCCATCGCCTCAGACATTTTCATCCACGGCGCGCTAGCTGGGACAGCTAATGTCTGAGTCTTGTAACCCTCTGGAACGTAGAACGAGTCACCTGGATAATATAGTTCTCCACTATTCACAATAACGCCCAAGTTAGCAGGAACTGGATAATCCGGATGAATAGTCGCATGCGTACCGCCGACGAAATCCAAACTAAACGGACCGCAGTCGATATGTTCTCCGGCCGCCACAGCATGGCCGCGGCTAGGGTCGGTTAGCTGCTCGATAATGCCAGGCGGCGCATAGATCTTGACGTCAGGATTCTCAGCAATGATGTTATCGAGTTGTGCTTGGTCAAAATGGTCGCCATGTTCATGAGTAATAATCACCGCAATAATATTCGGATGCGCCACAAAATCCGTCGACCAACCACCCGGATCGATGACTATAGCCTGATTGTCGATAGTGAGCTCGAGACATGAATGTCGAAATTTCTTTATTTGCATACCACTATTTTACTACAAAAGCTTTAGGGCGCTGGCAATCGCTGTGCCGGGCAGGCGTCAAGGACTCGCGCCATCGCATCATATTCGGCCTGCGTTACCCAGAGTTCGTATTTTAATTTAACAGCGATCTGGCGCGCGACATATTGGCAACGAAAAACTTTATTGCTCGGTAGCCATGTCGCCGCATCGCCATCAGATTTTTGCTGGTTAGCCGCGCCGTCAACCGCCAAAAGTTCGAGATCATCATTAGCGAGCGCCTCGCGTTTGGCAGCATCCCAATTTTGGGCACCCTTTTGCCAAGCATCAGACAGAGCGACGACGTGATCAATCTGAACAGCGCTCGAAGTGCCAGACCCGCGTTTAAAATCCATCACTGTGCCGGTATAAGGATCGTTCAGCTGGCCGCTCAGTACCGTGCAGCCATCTTCACCGAGTTTTACCTCAGTCAAATCGCGCGCCAGTATCCTCTGACGCGTATCGCAGTCCCGCCAAGTCTCCCAGCCGCTACCAAATTTTGCGCGTTCATAGCCCGTTTTGGGCGCCCGACCCTTGACTATCAGCTTCGGCAAACTCTCACGCGCTAGCGGCTGATCAGAACTGGACAAGACCGCTTCGCTAGGAGTCGTTTTGCTATCTGTGCCCAGATTGCTCCAACTTTGATAGGTCAAAAATAACGCTATCACCAGACCGATAATAGTAATGGCTGTGCTGCGTCGTCGTCGATAGATTCGCCTAGACATACCTTCTATTGTAACCCGCGCCGACACTTTTCATAACCACAGTTTCATGATAAAATATGAGATATACAACGAGAGTAAACTAAACAAAGGAGCATCAGTGTCCGGACACAGTAAATGGTCAACCATCAAACGACAAAAAGGCGTCGCCGACGCCAAACGTGGCGCGGTTTTCACAAAAATCGGTAACGCGATCGCCATCGCCGCTCGTGGCGGCATCGATCCAACCATGAACTCAGCGCTAGCCCTAGCTATTGAAAAGGCAAAAAGTGCCAACATGCCGGCCGCCAATATCCAACGTGCCATTGACCGCGTGGCTGATAAATCAGCTGCCGCCCTCGAAGAAGTCGTCTACGAAGGCTACGGCCCGGGCGGCATCGGCATCATCATCGAAACAGCCACCGATAATCGTAATCGCACATTTCCAGAGGTCAAGAGCACTCTGACCAAACATGGCGGTAACGTCGCTGAACCTGGTTCGGTGGCCTTTCAATTTACACGAAAAGGCGTGATCCACATCAGCCTAGACGGCCAGGCAGCTGACGACGTGCTACTGATGGCGCTAGATGCTGGCGCCGAAGATGCCACCGAAGACGACGGCGAAATTGTCGTCTATACCGATATGAAAGACCTTCACAAAGTCCGAGCCGCGCTAGCCGATAATGGATTAAAAGTTACCGACGCTAACCTAGAATACGTCGCCAATACTCCGGTTGAGATCAGCGACCCAACTGTTGCACAGAAAGCACTGAACTTGCTAGACCTGCTGGATGAATTAGACGATATTACCGCCGTCCATACCAACGCGGACATCACCGCCGACGTCTAGTTAGACAGCGGATATATGGTATGGTATAATGACAATCGAGCAAACCTATTTCGGGGTGTGGCGCAGTTGGTAGCGCGCGCGGTTTGGGACCGTGAGGTCGAAGGTTCGAGTCCTTTCACCCCGACCAAGTTTGCTAGAGTTTATTTTCGAAGGCTTGTTTTCGGGGTGTGGCGCAGTTGGTAGCGCGCGGCGTTCGGGACGCCGAGGTCGTCCGTTCAAGTCGGATCACCCCGACCACATTAAGATTGCAGGATTTATCCTGTTATTTTATTTTGTTCTTTAGTGAATGCAATAATATTTCACCCAAAGAAAAGAAAACACCCCGCATCCACAGGGAGTAAACGGGGTCTGCCGCGACTGTCTGTTAAAAAAGACGGTGACGGGGCGCTCTAATCGAGTGATGAAAGATAGAAAAACCTAGAATCAGCCAATGAGCGACTAGTGAGAGAATGAGGAAAGTAAGGAACTGTAGACACTCCCTTCAGCGTGAGGCTAGCTTGGTTGCAACGATGGATTCGTTGTTGTCAGCCAGCCCCACGCTACGAGGGTCAGGGTAGAGGCCGCTGTCAGAGCGGCGTGCCCTTGTTGACTTACGGCGTCGTGGTCGGCGTGGGCTCCGGTGTCGGCGTGCTCGGACTCGGCGTCGGAGTTGCCGTCGGCGTGGGTGTCGGTGACGACACCTTGGCAGTTCGCGCCGACGTCTTGCTGGCGGTGTAGTACCCAGTCGACTTGCCGGTCACCTTCACCGTCAGGCGGTAGCCGACCAGCCCTGTGGAGACAGTGAAGGTCGAGCTTGTCGCGCCGGCGATCCGGTACGACTTGCCCTTGGCGTTCACCTTGTACCACTGGTAGGTGAACGTCGTGGTGTTCGGCTTCCAGGTCCCCGAGGTGGCCGTCAGGACCTCACCGACGACGGCCGTCCCGGTGATGACTGGGGTCACCTTGGTCAGGTAGCCATACCGCACCTTGGCAGTTCGCGCCGACGTCTTGGACTTGGACGTATTGTAGCCGTCTTTGGTGGTCCAGACCTTGACCTTGACCCTCTTGCCCCGATCGCTCGGGGTCAGGGTGTAGGTCCGGCCATTGGCGTCCGTGATCTTTGTGGAGTTCCGGTACCACTGGTAGTGGTACTCGACTCCGGACGACCACTTGGACGTCTTGGCAGTCAGGGTGCGACCGACCCGGCGGGTGCCGGAGACGGAGACCTTGCCCTTGGCTAGCGACCCGGCCTTGACTGTCTTGGTAGCGGACGAGGTCTTGCTGACCGACGTATAACCGGATTTCGATCCGGTCACCTTGACCGAGATGGCCGCGCCGAGATCGGCGGCGACCAACTTGTAGGTCGATTTGGTCGCGCCGGTGATCGGTGAACCGTTCCGCAGCCACTGGTACTTCATCGACGCCTTCGGGCTCCAGGTCTTCACCTTGGCGGTCAGGGCCTTGCCCACCTTGGCCGACCCCGAGATCGTCGGGGTGTAGGTCTTGGTGAAGGAGTGGGGTGTTGCCGGCGGTTCATCCGGTGTGCCTGGCGGGACGATTGCCGGATAGGAACTGGTGTAGGTATCCAGGTAGCCGGTCGTCTGGTTGGTGACCTGGATGGTCACAACTGGTGAACCGTTCTGGATCGTGGCGCTCACGACTGTCACCCGATCGAACTTCGGGGTGACAGCAACCTGATCGCCAGAGACCGAGATGGTGGCGTAGTAGCTAACCACCGTTCTCTGAGCGACTGGCACGGCGTTGATGACGTTCGGCAGGCCGTAGGTCTGCTTCAGCCTCAGGCACTCCCGCTCGTAGCTGGTGTCGTAGCCCATGTCCTCGAGCTTCTTGATGCGTGCTTTCAGACTGTCGATGCCATCCTGGGCAACACCAGGTCGTGCAGCCCATTCAGCAGAAAAGAAGTTGATGGCTTCATCCGTGCCGACACGCTGAGCCGGACCGAATCCCACCTCCGATTCTGTGACTGAAATGGGCTTGTCTGCTCGGTAGTCGTCGCCACACGAGAACAAGCGGCTCTCAACAGCGTTGATGGCCTCCCAGATGTCGTTATTGAAGTAGGCGGCCTGTGCCACAGGGGCATGTGCAGTGAGCAGCAACGCGAGGGTCGCAGAGATGACTGTTAGCCACCTCAAAGGACCTTTCATACTTGCCTCCTTGTTAGGTGCAGTTAGTCAACTTGACTATCCGTAGCTAATTATATATAATAGATATGAAACAGTCAATAACAATTGTCAATAGTTATTTTAGAATTACATAATAGGGAGGGAGTAAAATGGGCGAGAACAAGGATGGTCAGGTTGCGTTAGATAAACCTAAGTCCGCTAAAAAGTTTACTCCTATATTTATTACTATAATACTAGCTACTTTGATAGCTATATTTGTTTTAGGTCTTGCCTCTGGCTTTATTTATATTGGCACCAAAAAGCCCAGTCAAGCTATAGTCATTCAAACTCCAATTTGTAGCTCTGATGCTTCCATAGACAAATTAAATACTTATTTGGATGATGTCACCAATGGCGATCAATCCAAAACCAAGAAAGCAATTGAATCCTAAAAGCTCCGACGACTCTCGACTCGGGTAGCCCAGCCTATTATTATGTATCCGACGGTATTAGCGACAACGGTAGATTCCCATTCACATGGGTAGGTTTCTATTGGAATTCTGCTGGCTCAAAAACAATTTCGTACAATCCTAGAAAATGTAACAATGGTGGCTACGAGGACAATACTGACGGTGACCCGCGAGTTACTATATATAAAGTCAACGCAAGTGGTAGCCCTAGCGGCACAACACTAGTGAGTACAACGCACATAAATGCTTGCCATAATAATGATAGCAATACAAACTTCACGTTCACCCTCGATAGCAGTTCTTATGATAATGATATTGGTATGTATGCCGCTATCGTTAGAGTAGACTCAAGTGGCGATGGCGACTCTAGAGCATGGTTTAATTTGGAGACTGCAGATACTGATGGTGCTCAGTTTGGCGTTATGGGAGGCTATCCCGCAGGATACTCACGCGATTTTAGCTCTAGTAGTGCAGGCGGATATTACAATCTCCAGACTGGATTTGGAAGTTGTGCTTCTACGCAGAAGCCTAATCAGGAAGTAGCTTTTTATGATACGGATAAAGATAAATACCAGGACAGCAGTTGGGATGATAACGCCCTAAGAATACAATTCTATAACACAACAACCGGCACGAACATAGCTAATAATTCAAGCGTAATTGATGATAAGTCAAGAATATCAATAAGATCCGGCACCGCAACATGGCTTAATCTAACAGCAAACTCGGGCCAAAGTGCTAGTTTAACCTTTGATATGGCAGCCAATACTGGATATCAATTAAATATTCAGAAGTTACGAGAAGGCAACGACATAACTGTTGAGGTGCCGACTAACGAGATATACAATAAAAAAGTTTGCCGCAATGAGTGGAATATAACTGCTTCTAGCTCTGTCAGCGCGGCAACCGCTACGGTGGGCAATACAGTCACCTGGACACATACGATTACCAATAGCGGACCGGACGCTACTGATAGAGCTGTTACATATGGTTATAATCATACAAATGGTTGGTCTGGTTCGACCGCAGCAGGAACAGTTAGTGCGGGGCGGGGCACGGGCACTGCGGCAACATATACCGAGTCACGATCCATTACATCCGCTGATGTTGGTAAAACTTTCTGCTCGCAAGCTTATGCTACCCCTTCGAACAATTCTGGCAGCGGCACTGTATACTCTACCAGTCAGTGCGTTACCATCCCCGATTGGACTCTGACGGCGACTACTTATTCTGCAGTCAATCACGCTAATCCGACCAGCAATACAATAGATACTTCTAGTAATGCGCTATACAATAACAATCGTAAGACTGCCTATCCGAGCCATCCGACCTTTGGTGGTCACGCGGCTGGCGCCGAAGACAAGGTGTACTATATGGTTCGAGTTATACGGAGCAGTGACGCCGCTCCAAGCGCAGCAACTTTTAAATATTACCCGAGCTGGGCCTTTGGTTCCGGTCTAATTGCTGCCAATAGCGTTAACAGTGGTCAAACCGATGTTAGTTCACTGTGTCCTACTGGTTTTAGCTACGATACATCTTTCAAGCGCTGCACCAAAGGTAGTTCGTGGACTGACGCCTCGTTAGCTTCTGGAGCAAGCGGCTATTACACATTAACAACAGCCGATCGGCTGTGGAACAATTCACTACCATCCGGTACGACGCTAAACAACCTCAAGGGCATGGATCTGTGCTACATAATGAGCTTTAACCGGCGGTCACTCACTAGTGCGGGCGGCAATGATACGACCGCTGAATATTGGGGCAATCTAGACGGCTCTACCGAAAACCGCTGCTCTGTCACGGTACGTACACCATGGATTCTCGAGCCACGAGTTGCTAATAGTCTAGGTATAGGTACCCAAAACGCGGCAGTCGGAGACACTTATACTATTACACCTAGCGTGGGTAGTTCGCAGAATAATGTTAATGGTACTAGCCACAACGTTTCAATCGTCCAGGTTATAGGCTCGGGCTCTTGGACGCCGACCCAAGGCATAACCGCTAACCTGAACGTGGCGCCAACGGCTGCTAACATTGCGAGCTTTGGCAGTGGGGCAGCCAGTATCGCCACGCTCTCTACCGTCAGTGGTCTCACTGATGCCAACTTTGCCTCTGGGACGTGGAATGGTACGGCGCTTTCTCAGACCTTCCAGGATGCCTGGTATGGCAAGAAGGTCTGCTACTATACGGTCGTCTCTAACGCTGGTGGTTGGGCCTATGACAAGACGACCGAATACCGCTATTCTAACCCAGTTTGTGTCAAGTGGTCAAAATCTCCACAGGTGCAATTACGTGGTGCTGATGCATCGTCGGGTGGTATCTGGGATGGTACGAGTACCGCGTACAATGGTGGGTTCCTCGGTGTGTCGCAATCGGATGCTAGACGTGGTTCCTGGTCACAGTATGGACTACTCGGCTACAAGGGTACGAGCGCCACAACTGGTAACGTGAGCTTCTTTGGCTCAGGTGGCTGGACTGCTAACTACAGCGCCTCTAACCGCGTGAATGCCTGTGCCGTCACCTTTGCGAACGTTATTGGTTCTACCACCTGTAGCACCAGCGCAACCGGCGGTGGTTTATATAACGGCAGCTCACTGACGCAGACGATTAGCCTGCCAACCAATGCCAAGCTCACTACGGCGGCGGTCAATGCGTTGCCGCTAGCTGGCGCCACGCCAATCACTGATGCGATGGTTGATGGCCTCGCGAGTGGCACATACCGCGTGAATGCCGATACGCATATTACTGCCTTGACGCTGACTTCGTCTCGGCAGATCACGCTCGTCTCAGCCGGCAACATCTACCTTGATGGTAACATTACGACGGCGAGCTCGACCTTCTCTGATCTCAACCAAGTACCGATCTTGAACATCATTGCTGGGGGACAGATCATTGTGGGGACAGGTGTGACGCAGCTGTTTGGGACCTACATTAATGCGAGTGCCTCGGCAACCAGCGGTTTCATAACGTGTCCCGTGAGTAGCAGCTCGACCGACATGCGCGATGGCGGTGCTTGTAATAGCCAGCTACGAGTCAATGGGGCAGTCATCTCTAGAACTACACCAGCTCTGCGTCGCACGATTGGTTCAGGGTACAGCTCATCGAGCACGACGACGGTTACCACAAACGGTGAGACCCATCTCGAGTCAATAACGGCGTCTGAGTTGTTTAACTACCAGCCAAACCTGTTCCTCACACCGTATGCCATTAGACAGAGCTCAACCACTGGTAACACCTGGATCGTGACGAAACAGACTGTATTACCGGCGAGGTTTTAGGGGGATACATTTTAGCGAGGGCGCGCGATTGCTACCGCGCGCGCCTTGTCGGCTAAATCATCTAGTAATTGCAGGGCTTTTTTAGCTTCATTGCCACTAGGATGTAGCGCCGTGTCGTGAAAGCGTCGCCTGGCGGCTAGAAGTAAAATTTCATCTGCTAATTTAGGGTTTTTCGGCAACATCGGCCCGTGTAGATAGGATCCGAAGACATTGTGTACCCGCGCGCCTTCTGTATTGTTCTGGCCGTTGTTCCCCGCTCCTTTTACCACCGTAGCCATCCCCGCCTGTCCGTCATTTAAATGCGTCAGCCCGCTATGATTCTCGTAGCCAACCAATTGATAACCTGCCCAGTCTGTCACGATATTGCCAATCAGGCGTTTGTCGCCAGCTACGGTATAGGCATCGAACAATCCTATCCCCGGGATCTTGACGTCATCGGCCGTCTGAAAATAATGCCCGAATAGCTGATAGAGTCCACAAATCACCAGCATCGGTACGCCGTCTTGCGCTAGTTGACGTAGCTTCGGTGCTAGCTGCATCAGATCGTCGGTGATTTTCGTCTGTCCCGAATCCTGACCGCCACCGCCTAAAATAATATCAACATTATCCGGAAAAGTGTCGCCCGGTTCATATGCTACGACACTCACCTTGAAACCGTAGAGCTCAGCCCTGCGCGTCAGAAACTCTAGGTTGCCGTGATCGCCGTAAATATTCATCTCCGCCGGATACAGCATGACGATATTTAGAGCTCGACTCATGCTTGCCTCCGTGCCTTTAGGGCTTTACGAATTTTTAACATCGCGGTATAGGTCGCATAGATTTGCATCGGACGATCTGTCAAAAACTGGTCTACCGCCACGGTTAGATCAGTTTCAACCGCCCCAACATTAATTCCGCTCGTCTCTAGGCGCAACGCCATGTCATACGCTCTGACACCGCTGATCATTGCAACTGACGACAGTTTGGAAAAGTCCACATCCCACAACCAACTCATGTCTCGCCCATCGGCATATTGGTCGTTAATGGCGATCATTGTTGCTGCGTTAGGATCATTCTGGCTAGCTAAACTGATGCGAAAACCACTCGGATTTTTTACCAAAATCAACTCTAGCGGCTGACCGTTAATCGTAAAACTTTCGCCACGACCAAAGGCTGGTTGAACCTGAGATAACGCCGCAAGCGACTCGTCCGCCTCAAATTTATCACCCAGGATTTCCCTGACTAGCGCCAACGCCGCAGCCGCATTGAGCGCATTGTGCGCACCGCGTAGCAATAATTCCGATGATCCGATGTTAAATGTCGCCGTCGATCCATCCAGTTCGTCGAGCTTAACTGTAGCGTCCGGCTGACTAGCCGAGCTACGTTTTTTCGTACTATAGAGCTCATCATCGTTCGGAAATAATGTTGCAACCGATCCGGAATAGCCGAAATAGACTTTCCTGTTCGCCGTAATCGCCGCTACGAGCGGATCTTCGCGGTTCAAGACCACCGTTCCAGTAGTTTGATTGGCTACTTTGGCTAGCAATTTAGCCGTGGTATCGATCTCACCAAATCGGTCGAGCTGATCACGCAAAACGTTCAAAATCAAAGAATATTTGGGTGGAACTTGTCGCACAAAGTGCACCGCATGCGCCTCGTCGAGTTCCACAACGGCGATATCGGCGTCGAGCCGACCACGCCGCATTTCGAGCGCCGCCACACTAGCGATACCTCTGGTAAAATTGCTGCCGCTCGGGTTTGTAAAAACTTTTAGTCCAGCCGCCCGTAGCAACTCCACGACAATTTTCGTCGTCGTTGTCTTGCCGTTAGTGCCGCTAATGACCACTACACCGTACGGTAAATTAGTCAGGGTGTCTCGCAGGAAATGTGGCGATACTTTTTCGACCACCAACCCAGGCAAAGCCGAACCGTGGCCACCTCGTAATCGAGAGGCTTTTGACACGATTTTTCCCAAACTACTAGAGAGAAGGAGTGATTTCATCTGCCTCTATTCTACCACATTGTCCGAGCGGAAATCGTGCCGCGTTTTCAACTTCAGGTATATGATGACGCCAAACATGACCACGTACATCCCAATGATGACTGGCAACGATATCGCAACTTTGCTCTGGGCTAGTGGCAATTCGGACACCCAGTTCGCTACACCAATAACGTAGTTCAGCAGTTGCGTCGCAGGCCACGCGATAACACTGGCAATCGCGGTTGGCAATAGGAAAGCCATGACGCCAGACAGAAAGGTCAGCAACATAACGAGCGGTAAAAGCGGTAACGCCAAGATATTCGCAAGCATACCATAGAGCGAAAACTGCCCCATAAATAGCGCCATTATCGGCGCAGCCACTAACTGCGCGCTCAACGTTTCGATAAAGACCTGTCGCAAGCTCGCCATCGGTGATGTTTTGGTCGGTTCTTTGTTGTCCGCCTGCTTTTCCCCAAAGAAATAGGCTGTCAATAGTGGCGCCAGAATAATCACACCAACGAAACTGAGGAATGACAAATACCAGCCAACATCACCCCAAACGCTCGTGGGATTAATGATGACCGTGATAGCCGCCACAACTGCGAGCAACGCAACTGGATGAAATCTCCGACCGTAATACCAGGCCACGAGCGACAACATGGCAACTAGTGACGCCCTAGTCATACTGGGTGAAAACCCGACTAATGCCGCAAATCCGATGGCTAGCCCACTGGAAAAAATCAAGGCGACTAACCGCGAGACTTTGGCGAACAAACGTCTCGCAAATCGAATCAAAATCGTCAGGTTGTAGCCGCTCGCCACCACGATGTGCGTCAAGCTCGCAATGATAAAGGCTTGAGACAAATCTGCCGGCAAAGCAGTCTTTTGACCAGCTAAAATCCCCATGCCGAGATCCACCGCCGGCGCAGGTATCACCGACCGCAGCCTTTCTCCAAAGCCATCCCTCAGATCGCGTAGTGGATCGGCCTGATCTGAACGTTCAATATGATCCAATTGACCGTAGCTCACTGTTGCTGCAAAACTACCGAAACCACCCTTTAATGTACCGCTTGCCTCGACATGGTCACCGCGTTTAATATTATGAAAACTCATTACTGAACTCAGCCAAATCTGGCCCGGCATAGGCTCAAAATAGCTCGTGATATCCGGTTCGCCCTGCAAGCGGTCGTCATCTGACTGTGTTATGATTTCTACATTTTCGATGCGCAGTTTCACGACGTTACTCGCGTCTACATCCGGATCATCAGCAATCGTCCCGATGATTCTGACTTCTTGCCCGATATATTGCCGGTAAACAGATAAATCGGTGCGAGCCGTCATGCCGCGCCACACTCCAAATAATAGACCAGCCATGAACGCTGCTACGATCATGATGCGGAGTCGGCTGACGATTGCAATCATACATAAAACGAACCCCAAGATCAGCCAAATTGTGCCGTCCTGCCACACGCTAGTCGGCAAAATCGATAAACCAACGCCAGCAACCAGCCCTAAACAACCGGCTGTGATCAGCCAAGAAATGTGAGCTCGCGAGTTGCATGCATAGTGCCACAATCGCCCTAGTAACAATCGAGCTCTCATCTCATCAGTATAGCACAAGCACACATAAGACAACTGCAAACAAAAAACGCCGTGGGAAACGACGTTTTCTATAAATTGCTAATGGTGAGACGGGCGGGGCTCGAACCCGCGACACCAGGCTTAAAAGGCCCGTGCTCTACCAACTGAGCTACCGTCCCAAATTTGGAGACAACCTAAATTCTATCAGAAATCTCCGTTATCTGCAAGGTCTGGCGTTGTCTCTAGGCGCCGACTTTGTCTTTTTTCTGACCGCGCCGCGCATTTTGCTCGACGTATTCAATGATTGGCGTCGCAACGTCTCGCCCAGTTACCTTTTCGATGCCAAACCCTGGACTAGCATTGACCTCTAGCACCAATGGTCCACGATCACTGCGCATGATATCGACACCAGCGAGACTCAGACCCATCGCTTTGGCGGCTTTGATCACAACCTTACGCTCTTCGTCGGTTAGTTTGATCGCTACCCCCTCGCCACCGCGGTGGAGGTTGGAACGAAAATCATCATCGAGAGATTGTCGTTTCATGCTCGCCACCACACGACCGCCCACTACAAAGGCGCGGATGTCTACTCCGGCCGATTCTTCGACAAACTCCTGAATCATGACGTTAGTGCCGTCCTCGTTATAGATATAAAAAGCCTGCAAAGCTGATTTCGCGGCCTTTTTAGTATCAGCTAGAACCACGCCATTGCCGTGTGTTGACTGGCCTAATTTAATGATAACTGGCGCACCGCCGACCTGGTCCAACATACCGTCAATATCGGTAGAATTACGCGAAAAAACCGTTTTCGGGACGTCAACTGCCTTGGCCATGATTTGAGTGGCACGCAGTTTGTCGCGCGAGCGCTGGATAGCAATGGCACTAGCGGTCGTAAAGATACCCTCGCGCTCGAGCTGACGCACGATAGCCGTACCATAACGAGTCATATAGTTAGCAATGCGCGGAATGATCGCGTCGTACTTTTTAATGTCGATTTCCTTCCCTTTGTAGATAACTTTTGGATCTTGGCTATCAACCGACACAAAACAGTTTTTGTATTTGATCACATCAACCGAGTGACCACGAGCTTTGGCTGCCTCGACTAAACGCTTGGTGGAATAGTTAGCGTTGCCGTTGGATAAAATAGCGATTTTCATTTAGCACCTCCTTTATACTTCACGTAGAATTTACGCGGGTTGCTCGATAATTCCTGATTCAATTTTCCAGTTTCTCTACTGTATTTTCTCTGGTGCTCAAAATCACCTGCTTTGACATCGACGAGAAACTTACCGCTAATTGTCCGCCGACCGATCAGGACTGGATACTGGTTATTCGACCGATCCGACAAGTTAAACAGTGCCTTTATTCTACGTCCATTTAGGATAATTGTAAAGTGCGTACGATAGCGAATCTGTTCATGCCCAGATGAGCTACGCACGATAGCAACCTTGTAGTCGGTGCGTTTGAACACTTTGCCGCTATAATACGGCGAACCCTCGCCAAACAAGGCAAATTTGAGCACACCGTCTTTGCTGACTCGGATTTTCGAAGCCCACACCGCCGAGCTATCTGCGCCAGTGTCAATTTTCGCCGGCACGCCAATGGCTCGCCGACCGAAGTCAACTTTGGCATTTTTACCGATGATTGGTCGCTCATTCATAGTATCCATTATATATCCTGCCTCGTTTTATGCCCAACTGGCACTAGTTCTTTGGACCTATTGTGTTTTTTAGATTCGACATAATCGCGATTTGACTGTTTGGTTGGGTTGAACTTGCCAGAGTCAATGTGTTCCATGATCTCATCAATCGTCTTGCCAGCCGCTAGTTCGTCCTCGATATATTGACAGACCTCTGGCAGACCGCCCATATAAACATAATCTTTGGTCATGACGCCGACATGTTCGTCGTCGCCGAGTGTGCCGCGGTATATCCTATTGATATGCGTTTTAACGTCTTTTTCAATAGTCGCATCGGTCGACTGTTTGTCCATCGGGAGTGCCGCATTACGCAACTTTTCCCTAGCCATCGCAAACCGCTGCAAGGCGCGACGTGGCTGACGACCATTATCTGTTAGATCACCGAGGGCAACTGATATATCAATATAGCGATTCACGATCTTTTCTGGCATGATACCGGTTAACGCATATTCTTTTAGAACACCGACGGCTTCTTCCCACGATAAATATTCAGGTAAACCTTTTTGTAGTTCGTAGTCGAGCAAACTGCCGTTTGTAGCTGCCATAGCGTGACGCAAAACCTCGTGGGCAAACAAGGCTTGGAACTCCTCGCGAGTAGCGCTGTTTCGTTTCATGCCAACGGTTATAGTAAAATCTGACCCCTCGACGTTAAACTGTGCCTTTTCCTCGTCGCGTATCACCTGCCATGTACTCCAAACGGGATTGGTCTTTGCCAGCTCAGCAATACCGCGCTCTACCGCATCAGCCATATCAGCAGCTGTCATTTCCCGGTCATTGAATTGATCGAGATCTAGCGCGTCAAACACAGCGCCGTATTTCCTTTTCATGTACTCGCCTACCTGATCCGCAACTTTTTTGAAACGCTCGCGGTAGCTAGGTGCATCAGATTGTTCAACCTCAGTTGGCAAGCCGAGCGCGCTAGCGGCACTTAATAATTCCCGGTATTCATGCGGATGACTATCAGCCAAAGCAGATAGCTCTACCATTTGTTCGCGCAGAAGATCAGTGGCAAATTTTTCATCTGGTTTGCCCCAGATTTCAATCGATTTGTCAGTAAAGGCATCAGTCCAGCCCTGGATCTGCTCGGTAGGAGTTTCTGGGTCATTGATTCTCGCTGCCAGATAGAGTAATTGTCGCGTATCGAGGCGATATTTCGCCAGTTCGTACTCGATAGTGTGGCTTTTGCCTTCGGCTTCTAGGGCGCGCATTGTCTGTTGTAATGTCGATTCATCGATGATTTTCCCCGCCTCGGCGTGCATGGAGTGTTTTATATCACTTTCCTCTGTACATAGGCGAATAGCGATCGCACTGATTGCGTTTTTTCGGGGCTTACCAGTAGTCTGAAACTCCGGTCTATAGTGCAAAGCGTCTACGTTATCCACGCTAGTATCGACCGCTAGGCCACTAACTTCAAATATCTCCGAGGTTCGGCTGTCTGGTGTTTGGTTTTTTTGCATCACGTTCATGTTTTAATTCTATCATATATATGATAATAAGTCAATATTGTGAATCATTTTACACTTGACTTGGCAATGAATAAAAAGCCTGTCACACACTAGCAACTTATTCCACAGTCACACTTTTGGCAAGATTACGCGGTTGATCGACATCATTACCACGAGTCGTGCTATGTAATACGCCAATAGCTGGCTCACAACGTTAAAGACTAGTGGGGTTAGGAGCTGGAGCTTGGTCTTGACGCGCAAAACCGTCTCGCCGGAAATCTTCTTGTCTGTATCAGTGATAACAATCGCATGAGCACCACGTGCATTCATTTCAATCAGGTTACTCTGAGCCTTTTCGTACAGCCAGTTATCTTGCAAATAGCAAACCTCAAAGAACCGATCGTCGATCAAGGCAATAGAGCCGTGTTTCAACTCGCCCGCCGCATAGCCTTCTGAATGTATGTAGCTGACTTCTTTGAGCTTTAGAGCACCCTCGAGCGCGATCGGGTACAACGTATCCCGACCAATATACAATGCGTGTTCGTATTTGGCATAAGTCGATGCTAATTTCTTCACCTTAGCGGCAGATTGGTCTAAAACTGCTTCGATTTCGCCCGGCAAGAGATCAAGCTCGCGAATACAGTCGTTTAGCTCGCGCGGATTTGCACCCTTTGATTGAGCCACCATCAAACCAAACATTACCATCGCCGCCACCTGTGATGTAAAAGCTTTCGTACTTGCAACGCTGATTTCAGCACCGACATGTAAATAGACACCCCCGTCGACTTCGCGAGCTATCGTACTGCCGACCGCATGACCACGCCAAGACATTTAACGCCACGCCTCTTGAGCTCTTGAAGGCATGCTAAGGTATCTGCCGTTTCACCAGATTGCGAGACGATCAATGCCACAGTGTTATCTGGTATCGAGAACGAACGGTAGCGTAGTTCGCTCGCAATCTCAGAGTGCACCACGATGTCATCAGTAAATTGTTCAATTAGATAGCCCGCCATCATACCAGCATAGTACGCCGTCCCACAACCAATCACCATGATATTGCGAATTTGACGCAGCTCGTCATCTGACATATTGAGTCCACCGAGTTTTACCTGGCTATCCGCTACATTAATGCGCCCACTCAGAGTCGAGCGGACACTATCAGGCTGGTCATAAATCTCCTTCAATAAAAAGTGGTCGAATCCCTTTTTCTGAATCGATTGTAAATCCATCTCCAACTTTTCGATGCGCGCTTCGACTTTGTGTGTCTCGATATCGTACAGCTGAATGCCGTCGCGAGTGCAGACACCGATTTCACCATCTTGGAGATAGATGACTTGATCAGTATGTCCAACCAAAGCCGAAGCGTCACTAGCAATGAAAACTTCGCCGTTCGCAACACCAGCAATCAACGGACTACCCTTTCGCGCCACCACAATTTCGTCAGGTTTTTTAGAGCTAAACAGAGCGATACCATATGCACCAACGACCGCTTCGAGCGCGCTTGACACCGCTTCGAGCAAACTCGAAGCATCATGATAAGAATAATCGATCAGAGCCGCTAGAACTTCGCTATCGGTATCACTCTTGAAATCATAATCATGCTTTATTAGCATTGATCGGAGCTCCTGATAATTTTCGATAATACCATTATGAACCAAGTAAATGTCGCCAACGTGATGCGGATGCGCGTTGCGCTTGCTCGGCTCGCCGTGCGTCGCCCACCTAGTGTGACCAATACCGACTGTATCTAGCACTTGATGTGAAGCAACTTTTTCGTCAAGCTCAGCGACTTTGCCTTTTGCTCGAAGCAACGTAACTTTAGCTTTGTCGCTAATAGTTGCAACACCTGCACTATCATAACCACGATACTCTAGGCGCTTTAGTCCGCTCATAAGGATTGGTTGCACTCTCTTATTTCCGATATAACCGACAATTCCGCACATATTCTACCCTTTCTATTGTTTAGCAGTACCTTTTTATTGTACGCTCAATATTATAAAAAGTCTAGTTTTTGCGGAATTGTATAAATTACAACAAAATATTTCAGATGACTATATGCCAAATATGCTTTTTTTGCTACCGTCTCGAAATTCTTTTAGTAGTTCACGCTGTTTTTTCGTCAATTTTGTTGGGGTTTCAACTTTGATGGTGATGATGTGTGCACCTCTGTTATTACCGCGGAGATGCGGGACGCCGTGACCCGAGAGCTTGAAATCTGTGCCAGATTGCGTGCCGGCGGGAATTTTCATCGTCAGTTCGCCATCTATCGTCTCAACATCGAGCTCCGTACCGAGCGCTGCATCGATCATCGATATTGTCTCTTCGCTGAGGATCAGGTCGCCTTCGCGAGTGAATTTTTTGTGTGGAGCCACATGAATCGCCACAAAGAGATCGCCCGATGTGCCGCCCGCAATGGCTTCACCGCGACCAGAGAGCCGAATAGCCGACCCCTCGTCAACGCCAGCCGGAATCTTGACCTTGATATCTTGTTTATCGCGTTTGATACCGCGACCATTACATTCGATACAGTCTTTCTCTGGAACACGACCGCGACCACGACAAGTATGGCAGGTTTGCGCCTGTTGGATCGGACCGAATAGTGAATGAATAACGCGGACTTCTTGGCCAGCGCCGTGACAGGTTGGACATTCTTTGGTGCCGAAACCTGGCTCGGCACCGTCGCCTTTGCAGTAGTCGCAAGTAACATCCAGATTAACAGAGATTGTCCTTTCCGTGCCAAAGATCGCTTCTTTGAATGTCAGACTAATACTCGTTTCAACATCACGCCCACGGCCTGGCCCCGATTGCCCACGCTGACCACCGAAAAATGAGGAAAATATGTCGCCGAGATCGCCAAAACCACCGCCACCAAAGTCAAAATGAACGTTTTGACCACCGCCGTTAAAGCCCTCGAATGGGTTACCGCCGCCGCCTGAGGCGCCGCCGACACCAGCATGGCCAAACTGGTCATAGCGTTGACGCTTTTTTTCGTCCTTTAGGACTTCGTAGGCTTCATTAGCCTCCTTGAACTTCGCTTCATCGCCGCCCTCTTTGTCAGGGTGATATTTGACAGCCAATTTGCGAAAAGCTTTCTTTATCTCGTCATCTGAGGCGTCTTTTTTAACACCTAAAATCTCGTAGTAGTCACGTTTGTTCATAGTATCTAGTATATGAAATTAGCACTCAAATGTAAAGAGTGCTAATTATCTATGTAGCTACTATTAGGGGTTATTTCTTGCCTGAAATGACTTTCCAGACAAAGATAACGATCATAGCGCCTATCACTGCGACTAACAGGCTCCACACATTCAAGCCCGTTACGCCAGCTCCGCCCAGGAGGGAGAATACCCAACCACCGACCACACCACCAAGTACACCAGCAACGATATTGCCGACGAAACCTTGCTGTTCGTCAGTACCAACAAATTTCGAGGCTATCCAACCTGCGAGACCGCCTAACACTATCCAGCCGATTACACTTTCCATACACCCATCCCTCTCTCTATTGAGATTAAGTTTGTATAACCATTATACACTACAGTTGCAATAGTAACAACAAACAAAAGCTCCCGCTGGTGAGAACGGGAGCTTTGCATTGTCGAATTACTCAATTTACTTCTTTTTATCGTCGACCACTTCGCCTTCGACAGCATCGTCTGACTTCTTGTCATCAGATTCGCCGCCCTCAGTTTCACCTTTTGACGCGTCAGCTTGCTGATAGAGTTTGGCGCCAATCGACTGGACGCGCTCGCTCAACGTCTTGGTGGCTTCCTCGAGTTCGTCTTTGTCCTCGGAGGTTAGTTTCTCCTCAGCCTCTTTGACAGCGCCTTCGATGGCCTTCTTGTCTTCATCGGAAATTTTGTCCTTGAATTCATCTGGCATCTTTTTGCTGGTGTAGATCAGCTGTTCGAGTTGGTTACGAGCGTCGATCAACTCGCGCTTTTTCTTGTCATCATCAGCGTGGGCTTCGGCCTCGGCCTGCGCCTTGGCGATGTCTTCCTTGCTGAGGTTACCACTGTTTTGAATAGTGATTGACTGCTCTTTGCCGGTACCTTTGTCTTTGGCGGTGACGTTCAAAATGCCGTTCGCATCTAGGTTAAAGGTGACTTCAATCTGTGGCACGCCGCGCGGTGCCGGAGCAATGCCGTCTAGGACGAATTTTCCGAGTGATTTATTATCGCCCGCAAACTCTCGCTCGCCCTGGAGGACGTGAATCTCAACTTGCGGCTGGTTATCAGCAGCGGTCGAGAACGTTTCAGATTTGCTCGTTGGGATCGTGGTGTTGCGCTCGATCAATTTGGTACTAACGCCACCCATAGTTTCGATACCGAGCGACAGCGGTGTGACATCGAGGAGCAAGACGTCCTTGACGTCGCCAGCCAGCACGCCACCTTGGATGGCGGCGCCAACCGCGACAACTTCGTCAGGATTTACGCCGGCCATTGGCTCACGACCGAAAATCGCTTTTACCTTTTCGATAACCGCTGGCATACGGGTCATACCACCGACTAGAACAACTTCATTGATATCGCCGGCTTTGAGTTTGGCGTCTTTGAGCGCCTTTTCGCACGGATCAGCTAGTCGATTGAGTAGATCACCGACCAATTCCTCTAGTTTAGCCCTAGTTAGTTTGTGCTCGAAATGCTTTGGACCGTCACTGTCGGCGGTAATAAACGGTAAGTTAACTTCGTATTCGTTGGTTGAGCTGAGCTCTTTTTTGGCTTTTTCGGCTTCGTCCTTGAGGCGCTGCATAGCGGCTTTGTCGGATTTCAGGTCAATGCCCGTTTCGCCCTTAAAGGTGTCGAGGAAATAATTCACGATGCGGTTGTCAAAGTCCTCACCACCGAGGTGCGTGTCACCGTTGGTCGATTTGACCTCGAACACGCCGTCGCCGAGTTCGAGGATCGATACGTCAAATGTACCGCCACCGAGGTCAAAGACTGCGATTTTTTCTTCTTTGTGCTTTTCGAGACCGTAGGCGAGCGCGGCTGCAGTTGGCTCGTTAATAATACGCTTGACCTCGAGACCGGCAATTCTACCGGCATCTTTGGTAGCTTGGCGTTGACTATCATCGAAATAAGCCGGCACCGTGATAACCGCCTCGGTGACCGGCTGACCAAGGAAAGCCTCGGCATCAGCCTTCAATTTGCCGAGGATCATCGCGCTGACTTCCTCTGGTGTATAAACTTTGCCGTCGAGTTCAACCGCAGCGTTGCCGTTTTTATCGACGATCTTGTACGGCATGATTTTGATGTCGTCTTGGACCTCTTTGTCGCTAAATTTGCGACCGATCAGACGCTTGATGCCATAAATGGTGTTTTCAGCGTTAACGACACGCTGACGCTGAGCAACCTGCCCGACCAAGCGTTCGCCTTTTTTTAGACCAACCACGCTCGGTGTCGTACGATTGCCTTCTTTGTTAGTGATAACCTCTGGCTTGCCAGCTAGCAGATACGCTATAGCGCTGTTAGTGGTACCGAGGTCGATTCCGATAATAGTTCCCATAATTCTCCTTTCATTATCGATTGCCCATCCAAACAATCACTAGATATGATTGTTGATGAATTATTTACGGGTAACTCGAACCATAGCTTCTCGGAGAACGTGGCCATCTAGCATATAACCAGGCTGCAGCTCATCGGCTACGACCTCTTGATCACCCTCAGAGTCTTCGTCAAATTGTACGGCATGATGGAGATCTGGATTAAACACGGCACCCGGCTCGGCTGCAATTTTTGTGATGCCAATCGATACCAGTGTTTTTTCCAGGTTTTTTTGCAAAGTTACAATACCCTGCGCCCAGGCGTTATCCGCTAGTTCGGCTGGAACATGACCAACTGCGCGCTCGATATTGTCGATCACCGGCAATAATTTAATAACCATTTCCTTTTGCCCATAATCGCGAGCCGATTGCTTTTCCGACTCGACTCGTTTACGATAATTCTCGAAATCGGCTCGGACGCGTTGGATATCAGAGGTTAATTCGACAATTTGTGCGTTGTCTTTTTGGTTTTTTGACATGTTTAGAGGATCCTTTCTAACATTTTACCGGTTTGAGAAACGAGTGACATGACACGGGCATAACTCTGTCTAGTCGGACCGAGCACACCGATATAACTATGGTCAGAATAAGGACTACGGAAACGGCTAATAATGAGGCTGACGCCACTATCGCGGCCAATTGGATTCTCGCTACCAATAAACACATTGAGCGTTTCGTTTGGAGCCGCCTCGCGGAGCCATGGCTCTAGATTATCAAGTAATCGCGCCACATCGCGAACGTGTTCACCATCGTGAAACTCTGGCTGAGAAAACAAGTTACCGATACCCGATAAATACAGCTGGTCGCCAATGGTTGCTAGGCCCAAGTTGTGCGTTAACTCTACGAGAGAATCGACCGCTGTACGAATGGCATGATCAGTGCGACCGTGACCCTCGACTCTCGATTCGATAGCCTTAGCGTGGCGCGCCTCATACATGGGTACTTCGCTACCCTCAACAATACTGTTTACATACAAACGGTAGCCTTTATCAGTCGGAATGCGACCGGCGCTGGTGTGAGGTTGCGTGATGTACCCCATCTCCTCTAGTTTGGCCATTTCCGATCGAATAGTGGCCGAACTAACGCTGAATAATTTGGCGAGTAGGACCGACCCGACAGGTGCGGCTAGTTCAGCATATTGTTCAATAATCGCTGCGAGGAGTTTGGCTTGACGTTCAGTCATCATGCTTCTATTTTAGAGGATTAGCACTGTAACGTCAAGAGTGCCAATTTAGGTATGCTGAATAGCGAACATGACTGCGGTGTTATAGTTGAGTGAATCATACTGACCTCCGGGGCTAGTGATGTCGGCCGTCGTATCGGGAAAATCAGTATGGGCGAAATAACCAATATTTAACGCTGTTCCGTCAGTCACATCGGTTGTCGTATAGCTACTGACCTGTGTCTCCCAGAAAAATTGCCAGTTGGTATTGATAGCATAGCCGAAATTACTGCACTGGCCCATGAAGAGAGAGGTTTTCGTGCCGGGTAGACCAGACAGCGTCGGAAATGATGGGTTTCCATCATAAACCTTGTACACGCCCGAATGATACGTTGAGCCTACAGCAAATTCATATATTGCGTACTCTATCGGGTAATTAGAGCCATTATGGGTTACCTCGAGGCTCGATTCGCCAGAACTAGCCGTTTTCGTAAAGACTGCTATTTCGGTATCCATAAGCGCACTGAGCTGCTTGGTCCAACCAGAGGTCACCATAGTATGCGTCACTGGACCACCGAGTACGGCCACGAGCAGTGAGCCGCTCGATGCTGGTGAAAAAGTGATCGTGTGGCTATTGGTACCATTCCGGCCTGCTGAACCTGTGGTCTTTGCTATCCACGGTTGATGTGGAGCGAGCGCTAATGCTGCCAGAGAATCTATCTTTGCAGTGGTGAGCGATCTATCGAATAGAGCAAAATCGTCGATATAGCCTTCAAATGGATAACCTGCCTGTGCGCTAAATAATGTCAAATCGGCGCTCGTCACATTGACGGCACCGCCTGCGCCAGTGCCAGAGCCGAGCAGCGTACCGTCCTCACCATATACTCGAATGCCCGCCTCGGACGCATTGACATATGCGGCAACAAAAAACCGCTGGTAAGCAGAAGGTGCAACGCCACTATCGATAAATACATTAGTGCCGGCGCTGGTACGATACCAAAACCATAGTGTACCGCCTGCCCCAACACCAATAAACCAAGAGTCTAAACTCAGTGTATCATCGTTCGGATAGCGAGCCGCTAGGATACGAAGGCCGCTGTTGTAGTTATCGTAAAAGGGCATGAGAACTGTTAGCTCAGCTGTATCCATCCACGAGCTATGGGGTACGACAACTCCACCAGAATTGCCATAATCTACGCGTACCGATCGGCCCGTACTACCGGATGTTACAGTATAATTACCGAGTATCGCCGAACCATAGTAATACCCGTCATGGCCATTACCCGAGGCATCCACCGCTACAGTTCCCAAAGTTTCGTTGAACGGCAAATACATTAGTGGAGATTCGGCCAAGACCGCGTTCGCATAGGCAGAATCACCTGATAATGAGGTCTCAACGTATGACGATGCCGTTAAACCAAAACTCATGCCGCTAGCCTGCCAACGAGTAGCCACCAATCCGCACCTAATTTGACCAGCTCGGCACCGCCGTTTTGGACAGCAATCTTGAGACCAGGATCAGCAGATATGGAAACGCCGCCAGCAGCTACGACCGTTACCTGGCCAGCGCCAATTTGGGCCAGCGAAATGCGTGCCCCTCCATACGTTGACAATATTCCTTTTTAACTAAAGCTTATACACTGATAATTGTATCATACTCTCTCCTTTAAATAGTCAAAAATCTAAAAATCGAAAGGTGGGTTGCGGTATAATATCTCTATCCTGTATAATTTATCCATGGAAGATAAGATTTCTCATATAAAAAACTGGCTCGGTAGTGGATCGATCAACATATTTGGCATTCAATTTTCCGGCAAAGACACCGTTGGCAAACGGCTAGCGGATGCAATCGGCGCAGAATTTTTGAGTAGTGGCGACATCGTTAGATCCGCTAGGGACAATTCCAAGGACAGCGAGATAAAGCGCGCCGCCGAGGTGTCTGAAACCGGCGCCTTGACCCCTATGGATGAATTTCTAAAACTCATTGTTCCCTATATGTATGACGAAAAGATAGCCGGAAAGGCCCTGATCCTCAGCTCGGTCGGACGCTGGATCGGCGAAGAGGGCCCGGTGCTAGAGGGCCTAAAACGGGGTGGTCACGACACCAAAGCTGTTCTACTGCTCAACGTTTCCGAAGATGAAGTCTGGCACCGTTGGCGCGAAGCCCAGGGCGACACACGTAACATCGGACGAACGGACGATATGGATGAGGAAAAAGTTGCTAGGCGAATCAGCGAATTCAAAGATAAAACACTGCCTGTCATCGAAGTCTATCGAGAAATGGATATTTTGCTAGAGATCAACGGTCAGCAAGATCGAGACAGCGTGTTTAGCGATGTTATTGACCAACTATACAATTTCGCCAGCTAGCCGTGTAGTCACAATCAAATAGAGATCCTTTTCTGACCCGAGGATCTCTATATGTTCAACGTCTACAGACTATTTACGGCTAGCAACTTTGGCGCCGCCACCATAAGCACTGGCACCATAAGCACTGGCTACCGGTTTTTGCGCAGCAGGCTGAGATTTGCCAATACCTTTTAGCACCGACTGAACGATCATGCCACCACCAGCGACAAATAGCGCCATGGCTGACACGCTTTTTAGGAATTGCTTGCGATCCATTTCTTGCGCTGCAAATTTTTGTACTGCGCTGGGTATTTGAGCTTTCATTTTTCTGTTATCTCCATATAATTATGTTGACTCTTATACCTATTATAGCTAGTTGCATGAATTATGCAATAGCTTTTTCCACAGAAATTTTCATCGGTCATGATAATCGAGCCTCATCGAGCCTGACGACTGGCGACCTATCAACGTTATTGAGCAAAAAGCCATCAACCGACTGGCGTCTAGGTACCTGTATATTTCGATCAGATACGGAATCGCGTTTTGCGCTAGCGAGTTGTGGTACCGACAGATGTATCGATGGATTTTGAGACAGTTGAGGCAATCGCTTCGTCAGCTGCCCCTGAGGCATGATCATGCCATCCATACTGCGGACTGGCTGAATAGGCATAGCTGGCTGCGCTAATGGTTTTGGCGCAACTGGTACCGGTGTTGGGGCTTTTGCAGCAACGGGCGTAACTGATCCGGTATGCGCCACAGCCGCTTTGGCTAGACGATTCTTTTTACGGTTCCTCAGCCAAACAACGATAATGCCAGCTTGGTACATGACCACGATTGGCGCCGCTAGTAATGTCTGGTTCAATGCATCGGGTGTTGGTGAGATAATAGCCGCCACAATAAATGACCCTAAAATTATTTTGTCCTGGTGATGCATGAGTTTCTTTGGCTTTAGCGGCGTAGCGCCGTTAATAATTAGCATCAAGAGCGGAAGCTGAAATAATAACGCTCCAGCTATCATATAGGTCATAACGAACGAAAAGTACGAATCGATCGTCAACATCGGATTAATGTTATACAGGTTAAATCCAGTCAGGAAGTATAGTGCGGCTGGCAGGCTAACGTAATAGGCAAATAGCATACCGCCGACTGCCAGTGTTAGCGATACAACTGTGTATATTATGGCAGTTCGTGCCGTCGTTTTTTTCATAGCTGGCATAATAAATTTATAGATATTATAGATAATCGCTGGTAAAGCAAACACGAGGCCGACATATAAACACACCTGGATAATAAATGAAAAAGCGCCCCCCGGAGTCAAATACACCAACTGGTGATCCTTCCCGAGTGGCGCTAACAAGAAATTAGCTATGTGATCAAAAAACGGATAGGCTGCTGCAGCAAATAATATAAAAATAATGGCCACAGCAAAGAAACGGTTCACTAGCTCACGGACATGATCCATAAATGTAGGCATGCTCTACCTCCGAACCGCTTCCTAGGCTTAGTGGCTAGGCTTTCTTGCCGTTCTGTTTGTCGCTTGCTGATTTTTTGCTTTTGTCTGCGTCTTCGTCTTTCATAGACTTGCGTAGTTCCTTGGCTGAAGTACCGATACTACGAGCCAGCTCTGGCAACTTTTTAGCTCCGAACAACAGTAGTACAATGATAAGAATTACTACTAGCTCTGCTGGGCTTAAACTTGGCATTTCAAACACCTCCCTTGATTATTGTTACTAACTGTAATAGTATATATGGTAATGCCTATAAAGTCAAAGGAGGGCTATGGCGACAAATTACATCAACAATCTAACAGGACTATTTGCAGACACCTATAACTGTGGCGCATACGGAGCTGGTAATTTTAACGAAAATACCTGCTCGACCACTGGCGATTCTTCGATAACAGCCCCATCCACGGGCGTCTTTGGCGTCGAAGCAGTCGGCGGTGCAGGACTGGGTCTCGCCCTTATCATCACAGCCGTTATCATCCTAAAGAGCCGCAAGAAAAAAGCTGCTAAATAATATCAGTCTCTTTTTAGCATTACCGTAAAGGCTTCGGGGGGAAACCCCCCCCCCCCCCCCCCCCCCCCGGGGGGGGGGGCCGGCCCCCCCTTTGAAAACAAAAAAAACCCGGGCCCGCCCCCCCCCCCCAGGGGGGGTTTTCCTTTTTTTTTTCTACCCGGGGGGAAAGGGGGGGGGGGGGGTTTCCCCCCTCCCCAACCCTTTCCGGGGGGGGGGCCCCCCCCCCCCTTTTGAAAAAAAAAAACGGCGGGGCCCCCCCCCCCCCCGAAGGGGTTGTTTTTTTTTTTTTTTAACCCCCGGTAAAGGCTTCGGATGGGATGTCGACTTTGCCAAAACGTTTCATGCGCTTTTTGCCTTTAGCTTGTTTCGCGAGCACCTTCTTCTTGCGCGAAACGTCACCGCCGTATAAACCAGTCGTCACATCTTTACGATACGCGCTCAGGTCTTCGCGAGCGATAAACTTGCCGCCAATTGCTGCCTGGAGCGCCACCTGAAAATTCTGCCGCGGGATGACTTCTTTGAGTTTTTTAACAATAATTCGACCCAGCGAATCAGCCTCCGACCGATGCACCATAACAGATAGCGCATCAACCATTTCGCCAGCTACATAAAAGTCCACTCGCACCAGATCCTCGATCCTATAATCGCTCAACTCGTAGTTAAACGAGCCGTAGCCGCTGGTTACCGATTTTAACTGATCGTAAAAGTCGGTGAGCAAGTTGGCCAGTGGCGCCTCGAAACTAACCAGGGCTCGTTCGTCAATGTAGCTGAGGCTACTCTGGCGACCGCGTTTGGAAATGATCAGCTGAATAACAGCGCCGACAAAGTTCTGCGGCACGACAATTTCGCCTCTGATCCAAGGTTCGGCGATGTCTCTCACCTTTGTCATTTCCGGCAATTCCGACGCTGATTTGATATCTAGCGTCTCTCCGTTGACTAAATTCACATGATAGTCGGTACTGGGGTTGGTAACGACCAGATCGAGATCATACTCACGTTCTAGTCGCTCGCGAATGATGTCCATATGCAGTAGTCCCAGGAAACCAATCCGCACACCAAAACCTAAAACGGGTGAGTTTTCGGGCTCGAACTGCAACGCCGAATCACTCAGGGACAGTTTTTCGATTGCGTCCTTGAGATCCTGATAAAATTCGTTGCTGACAGGGAAGAATCCAGCATAGACAAATGGCTTGACGTCTTTGTAACCAGGCAGCGGCTGGACGGGTTTGCCGTTATGCATGGCCTAGAACCTCCCTCCATCCGCCACCAAGACCGCACTGTTCACAAAACTGGCATCGTCACTCGCGAGGAATGTAATGCATTTGGCGATTTCCTCTGGTAGCGCCATACGCCCAAGTATGAATTTGCTGTTGGCTTCCGCCACCACATCGGCTGGTAGATCTTTGTTCATATCAGTGTTAGCCCAGCCAAGTGCCACAGCATTGACCCTGATATGCGGTGCAAATTTGATAGCGAGGTCGTGCGTCATCGAAGCAATCGCCGATTTACTCCCAGCGTAATCAATATTATCTGGCCAAAAATCAAACATCCCAGAGGTAGATGACATATTTACTATTGCACCACCACCAGCAGTCTCTAAAATAAATTTACCAAATAATTTACTCATAAGATAAGTTCCGTAGACATTTGTTCGGAAAATAGCATCAAAGTCCTCGCGCGTATGCTCAGAAAAATCCTTGTCGATGACAATTCCAGCATTATTTACTAGGATGTCGAGAGTAGAGAACTCTTGTTTGACATGTTCTAGCATGCCCTGCACGGCTGTATCATCTGATACATCGGCTTTATATGCCAATGCCCTAACCTCATATTTCTCAGCTAAATCGTTTGCAAGCGCATTCGCTACCTCGTCGCTCGTATTGCAATAATTGATGATAACGTTGGCACCGTGTTTGGCGAACTCCTCAGCAGTCGCCCGACCAATGCCCCTCGTCGCACCAGTAATTAAAACTGTTTTGGCTGCAAATTTCATCCGTTCTCCTTTTTGAAATACTTTGCTAGTGTCACCGTGTCGCCCACCTTGGCATCGCGGGTGGTTTTGAGGTTGGTGACAATGTAACCGATCTCGCCAGTCTGCATAGTAGATTCAGGTGTCATACCTGGTGCTAGTTTACCAATTTCGAGCGCCAAGCCATGCGCCTTCGTCGCCATCATGTGTATTTGATCGCCTTTGTTCAACCGGCCATCAACCACACGTACGTACAAAATCACGCCACGATAATCATCGTAATAGCTGTCAAAAATCAGCGCCCGTGTTGCACCATCAGTTTCGCCGCGTGGAGCAGGGATACGTTCGATAATTGCGTCGAGCACTTGGTCGACATTCTCCCCTGTCTTGGCGCTGATTTTTATAATATCTGATTCATCACAGCCGAGCAGATTTATTACCTCCTTCGACACACGAGGTACGTCGGCCGCCGGCAAGTCTACCTTGTTGAGTACTGGAATAATCACGAGATCCTGCTCCATAGCGAGATACACATTCGCGAGCGTCTGCGCCTGAATCCCCTGGCTGGCGTCGACTACCAAAATCGCGCCTTCGCAGGCCTGCAAACTGCGTGATACTTCGTAACTAAAATCAACGTGGCCTGGCGTATCGATGAGATTCAGGTCATATCCCTGGTACTGCATTCTAACAGGAGTTAATTTGATTGTAATTCCCTTTTCCCGTTCGAGATCCATCGAATCGAGCAGTTGTGATTTCATGTCACGCTTTTGAACGGTACTAGTCAGCTCCATCATACGATCGGCCAGCGTCGATTTGCCATGATCAATGTGAGCAATGATACAAAAATTACGAATCTTCTCCATATATAGGAACTATTCTACCACAGTTAGCTAGTCGCCAGAGTTGCGGCTCACCCAAGACTTGCCAAAAATCAGTTTCTTCACATGGCGTAGCACGGGATCGGCTTCTTCGAGCTTGAACAATTTTGATAGCCACGTGTACACCACCATGCTAATGATCCCGATAATAGCGAGCTGTGGCAACACCATCAACATGGTCTGATTCGCGAACTCGAGACCGATTAGTTTGACCAAAGCATAGGTTACGATCGACATAATCGCGGTAGCAATCGCCATCCGACCGACACCCGCCCAAAAGTCTCGATCAAATAGAGTAGGGATACGTTTTGCCATAATTAGGAATAGGGCGACAATCTCAAACGCTGCCCAGGCCACCTGCGCCCAGGCAATACCGGCCGGTCCGGCCTGCAGCCCAAAGATCAACCACAGCTGCAATGCGATCGCGAGCGACAAACCAACTAACGAAATAATGAGCGGCGTTTTTGTGTCCTGTTGCGCATAAAAACTGCGCGAAGCAATATGATACACCGACCGAAGCAAGATAACGATACAGAGAATCCCAAACAGATCGACGATCAGCTGATCGCTACCACGCGATATGATACTGACGACATAGCCACGTGCAAAGAATGCTATCGCTGCTACCGGCATCGAAATCCAAACGATGACACGCAGAATCGATCGTAGCTCGCGCGCAAAAAGATCAGGTCGCCCCTGGCCAATACGCTCGGTCATCTGAGGGAAAGCCGCCGTCGATATCGCCACACCGATGAGGTTAATCGGCATCGAATAGAGTGTCGACGCCTGGTTGTAGGCGCGAATCGTTCCCTGTCCCATGCGACTAGCGAGATTGAGATTGACCATCGAGCTAACATAGTCGAGACCTTGGTCGGCCGAACGTGCCGGCAGGAGAGATAGTACTTTGCGAAAACCACGGTTTTTCCAGAAAATCTTGAACTTGTAATCAAAGCCTAGCCCGATCAAACCGAGCGAGCTGATCAGCAGCTGTAACACCGCGCCGAGCACCACGCCGAGAGCCACTCCCATGATGCCGCCAGCAAAAATCTGATGGCCAAATATCGTGATACCATTTGTGAACCAAACGGCACCAATAATGATCCCGATATTATAGATTGCCGGTGCTAGGGCAAAAAACACAAATCGACCAACTGCCTGCTGAATCGATGAAATCACCGCCGAAATAGCGAATAGGAACGGATTGATGGCGATGACCCGCATCATGCTGATGGCGAGCGCTTGACCCGATTCGCTCATACCTGGACCAATAATATATTTCACCAAAATCGGCGCAAAGATGATGATCAGGATTGACGCAACCAGTGTGATCAAAGCCATAAAATTGATAACTGACGACGATAATTGCCAGGCTGATTCGCGGTTGTTTTTCGACAATCTACCGTTAAAGACTGGTATAAATGTTACGCTGAGTGCGCCACTGACGAGTAGCAGAAACATAAAGTCAGGAATTGAAAAGGCTGCTGTGTAGGCGTCGATGCCGACTTTGTAGGTATCGTAGTACATACTATTCAGCAGACGGTCGCGATAGATACCGAGTAGTGCCGAAATCAGTGTCGAGCTCGCTAGTAACACGGCCACAAACCGTACCGGAATCTTGCTATTAGCCCGCGCGATCGCGGCTAGCGCTCGATTGCGACGGCGCGCTTTGCGCTCGTCTTGTTCGTGCTTGGCCTCTTGCTCGGCCGCAGCTTCCGCCAGCTCCACGCGGTTGGTATAGTCAGACAGCAACTCACCGGCGGGCTGTTCGTGTTGAATCAAGCCCTCCGATTCGTACTTGTCGTGATCGTGATCTACCAAAACCGACTCCTAATATAGCTTTGCTGAATCTGGCAATGTAGCGCCCTTAAAGATCTCTTTGACTGCTGTGTCGTCCAACGTTTCTTCGGCCAATAGGGCATCCTTGATCGATTCCAGATATTTGCGGTTTTCGCCGATAACGGCGCGCGCACGATTAGCAGCTTCTTCGATCAGTTCGTTAATCTCGCGGTCAATTTCCTCGGCAGTTTTATCGCTATAAGGTTTCTCGCGAGCGATTCGATCCATCATCAGACCGCCTTCGTCCTCGTGGAAAACCTGATCGCGCAATTTCGTACCCATACCCTGCTCGACAATCATATCGCGCGCTACTGCTGTTGCGCTACGCAGGTCACTACCAGCCCCAGTGGTGATCTTGTCGCGACCGTAAACGACTTCTTCGGCGATACGCCCACCGAGAGCTCGCGCCAGGATATCCTTGAACTCGACAACCGATGTATATGGTCGATCCTCTGGCGGCAATGTCCAGGTGACACCACCTGTGCCGCCGCGTGGAATAATGGTGACTTTGTGTACATCATCGCTGTCGGGCAAGACTTGCGCAACCAAGGCATGGCCGCCTTCGTGGTAGGCCGTCAGTTCACGATCGTGCTCATTCATGACCTTATTTTTACGCTCTGGCCCAATTGCAACCTTTTCAAAGGCTGCCGTCAAGTCATCATTATTGATAATTTTACGATTCTGGCGAGCTGCGCGAATTGCTGCTTCGTTCACTACGTTAGCCAGATCCGCACCGGATGAACCGGTCGTCTTCGCTGCTAACGCATCAAGATTAACGTTTTTATCAACTGGCTTCTTCTCAAAATGTACCTTCAAAATGGCGAGGCGGTCTTTGCGCTCTGGCAAGGTAATGTTAACGCGGCGATCAAAACGACCCGGACGCAGTAGTGCTGGATCGAGGACGTCAGCTCGGTTAGTAGCAGCCAGTACGATGACATTTTGGCCATTTTCGAAACCATCCATCTCAACCAAAATCTGGTTCAAGGTCTGCTCGCGCTCGTCATGGCCGCCACCCATACCGGAACCACGACGTCGACCAACGGCATCAATTTCATCGATAAAGATGATGCATGGTGCGTTCTTTTTGGCTTTTTCAAACAAATCGCGCACACGGCTAGCGCCGACACCAACGAACATTTCGACAAATTCAGAACCACTGATGGAAAAGAACGGCACATCAGCTTCGCCAGCGACGGCGCGAGCCAACATAGTTTTACCAGTTCCTGGAGGGCCAACTAACAACACGCCCTTTGGTATCTTAGCACCAACCTCAGCGAACTTCTTTGGATGACGCAGGAAATCAACGACCTCAACTAAATCCTCTTTGGCTTCTTCGTTGCCAGCAATCTCAGCGAATTTTGTCTGTTTTTTATCCTTGCCATACAGTTTGGCTTTGCTGCGACCGAATCCCATCGACTGATTATTTTGTGCACCAGCTGATCGCATCATCCAGACAAACAGTCCGACGATCAATAGGCCGGTGATCATGAGGCTGATCATGTTCCAGATAAAGTCAGAGCTGACGTCTGGCGCCTCGACCGTATACTCAACTCTGCTGATATTGAGACCCTGCTCGCTAGCGCTAGCTCCGCTCGGGATACGCGATTTTAGGGTAGGGGTTTTTTCCGCCTTGCCGTCTTTGCCGTTCACCGTAATCGTCAGTTCGGCCCCATTTTCAACAATTTTTGCAACTTTGCCGTCCTCAACCTTGCTAACGAGATTACTAAAGGAAATTTCCTCAAGTCTGTTTGTAGGTTGGACTGCTGCATAGATCATCAAGGCTAACAATATAATAATCGTATAGAAAATTGTGTTTTTGAGCCAACGCGACTTCTTTGGCGGCTCGGGCGCACGACCCCCCGGGAGCTTTTGATTTGTTCTCATCTAACTATTGTACCATAGAGCTAGCGATGTTCTAGGTTATTTCATAGCTCAATAGCTAGCTCGCGTTGTGAAACGCTCGCCCTCACGTTACCAAACATTAATCGACGTCCAGACCTCGCAACTTTGGCAAATAATAGTAGTCTGCCTAGCTGTGGACGCGTCAATCGTCCATCTACTGCTTTATGCAACAGCTCAACCGCGACATCCTCTGGTATCATGATTAAATAATATCGTGATATAGACACAGTACGCCCAGTAAACATAGCGACGTTGTTACCTATCATCGTTATTTCAGTCTCGATCTTATCACGCACCTGGTTTTGCTGTTTATACAATCGCATCAGACGGTGTCGATCAGTAGGCACTATGGCTAGTAATCGATCTCTGACGCGATTGCGGAAATAGTGAGCTGAGAAATTAGTTTCGTCGTCGTGCCAGGTCAAATTGTGATCGATGGCATAGGCTACAATTTCAGCCTTGGTTTTATCTAGCAGGGGACGCACAATGGCACTAGTCATCGGTGCGAGTCCACGCCAGCCCGTACCACGCAGCAGATTGATGACAATCGTCTCCAATACATCGTCTTGGTGATGAGCAGTAACGATAGTTCCGTCCTTTGCTATTGACCGCAGAAAAGTGTAGCGCCGTTCCCTAGCTACAGCTTCACTAGCATTAGCTCCTAACGTGGCAGAACCAGCTACGAAAGCAACGCCGTAGTCCGTACACAGTTGATCAACAAAGCTTGCGTCTTCACCAGACTCGGGTCGAATCCCGTGATCAAAGTGAGCCACAATAAAATCCTCGGGCCAGGAAGCCCCATCAAAGTGGAGCTTCCTGAAATGGCTATCACGTGCGACCATATCGAGCAGTACGACCGAGTCAATACCGCCCGAAACTGCCAGCACATAGTTCATCTGCCTATTATATCAGGCAGTGACAAGCTTGCCGTCTCGCAACTGGAAGGACACGTCCGTCCGACCGGCAATATCCAGATCATGTGTCACTACTACGATAGTCACATGTTCAGCTCGCGACAATTGATGCAACAAGCCAAAGATCATTTTTCCCGTAGTGGCATCGAGATTCCCTGTTGGTTCATCGGCTAGCGCCGATGCTAGACCTGATTCTCCATCATCACATACCTCGACAATAGATTTTTCTTGCTTTAGCCCGCGCGACAAAGCGCCGGCAATCTTTGGCTCGTCTTCTACTATTAAAACTTTCATAATGAATCTATTTAACACGCCAAACCTGAAAGCTGGCTGAACCTTATATTATAGAACTATCGAAGCTTTGCGCAAGCTAGTCGCAAAACTTCTGCCCAGGACCCAAAGGGTGGCGTTAGCTCGGCTAGCTCGTGCGCCGTTAGACCTTTGTTGACAGCCAGCGACGCCGTGAGGATGGTTTCCGCGGCATGTGGCGCCATGATGGTAACACCGAGTAGCACGCCTTTGGTGTCAGTTAACACTTTGGTGAATCCCATGCCGAAATTAGCAGCGTTAGCGCGCGTCACGGACGAGTTCGCTACCACCGAGCGATGGAATTTGATATCTTCTCGGACCAGATCTGTCTCGTTTAGACCGACAGTAGCGATTTCTGGCGTCGTCCAAAGTACCCGCGGTATGGCATTGCTGTCGAACACGGCAAGTGAGCGACCCCACACATTGTTAGCGACGATTTTGCTCTGAGCCAAAGCGCCTTGAGTCGACTCAGATCGACCCGTGACTGCCCCAGCAGCGAAGATATGCCGCGAAGAGGTTGCTAAATGAGCATCGGTATGAATACCTAAACGATCATATTCGACACCGGTGTTTTCTAGACCAATATCCGTATTCGGCTTCCAGCCAGCGGCAACGAGGACTTTTTCGACTTTGATTGAGTGTTCGTGTTCGCCGGACAGATAGTTGACGCGCACTAATGGACTTTCCTTTTTGACTGACACGACGCTAGCCGAGGTAATAATCTCCATGCCGCGTTGCTTGCGGAAGATCTCTGACAAAGCCTCCGAAACTTCGTCATCCTGTTTCGGCAAAATGCGTTTTTTAGATTCTAGCAAATAAACTTTGGTACCAAAAATAGCAAATAGTTCCGCTAGTTGGACGCCCGTTGCGCCAGCACCGATCACCATCAAAGTTTTTGGCGGACGTATCAGATCAATAATCGTTTCCGCGGTTAGGTAATCCGCCGTCTCTAGACCAGGGATAGTAGGAATAGCTGGTGATGCACCAGTAGCAATCAAGATCTTCTCGGCAGACAAATGTCGCCTGGCAATCGATAATTGGTTTGGTGACAAAAAGTGCGCCCGACCCTTGAACACGCTGATGCCACGACCACGTAAATAATCGCCTGTCGACGCTACACCCGAGCGCTTGATCGTCAGATCTTTCCAGTTCTTGATACTAGGATAATTGTAGCCAATAGTGTTAGTTCGGATGCCAAACGGCGCCGCTCGGCGCGCCTCGTCAAAGGCGTGCGCCGCCGTTAGTAGCGACTGGAGTGGCAAATCGCCTACCGTTGGCGCCGATCCGCCCAAAATCCCCTGTTCTATGACGGCTACGCGCTTGCCGGCTCGCGCAGCAGATTCAGCAGCTAACGATCCAGCCGGTCCGCTGCCGATGACGATCAAATCGTAGTCGTAGGTTACCTTTACCATTAATTTCTCCTAAAACATCCTTTTTTCATTTTCGTAAAAATAAGCAGCGTCGGGATCGTAGTCGGCTAGAGCCGCCGCAGTTTGCAACCGTAGTTCACGAGTCGTAAACTCAGTTTTATCACCTAGCCAGCTCTCAACTTTGTTGATAACCCTAGCGGCGAAATCGTCGGCCTGGCCAGACAAGCTATGATTGGCCATAACAGCGCTCCTGACGGCAACGGCTAGTCGATCGCTGTCGTAATCTTCTTTTCTAATGATGCTTGTTTTCATTTTTTCTCCTTTTTTTTATCTCTTTATGCCACGTATGTTAATAAATAAATGCTGAGCGTGATCATCAAGATACCGGCCGTGATCTGCAAAAATCGTTTGTTTTGTTCGCGCCAGCGCTGGATCGCGCCAACTTTGTAGCCGCGCGCATAAGCTATAGCTAGGGCGATTTGTGGCGCTACGGCGATTACCGTATAGACTATTAAAGCCAAGTAATAGGCGGGTCCTGTCATGCTAGATGCGATATAGGCAGCTATCGTCATTGGGAAAATGATGAAGACGATTTCTAGTAAAACCGCCATGCCGCCGAGCAAAAAGCTCCTATCGACGCTACCCGCTCGTTTGGTCGCCGCGTATATTCGCTCGGCAAAGCGCCGCGGTAGCCAGAGTCTGGTGCCTTTTGGATCGTACCTATAATAGAATAATAGGACTGCAAACCCAGCGGTCATTAGCGCTGAGATTAGTACCATTAACACAAAATCATTATCTGACCAGCCGGTCGTCCTAAACATCCAGGCGAGTCCCGCTAACAGAGCCAGTGTCACCACTACCGAACCCGCGACGTAGCTAGTCATTAACGCGCCGTGACCACGTTTGACCCGATGATTAGCCAGCGACACGCCCGACAGCAACGTTAGTACGCTAATACTCAAGCTAAAGCTAGCTTGCACGATCGCAACTATGGCTATAGGTAGCCAAATTGCCATCACTAGAGTATTTGTGTCCATTATCTGTTGCTTCTCCCTATGCTATATTTTAACACTAACACTATAAAAGCACAAACGAAATGCTTTGGTTCGTCGATTCTGGTACAATAGTTGAACATGAGTAAGGTTTCTGATGTTCGCGTCGTGCTGACATCCTTCGTCGTCAGTATCTTTGACGTGGCGTTAAACCTATTAGTTGCGCTCGTCACCGGCAGTACTGTGATGTTGTCGCAAGCTCTCCAAGGCTTATCTGACCTCATCACTGGCGGCATCTTGTTTATGGGCGTCAAGCGCTCCAAACGCCAATCGGACAATAAATTTCAGTTCGGCTATGGACGTGAGATCTTTTTCTGGGTCTTGATCGCCGGTATCGTCATGTTTGGCGGTACAGGTTTAGCGTCTGTTTTACTAGGCTACAACCAGATCGTCAAGCCCGAAGAAATCGAAAATATCTGGCTAGCCATTGCCATGCTCGTGGTCGGATTTTCGACTAATTTCTATGCATTCCGACTCAGTCTTGTCCGCCTCAAACAGCACAGCCGTAGCGGCAGCCTGTGGCGACACTTGATTTCATCTAGCATCGTCGAGACCAAGGCAACCTTTATCATTGATTTCCTCGGCACGCTAGCCGCCGTTATAGGATTTGTCTCGCTAGTTATCTCCCTGATCACCGGCAATGAACAGTTCGACGGCCTCGGCAGTATCGCCATTGGTCTAGCTATGATGGTTGGAGCGATTTTACTAATGAAAGACGTCCGCGATCTGATTGTCGGCAAGTCGGTCGACAAAGATACCTCGCGCCGGATCATTCGCGCCGCCACCTCGATCGACGGTGTCAACAAAGTGCTGGACCTGCGCACCATGTATCTAGGATCTGAGAAGCTGCTAGTTATTTTGGAAGTTCATATCCAGGACGATCTAGACACCGATACTATCGAAAAAATCACCGATATTATCAAAACCAAAGTCCAGCGGCTCGTGCCAATCGCGCAACATATACAGATTGAAATCGAAACACCAGACAACGAATAATTATTGTCCTTACGTTAAACTTGACAAAATGTCTAAAGTTTGCTAGTATAGATAGTATTAACAATTAATTAAACAAAAAGGAAAAGTTATCATGTCAAACACCGAACCGAAACCCGAAATGCCAGCCTCAGACGATGAACTAAAATCTCGCCTGGAACGCTTTGGGGGATCAGTAGTTGCAAAGAGACTACTCGCGTTAGAGAATATAGATCTAGGTATCTAATAGTCACAATTTGCGTTAATCTGAGCTATTTGCTATAATCGTCCCCGGTAATTGGTCAGGATCACGGCACCGTAGCTCAGTTGGTTAGAGCGTAGGACTCATAAGCCTGAGGTCGCTGGTTCGATCCCAGCCGGTGCTACCAAGTTTAAATTATATCGCGGGGTGGAGCAGTCTGGTCAGCTCGCTTGGCTCATAACCAAGAGGTCGTTGGTTCAAATCCAACCCCCGCCACCAAGAAAATTCCCTCATCGCAAGATGGGGGTATTTTCTTGGTTACAAATTGACAACTGCTCATGCTTACTATAAAATGAATTCATTATGAATAAACCAACAAAAAAATCTACGAAAAAGGCAACCGACAAACCCTCGGTCAAAAAGTCGCATCACATTAGAGGGCTAGCTATTGTCCTATTTGGCGTCGTTATCCTATCGGTTCTAGGTACTCTCGCCTTTCATAGGATCACCGTCAGCCAACGCCTGCAGCGAATTAATGCTGTCTACCAGAGCATCGATCTGGATGATAGCTATCTGATGGCAGCTAGCAACGTATTCGGCGAAAAGCAGGTCTACAGCTGGGACAAAGGTCGCACTTCATCGTCATATATAGTTTACTATCACGGTGCCAATGTCGATGTTACCGCCGCAGAGCTGAAAAAGAAGATTGAGGCAGCTGGATTCGAATATTTCGAAGAACCTTATCCAGGTAGCGCCGACGTGGAGTGGCATTTCAAATCAAAAGACGGTGTCTATGTTCGCCTAACCGTTTCTAGCAAATCGCGCAACGAGGCTATCCGCGATGCCAATCTGATGCATCAAGACGATTCCGCCGCTATCGATATGGATCCGAACGCCGGTCCAGCTGTTGTCATGATCAAAGTCAATCTCGACGATAACAACGAATAAAAGTCCTCTTCTCTGTTACAATAGTAAGCTATGATCGCTGATATCACCGTAACCGAGAAATCATTCGGATCAAAACTTCTCATGAGTAATGTGAAGTTTTCGGTTGATGATGGTGAAAAAGTCGGCATTATCGGCCGCAACGGCGTCGGCAAATCGACATTGTTCGGTATTTTGGCTGGCACCGATACCGATTTTACCGGGGACATTATCTATCGACGCGGCACAACGGTGGTTGCTACCGCCCAGGAGCACCACACCATGGGCGACACAACCGTGCTGCAATATGTGCTAGCTGGTCTGCCAGAATATTCCACGCTCAGCCATATCATCGAAACGTATCCAGCAACTATGGGCGATAATATGAAAAAGATCGAGGAGTACACTGCCGCTTTGCAGCGTTTTGATGATAAGGGTTTTTACCAGATCGAGGAACAAATCGAGCGTGAACTCGCCAACTTTCAATTGCCGGATGTCGCGCATCGCCCTTTTGCGACGCTGTCCGGTGGTCAAAAACGCCTCGTAGAGGTGGTGAAAATCATGCATTCTGATGCGCATTTAGCACTGGTCGATGAACCGACTAACCATATGGACTATGTCGCCAAAGCCCAGTTTATTGAATGGCTAAAAGATGCGCGCGAGGCAGTTCTCGTCATTACGCACGACCGCGATGTTTTGGCCGAAGTCGATCGAATCATCGAGCTAAAAGACGGCGGAAATGCTAGTTACAAAGGCAACTATGATGCCTATTTGAAACAAAATGCCGTGTCGACCGGTTCGCAAATGAACGAGTTTGAGCTCATCGAAAAACGGATTGTGAACCTGAAACAAAAAGTGATCGATTACCAACGACTCAAAGAAAAATCGCGCAATCCCGGCACTATCCAAAAGTTCAAACGACTCGAGGAGAACTCGCGTAAAGAGTTAGCCGAGCTCCAAGCCAAGGAAAAACCGACCTTTTGGATCGACAAAGAATCGGTCGAGAACTTGAACTATAAAGTCGCTAGCCAATATGACAAATTCAAGGCTCGAAACGTCCGCATCAATCTCAAAGACGACAGTTCGCGTAGCAAACATGTGCTAGTGAGCGCCCGAGATTTGGCACTCGGGTACGGCGAAAGTCCATTATTTGAAGGTATCGACATTGATCTGCGCGAAGGCGAGGCCGTGGAGCTGCGCGGTCGTAACGGCGCCGGTAAAACTACGTTGATCAAGGCACTACTATCCAGTTCGACTTTGTCCCAACCTCATTTTTCTCAGACGCGCTCGGCGCTAACTAATCCTGTCTTGCCTCGCTCTGGCGGAAAGCCAGAGTCTTCGAAAAACGAGAATGAAACAAAGTCTGAGACAAAGCCTAACAGTTCTGACCTTGTAATGTTTAGCGGCGAGCTAAAACTCGATCCGCAGGTTCGCGTCGGCATCTACGAACAAGAGGTCTCACCGACCTATTTCGATTTGCCGCTCGGCGAGGCCATCGAACGCATGTACCTCGATCGGAATCTCGCTATCACTACCACCAAAGTTCGTAGTCTGATGAGCGATTATCTCTTTACCGAGGGCGACGGACAAATCCCCATCCGGCGTCTCAGCGGCGGGCAAAAAGCTCGTTTTCAATTAATTACGATGCTCGCGAACGATCCGCAGCTACTGATTCTGGACGAACCGACGAATCACCTAGACCTACCGAGCATCGAAGAGCTCGAAACTGCCCTAGATAAATATAATGGCGCGATTCTCTACGTCAGTCACGACAGCTATTTCAGATCTAAACTCGGCGGTGAAGTTGTCGAGTTAAAAAGCCCCGAGGTTTAACTCGGAGCTTTTTAGTGCAGATCATTTTGACCTTATTTGGCGTATTCGATAGCGCGAGTTTCGCGGATCACGTTGACCTTGATCGTACCCGGATACTGCATAGTAGATTCAATCTTGTTGGCAATATCGCGCGACAGTTTGATAGCCGACAGATCATCGATGCGTTCTGGTCGGACAATCACACGGACTTCGCGACCGGCCGAAATAGCGTAGGCTTTGTCGATACCCTCGAAACCAGTGGCGATATTTTCGAGATCACGCATACGCTCGATAAAGTTCTCGGCACTAATATTGCGAGCACCAGGACGAGCTGCCGACAAGGCGTCACAGACTCGAACCACAACAGCCTCGGGCGTCGTTGCCTCGATGTCATCGTGGTGAGCCTCGATAGCGTGCGCGATCGCTTCGCTCATACCGTATTTGCGCGCTAGTTCAGCTCCAATGTGGTGATGTTTGCCTTCGATACGATGGGTTACAGCTTTGCCAACATCGTGCAAGAAAGTCGCGATTTTAGCAGTTCGAACATCTGCACCAACTTCTTCTGCGATGATACCGGCTAATTGCGCCATCTCAGTAGAATGCTTTAGAACATTCTGCCCATAGCTAGTTCGGAATTTTAACTCACCCATTAGTCGTAGCATCTCTGGCGGAATGCCAACTATACCAGCTTCGCGCGCTGCGTCTTCACCAGCCCGAACGATCTCTTTGTCGATCTGCTTGCCGGCCTTTTCGACCACCTCTTCGATACGAGCTGGGTGGATACGACCATCTTTCATCAACATCTCGAGAGCGAGCCGCGCAGTTTGGCGACGCACCGGGTCAAAGCTCGATAGGATAATCATGCCTGGGGTATCGTCAACTAGGATATCGACGCCAGTGGCGCGCTGGAGCGCCTGAATGTTGCGACCCTCTTTGCCGATGATGCGGCCCTTCATGTCTTCGTCGGATAGCTCAACCGCCGTAACAGTACGCTCGGATGTTACATCGCTGGCCATGCGCTCCATAGCGGTCAGGATCACCATTTGCGCCTTCTCCTCGGCGGTGTCTTCGGCCTCGCGTTGCAATTTCGTGACCAGCCCGGTCAAATCGCCTTTGACGTCGCGCTCGGTCATCGCCATTAATTTTTCGGCGGCTTCTTTTTTAGATAATTTGGCGATTTTTTCGAGCTTTTCCTGCTGTTTGTCGCGGATGTCACGGACTTCGTCCTTTAGTTTATCGATATCTGATTCCGAGGCACGAATCTTCTCGGCACGTTTGTCGAGCTCCTCGATTTTCGAGACGATCGCATGCTCGCGCTCGGCGATTTTGTCCTCTGACTTTTTCAGATCACGGCGCAATTCGTCAGCTTCTTTTTTGGCTGTTTCGGTGGCCTTTAAAATAATATCGCTGGCCTTGTTTTGAGCATTGGCGAGGATCTTATCGGCTTTGGCACCTTTTTGCGCACTCTGGACTTTGGTGTACGCGAAAGCTCCACCGCCGCCAACCGCGAGGCTGACTAACGCAATTAAAATTGTTTCCATACTAACCTTTCCGCCGCCCGCTCATCAAGGCATATCTTCATCGTCACTCACACTGGTTCGGATGATGCCCGATGCTGGGCTAACTGATTCAAATTAACGTAAATGGTCATAAAAGTAATATACAACCACACCTAGTATAGCACTATTATTTTTTTGGCGCAGTAATAGTAGCCGGCGCGCCGTATTCCGGCAAAACAATCTTGTCGTCCGCGCCACTAGCGAGCTGTGTTAGACCAGATTTTAGCCAGTCCTCGCCGTTCGTCCCAATAATCGGAATATTTTCCGCATAAGCCAGCGCATTCGCTACCGTAATACCGATCCGTAGACCCGTAAAGCTACCCGGGCCTTTGAATACGATTATCCCCGTTACGTCACTATATTTGCCGTCGATTAGCCCATCAATTTCACCCGGCAAATCACGCGCCAATGTCCGCCCAGCCGGCCAGAGTTTCTGTTGCTCGATTTTGCCATTTTCGTCAAGCCGATAAATTTCTGTATCGCTCGTATCAGTTCTAATTGCTACATACATATACTATTTCCTATCCTTTAGCGCCTCCGAAACGCGTTTCGCCGTTGGCAAGCTCGGATCGATGCCGGCTAGCGCCTGCGTTGCCTCGGCTAAATTGTAGCCGAGAGCCATCAATGCGTCGAGCGCCTCATCGCCCGCCAAATTCGAAATCGCTCCAGTCGCAGGGTCGTGACCTGGTACATAGGTCGATGCGCCGACTTTGTCGCGTAGGTCAACCGTCACTCGTTCGGCGGTCTTTTTGCCGACACCGGCCGCCCGAGCGATAAACGCCACGTCAGCACTGGCAATGGCGCTACGAACCGACTCGGCCTCACCGAGACTCAGAATCGCCAGGGCAGCTTTTGGACCTACGCCCTGAACCGTTATTAGTAGCTCGAACAACCGTTTCGCCGCCAGGGTCGAAAAGCCATAGAGATCCTCAGCCTGTTCACGAACGTGATGATACGTATAAAACTTTGCCTCACTATCCAAATTCGCTCGCTCAAAATCAGTCGCGGCGAGCTGCACCTCATAGCCCAGGCCCCCGACGTCGACAACGACGGAACCGGAAAGCTTTTCTATCACTCTACCATTTACAAATGCAATCATAGGACTATTTTAACACGGAAATCTGTTGTAATATTAACTTGACACCATGCTACCGCTAAGTTACAATTAGACCATAGAGCTAAATGATTATAAGGAGGGTTATGAAAACAGCCAAACATATTATAGGGTTCTTCGCTGCTGTGTCGGGTATAGTGGCAAATATTGCAGGGTTGTATCTGATGAACCATGCGAACCTAGGGAATCTTTATTTCGATCAATTAGGTATCAGCCAGGTTCTGCTCGCCTGGTTTACAATGCTATCGATTGTGCTCTGGATCATCTTTGTAGTCTTACTGCTCATCCCAGCTAAAAAAGCTTCTGCAAAAAAGAAATAGTTTTTATAGAATCAACTGACTCGCGTCATCATATCGTGGGTAATCGCCGCGGCAAGTGCGTCGGCGCAGTCGTCTGGTTTTGGTGCGGTCTTTAGATTCAGATGGATCCGCACCATCTCCTGAATTTGCTTTTTATCCGCTCGACCATAGCCTGTCAAGGTCTGTTTAATCTGGAGCGGCGTATATTCAAATACCGGTAAACTCGCCTTGGCGCCAGCTAACATAGCGACACCGCGGGCATGCGACACACTCATTGCCGTCGTAATATTTCGGGCAAAAAATAGTTTCTCAATCGACATAACGTCCGGTTTGGTCTCTCGAATAATCTCGGTCAAACTATCGTAGATATCGACGAGACGCTCGGTCAGCGGCGTATGTGCCGGCGTCGTAACAACACCCGCATCGACCATCACAGATGGCTTGCCTTTTATAACATCTATAACGCCAAAGCCCAATATACCAGTGCCTGGATCAATTCCGATGATTCGCATGCACCAATTCTACCACGCTCTATCGAGCAGTTGTAAATTGCGTGCGGAGTTTGCGTATGAACTGACCGATTTCCATTTTGTATTGAAACAGCAATATCCCAGCCGTTGCAGTCGCTACGCCAATCGCCGCCAGTAGCAATTGTCCGCTAGCGCTCGAGGGTGGCCCAGCTTCAACGGCAAATCGACCTGCCGCCGAGGCGACAATTTTGCGACATCGATTGGTCTCTGCATTCCGTTCGTAGCCATCAGCACAAGGCTTCAAGGTCGAAATCGTTGTCGCAATATTTCGGCAACGATTGGTTTCGGGATTGCGCTCTTGGCCCTCTTTGCAGGGCGTGAGGGTTGATGTGGTAGCGATTTTGCGACAGCGATTCGTTAGCTCATTTCGATAATACCCGGCTGCGCAAGCCTTAACAGCTGCAATCACAGCAACTTTATTGCATCGACCAGTTTCCAGGTTTCGGTAATAACCATCTTGGCAGGTTAAGTATTCCTGGAATATATTATTAGATCCCGGCGTCACGGCATAAGTTTGCACCCATTCGCCATCAATCAACGACCACGAGGTGTATTTGTCGAGATCGGAATAAGCGGTACTATCCACCTCCAACTCGCCGTCGGAACTGTAGATATACACCGCACCGGTCGTGGTTTTAGTGAGAGCTAGCGGCGTATTGCTAATTTTAATAACCCGGAAATTGCTAGGTGCCAGTGTCTCGTTGTTAAATTCGAAATAGCTAGTGGTACTACGGTTCGTCATCAGCTGACATCCGTCTAAATTGACCGCCTGATCGCTAACATTTACAATTTCAACGAACTGGTCGTCGATGTTGGCGCCGATTTCAGATAATTTTATACCGTCGCAATAGTTAATCGGCGGCAACATATTTAATGCGCCAGGACTCGGTTGTTTGGAAACCTGCCAGTCCTCGCCTATTTTCCACCACGACGTACCAGCTTTTAGTTCAGGATAGACCTGCACATCTAGCTCAGTCGCGCCGTCGCTCGATAGTACATACACCACGCCGGCTACCGTTTTAGAGAGCAGCAACCCGTCAGTTTCGTCGATAAATAAAATCCTCATTTCACTCGGTTTCAATGTTTCGGTACCAAATTCAAAATAGTGAGTTTTGCTGCGATTGGTCATAATCTGGCAACCTTTGAGATCGATAGGTTGCGTAGAAACATTGCTGAGTTCTATAAACTGTCTACCATATTTTCCACTCCCCGGATAAGCGCCAACCTCGGTTATTTTCAGATTTTCGCAGTCTGGATTGGTCTTCGGATCTTCGGGTGGGTCTGTTTCTTCTTCATCTGGAGGCTCGATAATTATAATGTTAGCTTGCCCAGGAGTTGGTTTGGCGCCCTGCCATACACTATCAATCAGCGACCAAGACAAACCTTCCTTTTGAGATCCATACGACATGCTGTCGACTACCAATTTGCCCGTATCGATGAGCTGAACCTGTCGCGGACTGCCTGTCGGGTTTTTTGTCAATTTCAGTTCGGTGGCGCTAGCCAAAAACAAGGCATGATACGCGCCCGGTTGAACTAATACTTCTGACTGGAACGTATAGCTCGTCGTGCTGCTGCCATATTGTGTTGTTATTGAATAACCAATTAGATTTTGTTCGGTAGCGCTGCAATTGAATAGTTCAATAAATTGATCCTGTAGATTCGCACCGATTTCCGTAATCTGAAAACTATTACAAGTATCAAGGGTTTCGGCTCGCGCAGGGGTTGGTAGACTGATTACTATCAGCACCGCTAGCAGAATAAGCGCGAGCTTTTTCATTAATCCATTGTATACAAATCATCAGCCAGCCGCAAGGTTTGGCGTTTTAGGTCGGCTTGTTATACAATAGTAGCACTATGGAGGAGCAGCCAGACGACAGGCCCGTCGCCTACGACGCAGAGGGCCGACCGCTGTACTACCATCCGGAGTCAGCGAGCGAACCAGCGCCAAGCCAGACGCCACCTCCTGCCGCGCCCGAAACGACGGCCGCTCCCGAACCCACATCTTTGCCCAGCATAGAACAAGCCCCTGCTAGTGAACCTGAAACAAAGCCGCCAGAGCTAGAACAAAAGCACGGCGAATCAGTTGCGAACTATCCGGAGCTCGATGTTGGACCGAATGAGTTCGTTGTCATTGATGTCGAACGATCAATCGTCGGTCTCGTCCTGATCTGGATGGTAGTCTGTGGCGCATTCTTGGCCTTTATTATCACGACCGTTCTCGTATCGCAGATCACAGTCAACAGTCCATATGTACTATTGATTGGCTTTTCGCTGGCAGTTACCTGCTTTATTGGTGGACTCATCGCGACCTATGTCTATAACCAGAACTATTTCATTGTCACTAACGAACGAGTTATTGCCAACGTTCAGGTTTCACCCTTTTCGCGCATGAATCAGAATGTAGAGCTAGAACATATCGAGGACTGTAGCTACACCCAGAGCGGTGTTTTGCAAACATTGCTCAATTACGGCTCGATCCGCCTCAGTACTGTCGGCGATGAACATACGTATCGTTTCAATTTTGTACGTGATCCTAGCGGACAATTCCAGATCGTAAACCGAGTAGTCCAAGCCGTCGACGAGGGCGAACCGACTAAATATAAACACTAATTAGAGCTAGGTGATGTCTTGGTATAGTCAGCTTCGGCTTCTAGGTCGGCCGTCAGCTTGAACTGCTGGCAATGGCCGTCGCTATCGCAATCACTCGGCGTATAGCGATAGTTGCAATCACCATCCACCGCCTGCTGATCATCAAAATCGGTGTAGGTACATTTATTGCCATCTAGGGTAAATCCGTCTGGATCAGTAAATAATGTTGGATCAACCGATGGCAAGGTGTCGCGCGAAATCGTCTCGGGATAGTATTTGTTTTGTTGGTAATAGACCTCGGTCAGACCATAATACATAGCATTGACGGCAGTTTTCCTCGTTTGATCGCGCGCTGCCGTTTCCATATTGCCTCGTTGGATGACAAAGAACACCGCTAGTGTTACCAACACAATGAATGACACCACTAGCTCAATCGCCGTAAACCCCGCCTGTTTTTTCATGATTTTTCCATTGTAGCACATCTATGATTGCCGCCCAAACAGGAAATCCATCCATTGCTCGAAATTAGACTTTTCAACCACCAGAGACGTGGCGTCTGTCGTGCTACCGCTCGTATTATCGGAATGCGGCAATATCACCAGGTGTTCGCCGGGCTTGGCTTTGTTGAGGAGCGCCCTTGCCTGCAACTCAAGGAATTCATCCGTCTGGTAATAGGCCTGCTGGAGTCGCAGATTCTCGTTCTGTAACTCCATGACTTGGTTGTCTAATCGAGCCTGCTGGACTTGTTTTTCGAGATCGTAGTTTTTCGTCAAAACATTAATTGTCGACCACGCCCAACTGAGCGCTAGCAGCATCGCGATCATGAGTGCGATGTTTTCTAGGGTGAGATGTTTTTTTATATCCGAAAAACCAGCAAATAAACGCATGTGGTTATTATAACACAATAACAGCCAAAGAGTGGCGGCGTTAACTTGTAGTATAATAGTCCGTGTTCGGGGCGTAGCTCAGGGGTTAGAGCAGTCGGCTCATAACCGATTGGTCGCTGGTTCGAACCCAGCCGCCCCGACCAGACATTATTGTAGAGAATTGTAATAACGATCAGTCGCTCGATCGACCTCATCTTGTGTCGGCGGATGATCGAAAGTCTCAGTTATCGGAAAATCTAGTACGACGCTATAAGTTTTTGCCTTCGACCCCATGTTTGGATCTAACGCCTGTTGCTGATTTTGTTGCTTTTTGAGCGCCGCAGAACTGAGCAACAGATCGGCGCAGGGTGTTTTATCTGTATCAATCACAGGGTCGTCAAGGTTGTCCCGAAAATGACGGCGATTCTTTGCACTATCTGGGAAATGAGGAGTGCCCTTGGTCAAAATAACTGCCAAGTGGCCATATGGTCGACCATTTTTAGTATCCAGATCGCAGCTATCTCGGAAAGGACACGCCTCGCAGGCAATCCGACCCATTGGGCTGATCTGCGGCTTGTATCGGCGCGACACGCCAAGGGCATCAATCATCTTGCGCAGTTGTAGACCACGCTCCGAGGTGTGACTGGTTTGCCATTTAACCTTTGTCATATCCTTATTATAGCATAAATTCTATAAAAAATCAACCAAAAACGCGTCTCCGGAGAGACGCGTCGTCTAAAAGCTAGAAATGTTGACTATTTCCTCGTCTTTTTGATAGTCAAGAAACCGTTGCGTGGGTTTTCAACAACTTCGTAGCCTGCTGGCAATTCAGTTGGGGTACCTTTGCCGCCTTCAACTTTGGCAAAGAAGTAGATACGTTGCTCACGGCCACCGCGCAAAACGACGTCCTTGTAATGCAAAAAGTATTCAACCCCCTTAGAGTTAGTGTGTGTGTAAGTTGCCATAATTGTCCTCCTTACTTTACTTACATACCCCAGATTACAGCACCTATCTCTCCCTGTCAACCCCTATTTTCAGATTTTCGGAGGAAACGTTATCAGAGGGCACGATATTTGAATTTTAGGATCACGCGCAAGATTATAGCGGTCAAGAGGCGCAAGACGATCGCGAGCGTCAGCAAAAAGCACACCAGTAGCGTGATGCCCGCCGCATCGAGACTCCAACGAGTCGGTGAAAATTCAATATAGTAGGCGTCCGGGGTGATTGATTCAGCCTCGGCGTAGCCGCTATCGCCGCTGGCACCGATCTTTTCGGAAATACATTTGGCGCGCGCCCTCGAGCCGCCATTGTACCAAGCCGAAGCACACTCCTCGGTAACTTTTTGATAGAGAGTCTGATCAATATCCACTGGTTTCGCAGCCTCTAGCGCTTTGTTGACCGCTTGATCATAGAGAGTCTGGAGTGGCAAGCGTGGCACGGCGCTATTCATGTGACTGGCCACGAAATTCTGGAGTTTTTTGGCGGCTTTTTCGACTTTGACGATATCGCCCGTTTTGTCAGCGGCTTTTAAATCCTCGTAGAGATCCAGCGCACCCAGACTATTGAGACGCAAAAATACCGCGGCTAGCATCGAGAAAATCAGCAACAATACCAACATTTGCCAAATTTTGACGCCCTTTAGGGAATTGAGAATATGAATATCACGCTTGACTGCGTCACCATGACCCAGATTCTGATATTTTTTATCACGCCAATTCCACCCCTTCATTAGTGAAAATTATACCATAAAATGCTAGAATTGATGGTGTGAACATCTTTGTATCAGGTATTGGCGGCGCCGGACTCGGCCCCTTGGCAGAAATTGCACTCGATGCTGGGTATTTGGTGCGTGGTTCAGACCTAAATCCATCACTCGTATCACGAGAGCTCGAGGCACGCGGCGTTACTATTAGCTACGAGCAATCGACTGAGAACATTACACGCGTCCATCAGGAGCAACCGATCGACTGGTTTGTCTATACGTCGGCTCTACCTGACGACGCCCCGGAGCTCGTCTTTGCACGCGCACACCATATTCATACCAGCATGCGCGACGAATTCCTCGCTAGATTTATCGAGGATCATGGTTTAGAGCTGATTGCTATCGCCGGTACACACGGCAAGACGACGACGACCGCACTAATGGTGTGGACGCTCCAGCAGCTAGGTTTGCCGGTTAGCTATTCCGTCGGATCTACTCTATCGTTTGGCCCTAGCGGCAAGTTTGACCCTCATTCACGATTTTTCGTGTACGAAGCCGACGAATATAATCGTAATTTCTTGCATTTTAGTCCCGCAGTGAGTCTATTGCCGTCAGTCGATTATGATCACGCTGATATTTATCCAACGGTCGATGATTACCGGGCGGCTTTTCGCCAATTTATTAGCCAGAGTGACCGCGCCGTCCTGTGGCGCCAAACCGCCGACTATTTAGAATTTGATTCTATGCAATCTGATTCAACCGTGCTGGACGGCACCGTCTCCTCGCAGGAGATTCGGCTAGCTGGAGCAACCATGCGGGCTAATGCCAAACTAGTACTCGAAACTTTGCGCCAGGTTCTAGATGATTTTGACGAAGAACGTATCAAAGACATCATCGCTGCCTTCCCGGGATCTGATCGCCGTTTTGAAAAATTAAGAGAAGGTCTCTATAGCGATTACGCCCATCATCCGGCTGAAATTGCCGCCACTATCGAAAAAGCTCGCGAGCTGTCTGACCGTGTTGTTGTGGTCTACCAGCCGCATCAGAACCTGCGTCAAGCAGAATTGATGCAGCATGGCGGTTACGCAGATGCTTTTATCGGAGCTGACCAGGTCTATTGGGTGCCGACTTATTTGGTACGAACCGATTTGGTTGAGGGTACCCCGAAGGTCCTCACACCGGCTGATTTAATCGCTAGTTTGAGCGATTCGTCGATGGTGGAATCGGCCGAGCTAAATGATGCATTGTGGCACAAGATGCAACACCATTTAGAACAGGGCGATTTGGTGCTCGTTATGGGCGCTGGACCGATTGACGGCTGGTTGCGCGAACAAGCGCAAACTGCGCAAAATTGATCATTAATCCCTCACTAGCAAACCGTTTTTCATAACTCGTCATGATCTTTGACTCATCGGAGGCATCTGAGGCATGTAGGTCGCGGGTCATGCATAGCTGATGCCAGCCTTCGGTCGCAAACTGCTCGAGCGACCACTCAAAAAGTTTGTTACTATCGGTCTTGAAATTCAATATTCCGTTTGGTTGTAATAGTTGTCGGTAATAATCCAGATAGCGCGGCGCCGTTAAGCGGTGTTTTGCATCGGGTTTACGCGGATAAGGATCGGGGAACGTAATCCAAACTTCATGTGCCCTAGTATCAGGTATAACTTCATTGATTCTCGCAATATCGCTACGGACAAAATAAATGTTGGTGAGCTCGAGACGAGCTGCCTCGCGTGCACCTTGATAGAGTCTGTCACCTTTGATATCAGCAGCAACAAATAGCCGCTCTGGATGACGCCTAGCCAGCTCTACCGAAAACAAGGCAGAGCCAGCGCCAATTTCAACAGTCAAATCCCTGTCATCCGATACTATTTCGTCGCGTCTCTCTAGCCATTCTTCGAGATGGAAACAGGTGTCTAGCTCATCAAATTTAGCGAATTTATAGAGTTTGCGGCGCCTAGTAATCACAAAATCCTCGGGGTGATTATGTCCGTCCGGTCGCAGTGTCTCAACTGTGCTACTACTAGAAAAACGGATGATACGCGACGGCTGATTGGTGTCACATTCCCCGCTATCGACATATAAACTGACCAAATCGCCAAAGTAATCTTTGGCCTCCCCGATATTACGGGCTGGCAATTGATCTGGTAAATTAGCGCTCGGCGCACAGAGCGGACCGGTTTTTTCCAGTAGTTCGCGCAGTGCTCGGTTTTGTTTTGAAGGTACTCGGAAACAAATCGTCGGCTTGCCAGAGCGAGTATCGGCCAGCCACGGGGCTTTTGAACCTTTTGACGATAGGATAACAGAAGTTGCAAATGGCGCGGCCCAGATTGTCTCGAGCCTAGCTCGAATCTGCGGGCGCAGCGATACCAGCTGCCCCACCGTCTCGACACTGTCAGCCAGTACGATAAAACCTTGCTCAGGCGCACGGTCGCGCACCGAATGGAGTCGTTCGACCGCCGCTTGGTCGAGCGCCAACGCAAATATACCATAAATGGTGTCACTCTTCATGACGACTAGCTCGCCGCGCTGTAAATTGTCAACTATATCTTGCTCGGTCATGATAGATTACTGATCAGTTGACTCAGTGATTTCGGCGTTAGGATTGAGCCCGAGATTATCGTCGCTCATATCTGACTCGTCGTAGTTATTGGTCTTGTCCAGCTTGTCGCTGATACTAGTATATCGGTTACGAAAATCTTTGATCGCATCGGCGTTTAATTCCCCAGTCGGCGAAAATGGTTTAGTGCCGCTGTTGTCGTCATCAACCTCAGTACGCGCCTTTTCATAGCCCGGACGACTAAGGTCTAGTTTGGCGGCACCGCTAGATTGATACAGCCACAGGCTGACGCTCGTCATTATAGCAGCTATCAAGATTGCCCCGATAATAAATGTCAGCATCTGATTATTGAGAACCCAGGCTTTGAGGCGTTCTATGTTCATAGATTTGATTCCTTTACTAGTGAATCAAAACTGCTGTAATAGTCTCGTATGTTGGTATTGAGATTATCAGCATCGATTCGTAACGTGGCCCGAGCCGCCCTGGCCTTTTCTAGCTGATTATAAAAATCAGCCGGCCGATCAGTGCATTTGATATTAATCGCCGTAGATACGACGTCGTCATACGTATCATAGTGGTTGCGGAAACTATCAAACTCTCGTGAGAAATTGTCAGTTATCGTAGTCAGTTCTGGCGCCGTGATCCGATTAGCTGCCAGGCGCGCATTCATCGCAAACATGAGTCCCAAAATCTCATTATAGTCATATCCTCGGTTGATCCGTACGACCGCATCGGCTTTCTCTATCTGAGATAAGGTTGACTGCGCGACTAAGCAGTTATTCCTAATAAAATTCTCGTCCGGCATAGCTAGTGCCATCCTAGATGCAAAAACATCCGCCAGCAGCATAGCTGCCATTGCCATGATAGCAATTTTCTTCATTACCATATTGTAACATCGTAAAAAGCAAATTTCAAACTGGCTCTATCAAGATTTATAGGTTTTATAGTGTTATAATATATGATATGAAAAAGCGTAAGTTCCTATTTATCGCTATCAACCTATTTGCGGCCGCCGGAGTCGCTTTCAGCATTGGTATGGATTGGCTCGGTGGCGAAGCACCCCGAGTTGTTAGTCTCGCTAGTATCATGCCGTTCGACCTACCTAGCCAAATCACTGAGCTTTATTTATCAGTCGCAACGCTACTGGCAATAGGAGCTGTATTCATAGGAATCGGCGGGCTGTTCTCGATGCGATCGATGGTAGCAACTGGCCTAGCAATGAGCCTCCTGACTGCCGGTTGTTGGATGTGGCATTTCGGATTCGAAATGAACGCCCTAGGCATGAATGACGGCTTTAGCCTATTCGCAGTTAGTTTTGTAGTGTCATTCCTATCATTAGTCCTCCATCGCCACCAAAGGCATCACGATAGAAAGAAATATGGTCACCACTGAGCAATATCCTCTCGCTAAACTAACGACTATGCGGCTGGGCGGCGAAGCTCGTTATGTCATCGAGATTAGCAATCACGATGACTTGCTAGCGGCTCTAGATTTTGCCGAGTCGCGGAATCTACCGTGGTTTGTATTGGGCGATGGCAGTAATGTTATTGCCGGCGGTGATTACGACGGAGTGATTATCCTGAATAGAATTGCTGGTTTTGAAAAGATCAGCGAGGACGATTCGAGCGCAACATATAAAATTGGTGCTGGTGAAGTCTGGGATCAGGTAGTTGAACGACTCTGCGCGCTAGGACTGTCCGGCGTAGAAGCAATGAGCGCGATCCCGGGGCGAGCTGGCTCGACACCAGTTCAAAATGTCGGCGCCTATGGTCAAGAAATCGCCGATACGTTGGTTGAATTAGAGGCGTATGACACGGAATCTAGTGTCTTCGTCACCCTCGGCCGTGACGATTGCACATTCTCCTATCGCAATTCTATATTCAAAAACCCCGCGACGCGCCGTCATGTTATTACTTCGATCACACTACGGCTCAATAAATCTTGGATGAAGCCACCATTTTATGCCAGCCTCGAGTCATATTTGACACAACATACTATCACCGACTATTCTCCGAACAATATTCGAGCGGCTGTCGTGTCGATACGTGCCGAAAAATTACCACCGGTCGATCAGATTGCGAGCGCTGGGTCATTTTTCAAAAATCCTATCGTGGATAACGAGGTGGCCAATTTGTTGCTCGCGAACTTTCCTGACGCACCACATTGGTCAATGCCTGATAACAAAGTTAAGTTAGCCGCTGGCTGGTTAATTGATCAGGCTGGGCTAAAAGGTTTCACGAAATACGGTATGGCGATATATCCGAAAAACGCGTTGGTGCTCACGAATATGAGCGCCAAGTCAACCGATGACCTCGCAAAGTTCAAGACCGAGATCATAGCCGCCGTGCAAGCCAAATTCAATGTTACGCTAGAACAAGAACCTGAAAACTTGCCAGACTAAACGTATCCGCTATAATATCTATAATGAATAATGATCATCAACCAGAAAGTGATGGAATAGATAGAAACTCACTAGTGGTGCAGCCGCCAGCAGATAACCAGGGTCTCAATGACACTCAGCCTGCAGCCAAACAACCTTTACGATACCGCAAGATAGACCCGAGAGATAGAGATCTGCCCCAAAATACTAGTTTGCTAGGATATAAACCTAATCGCAAAGAAACTAAACCGGTGGTTATCAGTCAGCCGGTCCGCATCCTGACGATATTTTTTGGCGCAATAACAGCGACATTTTTTGCAGCCCTGTTAATATATTTGCTGGCCGACTATGCTGCCGCTATTATTAATAAAACCCCTAGCGCCATCGGCCAATATTTGCCACCACACAGTCTGATGGATATGGAGCGATGGACGACTAATACTATCATGTCAATCATAATAATATTCCTACTACTCTGTTGCTATATCAGCTTGGTGTCTTATTCTATCAAAATAGCAAAGCTCAAAGAGAAGGGTCGAAGAGCCTGGATAGGTAGCGCCGCGACGACCGTTATCTCTCTGGGTGTAGCGTTTAGCCTCCTAGTGTATAGCGGCAATAACCCATGGAGTTATGATTTTTTCTTTGTATCCGTAATACTACCTGCCATAATGTGTCTTTTCGGTATAGTTTGGCTACTGATAATACCGGTTCGTAAGTGCTTTATTTAGCTTTATCACTCGGCAATGGGAATTTGCGGGCTAATGCAATGACTTCATCGTGGATCTTGGATAGCTTGGTGGCGTCATCACGATTCTCGATCGCTGCTAACATCCACTCGGCAATCTGATCCATATCAGACTCGACGAGACCGCGCGTGGTCATAGCTGGTGTGCCGAGACGTAAACCGCTCGGGCGGAATGGCGGCTCTGGATCATTTGGAATCGCATTTTTATTGGCAGTCAAACCTATTTCATCGAGAGCTTTTTCAACTATGCCACCATGTACGCCGAAACTAGATTTGACGTCGGTGAGGATGAGGTGGTTATCAGTGCCGCCAGTGATGAGTTTGAAACCACGTTTTTTCATGGCTTCGGCAAGGACGCTGGCGTTTTTCACCACCTGCGCTGCATAGGTTTTGAACTGCGGCTGGAGTGCTTCGTGGAATGAAACCGCCTTGGCCGCAATCACATGCATTAGCGGTCCGCCCTGCGTTCCAGGGAACACACTGCGATCGATCAAGGTCGGAATATTTTCGATAGTATGTTCTGGCTTTTTCAGTGGATTGCCGACCGTGCCTTTCGACAAGATCAAACCACCGCGCGGGCCACGCAGCGTTTTGTGGGTCGTCGTTGTGATCACGTGGAAACCAAAATCAAATGGGTTCGGATGAGCGCCGCCAGCGATCAATCCCGCCACATGCGCCATGTCTGCCATCAGCAAGGCATCAACTTTTTTGCCAATCGCCGCAAAACGCGCAAAATCGGGAATGCGCGAATAGGCGCTATAGCCAACCAGGATAATTTTCGGTTTATGTTTGAGCGCTAATTCCTCTAGCTCGTCATAATCAATTTCGCCAGTCTCGACATCTTTCATGCCGTAACGAATAAAGTTATACACCTTGGCACTCTGCGTGACCGGTGCGCCGTGTGTCAGGTGACCGCCGTGTCCGAGATCCATGCCGAGCACCGTATCGCCAGGTTCGAGCCAGGCGTTATAGACTGCATTGTTGGCCTGCGCGCCAGAATGTGGTTGAACGTTAGCGTGATCAGCGCCAAATAATTGTTTGGCGCGCTCGATCGCGAGAGTCTCGACTTGGTCGGTAAATTCTTGGCCGCCATAATAGCGGCGACCGGGATAGCCTTCGCTATATTTGTTAGTAAAAATGCTACCCATAGCATCTAGCACTTCGCGGCTCACATAGTTTTCGCTCGGAATCAACTCTAACCCGTCACGCTGTCGCTCGGTTTCGCCCACGATTAAATCGAGTATCTCTTTGTCTTGCATATGTTCCCTCCTTCTAATTGATTAAATTATACCATCCTACCACCAAAATCAGAAAAGGTTGTGGTTTTTATATCAAATATGATATAATTGTCATGATATGAAAGAAGATTATCGAGAAAAAATTGGTAAACTAGTCGCTGAATTGCGCGCTAGTCACGGGTTAACCCAAGCCGAATTAGCCGAGCGATTAGCCACGAGTCAGTCAGCCATCAACCGTATCGAGCGCGGTGGACAAAATATTAGTCTCGAAACGATAGCTAGGATTTCTGATGTCTTGAATGCGGAGATTCTATCAGTGAACGACGAGAGCAAACTCAATATACGCGTCCATGGTGGTCATACATTACACGGTGAAATTGAGACGAAAACCAGCAAAAATGCTGCCGTCGCCCTACTTTGCGCCAGCCTGTTAAACAAAGGTAAAACCGTGTTCAAGCGCGTCGCCCGCATCGAGGAAGTCAATCGCATCCTAGAGGTACTAAATTCAATTGGCGTCAAAACTCGTTGGTTAAACGAGCAAAACGATCTCGAGATTATTCGACCCAAAGTATTGAAACTGAACGACATGGAGATTGAAGCTGCCAAACGCACGCGTACTATCATCATGTTTCTCGGCCCATTACTGCATCAATACAAAAGCTTCCGATTACCTTTTTCCGGCGGCTGCAACCTAGGTAAACGCACCGTTGAGCCACATCTGGTCGGCCTGCGTGAATTCGGCATGAGTGTTGATGCCCAAGATGGCACCGATTACTACCAGGTTGACGTCAAACCGCGCAAACCAAGCGGTCCTATCATCTTGACCGAACGCGGCGACACGACGACTGAAAATATTTTGATGGCTGCTGCCATGAACGAAGGTGAAACTATCATCAGAAATGCTAGTCCAAACTATGCAGTTCAAGACCTCTGCTTTTTCCTGCAAAAACTCGGCGTTAAAATTGACGGTATCGGCACGACGATTTTGCGCGTTCGTGGTGTAAAAACTATTAACAAAAATGTCGAATACTATGTTAGTGAAGATCCGATCGAAGCCATGAGCTTTATTGCGGCTGGCGCTATCACCAATTCGGAGATCACCGTCACACGTGCACCAATTGAGTTTTTGGAACTCGAGATGGCAACACTCGGAGAGATGGGTCTCAATTACGAGCTCGGTCCAGAATATCGTTCGCTCAATGGTCAGACCCGCCTTGTCGATATCACGATAAAGAAATCTCAGCTCCATGCCGCCAAAGACAAGCTGCACGCCTTGCCATTCCCGGGCATCAACCAAGACAACTTGCCGTTCATGGGATTGATCGCCACTGCCGCCGAAGGCCGAACGTTGGTGCATGACTGGGCTTATGAGAATCGCGCGATTTACTTTACCGAGCTCAGCAAGCTCAACGCTAATGTCGAAATGGTCGATCCTCACCGCGTCTATATCACCGGTCCAACGCGCTGGAAACCAGCCGACGTTGTCGCGCCACCAGCATTACGTCCGAGCGTCGTCGTGTTGCTGGCTATGTTAGCCGCACCGGGGACGAGTATTTTGCGCGATGTCTACAATATCAACCGCGGCTATGAAGATTTCTATCAACGTCTCAACAGCCTCGGCGCCAAAGTCGAAACCTGGCGCGAGATATAGAAACAAAAAAACCGCTTCTACTCGAGCGGTTTTGATAATTCTGGGGCGAATGATGGGACTCGAACCCACGACCTCCGGAGCCACAATCCAGCGCTCTAACCAAACTGAGCTACAATCGCCACATTGCCTACACTAGGCTGTGCTATTTTAGCATACTTTATCGGATACGCTAAATGACATACGGCACAAACCCGGCGTAGGCAACCAAAAACTATTCTAGTAATCGAAATATTGACGAATTGAGTCGTAATCTGTGGTTCTAGTCGTTGATGAACTATGGGCCTTGATTGGCACAGTGATGAACGTCGCGACTAGCAAGGCGCCAGCAACTGACATGGCAACTATTGTTAGCAATTTACTCTTGTTGTGGCCGCGCATGATTTCCATCGCCATCCAGCCAGCAAATCCGACAACGCCCACCGACAGCACCAATGGCAAGAACACACCGAGATACATTGCACCGATATCAGTGCTGGTACCGATTAGTAATAGCGAGGAAATCAAGATGGAAACCATCTCGAGAACCATAACAGCAGCGGTGAGAACGAACACCCCAACTAACGCATTAGTAATGAATGCATAGGCGGTCGTATTGGTGTATTCTGGCTGCTTTGCGACCTCGCGCGATACTTTACCGTACAAAAAGAAGGCTGCTACTGCCATACCAACGCCAACCACTGCTAGCAAGATTGTATCCGTGTACGTATTGCCTGCTGCAAATACTGTCATGAGATTTTGCAAGGTAGTGTCGCTACTCGTCCACATCGAAAATAGTTTGCCGATAACAGCCACAGCTGAATACACGCTCATAAAGGTCGCGAAAGCAGCGCCTGTGTAGAGCAATGTCGTCAAGCCTTTGGCACTCGACTGAGTTACTTTATTAGCCATAGATTCTCCTCCTTCAGTAAACCTTACGTTTTGTACTATTAGTATACCATTTTTCATACAAAAAACACTCTGTCTAGAGAGTGTCTTTGTTGTATACATTTACCCTGGTATCCCGGGAGGGAATCGAACCCCCGACACGAAGGATAGAAGCCTCCTGCTCTAATCCGCTGAGCTACCGGGACCTACCTGTCTATTGTATCATAACCACCGGCGCCCCGTTGCCAATTAACAGAGTTCAGAAATGGCGCATAGAGGTCTTCGTCTTTGTCGACAAAGGTCGCGGCAACATCCTCGGGCGTAGGGTCATGGTCAACAAATTCTACGAAATCAGCCTCAGAAATAATAGCGATCGGCGTAGACTCAGTTCCCTCACCCATTACGACATTTGCCGCCGCGGCGAGACCGCCGGCAATAGCCGAAACTGAGACCTTGAATTCATGATCGAACAAATCAGTCGTACCGCGCAGATCATTCAATGCATTAAATCCACTCCAGGCCACCATAATACCGATCGTACCTCGCCTGAGTGGCGGCAAGCAGTTGCTGTCGGTGATGATTACCCCGATATTCTGGCGATTAAAATGTTCACATAGGAACTTGTGCGCCGAATTTGCCGACGCGAACGGATCTTTGGGCCACAAAACCCAATGTCCACCACCATTACTCTCATCAATTCCGGCGCTCGCAATGAGCGTGCCACGCGTGATCGCAAACCCATAGTTATATTCGGAAAACTCTGGCGGTAGATAGTAATCGGCCTCTCGTTTGACTAGATCAGCCCGAGTTATCGAGTCAATATTAACCACGCGGTTTTCGCATAGTGCCACGACTTTTGAACTAATCGCCACGACTGAGTTCTCTGGCAATGCCGTGATGCTTTCCGCCAGTAAATCATTCAGGCTGATCTCACCAGCATGAATGACTTGTGTTTTTATCGCCTCAATCTTCATAGCTATGTTAGGCCTGACCCTCGCGATATAGCGAGCCTTCCGATACACGGTCCATCACTTCATGCGCACTGGTGATAACCACAAAAGCATGCTGGTCTATTTTACGGATAGCCTTTTTCAGCTTTTGTTCGTCAAAGCGAGTGATAACAGCCAGCATGATACCGTGCGGCTCGTCATTGTCGCCAGGTTTACTTTCCCTAAAATAGGTTACTGGCTCCTGCATGATTTCGTTCACGGCCTTGCCGATTTCGCGTACGCGCATGCTCACCACCCACATGCAACGATCTTCGTTGAGACCTTCTACCGTCACATCAATCGCCTTGTGAGCGATAAAGTAGGCCACGATGGAATACATGGCGCTTTCCCAGCCAAAAGCAAAGCCGGCCATAGTAATGATGAGTCCATTTATCACCATGATTGCCTCGCTGACCGAAAACACGGTCTTGCGGTCGATCAGCACCGCCACCGTATCGGCGCCGTCAATAATGCCGCCGTAACGCACCACTATGCCTACACCGAGGCCTACCACCACGCCACCGAATATCGCCGCCAGCATCGGGATATCCGTGAACCCATGTTCGACGTGAGTAAAAGTCAGCACCGCCAGCATAGCAATACCAATGATTGATAGTATAGTAAATTCCCGACCCATCTTTTTATAGCCTAGAATCAAAAACGGAATGTTCAGTATGAGCAAAAATAGACCGAGTGGCTGCCCAGTCAACTTGGCTGCTAAAATTGACATGCCCGTTACACCACCATCTAGCAAATGATTCGGTAGCAAAAAGTACTGCAGTCCGACTGCGGCTATGCCCGCACCTAGCAACGTAAATGAAATCCGTTTGATTGTTTCTGTAGCTATCATCAACCCCTTTCTAATCTATCTATATTGTACCACGGCGGCGACACAGGCAGCTTGACCTGTCCGGCAAAACTGCTATACTTGACCTACATTAACAATTTAAATATCAAGAGCGTAGCGAGGGATCGGCCCGATGACCTACCAGCAACCTACCGCGAGGCAAGGTGCTAATTCCGCCCAGAAAGGAAAGATATGAGTAATTTACTCTCTCTAGATGTCAACTATAATGTGCGAACGGCTGAGTTTGTGTCGCCCAAACACCCAGACAAGATCTGCGACCAGATCTCCGATGCTATTTTAGACGCACATCTCGCCCAGGATCCAAACGCCCGAGTCGCCGTCGATGTCGCGGGTGGACACGGCGTGATATTTATTACCGGCGAAATCACCAGTCATGCTGGTAATGTAGATGTCAAAGCAATCGCCAAACGACTAGCTAGTGCAAATGTCGTCGTTATCGAAAACCTAGAAAAGCAAAGTTCGGAAATCGCAGTCGGTGTAGATACCGGCGGCGCTGGCGATCAAGGCATCATGGTCGGCTATGCTTGTGATGAGACACCTGAACTACTGCCGGCCGAATATGTATTAGCCCGTTCATTGAACCAGTCTATCTATTATGGTCCGTTACACAGCAAGGCTAAAAATATGATTAGTGGTCTAGCGAGTCAGTCGCAGGCTTTTGAAACTGATGGCAAAACGCAGATTACGTTGTCTAATGGCAAGATCCAAACCATCGTAGCTAGTTTTCAAACGCCAGAAAAATTCAAGGGTGAAAATATTAGTTCGATTCTGCGCAAACGGATTGCAACTTGGTTGAAAAATGAGGTTGATGAAAAATTCAAAGGTAATAGTTCTATTGACATCATTGTAAATCCCTGCGGCGACTGGGAGGTTGGTGGGTTTGATGCCGATGCTGGCATGACTGGACGAAAACTAGTCGTCGATAATTATGGTCCACGAATTCCAATTGGCGGTGGTGCGTTTTCCGGCAAAGATCCTAGCAAAGTTGACCGCTCGGCAGCCTATATGGCACGTCGGATCGCAGTTGATTATCTAAAAAAATATCGTACCCATGAAGTTTTCGTCTACCTAGCCTACGCTATCGGCAAAGCCGAGCCTGTCGAAGCCACGGTAATTATCGACGGTCAATCACAGCCAGTAACTGGCTACGATCTAACGCCGCACGGTATCATTCAGTTGCTAGACCTAAAGAAGCCGCGCTATGAACAATTAGCGCGCGATGGTCATCACTTTTTATATTAGAACGAGTGCAAATTTCTCGGCATTACCCATAGCACGGAGTGTTGTAGATTTTACAAGTTAAAGACTAGCTAATCATCTCTTTTGACTGAGAGATAAAGCTTCTGAGTGTCAATATATCTTCTCTATACTCTATCGGAAATGTTGAGAGATGTTTTCAGGAACTACAAGTGTCAAATTCTCGTCTCTCATCTCTTGGAGTTGATTGGAGGATATACCTTGTTGAAGTGTGAATAAGTGTTTATGCGGTATTCGTGCTGCTTCATTTAAAATTTGACGCCAGCGATCTTTGCAAGTTGTTTTTGCGCCAAGAAAAACAAGTTTGTCGCTACTATAATTGTCGTCACGGTATAGTGTAATGCTCGGAATGATAAAGTCTGGCTTCTTTTTGCCTTCAGTAATGCCTTGCGAAGTATACGGAAGCCTATTAACATCAAAAATCTTCTCTAAATGATGTTCGAGCGATTTTCCTGCTCGGCTTTTTCTACGATTTAGTACTGTGTTTGAAAAAGTAACTAGACTCTCAACGTCATTAAACGGTTGTGCGAGTTGCGGACTATACAAATGTTTTTCTACAGCCTTGAATAAGTCGAATTCCGTATCTACCCAACTTGTTATCGCCAAGTCTGGCGACTGTACAGCAATTCGCTCATCCTGTCTATTCACTTCTAGGAATATTTCTCGTGCCTTTGCGGAAAGTATTTCAGTTGTCGGAAAATCATTCGATAGTGATCGAATATAGTCATCGATTAGCCCCTGTAAGCTTGTGGGTGTTGCCACCAATTCTGAAATAAGTCCATTTGTTTTATCTGGAGAAATACCAAAAAAATTCAGATAATTTTCTATTTCAACTTCCGTTTCAAGTACGTAAGCCTTGTAATAATCGTCGGCGACCTTGCTGATTACCAAAAGACTGCCGATATTTTCATCGTTTAGAAAAGGAAAATTATGTCCGAATCGCGTAAGCCGATATTCGTTTCGTGTTCCCGTACCATAATAAATGAATCTGCTTTCTGTTTCAAAATCATCCTGCCAATTAATTATCTCTGTCTTATCTTTGTTCACGCCTCTAACTCCGGGCGAATCAAAGAAAAGAGACCAAGCAGTTTTACTAATGTGATAGCCAGACTGATGGCTGCCTGTTGATCCAGTGTCGTTTGGTGTAATGAACTTGCAGTAGGTTGCCTGCCCGCTTTTAGTGGATTGAATAGCAGATTCAGAAAAGTCAGATAACATACAATAATTCTATCAAAGATGCGCAAAAGTTACTACAGAATAGAGCGTGAGGGTCTATATCAGACTTCACCAGCAGCTTGGAGCAGCGAAGACTGCACCGACAGTCCAACAGGCTCGGTTTTATTCGTATTGATACCTGCAGGAACATACTTTCCCCACGAATTCGATGTGTGTTCTCGCTGCTGTAAGCTTGCCTTTGGCTTTCCATATTCTAACAACACTCCAGAAATCTGCTTCGCTACGGCGGAGACAACTGGCACAACTATTGAATTGCCGAACTGTTTGTAGGCTTGTGTATCAGATACAGGTATTTTGTATGATTCAGGAAATCCCATCAGTCGCGCACATTCTCGTGGGGTCAATCGACGAGGATTTTTTCCATCCTGTGCAATTAACACCTCTGAACCATCCTTATAGTAGCGCGCACTTAGTGTGCGTGAATTACCATTTGGGTCCGTCATGCCAAATCCAAAACCGTTGCCTTTTTCTTTATGCTTAGCGGCATAATTTACAAGATACTGCCATAACTTGTCAGAGAGCGTATACTTGTCATCGACGTCTTTATCGAGAATACTCGAAAAATGAGGACCTTTTTCAGGAATCTCTGGATATTTAAACTCAAAACTTTCTGGCACTAGATCTTTTCTGAAACCTACTATGTATGTTCGTTCGCGGTGCTGAGGTACGAAGTATTTTGCGTCGATGACTTTATAAGTGGTTTTATAGCCTAGTTCGTCTAGAATCTGCATGATGACCCTAAAAGTGTTTCCCTTGTCATGGCTAACGAGGTTTTTGACGTTTTCGAGCATAAAACTAGAAGGTTGCTTTGCTTCGATGATTCGGGCTATCTCAAAGAAAAGGTTACCCTGTTTATCGTCAGAGAAACCATGAGCGCGCCCCAAGCTGTTTTTCTTTGAAACACCTGCTATCGAAAATGGCTGGCAGGGGAAACCCGCAAGAAGAACGTCAAAATCAGGAATCTGGTCGGTTCTAACTTGCCTAATATCCCCAAAAGGGATATCTCCGAAATTAGTTTCGTAAGTCTTTTGAGCATACTTATCCCATTCAGAAGTGAATACGCATTGACCTCCCGCGCTTTCAAACCCTAGTCGTGTTCCGCCAATTCCGGCAAATAAATCTATAAAAGTAAACTGAGCCATACTAACCCCTCCTATTCCAATACTTCTTATTTTACCACAAAGGGAAAAATATTAAAAGATACTTATGCTTTCCAACCCATAGAGAAGACCCGTGCTTCTACAGATATGCGCCCCTAAAACACTCGCCGACTCGAGCTTGTTCCTATCACATACCAAAGCAAAAACCAGTCTTTGGCGACTGGTTCTTACTTTGGTGCGGGCGGAGAGAATCGAACTCTCGTCGCAAGTTTGGAAAACTCGAATATTAACCACTATACGACGCCCGCATTGCCATAGTATTGTATCAAAAGATAGCAAATTTATCTACTGACGCCACCGCTGGCTTGGATGTCGGCTAACGTGATCCTGATGCCCGATCCGGCGACCAGCTCGCCGCTCAGCATTTTTTGTGCCACAATATTTTCAACCGTACGCTGAACTACGCGGCGCATTGGGCGGGCGCCGAGACGTGGATCATAGCCAACGTCTACCATAGCGCGTTTAGCGTCATCATCGACCGCTACGCTAACCTTTTGCACCTCGAGGTTTTTGTTGACTCCAGCCAAAATAAGGTCGATGACTTGCAGCAGTTCTTCTTTGTTCAGTGGTCGAAAGACGACAATTTCATCAAAGCGGTTCAGGAATTCTGGCCTAAACTCTTGACGTTCGATTAGCTCGTTAGTGATCTGTTCCTGGAACTGCTCTAGCTGATAACCCGCATCAATATATTGGCGGATCCGATCAGCCCCAGCATTAGAGGTTGCGATCAAGATTGTGTCGCGAAAACTAATTTCGCGGTTGTTGATGTCGCGCAAAACGCCTTCGTCGAGAACCTGTAGCAAGGTGGTGAGGACGTTTGGATGAGCTTTTTCAATTTCATCGAGCAACACGACGCTGAACGGATTCTTCTGCACCTGAGCAGATAGTGAGCTCGCATCGGTTGCGCCGTCGGCAATGAGTCGTGCGACGTCTTCGGCACGAACATATTCGTTTAGGTCGATACGCACCATATGCTCTTCGCCACCAAAGTAGACGGCGGCAAGACTCTTGGCTAATTCGGTTTTTCCGACACCAGTCGGACCGAGGAATAGAAAGGTGCCGATTGGGCGATTTTCGTTCCTGACACCAGCGCGCGCTCGTCGCAGGGCGGCGCTAACGGCAGTAACAGCTGTCGTCTGATTGATCATACGTTCATGGATCAAGTTCTCTAGATTGAGTAATTTTTCGCGTTCGCCAGCATCGCCAGCATCAACCGACCCGCCAACTTTAACTCCTAGGGTTTTTTCAATAGCCGCTGTCACCGAGCCGGCAGTCACCAACCCTGATTCGGCATAGCTAGTCGCGCTCTGGAGCAGCTGAATAGATTTTTGCGGCTGCGCCACGTCGTTGATATAACGTTCGCTCAATCGATACGCCTCAGTTAGCGACTGATAGGTAAAAGTTACATGACGTTGAAATTCAAAACTAATGATCTGATCCTGCATTACGAGTAACGTTTCGTCGCGGCTGGGCGGAGCCACCTGGAGACGGTTCAACGCCGCTGCGAGAGCCGGTTTCGCCTGAGAAATTTCTAGGAACTTTTGCTCGTCTAGCGCCAAAATGAGCCGAATGCCGCCACCTTCTAGAATTGGTTGCAAGATGTTTGAAATATCGACCGAGCCAACGCCTTCTTCGAAAAATAGCTGGGCATTGTCGAGGAATAGAATGATGTTTTTAGCCTTGTAGGCCTCAACTAGCAAGGTATTCATGAGGTTTTCGATTTCGCCCCGCCCCGACGCCGCCGAAATGAGCGCCGCCGCATCGAGCGCAAACACTTGACGAAAACGCACGTTGTCTGGCAACTGCATGCCGCCGTCCATCAAGGTTTCGGCGAAACTGTCGACGATTGTTGCCTTGCCTACACCGAGCGGTCCGATCAAGGCGGCATTCTGTCTATTGCCGGAACTAAAGTTATCGATCATGGCCACAACTAATTCATGATGACTCTCGAGGTGAACGTTCAAAGATCGCCCTGTCGCATAACGTTCCGATAAATTGGTTGCGAAATGCTGCAGGGTTGGAATGTACCCAAAACTCCAATCTCGCCCGATACCGCCAGTCAATTTCGGCTGGTCATGTTTTGCAATCAAGGCCGACAAATGTGCGAACCACTCAGCGCCACGGGTCATGTCATCTTCATCGAGGTGTAATGCACTCAAAACTTGCTTTGCCCCGTCAGACACGCGCACCAAGGCAGCCGTCAGCGTAGCAGATGAAATAGTATCAGCTTTATCCGGCAAATTATCGTGAATCTTTAACATCTCTTGCCATACCGCTGCCGAATCGGCTGGGTCAGGCGATACTAGATCTGGTAAATACTGGGCCGAAATACCGAACCTCGCAAAGAAGAATCGTCCGCCGTTGGTTTGGCTAATAGCGACTACCAAATCGCGCGGACTAGGATGTTCCGGCAAGACACCTAGCACATCGCCAGCCAAAATATCAGATAGATTCTGCGGTTTTGGGTTGGCCGGTAGTTTATCGAGATCGTTAACTTTCCAAATATGAACCATCATTGGCCAGGCTGCTAGGCCGAGCAACAACCAGCCAATCGACTCGGACATAATTAGTAGCGCCAGCCCGCCAAATAACAATAGCAGCGCAATAACCACAGCCAGCAGATCGAGAACTTTACCAAATTTGGCACCAAAACGTGCCTTGGCGGCTCGCATCGATCTAAAATCTAGACGAGTTTCCATGGTGCTCCAATACTTGTTATCAGAATTACTCCAACAATCGGCAGTAGCGGCACGGCTGGCCACAATATCAAGCGAATCAGACTCAACATCAACATGAGAAACAAGGTCACTAACCCGAAAATGATCATAAACGTTCGCATGACTGCGCCAATAATACGCGAAAACAATCGGTCGCCCCAAGCACGAAACTTTGAGGCTATATCATTACCAGTGGCATCAGCAGAAATCTGCCTATACGGTGCAAACAGCGTCTTAGCTAGTAGCGAAATAGAAAAAAAATCGCTCGTTCGTTGCATCGAAACTTTGATTCGTTTGATCTGAGCATGCCATCCAGCCCCGTACCACCAAGAGAAAAAACCCACCAAAATCATGTACTTCATTATACCATTGAACCAGAGAACGACAAAACGCCGCATGGCGCCAACGATATGTGCAATCCTGAATTTTTGCTTGACGGGGCTCTACACTAATTGCTATAATTGTAAGCATAACTACGGTTTGTCATATATTTAGAAGGGTTGGGTAATACATGATAAAGTCTAATCAACATAGCGGCTTTACTATCATCGAGGTTGTATTGGTTCTCGCTATAGCTGGCATGCTGTTTTTGGTAGTTTTCCTAGCCGTGCCCGCAATGCAGAGAAACCAACGAGACAACGCTAGAAAACAGGATGTCAACAAAGTCGTCGGCGGCATCCAGCGTTACATCGTCGATAACTCAGGCTGGCCGGTCTCTGGTATAGTGTCGACCGGATTCTTTACTGATTTTGCGATAGCGAGTGGAGCCCAGTTCCGTGCTGCCGCCGCAGGCTGCACCAAAGACGTCGTCGGGACGTACGTCCAGATTGCTCCTGGGTGTAACTGTAGTTACACAGGAACCCTAGATTACTCTGCTCGCACAGCTGCGATACATATCTTGCTAGAGAATGGTGGTGCCTACTGCAAAACGACTACTCGGTAGTCTCGTTATGATATACTGTTTACGTATAAAGGAGGGATATGAATAAACGATTGTGGATCGTGTTTGCTGTTTTGGTTATTGCTGCATTAGGGGGACTCGTTTGGTGGAAAAACACCAACAGTGATGGCGGTACATCGTATGTTGATAATTTGAATGGTAATAAAATTATCACTGTAGACGACGTCGTAACTGCCAAAAACAAAGCGGCTAACGGCGGAAAAGTCGCTAGCGATTTTAGCGTCGATAAAAATACTATTATCCCAGATCATTACCTAGGCGACATTGACTCTAAAGTTACTGTCGTTGAATACGAAGACTTCGCCTGTAGCGCCTGTAACAGCTTTGCTTCGTCAGCCAGTGGCATCCACAACGATTACAAAGATAACGTTCTATTCGTTTATCGTAATTTTAATATTGGCCAAAACACCTCAACTCTGTCCGAGAGTGCGGCCGAAGCGGCCTATCTACTAGGCGGTCAAGATATCTATTGGAAAATGCACGACCTGATATTTAGTGATGAGACCTGTGTAGAAGGCAACGACAAGACTACCTGCCAAAACACAGTGATAGACTATGCTAAACAGCTAGGTCTAGACGCTGACAAATTCAAAGAAGCCCTGACTAACTATTCCGATAATGGTATCCAGGCAAAAATTCAACGCGACAAGAAACTTGGTACAAAAGCTGGTGTGACCGCTACACCAACCTGGTTTATCAATGGCGAAAAGATTGAGGGAGCCAACGCCTCAGCCATGCGCAGTGCTATCGACGCCGCGCTAAAGAGCAAATAATCTAGAACCAGTGACGACGCTTGGCGACGAGGATAACAGCAACTATCGCAGTTACTGTCCCAGCTATAATTGCTATGAACGCCCATGGGTGGTGTTGCATCGGCAACTCTATATTCATACCATACATGCCGAATACAACGTTCGGCAATGCAATAAAGAACGTTGCCGCCGTAAGGGCTTTCATGGTACGGTTTAGCGAATTATTCGATAATGCGGCATAGGCTTCACGAACACTCACGATCCGAGCTACATTCGTGTTGCAGGTGTGAATCGATTGCTCAACCGACAGTATAATATCCTCGATCATGTCGCGATCATTATTAGTTAGGACTAGATGCTTAGAGGTGGCGAGCCGTCTCATGAGCGGCACCACCGGGTCGAGAGCACTCGTGAAACTATTAATCTGTTCCTCAACTAGAACGAATCGGATAAAATCTTCACTCTCTAGTTTGCCACGTTGCATTTTGTCGATAAGTTTCTTTACCGACTGAGTTTGGCCTTTGATATATAGTTCATACTCATTAAATATTTGTGTTAGAATCTGGAGTAGCATGGCTTTTGACGAACGCATCGAAAAGTTGACATCACTCCCCAAAAAATCTGCGTTGTCTAATTGAACCGGTGAAACCGTCAGCAGATCCGCCGCGCTATAAACAAATAGGAGCGGGCTAGTCGAGGTTGACCCCGATTTATTCATCCTCGGCCAGCGTACGTACAAATAGTCGTGCGCATTATCGTGATCTAGACGCGGTGACTCATGAATGTCGAGTGCGTCACTCAGATTGCCGACCTTGAGCCTGAATCGCTCGGTAGTCACGTCGAGTTCTTCACGGCTCGGATCCTCTAGCGATATCCAGGTATTTGCCGCTGGGCGTAAATCGCCTACCGAGACCGCCTTGCGTGTCAGACTGCCATTCGTCGCCTTGGAAAAAATCTCTATCATACCTCTAGATTATAGCGCTTGTGGTAACTATAATCAATCACCTATCAGACTAGTTTGATGATTCCTAGCGATTGCTCGGTTCGAAAACTCTTGACCATTGTCTGATGTTGCTTGATCCATTCATCGGTCGCACGAGCCGCGCCTGGCAATGCTTCGCTATCGTAATCATCAATGACGATTGTCGCCCCAGACGAAAATACATTCTGACAAGCCCGAAAACTGTCTCTAATGCTCTCATAAAAATCGCCATCAAAAAAGGCAAAACAGAGGCTGCTCGGCATATCAGTTTTCTCGAGATCACTAAACCAGGCTTTCTTGATCGTCGGTTGAGGCAGGTGATTTTTCGTAAACGTTCTAACTAAATCGGCCTTGGTCGTATGTAGTTCGCCGGCCACAAATTGATCGCCAACGGTCGAGTTGTCCTGGGCGGTTTTCAGCGGCAGGCCAGCAAAACTGTCGTACAAATATAGTTTTCTGCTTTCATTTCTAGTCTCTAGGATTCGAGCCAAAAACAAGCTAGTTGTCCCTTTGTAGCAACCAAGTTCGACAACATCGCCATCGATCGCATTTTCCAAAACGGATTCGAGCTCGCGCAAAATGACACGTAGTTCAGCCTTGTCTACCTGATCAGAAATCAACGGATATTTCTTTAACAGCGTTTCTATCATGTGACTCATTATATACCAGGCCAGCTATAGTATAATAGTAGTTATGAAGTCTATCATTCACTACTGGAAACTGTCACTAACTATCATTGTCGGCATCGTTGCCCTAGTACTATCTTTTAGATTACATCAACCTATACCCGCTCAGTGGCTAGTCAGCATCTATGCGATTTTTATTGCCATAATCTTACTGATTGATATGATAAAGATGCTACGCTCTGGTAGCTATGGCGTTGATATTTTGGCGATTACTGCCATTATTGCAACTATTGCGGTTGGACAATTTTGGGCAGCATTAGTAATAGTCCTGATGTTGACTGGCGGTGAGACATTAGAAGATTTCGCCGACCACCGCGCCAAACGTGAGCTATCAGCCTTGCTCGATAGAGCGCCTCAGATCGCTCATTTGCTACGCGACAAGGCAATAACCGACGTTCCGGTTTCGCAGGTTCAGCCAGGCGACACTGTCATGGTCAAGCCATTTGAAATTATTCCAGTTGACGGCACCTTGCTATCTAGTAGCGCGACGCTTGACGAGAGCAGCCTAACTGGTGAATCGCTGCCGGTCGAGCGAAAAGCTGGTGACAGCGTGTTGTCTGGTGCTATCAACGGGCACGCGGCTATTCACATAAAAGCTACTGCTACGGCCAAAAATTCCCAGTATGAACAGATAATCAAGCTAGTTCGTGAGGCTGAATCAAACCCAGCACCATTTGTGCGACTAGCCGACCGCTACGCCGTGCCTTTTACCTTGATTTCCTACCTGATCGCCGGAACAGCCTGGTACATGTCTGGCGATCCGGTGCGATTTGCCGAAGTCCTCGTGGTAGCCAGCCCTTGCCCGCTGATCCTGGCGGCGCCGATTGCTATCATCTCTGGCATGAGCCGTGCCAGCAAACATGGTATCATCGTCAAAGGTGGCGCTGTCATCGAAAAGGTAGCTTCGGCGACGACGTTTGCTTTCGATAAAACTGGTACCTTGACACATGGCGAGGTCAAGGTCAGCAAGATTTCCCCAGTCGGACAGTTGCCCGCTAGTGAGCTAGTTAGGCTAGCTGCCAGCGCTGAGTCAGGTAGTTCTCATGTTTTGGCCGAATCGATTCTAGCTTATGCCAAGAGGCATGAACTGAAACTAACCCCGGCTAAAAACGTCCGCGAGATAGCTGGTGACGGTATTTTCGCGACGGTATCAGGTCACAAAATCATAGTCGGAAAAGCCACTTTTTTGAAAAAGAACAAGATCTCCGGCCTAAAACGAATTCCGATCGACAAATCACAAACTGCCGTGTTAGTAGCTATAGACGGTGATTTTGCTGGGATCATTTATTTTGCCGACATAGTCAGACACGATAGCAAAACAACCATTAAAGAGTTACGTCAGCTAGGTGTCAAAACTATCGCTATGCTGACCGGCGACAGAACAGATATAGCCAAAAAAGTTGCCGCCGAAGCTGGTGTAGACCAGGTCTATGCTGAGCTACTCCCAATTGACAAAGTCAACATCATGAAACGTCTGTCATCTGACAAGAATATCGTGGCCATGGTGGGCGACGGCATCAATGATGCGCCGGTCCTCGCGGCGGCTGATGTTGGTATCGCCATGGGCATGCGTGGCAGCACTGCCGCCAGTGAATCAGCCGATGCAGTCATATTGCTAGACCGCATAGACCGCGTAGCCCTGCTCCGCAGTATCTCTAAACGCTCTATCAACATAGCTCTGGAATCTGTCTGGGTCGGTATCGTATTATGTTTAGTACTAATGGTGATTGCGGCCTTTGGCAAAATACCCGCTCTAGCGGGAGCGGGTTTGCAGGAATTGGTTGACGTCGTTGTTATCTTTAACGCCTTGCGCGCTCATCGTGGCGCTAGACAATAGATTACTCGCGCCACATTCGCATCGGATTCGGGCCAGTTGGAGTCTTTTTGAATGAGATGGCCTCGGGAGTCTTGGCAGCCGACTGAGAAGCTGGCTGATTAGTTGGAGCATTCTTTGCCTTTGGTCGGCCATTGAATGATCTTGCCTGCGGGTTCGCTTTACGAGCCGTAAAGTGAGCGGTGTTGCCGCCACGGATGCGTGCCATTTCTTGCTTTTCAAAATCTGAGTCTCGGCGTTCGCCGTTAGCAGGATTGTTCTGATTTCTATTATCAGTATGGTTTGAACCGCCGCTACCGATTTCATTAACGACTGGGATCACGATTGGTGTGCGCCTAGTTTGATCATACAGAATCTGCGTGATTTCATCGCGCAAATCATGTTTAAAGGTTTCCATATCGACGCGACGAGAAGCATAGGCTCTAGCGGCTTTCTGTTTAACGTACTGGCGAATGGAATCGATCAAGTGTTCACTGTCGCGTAAATAGATAAAACCGCGCGAGATGATATCAGGGCTCGATAGCAAACGCCCACTACCACGCTGGACAGTCAGAACCACTACAAAAATACCCTCAGTTGACATGTGTATGCGATCTTTCAAAACGACTTCGGACACAATAGCGCCGGCATCATCATACATCACGCTGCCAACATGCACGCGGTTAACGCGTTTGGCCGTACCGTCATGGTAAAATTCAACTACATCACCAGCATCGCAGACAAAAATATTGTCGCGCGGAATACCGCATTCCTGTTCGGCAATCTCGGCGTTATGAACGAGAAACGTAAAATCGCCGTGGTTCGGGAAATAGAATTTTGGATTGAGCGCCGTGATATAAGTCACAAAATCATCATGGTAGCCGTGACCGCCCAAATGAACCGCACCGACGCCGTAATTGGCCGCGTTGTTCCTCGAGATAACGTCGCAGCCTTCGCGAATCAGGTTATCCTCCATAGTTGCGATGTGAGCTTCATTACCAGGAATTCGGCTCGAACTCAAGACAATGATATCGCTGTTTTTGATCTTGATAAAGCGATGGGCACCACTAGCCATACGATTCAAGACGGCATTCAGTTCGCCCTGGTTACCAGTACAAACGATACAAACCTTATCATCCGGCAACTTGACAGCGTCTTCTAGCTTGATCATGGTATTTGGAGGAATCTTGAGATCACCAGTTCGGAGTGCTATTTCAACGTTATTGATCATCGAATAACCAGCTACTGCCACTTTGCGACCGTGAGCCGCGGCCTCGCCAATCACTGTTTGGATACGGTGAATCTGCGACGAGAACGATGATACAATGATCCTCGAATTGGTAAATTTATCCATGACTTGACTGAAACTCATCTTGATCTCAGCTTCGGTACTATCGTTATGACCAGGCACTTCGCAACTAGTTGATTCGTTAACGAGCAACAGGATATTTTCCTTGGTGGCGATCTCGGTAAAGCGCTCTAGGTCGAATTTGCGACCATCGAGTGGATCTTCCTGGAAACGCCAGTCGCCCGAAAAGACTACGACGCCAACCGGTGTGCGCACGACGATAGCAGCGCTGTCTGGGATCGAGTGGTTCACGCGTACAAACTCGACGGAAAAATATTTGCCAACCTTGGCAATGTCATGATTTTCAGGACTCATCTCGTGATATTCTGGCTCGTAGCCGCTATCCGATTCCTCCATGTTCTTTTTCAACATTTCGAGAGTGAATTTTGTCGCATACACCGGTGCTGGAATTTTCGGGATCAGGTGATGAAACGCGCCAATATGATCAAGGTGGCCATGCGTAAATAATGCAGCCTTGATATTGTCTTTACGCTCCTCGAGATAGGTAATATCTGGCACAATATAGTTGATGCCCGGATAATCATCGCCTGGGAATAAAAAGCCCATGTCGACGACCACGATCTCATCATCATATTCGAGTGCCGTGGTATTACGACCGATCTCGGTACCGCCAACTGGAATAACTCGAAGAGCTGGTTGATTAGATTTTTTGTTACCGTTTTTAAAGAAACTGGCGCTATATTGTTCGCCATCAAAACCATTGTAAATTGATTTGTTGACCGGTACATCGATAGCATACTGCGAGGCTTGTAATTTAACATTCTCGCTAATGCGGCGCTGAGCACGCATAACCTCACCTTTGCGAGTTTTGGTAGCATCTAATACTGTATTACCAGTTTTTCGTCTAACATTTGGACGTTTTGACAAGTCGTCCCCTTGTGTTTCAGCCAGTCTTCGTTGGCCCATATATTATTCTCCTTTTCTTTCGTTTCGCCTTTGATCTCGAATAGTTTGATAAGTTCCTAGTAGAGAGAGCGATTATCGCTTTGGTACGTAACAGTATAGCAGATGTGTACGAAAAATGCAAGTACCCTGCTGATCTTGGCTATGATGACTGGGTCATAATAGATATGACGTAGTCGTGATCTCGGAGACGTTTCAGAATACCGGGTAACTCTATAAAATCATTCACCAGTGTTTCACGCATGCCGCCATTATAGAGGGCAGCCGCTGGATGAAACAGGGGTAGTACAACGATAGATAGCTCTTGATCACCCGATTTCATCGAGACGCGTTTTGGCTGACCGTGGACTGACGATATTTTTGCCCCCGGTAAAAAATATTCCATAGAATGCCGCCCCAGCGTCGCTACAATTTTTGGTTGAATAATCTCTAGCTGACGCCACAAAAATGGCCAAAAAGCAGCTTTTTCCTCTGGGAACGGATCGCGATTACCCGGCGGACGATATTTTACAATATTTGTAATATAAACATCTTGCCGGTTCATATTGGCGCTGGTTAACATTTCATTGAGGAATTTGCCCGCGGCGCCAACGAACGGTAGTCCTTGCTCGTCCTCATTTTTGCCTGGTGCTTCGCCGATAAAAACTATGTCAGCATCAAGATTACCGTCGCCCATTACCAAATTATGCGCCTGCGCCGCTAGTTCTGGGCAAATATCTCCCGCGAGGATGTCCTGTCTAACCTGATCGAGCCGTTCGGCTTTATTCATAGACGCCCAATATGACAGTGATAGTCAGCGTCTCAGAACCACGCAACACAGTCAAAACAGCTTTGTCGCCAGGCATCATCATACTCGTCAGGGAGGATAATTGCACCGAACTGGATAGTTTCGTACCATTCACAGCGGTAATGACATCGCCATCCTTTAGGCCGGCTTTGTCCGCTGGACTGCCCGAAATCACGGCTGGGCCACTACTATCGCCCTTTAGATAGGCACCGTCGCTCACCGATAGATGATTCTCCTTGGCAACAGCGCTCGTTAACGTTAGATAGCGCACGCCGATATAAGCTCGCTCAACTTTGCCGTTTTTTAGCACACTGGTCATCACGCCTTTGGCTTCGTTTGTCGGTATCGAAAAGCCGATGCCTTGGGCGTCCTCAATGATTGCGGTATTGATACCAATGACTTTGCCATCGAGCGTCACCAACGGTCCGCCGGAATTGCCAGAGTTGATGGCTGCATCAGTCTGCAAAAGATTCGTCAAAGTCTCGGTTGTGTTAGAATCAACCTCGGCTGTAATCGTTCGCCCGGTGCCGCTAATGATGCCACTGGTCACGGTGTTTTGGTATTCACCGAGCACGTTACCGATCGCAATAACTCGTGATCCCACTGCGACCGACGAGCTGTCGCCAAACTCAGCCGCGGGCAAGCCGCTAACATTATTGATCTTCAGAAAAGCAATGTCGTTAAGCGGATCACGGCCGACCACCTTTACATTATCGTATTCAGTACCGTCTTTGGTGATGACCGCCACCGAACTAGTGTTTTCGCCGATGACGTGTTTATTCGTGATAATATAGCCATCGCTGCTAATAATAACACCGGTGCCGGCACTGGATGTTTGATAGGTGCGTGTGTTATCACCGCCAAACCACCAGCTAGAGCTACTATCACTAGAACTCGAATTAGTCGTGGTGCCATTCGCTATAATCGAAACCACACTAGGGCTGACCTTTTCTACAACCTTGGCGATAGCTTCTCCCTCGTTAGTAATAGTCGTTGTGTTAATGGTGGAGTTAGACGTAGCATTATTACCTGATCGTTCAATCAAGGAAAAGGTCGCGGCGCCCGATAGCCCAGACATAAAAGCTAAACATACTAATAGGATGACTTTTGCTACCCCTAGACGAGCAGTTTTTGGCTTTCTATGTACGGCTACTGACACTTGACTGTCACCAGTCTGTGGTGCGTTATTTTGACGGTGTTGAATGTTATCCTCCATAATATTATCCATTCTACCACGTTACCATTCCCGGCTGAACGTTAACTGGCGAACAAATCAAGGATTCGTCCGCCAGTTGCTTTTTTGAATGTAGATCGTACTAGTTACCGTTAGTTTTGTCGGTCAGGTATTGACCCAGATCATTCACGGCGCTATTAAATTCTATTGCGTCATACAGTTTTTCGAGATTATCTCTCCAGGTATCGTCAGCATCAGTTAGTTTGGTGCTAGTAGAAGATACTTTGCTATAGAGAGATGAGTCATAGTTACCAGAGTTGACCGAGTCAACATAAGCCTCGAGAGCGCTAATGAATTCCGGGAGAGCCGCATTGATCTCAGCCAGGTAATCTTTATTGACTTTCTGTTTGAGCTCTAGAGCTTGCAATTTTGCTTGGTACTGTTTGAGCGTGGCAATAGTTTGATCAGCATCACTATAAGATACAGCGCTAATTTCGCTCACAATAGGTAATATCTTGTCTAAATATTCAATTTCCACGCTAACAAAGGTCTCTAGATCGGCTTTTTCGGTGCTCACTTTTTTGTAGTAGTCAGCAGCTTTCTTGTCATTTTTGATAGCCTTTAAATCACCCAGCTCCTTGAAGTTCTTGTCTATGTCGGATAAACCGGTCTTTAGCGTTTCAAGCTTTTTGGCAGACTCGCTCTCGGTATCATAGCTACTCACATAAACGGAGCTGACCGTTAGGTATGAGCTAGCCAGAGTTTTGGCTTTGGTTTGAGCATCGCTATAATCTTGCTTGCTGACACCACCGAGCACGAGCATCAAAACTAGCGTGACGATGCCTGCAATCAGAACAACACCGCCAGCGATCAAACCTATAATGAGACCTTTTTTAGATTTTTTAGGCGGGGTAGCTAACGGATCACCTGAGACAGGTTGAGGCACGACAGGATTTGGTGTACCTACCTCTGGGCTCGGATTTATATTTTGATTTGGCTGATTGTCAACCGGGCTCTGATCACTAGGATTCATAATCAATACTCCTTATGGTTTTAATGGTACTGCCATTATACCACAAAGAATATTGATCGTCAGCGAAAAATCAGAAATTTTTAGTTTAGGCTACATCAGATGGTTTCATACTGAGAGACAGACGTCCACGATCGTCAATTGCCATCAATTTGACGCGAACTTTGTCGCCTTCTTTCATGACATCGGTGACTTTTTCAACACGCTGGTCGCTCATAGCCGAAATATGACACATGCCGTCGATACCAGGCAAGATATTGATGAATGCACCAAAGTCTTTGATGCTAACGACTGTGCCTTCGTAGATTTTGCCGACTTCGGGTTCTTCGGTTAGAGACCTAACCCAGGTGAGGGCTTGTTCCATTTTGGCAGGATCATTGCTAGCAAACGTAATCAAACCGTCTTCTTTGATGTCAATCATGACGCCAGTTTCAGAGGTGATCTTGTTGATGGTCTCGCCGCCCTTGCCGATGACTGCGCCGATTTTATCTGGATTGATCATCAGTTTTTCAATGCGTGGTGCGTATGGTGACAAATTGTCACGTGGGCCAGGCAAGGTTTCGAGCATTGACTCTAGGATAGTAGCGCGAGCTTCTTTAGCCTGGTCGAGAGCCTTTTTCAAGACGTCAGCTGGCAAGCCGTGAACCTTCATATCCATTTGGAGTGCTGTGATACCTTCGCTAGTACCAGTCACCTTGAAGTCCATGTCACCAGCAAAATCTTCTTGGTCGGCTAGGTCAGTCAAGACGTAATAGTCATCGCCATCAACCATCAAGCCCATTGCTACACCACTGACTGGACGTACTAGCGGTACGCCGGCATCCATGAGTGCCAAACATGATGAGCAGGTAGCGGCCATAGAGGTCGAACCGTTCTGGCTCATGATCTCAGTCACGCTACGAATGGCGTATGGAAAGTCCTCTTCGCTCGGCAAAACAGCAGTCAAAGCTCGTTCAGCGAGATAGCCGTGGCCGATCTCACGACGACCTGGGCTACCGAGACGTTTCACTTCGCCGACTGTGTAGCCCGGCGCATTGTAGTGATGCATGTAACGACGCTCGCCGTCAGTCACCTCCATAGTGTCAACGATCTGAGCGTAACTGAGAGGTGCCAGGGTAACGATATTTAACGCCTGGGTCAAACCACGCGTGAACAAACTGGAACCATGCGTTCGTGGCAGAACACTCACCTCAGAACTGAGTGGACGAATATCTTTCAGGCCACGACCATCTGGACGAACGCCCTTTTCTACGATGCCTTTTCGGACATCCTGGTGCATAGCCAGAGAGAATGCCTCGGCGTATTCACCTTTTAGCTCTTTCCATTCCTCTTCACTATGTTCGGCAGAAAAATGCTCTGTGTATTCTTGTTTGAGAGCAGCTAGGAGCTCATTGCGCTCTGGATAAGGTTGATGCAAGTCGTCAGTCAATTTGTCGGCTAGCCAATTGGCAGCGGCAGTTTGAATATCTTCGTTAGGCTTGACTAGTTCATAAGCCTGCTCGGTTGGAGCGACAGCTTTACGTAACTCTTCTTGGAGTTTAATTACTGGCTGAATTTGCTGATGAGCCCACGCAATAGCGTCAGCTACTGTATCTTCGCTAACCTCATTCGCGCCGGCTTCAACCATCATGATGCCAGATTTTGAGCCAGCCACAAACAGATCCAGTTTATTAGTGTTCATAGCCTCGCGAGGTAGAAATGTCGCAAATGCACCCTTGTCATCCAAGCCAATACGGAGACCAGCTATTGGGCCGTCGTATGGTGTGCCAGTGATCATCAGCGCCGCGCTAGCCGCTACCATGGCGACAGCGTCTGGACGAAAGCCGGGATCCATTGACAGCACGCTCGCAACTACTTGGCATTCGTTGCGATAGCCCTTTGGAAACAGTGGGCGGATTGGTCGGTCGATCAGACGACCGATGAGAATCGCCTCGTCAGACGGACGACCTTCGCGCTTGATAAATCGAGAACCGCTAATTTTGCCCGAGGCGTAGAACTTTTCCTCGTAATCGATCGACAATGGGAAATAGTCGAGATTAGGGTTAACGGGACCAGTTTGCGCCGTGCCGAGGACGACGGTTTCGCCGTATCGCACCAAAACTGAGGCACTGGTACGGAAACCAACACGGTTGACTTCGAGTGTCAGGGTGCGACCCATCCACTCGGTTGACACGGAGATAATCTCCTTGCCTGTTTGAATGACTTTTGTCATCAAAACTCCTTTCATTGCTAGCGTCAGTAGCGGGTATTTCTGGCAGATAATCTCTGCAAAAAGTATCCGACGCCGACGCTACAAAAACTTAATTACTCTAGTATTGTACCATGAATCACTGTATCTAAAAAATAGAATCGCCCTAGTTGGGGCGATTCTATTATATGCAAAACCTTGTATTATTTGCGCAAGCCCAAGGTTTCGATAACCTTTTTGTACTGAGCAAAGTCGTTCTTTTCCAGTGAACGTAACAATTTTTTGCGACGACCAACCATCTGGAGTAGACCACGACGTGCCATAAAATCATGTTTATTAGACTTTAGGTGCTCGGTAATCTCATTGATACGTGCCGTCAAAATCGCTACCTGTGCAGCCGGAGAGCCAACGTCGTCCTTGTGCACCTGAGTCGATTTAATCGCTGCTAATTTATCCTCTTTTGTAATCATCGTGAGATAGTTTAGCAGATTATGGGATGAAACGCAAGAGGTAGGAATAAACTAGGTGATGTCAACGATCTCTACCGTGTCAACGTTTGTCCCATTCCATACGCCAACTAGTTCTGCTGGCTGCACCGTAGTGCCATCCCATACACCATAGATCTCGGGGAAAAGAAGCTCATCGTCCTCATGACGACCAACCCAGGTGGTACTATCGCTGCGAATCTTTACTCTACCTACAGCAAAATCATTAATACTAACGCCTGCAGTTATTCTACCGAGGTAAAACCGAGTTAATGTATTTGAACCCGAGTCAATTGGACTGAGAAGGCCCGTATCATAGAGCGGTGAGTCTGATCCTAACGGAAATACTGCACCACGATACGTCTGAGCGATCCTATCAACCCTGATTTCAATACGATACATAGTAGCTGTAGACATGACATTCGTCGAGCTTCTAATTATCTCTACGCCCGGATTAGCAAAAAAGCGAATCTGACCTGGCGATCCACTACCAGCCATGACAATTCGATCAATATTGAGGTTATTTACCGTCCCAGCAGTAAATATCGAGGCGGCCGCTGACCCCCACGCATTCGGCGTCTTTATGTAAAATCGGGCTGCGAAGGTGTCTGCCGTCGACGACCATGACGCGTAATTGACAGTGTCGCCGGCAGCAATAATCATAAAATCATCGCTGTCCAGCGTAGGTGTCGTCCCTGTTATCGCCGGCAGATCACCGCCATCCCATTCAATAATTGTGTCGGGATCTGTGGCGATATCTGAAGCATGTCGTCCAATCCATGATCCGATAGTATCGACAGCCTTGATTCGACCTATCGTTAGTTCATTCAAAGAATTGCCGCCGGTAACATGACCAAGCCAAATATTAGTAAATGTTGCTGCACCAGTGTCTATAGATGTCAACAGCCCCGTATCGTGAATTGGTGTTTCACTCATTAGTGGAAATACAGCGCCACGATAAGTCTGATTGATTCGATCAATCTGTATCTCTACACGATATTCAGTAGATAGAGAGACTATATTGCTTGCACGCAAAATCTCTGTGTTGCCTGCTCTAATATGACGAATTTGACCTGGCGACGCAGACCCAGCGATGTTAAATCTAGCATTAGAAGCAGAGCTGGCCCGAGCGATCATCATAGACCAAGCTGCCGCTGCCCATGCTGATGGCACTTTAAAATACCAACGTAAGGTAAATTGATCTGCACTAATCGGCCACTGGGCAACATTATCCGCCGACCCCGTAGCAAATATCATCGAATGGCCATCAACCGTCGGGGTAGTGCCTACTATAGAGGGCAGCGCACCTCCATCCCATTCAAATAATGTAGCCACTAGACTGTCCTACGTACAATTAGGGTTCCTGCTGGAGTACCTGCCGGAATATCAGCTTCAGTTTGACCTGCTTCTAGCGTGTATACCATCTGCAAAACTACCCCATTGCGCCTAATTGCACCGTCTGACCAACGTACACCAAAAGGAAGTGTGTATACCGCACCGGTGCGCCTATCGTTAACTTCAAATGCATTGCCGTTCAAATTATCACCATCCTGTATGATGGCACGTACGAGTGAATCTGCCCACGATGAATATGGATTACGGCCTCGCAAAGCACCCCATTCATTGAGCCACATGCGTTGACTACCATTGACATTGATATGAAAGATGTCTGGATCTGCTGGATCAATTGTATAGTTTAAATTACGGTTGATCATTGATGCGGACGGCACTGATGAAACCGTAGCATTTTGCTGTACAAACATACTAGTATCAGGCGTAGGACCAGTCGCACCTTGTGCGCCCGTTGCACCAGTGGCTCCTACTGGTCCAGTCGCTCCAGTGAAACCTTGAGAGCCTGTTGCACCAACTGCGCCTGGGGTTCCGGTTGGTCCGGTAGCGCCAGTAGCACCCGGTGAACCACCACCTGAGTTTAGTTTGGATACTACGGTAGGATCTAGTTTGTCTTCGGTGATGGTTTGGTCTTGGATTTCATCTACTGCGATAGAGCCAGGGGCTATTGTGTCGGTGGAGACGGCGCCAGTAGCGAGACTAGCCGCCGTTACGGAACCTGGAACAATAGTATTTGATGAACACTATTGTCTTTTAGTGTACCATCGTTCTTATGAGCAGCTGATAGGTAGTCGTTTAGGATGGCGCCCCATTGTCCGGCGTCTGATCCTGGTGTTGGTAGTCTGGTCATGGTTTAGTTTGTTAGCCCTATTATGTTATCCTTGTTATGCTTATGTAATTCCTATTATACCATTGTTGTTATTGTTTATTTAAAAACAGAATCGTTGAGGATTATTTTATAATTTTTATAGTTTCGATATTGTCAATATCATATGAGCCAACCTTGGTACGGCGTAGCTTTGTAGCATATGCACCAGTACCCAAAAGGTCGCCGATATCTTGGGCGAGTGTTCGGATATACGTACCTGATGAGACGTGAGCGCGAATTTTTATATGTGGGTATTCGTAGCTCAGTAGCTCGATACTGTAAATCTCGACTTCTCGAGATGGCATCTCGACAGCTTGTCCGGCTCGTGCCAATTTATACGCTCGCTGGCCGTTGATCTTGATAGCCGAAAAAACCGGTGGGGTTTGCGTAATCTTTCCCAAGAATGTTTTGATAGTCTGTCTCACCTGCTGCTCACTCGGGATGTCCTGGACTAGCTGCTCGGTAATTTCACCTTCCGGATCGCCGGTTGACGAGATGGCGCCGAGTCTGATGGTTGCTTCGTAGACTTTGTCTAATTTAGAGAACTCGCCAGCGCGACGGGTGAATGTGCCGCTGAGCAGGATCATCAGTCCCGTTGCAAATGGATCCAAAGTCCCGGTATGGCCAACTTTAATTTTTCGTCCCGCCTGCTCAGATAACTGGCGGCGAACTCTAGCAACCACCCCGAACGATGAGATACCGGCCGGTTTATCAGCTAAAATAATCTGGTCAAATTGTTCCAATTGCCCCATTGTATCATGTAGTTACTGGCCAGGGATACGATACTGAGCTGGATCATCTGGAGCGGTGTTGACTGACGGAAAGAGACTGCTATCGCCTGACATAGACGCCATAGCCGGTTCGGGAGCTGGCGATACAGCGGTTGGAACTGGCGGTAAGTCAAACGTTGGAACGGTACTAGATGGCGGTAAAGTACCCAAATCAGGTAGTGGCAACGGTGGCGGTGGAGGCAATGGCAAATCAAAGTTCGCTGGTGGCAACGGTGGCATGGTGGTATCAACTGTAGTAGCTTCCGTGAATACCCCGGCAGGAGATGGCAATTCGGCTGCTACCGTTTGCGCATCGGTGACTTGTCCTGCAGTAGTCTCGGCCGGTTGAGCAGCCGACAAGGCTGCCGCTAGATCATCACTCGGCAAACCTTCTAGCGGAGTTATATCAGACGACAAGGTTGGCTGGGTAATGGGCGCAGGTGCTGGGCTCGGTAACTTGGCTGTCGTTAGACTCGGGTTTGTATCGATCATTGGAGATATGGGCGACGCCGTTGCTATGTCACCAACATGCGACAAAGGAGCCGACGCCACACTCTCTAGTGGTGTTTCATCTAACTGGGTCGCCGCGGTGAGTGGGTTAGTGATGCGCTCTTCGACATATGGCATGCCATGTGATAACTGCGACCCATCATCAACGGTATTAACAGTCGTACTGAGGTCATCAAGGATCGGTTGCGCCGCGTTGGCCGCGACAACATTATCGAGAGCTGTTTCAGTAGAATCATATTGGGTAGCAGGTTCAGTTTCTGGTTCTACTGCCGGCTCTACTTTCTGGGCTAGGTTAGCCTCAGTTAGTTGTGATTCAGCGACAGCCAAAGCATCAGCGCTCTTTTGTTCCGCTAGACGCCTCGTTTCCGCCTCAACCATGTCACCCATAGTTCCGGCAATATTTGGCTGTTTTGTAGCGTCAGTTTCAACAGACGCCTCTGTAGATTCCGTAGTTGGCTGGGGTGTTTCGTTAGTCGTCACAACCTCGGCATGATTTAGTTCTAGCTCGTTGCCACCAGTCTCATCCGCAGCAGCTGTCGTCGCGACATTGCTTAGGTTTAACCCTTCGGTCGCAGCTGCTAGCTCAGAGGAAATCAATTGCTGATTAGCGCCCTTTGCCATCAGATTAGCCGCCAATGTCATGACTGATGGCGAAGTCTTTTCGTTACGGAACTGATCAGTCGCAGCAACTATTCCAGTCAGTAGTGCCGTCGAAGTTTGTTCGTCCAGTAAAGGTTTTTCCTTTGCATCCAAATTGCCTATCAAGCTAGCCACCATCTCAGAAAAACTGCTAGCATCTGGCTTCTGCCAGTTGATAGAGCCGAGCGAGCCTTCTGAGGTATCGATATTAATTGTTGCAACTGTAGCATCGTGGAAAATGCGCCCGTGCGCAGCAATCGCCGCGTCGAGATCTTCTTTTTTATCGACGCCAATTGCGACGACCAGCTCAACGTTAAATTCGCCTTCACTAAAACTGAGGTCTGATTCGGAAATCGTCGTGCGATATGGTGTTATGAGAACTTTGACGATATCGCCATCAACTTTGAACCGCAGCCGGTCAGCCTTTTGCTTGTCGAGCGAAATAATAAAATCACGCAAACTATCGGCGTTATTCTCAAACGTTTTTTCCGGTTCCAGAAAGTTAATCGCTGGTGGAATTACACCGCTGAATACAGCCGTAGCATGTTTCTCCATCTTGTCGAGCGCAATCGTCAGGGCCAACGCTGCTGCCAATTGATCAACGCTCGGATCGCGCGACACTGTGATCAAGATATTGCTCAGCGATTTAATTTTAGCCGCAATCTGAGTCTCGGCGGATTTATCAACTGCTATTTTTGATTTATCGTTCATTTTTTAATAATCCTTTATAGTGTAATTTTAACATAACCATTTGACTATAGTCAACATCTGATTTTGAAACTCATTCCTAGAGTAGTTCTGCAACTAAAGCGGGTGACGCAGACAATTCCGCGGGTCCTGCCGCTCGGTCCGCCCCTTCTTTTGAAAAATCATAGATTTTTCCAAAAGCGGGAGCTGCCCCGCCTCACGTCACCCGCTAGGCTTTGAAGCCTACATGTGAACATTTGACCTCTGCTCTGTTTTGCTGTATAATCGCCTAGTTAAATGATAACGCGTCAACGGTCTTAGGATCGCCGCGAAAGGAGTAATTCTATGCCGATTATCAAATCAGCAGTCAAAAAAATGCGTCAGGATCAAAAGCGCTACGCGCAGAACCTGCGCACTAAACGAGCGTTGCGCGCCGCCGTCAAAGCGTTCGAGACGAAGCCGACCTTCGATACCTTACGCGCAGCCCAGAGTGCTATCGATACCACAGTAAAAAAGAACGTTCTCACCAAAGCTGCCGCTGGTCGTCGCATGTCTCATTTGTCAGCTACCGCCAAAGCTGCCGGTGTTAAAATCCCAGCTGCTGCGAAAAAGGCCGCTCCAAAAGCTACTGCACCCAAAGCTGCTGCCAAGCCAGCTGCGAAAAAAGCACCAGCTAAAACGACTACTACCGCCAAGAAAGCTCCGGCAAAGAAACCGGCCGCTAAAAAAGCTTAGTTATTAGAAACTCGGAAATAGTCCGCACTAAAAAGTCGGACTATTTTTTACATCTTGCCAATAGCAATGGAAATCAAGGCCCAGGCTTCGGTTGAGCGAGACAACTTGATTTTTGCATCAGTAGCAGCTAACAGTGACGCGACTCGTTTCACGCGCTCTTTCTGCTGCTCTGGATCTCCCATGCGCCGCGCTACTTCACCCATTTTTGATAATTGAAAAGGGTGGATTTTTAACGTTGACGCTACATCTCTCTGACCCGCCCCATGCACGGCAGCAGCAAGAGCAAACGCCTGGCTCGCTAATAGCCCCATAAACTTGTTCGGGTCTTCAAGACTTGCTACTTTTTCTAGCTCTGCGAGAGCCGCTTCGCGCCGGCCCGATATCACTTGTTCGAAAATCATAAAAGCATTGGCTTCTAGACTAGGTTCGACATACTGACGCACCAGCTGTGGTGTGACGACCTGGTCAAGCGTTCGTAATTTAGCAACTTCCATAGCTAACCGCCACTGATCACCACCAGTAGCGCCGATCAATTCATCGACTGCGGTGGATGTATATTCTAGACCGCTCGACGCTAGTTCTTGGCGGACCCAGTCGGCCAGCTCATGGCCTTTCAACGGTTGGAATTCTCTGACTCGAGCAGCAGTTTTTAACGTTTTGAATGTTTTAGTTCGTTTATCTGGTGATGTAACAGATATTACTAGAGATGTATCGTTGGGAACACGAGCTATGTTCTCGCCAATCAACGCCCAAGCATTATTATTTTGGTCTAAGCTATCTAGCAATATCAGTCGCTCGGGTGCAAACATATTGATGTTAACTATTTCAGCTATCAAGCGCTGTGGTTCAATATCGCTACAATTAATCTGGCTAACAGCATCAACTCCGTATTTTTGGGTAAAAGCTGCCACTAATTCATCAACCGCCCGCTTCCGCAGCAAATCATTTTCACCATAATAAAGATAGATCACAACTCTATTGTACTACGAGGCGAGCGGGAATCGATCGTATTTAATCTTTCATATAATAGCGAGTGGGGCAATCGAGCCCCTATTGCATGATTATATCACTTATGATATAATACAAAGAGGCTTTCATTGCAAAGGTTTTGAGGTATTGCGCGTATGTCAGTAATTGTAGATCGTGAGTTATCATCACCCCGGGCAGCCATAGAGCACCATGCCGATGAGTTATATGGAATTTTATTTGATGCAGGAGAACATACCGAGCTAGACAAGCCAGCCCTTGGAATCACCCTGCGAGAAGATGGTTGTGATTTTGCTGTACATACTGGCGACGATGTTCTAGGTGTCGATTTTTGCGTCGTCAACCCTATTGATCCGGGCGAGAGCATCCGCTGGAGACTGCACCCTAGCCACAATAATGATAACTCAAATACCTATACCGGCTTTATACCGGACGTACTACCCGGAGATCTATATGGGCTACGAGTCGAAAGGGCTAAAGACCCGAACAGCTACGATACGCTTTTGCTTGATCCCTACGCCAAGGCTATTACTAGGCTAGGATTACCAGATCACCCTAGCTCACCAGCCTACGGCGTCATTGTAGGAGGAGAATTATCCGCCACCACACGACCAAATATAGCCCCTGAGGATCGTGTAATTTATGAATCTCATATCAAAAATGCCACGATGCTTCACCCTGATATCCCAGAGGAACTACGTGGTACCTACCTAGGATTTTGCCATCCTGCCCACATTGAACACTTGAAAAGCCTAGGTGTTACTACTGTCGAGGTATTACCTATTATGCAGTTCTTTTCAGAAGAATTTTTAGCTAACGCCGGAAGAGTGAACGCGTGGGGCTACAATACTGCTGGTTTCTTTGCACCACACGAAGGCTATGCTCATGACAAAACACCAGGTGCTGCCATAGGAGAGGTCAAGACCATGATCGATACTCTGCACGCCGCAGGAATCGAAATCGTGCTCGACGTGGTCTATAATCACACGTCCGAGGGCGGTATAGATTCACCCGCTCACTCTCTCAGAGGTCTCGATAATGAAGGTTATTATCGTACCTACACAGACAACCAAGGCAGGCAAAACTATTTCGATGCTACCGGTTGTGGTAACAATATTGACTCTAGCAAACCAGCTGCAGCTGGTTTAATTTGGGATTCTCTTTCCTATTGGCACGAAACCATAGGTGCTGATGGTTTTCGATTCGACCTAGCCCACGCTATGATCGGTGACGGTTCGTTGTTTACTCGATTAAAAGAAGATGAGCGCTTTCGCGATTGCTTGCTCATCGCTGAGCCGTGGAGTATTTACGAGTATCCTCGAGGACTTTATGCCCATGCCGGAATAGCCGAATGGGACGGGGAATACCGCAACTACGTCCGCGGATTTTGGGGTAAGGGCAAAAAAAATCTACATGATTTGAAACCGTTTCTAGAAGCTAGTATGGGAGCTGACAAAACCGTCAACTTTATCACTGCGCATGATGGTTTTACTCTGCATGATTTGACGGCTTATGAGACGAAACATAATGAGCTAAATGGCGAAAATAACCGAGACGGCACAAATGACAATCGATCTGATAATCATGGTCACGAAGGCCCAACCGATAATACCGAAACGAATAATTTGCGCCAACGTACCGCCCGTAATTTACTGGCAACGTTAGCTATGTCTCGAGGTATCCCCATGATTCTGGACGGAGACGACCGATTACATACGCAACTCGGCAATAATAATTCGTATTGCCAGGATAATCTGATAGCTTGGAGAAATTGGGACTTATCGGACAAACAGAAAGAGATCGGTAAATTTATTCAATCTCTGTTAGCTATACGGCGACAAAGTTCGCTAGGCAATTCTGCCGCTATAACGCACGATATCCCAGCAAGCCCGATTGGCGAACGTGGTATTGATTGGTTCAATTTGTGGGGACTACGAATGAGAGAAACCGATCCCGAATGGCACGGTATACCAGTCTTTAGTATGTACAGCTCGGGCCTAGCCGGAGAAAATACTAAAGACAGCCTCCTCTACTATTTAAATGGCTCTGGCGAAGACGTCTACGCTTCACTACCTCGAGAACTAGCCGCCAAAGGTGATTACGTACTCCTAGCCAATACCGATACTGGTGCAACTGACCTAGAGGGAACGGTTCGGGTGCCCGAAATCTTTCCGCTAAAAGCCATGTCATCGGTGATCTTACGTCGAGTCTCCTGTGTGCTACCTCCGGTAAATGAACCTGTGCGGGATCCATTAGAACTTGGCTTTGTAGATCTTGGTCACAACATGATAAGCATTAATCATTCCTAATATACTATTTGACACTACGCAGTTAGCTGTGCTATTATTTCCTACAATAATGATATATGTAGCCAAAGCACAGAACTTGTTGTTGTCTCTCAGCCTAGCCGGGCTGTGCTTTAGCAACGCTGAAGCCACCACCTAAAAAGGTGAATCGCACAGCCCTCAAGCCAAAGTGGTTTCAGCGAATGAAACTACTTTTTTAAATCTCGAAAGGATACTACTATGCATGCAAATAAACCTAGCTACGATGAACCAATCGTAAACGGTACCATTAAAGATGTACATGGAAATGAATATGAGGTTGTCAATGGTAGAGTGGGTCGTCGTATCGATCCGTCCCATGACCGACAAGAGATCATGGTTGATGATCGACCCCGCTATGCGGCTGAAAGTGGGGTCACTGTAGCTAGAATGACCGTTGAAATTGCGTAGTTGCAAGCAGCACACTATTAATTATCTGGCGCCCTCTGACAATTTGGGCAAATATGCGTGCCGCGTCCAGCCACCCGAATCTTTTCGATCGTCGCACCACAGCGTGGGCAGGCTAGCCCTTCTCGCCGAAAAACATTAGCGAACAAGTCGAGATAATTACCCCTCGAACCGTCGGCTTTGATATAGTTTTGCATCGTGCTGCCGCCCGATTCTATAGATTTAGTCATGGCTTCGATAGCACCCTTTAGGATAGATGCTAGTTGGCTATCAGTGAGATCACGAACTCTGGTTTCTGGATGTATTTTGGCTAGCCATAGGGCTTCGTCGGCATAGATGTTGCCGATGCCGGCTATGACCGACTGATCTAAAATCGCCGCCTTGATCGTAGTATTGTTACGTCGACGAACTCTAGTCAAAAACTCCTCTGCCGGATTACCGATGAGCGGCTCTGGCCCGAGTTTACTAATAAATGCTAATTCGTCGATTGTTATAGTTGGGATTAGTTTGATCCAGCCAAATTTGCGCTGGTCATTAAAAAATAACTTTGCACCATCATCGAAGGTGAGATAAATCCTGGTTGATTTGTTTGGCAAGTCTTCGACGAACGACTCGTTAGGATGACCACCCGCCCAGTTATTGGCACCGCGCACCACGATCTGTCCAGTCATTTTTAGATGAACTACTAGCGAATAATCGGTCGACAGGTCTATCAACAGCACTTTGGCACGACGACGAATATTTTTTATCGTGGATCCGATAATAAATTGCTTTATGTCTTCGCCGCTGCCATGAAACGATTTTTCGTTCAAAATAACGACATCCATGATTTGACGCCCAACTAATATCGGCTCTAGTCCACGTCGTATGGTCTCGACCTCTGGGAGTTCAGGCATTATTGATCGTCTCGTTTAGTAGCTCGTATCATAATCCAGTGCTTCCGAAACCGCCCTGTGATCGCTCGGTGTCCGATAGCTCTGAGGCCTCTTCCCATTCCACTGTCTCGTGCTTTGCCACGACACCCTGAGCGATGCGCATGCCTGGCTCAACAACAAAGTCCACCGTGCCACTATTGAGTAAACCGACCATCATCTCGCCGCGATAGTCAGCGTCAATCGTCCCGATAGCGTTAACTGGCAAAACGCGGTGCTTGAACGCCAGACCCGAGCGCGGTCGAATCTGCAATTCGTAACCAGCTGGGATCTCTACAGCCACACCTGTCGAAATCGTCTCGAACGTTCCTGGCTTGATAACGACTGGCTGCGTGATGGCGGCATGAAAATCAAATCCGGCTGCGAGTGCCGTTTGGTATTCAGGCAGAATCGCATGTTCTTGAACTTTCTTTATCTTGATTTTCACATTACTCCCCTAGTTCATCGAGCGAACTGATCAGCACGTCACGTGGTCGGCTACCGTCCTGCGGCCCAATAACGCCGTTTTCTTCCATTTCTTCCATGATACGAGCCGCTTTGCTATAGCCGATGCGGAGACGGCGCTGGAGTAGTGAGGTGCTGGCTTTACCAGCTTCGATCACGGCGCGCACTGCGTCCTTGTATTCATCATCACCCGAACCGTCAAAGTCCATCACCACCCCGCCATGATTGTTGATTTGTACTTGTTGCGAAATAATATCGGCATTATACTCCGGCGGGCGCTGCAAACGCAGATAATCCGTTATTTTGGTGACTTCTTCGTCTGATACGAATGCGCCCTGAACACGTTTTGGTTTCGCCATTGACGGCGTCAGCAGTAGCATATCTCCTTGACCAAGTAACTTCTCGGCGCCAGCTTGATCCAAAATAGTGCGCGAGTCAACCTGGCTCGCTACGGTAAACGCAATTCTGGCTGGCACGTTGGCTTTGATGAGGCCGGTAATAACATTGACCGATGGACGCTGCGTTGCTAGCACGAGGTGAATGCCGACGGCACGAGCTTTCTGGGCAATACGCACGACTAGAGCCTCGACATCGCGCTTTGCCATCATCATGAGATCAGCCATCTCGTCAACCACGATCACGATATATGGCATGGCCTCGCCGGTCTTCTTTTGATTGTATGATTTGATATCACGCACCCGCTCTTCGCTGAGCAAACTATACCGACGCTCCATCTCGCCAACCGCCCATTTGAGGGCGCCAATAGTCTTTTCCGGTTCGGTAATGACCGGTGTCAACAGATGCGGAATGTCATCGTACAGCCGCATTTCCACCTGTTTTGGATCAACCAAAATAAGCTTCATATCAGCTGGAGAATTGCGATACAGTAGTGAACACAGGAGCGAGTTTAACATGACAGACTTACCAGAGCCAGTTTGACCAGCGATAACAATATGCGGCATCTTGTTAAGTTCGCCGACTACTGGATCGCCAGAAATGTCTAGGCCGATTGAAAAAGCCAGTGGTTCATGAGTATCCTTCCAGGCACTAGAATTGAGAATGCTATGGAGTCTAACATCGGCTGGTTTGATATTGGGGACTTCGATGCCAACTGATCGCTTGCCCGGAATCGGGGCTTCGATACGCAAAGTTGGTGCTGCTAAATTGAGCGATAATGAACTATCTAACGCTGTAATACGAGATAATTTAACGCCACTTGGTGGTTTCAAAGTATACTGCGTAACTTTTGGTCCAATATTGACACCTTCCATCTCGACATTAATATTGAATTCGGCCAAAGTATTGCGAATGATTTCAGCGTTATGATTAACATCCCCAGGATCGGCTGGTCGTTTCTTTTTAGATAGTAAATCGAGATTTGGAAATTCCCAATCTGGATCAGACGCCATCGTCAGCGCAACTTTTTCCTCGGGTTTCACCTTTGGCTTGTCTCTTGGCTCCTCGTCGCGTCGATGGTCGAGGTCAACTGTTTCTACGCCTTTGTTTAGTTTTAGTTTAATAGGCTCCTTGACGAGTGCATCGCTAGCTTTGACACCATTTGCAATTTTGGCGTTTTGTTCGTCAATCGCCGCATCTTCGCGACGGAAAAAGGCCATAATACGGCCAAAGACCACCTTTGGCGAGACGCTCAAAACGAATAACGACAAGACCAAGATCAAGACCGACAAAATTAACGCCGCCATTGGCACATTAAGGAATCTGAGCAACGTGTCGGCAATAATCCAACCAAAGATACCGCCGCCATTACCGGCAAATGCCTCGGCCTGGCTGGTTGGATCCTCAATCAATAACTGGAATAAGCCAGAGAAAAATAGTAGGAAAAGCGTCGTAGCTACCCAAATCGCACTAGGCAGTCGATTGTCTTCGTTGCGAAAAATCTGAATCGCCTGCCACAGGAACACGAACGGAACAACAAAGGCTGTCCAACCGATCAGCCACCGTAGACCATTAGCAAAACTGACCGGAAAAATACCGCCGGCATTAAACAGACCTATACTAGCCGTCAAAGCGACAACGATCAAAAATACGGCACCGACTTGCGACCAAAATCCACTCGGTACACTGTGCTCGAGCTTGTCATTTTTCTTGGCATTTTTGGGCGGACGACCTGGCCCGCGCTTCTTGGCACTCATGGTTCAATTATAGCATTGACTAGGCTACTAGTAAAACTGATCAAGCCTACGCTAGCCTTCGATACCGATATCTGATTGGCGTAGACCGTGCAATTTGCCGGCGGGTAGTAGCGTCGCGGCAATCACAGTGGCAGCCAGTGATAATCCGAACGATATCCAGAAAACTTGGTGCAAGCTATCGGCGAACGCCTTCGTCACTTTGGTATAAAAATCATCAGCAGCCTGCTTGGTCTGCTGTAAGGCCGCTGTGCGCTGCGGTTCGGGTAGTTTTACTACAGATTTTTCGATCGACTCGTTAATCTGTTTTTTAACCGATGGTTCATTGAGGCTGACAGCCAAACTGGCGTCAACGGCTTGCCCGTTCAAGATCTGACTAGCGGCAGGCGATTTCGTGAGTTCAGTGATAAATGGCATAGTCGATACCGAACCGAGACCGACAGCCACTCCAGCCGTCAGAATACTGCCCATAACAGCCGTACCGACAGTCGAGCCTAGCGAGCGAAAGAGCTGGGTCGAGCTAGTTGCTGCCCCTAGTTCACTCTGCTTGAACTGATTCTGGACGGCATTGTTAATTGTCGGCATACATTGCCCCATACCGAGACCAGCGATTGCCATAGCAATGGCTTCAAACCAATACGGTGAATCTGCGGTTAGACGAGTCATCATAAACATAGCTATGGTCACGACCGCTAGACCCAACACCATCTGGAGTTTGTAACGGCCAGTTTTGGTCATAATGATACCACCTGTCGCCGATGAAATCGACATGGTCAGAACGAACGGCAAGAGCATCATACCGCTATCGGTAGCGCTGGAGCCAAACACCTGTTGATTAAACTGTGTCAGATAGAGAATGCCCGCCATAAAAGCCGCGCCGAATAACGTCATAATAATCATACTGTAACGGAACGTCGGATTACGGAAAAAGTTGAGTGGAATAATTGGTGATTTGGCTTTTCGCTCAACTAGAATAAAGCCAATGAGCGAGATAGCCGACACGCCTAGTAATAGTGCACGGACAGTATTCAAACTAACCCCCGCATCTATAATGCTTTTGAAAATTGATTCGGTATTATCAACACCGAGAATCAACGTTGATAGCATCAGAGTTAGGAACGCTGCTCCCAAATAATCGATAACGTGTCGTTTCTCATGTTTAATATGAGGGCAATATACCCAAATCAAGATAAATGAAACGATACCGATTGGAATGTTGATCCAAAAATTCCAGCGCCAGTCTGTCGTCATGCCAAAAATAGTATGCGCATCGGTAAAGAAGCCGCCGAGTAGCGGACCAGCCACCGATGACAATGCAAAGACCGCCCCGATCAGGCCCTGCCAGCGACCACGTTCGCGAGGTGTAAACAAATCTCCAATAATAGTGAAAGCATTGGCGAAAATCACACCGGCACCGACACCCTGCAAGGCACGAAATAGGATGAAAGAGGTAATATCCTGCGCTACACCGCTGAGGAGCGATGCAATCGTAAATATGGCCACGCCAGAAATGAGCAGTTTCTTGCGGCCGAACATGTCGGACAATTTGCCGGCCAGCGGCACGGTCACGGTCATCGTTAGCATATACGCTGTCACCACCCAGCTGAGACTACCAAAACTCTGGAAATCTTCGACAATTTTGCCGAGCGCAGCGGCGATAATAGTTTGATCTAATGATACTAGGAACATCGCGCTCATGACCGCTAACATAACGATAACTTTTTGTCTGGTTGAAATATGGTGCAAGGCCGGCTTGTGATCGTGTTGATCATGAGTCGATTTTTTGACAGCTTGATTCGTATTACTCATGTTTTGATACCGTCTTTCTATATGTAACAGCCTACTAGTTTACTGCGTTTTAATTATTATTACCAGCCGCCACCACCACCGCCACCACCACCGCCGCCGGAAAAGCCACCGCCGCCCGATCCGCCCGATGACGACGAGCTAGCGCCACTCGAACTAATCGAAGTCGTCAAACTATTCATTGAGCTAGTAAAGGCTGCGGCATTAAATGCCATCAGGCTCGCGCCGCTATACCAATCTGGAGTAGTATGAGCTGATTCATACAGCTGGCCGAGTCGCTGGTTCCATTCCTTTTCCTGGCCAAAAAGAATCGCGTATGGCAATACTCGCTCGTAGAGTTTCACCATTTGTCCCGGATCATTCGCGTTGACACCAGATTTCTCGGCACCCTCTGGGCTTTGTAGCATCTTGAGACGCTCCTCTTCGGCGACTGAGATATACATTTTGAGACCCAACAAATAACGACGTAAAGCCAAACCTTCATCGGTCAGTGGCCGAATCACAGCGCCCATAATATACATTATCAGTGCTACCGTCACTAACGACACACTCAGAGATAAAATGCCCAGGGCTAACGTGATATGTCCTAATTTGTATAATTTAGATGAAGTGGTTTTGTCTTTTACTTTCAACCCGTAGGTATCTTCTATCAGTTTTCGCGTTTTCCCGGTATTATCTTGCAGTCTGGTTGCGACCGAAACGCTTTTCGATAGATCTTTCGAGCTAACCTCATTACCGACATCAACTGTAGTAAATATATCCTTCAAGATTTCCTGCTCCTCGGGTCTCAAGGCCGGATCAATTGGGCGAAGAATCTTGAACGTATATTCGGCCTGCCTAAATATACTCTTTGGCTTCGTTTCATAGATAGCAATAAAATGACGAACTGCAAGGTCAATTAACTGCGCCGTGAGACCTTTAGTCGAAGTAATGATGTCGGCCGACACCGTGACGCTGGCGTTGCTCGGTGGAATGTACTCTGGAACAATCGTACCGAGCTCTTTTTTACGATTCGATAGATTAATGAACCGAATAATCGCCACCACTAACAATATGATCGCCATTGGTATAGTCGCCAGTTGCAGCCATTGCCAATATATCACGAGTTTCTCCATCAAGGATTGTTGGTACTCGCCAAAGGTACCCTTTTCAAATCCGACCGCAATCGTTATGTTGTCGCCAGCCGTTAAATTGGTCGCTGAGACCGTAAATATGTTGTCAGCTTGCGTTAATATGCAGGTATCTAACGACTGATACTGTCCCCGATAGCAAGCCGTATCCCCGCTCAAAGCACCGATCAAGCTATCGTCGATCTCTAATTTAACGCTGAGAGCGCTAATTGGTACCGCCCAGGCCGTACCATTCGTATCCCAATAAAATTCATCCGAATTGGTATTGGCAAAGAATTTAGTTACGTCACGCTGCGTGTAGGTAATGTTATAGGTTTGTGTTCCATAAACGTACCGATCAGCATCACCAATGCGTAAAACCGTATAGTCTCCACTCTGGTACGTTGTATGATTCCAGCTACCGCCAAATTCATCAGTTACCGAAATACTACTAATATTAGTTGGATGACCATCATAACTAGTTGGTATATACCGCTCGATACCATGATTAACACTGCCGGCAGACGGAAATTCTGCCACTATCGTCTCATCAGTAACGAGAACTGATCGATTCTCGTTATCGCGTGTTAAATGATAGTCAATCGTATAATTAGATATAACAAAGTCGTTGAGCGATGCAGCTCTGGTATTTGGTGCAGCGAAGCCTAGGTTCGTGACGAGAGACAATAGAACAGCTAGAACTACCAATGATAGACGCTTCATATACGACTATTCTAGCACAATCGATATCATTGTACGCCGTGGTTTTCGCAAACAAATCTATAGTACATCGAATGCTGCAGCAATTTTACTAACCGCTTCACCACCATCAATAACCGAGCCATCAACCTGGATGTCTTTCATGAAAGCCAATTCAGCCGTTGCCTGAAGGTCGAGCTTGACTACTGGAGCTAACTCGCGAATAGCGGCTAGTGATTTCGATCCACCAGACCAACCATATGATACGACAATTACTGGTTTATCATTCCATTCGACGAACAATGAGTCGATTGCGTTCTTTTCGATTGCGGACAGGTTATGATTATATTCTGGCGTAACCAAGACTACAACATCAGAACCATTGACTAAATCACTCCACTTTTGAACATTTTCGTTCTCAATTTTGTAATCTGGGCTCGACGGTGCATTCTCGTTATCAAAAAACGGTAAATCGATGTCGGCCAAATCAGCTATCTCTACCGAAATGTCTTTGCGATTAGCTAGGTCGGCCTTTACTAATGATACAACTTTATCGGCCACCCGACCTTTGCGGGCGCTACCAATAACTACTAAAACTTTTTTCATTATCCTCCTTCTTTGATAATAGTTGAACTATTTCTATCCTATCACATTCGCTGGTGCCATGTCATAAAAAAGGCAGGGAAATTCCTGCCTTTTTGCTATTCGGGTAACTACTTACTCGATACTGCGAACACGAAATGCTAGCCCGATATTGAGAGCACCACTGAGCAGCATGTAGAAGCCAAGTGCCCATACGAAAACTAATCCAGATGCTACTGGATGAGCCAGTACTGCAATGCCAGCAGCTACACCGACTAGTCCCATGAGTATATAGAACCATCGGTTGACCCTCACCTCAGAATCCGTGGCGAACAAACCGACCAAGAAGTCTACGATACCGCGTGCAACCAATGTAAAGCCAACGGTCAGGATGATGACGGCCGCCGAAACATCTGGGTTGCGAAGCAAAAAGATACCGAGACCCAACGCTGCCAAGCTAAAGATCGACTCGACCCACCACAAATTTGAACGTCCGATACCCAAGAAACTGTGAACTAAACTAACCAGTCCCCAGACCAAAACGAATACACCGAATAGTTTAATAAAGACCGCAGCGGTCAAGCCCGGCCAAAATAACGCAGCGATACCAAATAGAGCAGCCATGACGCCCTCTACTACTAGCACCCCGGCTAGCGTATCACGCGCTTTATTCTCTAACTCATGCTTTGCCATAACATCACCTCCTTTTGTGATTAATGACTGTAGTCACAGTATACAACCTGAAAACAACCTTGTCTATCTACTATTATCTGCTCTCGTTGAAATTACTGCCTTTAGCGCTTATAATTGATAGTAATGGCCGAAAAGAAATCTATTATCCCAAAAACCATCCGGGCAAATATCGTTAAAACTGCTGGTATTGCTGCAATAAAACCGCGCGATCCTGACGAGATATTCGACGAACTATTTCGCGATATCCAGACCACCGAAATCTTTAATGATAACAAAATCTTTATCGACCTAATTCCGAAAAAGAGCCCTCTCCTCATCATGCGTGCCTATCGCCAAGAACGCAAACGGCCAAATTTCAATCTGGCTGACTTTGTTGATCGCAACTTTCGTCATCTCAAAAAGCAACGCCAGCCTGTTCAAACCGAACCGAACAATGACGCAACAAATTACATTGCCGAATTATGGCAGGAACTCACTATTACCAATCGTCGTAACCGCGGATCACTGCTGGCGTTACCGTATGAATACGTCGTACCGGGTGGCCGATTTCAGGAACAGTTCTATTGGGATACGTATTTTATTATGCTGGGACTGGCTCATGAAAAACAATGGTCACTGATCGAAGGTATGATAAAAAATTACACCTATATGATCAGGTGCTTTGGCTTTATCCCGACGGCTAATCGATCGTATTTCCTCAGCCGTTCGCAACCGCCGTTTTTTTCCCATATGATCGAGCTGCTCACAAAACATCGTGGCCAGTATACCATTGTTGAATATCTACCGTATTTGTTAAGAGAACGTCAATTTTGGATGCGCGGCCAGAGCACGCTAAAAAATGAATTTTCAGCGACTAGGCGGGTTGTACGGCTCGAGGATAAAATCCTCCTAAATCGTTATTTTGATAATCGATCATCGCCTCGACCTGATACTTATATCCAAGATATGTCACGCGCCGCCACTACGCCCGAGGATTATCACAACACTATGTACCTGCATTTACGAGCTGCTGCCGAGTCGGGTTGGGACTTTAGCTCGCGCTGGTTTAAAGATCCACAGGATATCAACACCATTCACACCACCGATATTGTACCTATCGACTTGAATTGTCTGCTCTATCATCTAGAATCAATGATTACTAGTGCGTATCGTCTCATTAAACAGGAACGCTTGGCAAAAACCTATGAAACTGCAGCTCGTCGTCGGGCAGTGGCGATCGAACAATATTGTTGGGACGAACAGCGCCAGTTTTACTATGATTATGATTTTGTAAAACGAGAAAAAACTAGTTCAGATACGTTAGCCGCAATCTTTCCGCTCTATGTCGGTATCGCTAGCAAACAACAGGCTGCCGCAGTAGCGCACAAACTTGAAAAAGATTTTCTAAAACCTGGCGGGCTGGTGACAACCCTCGTCGATAATGATCAGCAGTGGGATTCACCAAACGGCTGGGCACCAATGCAGCATGTCGCCATCAAAGGGCTCGAACGTTACGGTTATACCGAACTCGCCGCTGCCGTCCGCGAGCGATGGCTGAGCACAAATCAGCTCGTGTTCGATACGCATCACAAATTTATCGAGAAATACGACGTTATCACACCCGGCACACTAGGCGGTGGTGGTGAATATGAATTACAGGACGGTTTCGGCTGGACTAATGGTGTATTCGAAATACTCTCTAGTGACGACATATAGGCTCTTTACACTGACAGCATAATGATCTATATTTAATCTACCTTGATAGATAATGCCGTAAAGAATCAACCTCTGCAGATCATCATATTTGGTGTCACTGGTGATTTAGCGCGGCGCAAATTATTGCCTGCGCTCTATCACTTGATCCAGTCTAACGATCTGCCAAACAATACCCGAATCATCGGCATCACTCGTCATTCTACTACCGAAAAAGATATTTTGGAGGGCATGACACGATTCATCCCAGAAGCTACCGACCCACGTATTTTGCGCAAGCTCGCACGCATGATTACTATCCACAGAATGGATGTGACTAATGCCAAAGACTACAAAACATTACTATCAGATTTGCGAGAATCAGCAGAATCCGGTTCGCAGCGGCTTTATTATTTGTCCATTCCGGCTCAGGCCTTTTCTGGCATCGTTAGTAATCTCGGACTAACTGGGCATAATAAAAAGTTCCGAACTGAATCCGGACTACCAAAACTGTTAGTTGAAAAGCCGTTTGGTCATGATACCGAATCAGCTAGAACGCTCATTAATCTAACCAAAGAGCACTTTGACGAAGCGCAGATTTTCCGCATCGATCATTATATCGCCAAAGAAACCGCCCAGAATATCCTGACGTTTCGGTTTGAAAATCCACTATTTGAATCAATTTGGAATGCACGCCACGTTGCATCAATCAAGCTTTCAGCCATCGAAACGATTGGCATCGAAGGTCGCGGGGCTTTTTATGATCAAACTGGCGCCCTGCGCGATATTATCCAGAGTCATCTACTACAGGTCCTAGCGCTAATCACGATGGAACGTCCGCTCAATTTCGGCAGCACCGAGATCCATCGCAGTAAACAACGCCTGCTCGATAGTATTATGCCGATCGAAACCGACGAAGTAGCACCCCGTGTAACACGTGGTCAGTACGAAGGCTACCAAGCTGAGGCTAATAGTATCGGCTCGTCGACCGAAACATTTGCCCGTCTAGACGTCACGATCAATAACGAGCAGTGGCGCAAAACGCCGATTACGATACAGGCCGGCAAGGGTCTATCCGATAAATATACCGAGGCGCTCGTTACTTTTCGCCCAACCGAAGATGCTGCTGGTCCAAATGCCCTCATTTTCAGATTGCAGCCCAATGAAGGTATCACGATTGAGTTGCAAGCTAAAAAGCCTGGCACCTCGAACGCCACCGAGACAGTGACGATGGATTTTGATTATAATCGGTCATTTTCCGATCGCCAAGCCGAAGCCTATGAGCGCGTCATCGTTGACGCGATCCGTGGCGACCAGTCGCTTTTTGCCTCGAGTCGCGAAGTTATGACATCATGGAAAATTATTCAGACGATTCTAGACACCTGGCAGTTAAATAGTAGTGATCTACGCATGTATCCGCTCGGCACATCGCCCGATAACCTCTAGCGACCCTATCGACCATCTTTTTATTATGGTAGTATAAACTTATGGTTTATCTACAAAGATCACTTGCTGCTATCGACCGATTCATCAGAACTACACTGAGGGTTCCTTTTCGGTTACACGTTAGATATAAACGTATCGTGTCACCGACTGCGCCAACCTACGTAATGATTCACGGATTAGCCGACACTGGTAATTTATGGCGACCTGTTATCAATATGCTGCCAGACAACGTAAACTATATCGTGTTAGATCTGCTAGGACACGGTGACTCACGGCATTTTTTGGGACAGGTTTATCGTAGTGATTATCAAGCCAGAAATGTCCTCGCGACCTGTCTGACACTAGGTTGTATTGGACCGTATACGTTTATCGGGCATTCTTTTGGTAGCATTGTCGCTATCAAATGCGCCAAACAATACCCTAATACTAAACGATTGATCCTTTGTTCACCACCCCTCTACACTAGATCAATAAGCGATCGACGGCTGGATCTCAACGATACCGAGTCGATACTCTTTGAAATCTACCGCCAAAGCCTCAAGCATCCGAAAGGTACTGTCGCCATATATAACCTCATTAATGCATTGCATCTAGGCGGTCCATCGAAAACAGCCCTTCGCAAGGAAACGTTTTGGGCTTTTAGAGAAACGCTCTACTCTGGTATCATGAATCAGAAAGCCGCCGATGATTTGAAGCGATTGAAATTACCTATCGACATTATTTACGGAAAACTTGATCCGCTCATTATCAGTAAAAATATTACTGCTATCGCCGAACATCGACCAAATATAAAGGTCAAAGCAACGTTGAGTGATCACGCTCTACGTAGTCCTATGGTAAAAGCCATTAAAAATGTACTGGCTAATTCAAATTAGACTATAACTATTCTTTGCTTTCGAGATATTGGCGCATTTTTAGAGCTGCCGTTGCACCATCGCCAACTGCTGCTGCGATCTGCATTGTAGCGCCCTCTCGGACATCACCAGCCACAAACACACCCGGCATAGAGGTTTCTAGATCGGCGTTAGCTTTGACAAAACCATGCTCGTCTAATTCAATGTCGCTACCAGCTAGGAACCATGTATTCGGTATCAAGCCGATAAAGATGAATACGCCGTCGGCATTGACCACGCTCTGTTCGTCGGTCTGCTTGTTACGGATCTTTGCGCCGACAACAACATCATTTTCGGCGATGATTTCATCGACTAGCACATTGGTATGGACGGTAATTTTATCTTTTGCTTCTTCGAGTTTGCGGAGCAAGACTTCCGAGGCACGCAGTTCGCTACGAACCAACAGATCGATATGCGTGGCAAATCGTGTCAAAAATAAAGCTTCCTGGACACCACTATTGCCGCCACCAACTACAATCAATCGCTTTTCTTTGTAAAAAGCACCGTCACATGTAGCACAGTAATGCACGCCTTTTGCAAAATACTCCTCCTCGCCAGGAACGCCGAGTTTACGATGATCGCTACCCGTCGCGATCAAGACCGATCGAGCTAACACTTCATTGTCATCAACTGATAATTTGATCACATCGCCCGATCGCTCGATCTTTTCAACCGTACCAAAATCAATTTTTGCACCAAACCGTTCGGCCTGTTCGCGTAGCTCATCAGCTAGTTTCAAACCTTCGATACCTTGCGCATAGCCAGGATAATTATCGATCCAGTCAGTCGTCGCAGCCAGACCGCCAACAATTGCTTTTTCATATAATACTGTTTCAATTTCTTCGCGGGTTGTATAAATCGCCGCCGTTAGCGCCGCTGGACCAGCACCAATCATTACCACATCGTGAATATTTTGTTCTGCCATAATGTATCTATTATATCACGCGCCTAGCGGCTCTGTGTTTCGAAACGAACGGCTTTGTATGATGAATTATCGTCAATTGAATTATAAATAGACACCGAGTCAATCTGTTTCCAACCATGTGCAATCGATGGCGGCGTGATTTCATTATCGCCCACGCTACCAAAGTACCACACTACCTCGTGCTGTTTCGTAAAAGCATCGAGGTTTTTGATTTTGAACTGGTCATGATCTTTTAGCATATCGAGTGAACCATAGATATATTCAGTCGTTTGATCGAGGAAATAAATCGGATGCTCGTCTCTATTATAGAAAATCGCTTCGTAGAATATCCATGGGTCAGTCGCGATCAGCGGCTCGCCCGGTTTGGCTTTTTCCGCGATGGCCGCAATTAACTCCTTGGTCCGAATCGAAGTACTGCTAATTTTGTTGTAATTGCCATAGTAATAAACTCTGTCGATACCGATACCAAACGACACCAGAATCAAGAGGGTCATCACGATTGGTAGCCATCGTTTTTTGTTACCGTGCGTAATCGCTATGGCCATTAACAAGGCGAGGGCGACAATTGACGTCATGAGATATCGATCGATAAAGGACGACGTCAGCGGTGGCATCGATAGCAGCAACAAAATGAGTGGCGGGACGACAGCCAGACAACTAATTAACAGTATATTTTGCCGATCTTTCTTTGATTCTATATTGCGATACGTTCGATATAGCAACACTATAGATCCAACCACTATCGCAAAATAGAGCAATGCTAGCCACGATTCAACTTTGTTGTGATCCAGATACATTAATATATTTGTAAGATAGTTAGTGAATGTATCTGCCGATATAGTAGGAATCCAAAAGCCCGCCTGCAGAACGCTGAATTGATGAATTGCCGTTGGTAACCAAACTGCAAAAATACCGACCGCGAGTACATGCGTCCAGACCCATGATTTGCTAAAAAAGTTTTTGGCTAGTTTTTTGCCACGGTCACCATCGATTCGCAGGTAAACATATCGCCAGACCCAGTGTGCTAGCCACACTAGTGCAATAAAGTAATGAGTCAGCATACCCGCCACCAGCAACAATCCGTAGGTGATCCAGTATTTGCGACGATTCGTAGCCATGGCTCGAACTAGTACGTAGGTGGCACCTAGGGCGATGGCTGTGACCATCGTATACATCCTTGCTTCATCACCAAAGCGAATCAACATCGGCGACAGGGCGAGTAGCCAGACCCCAATGATCGCAGCCTGGCGGCTAAACAGCTTCTTTAGCAGTAAAAATCCTAGGATAATTGTTACGATCGCGAACACTAGGCTAAACGACCTAAAACCGACCTCGTTCGTACCAAACACCGATGTCCAGCCCTTTATCAGCCAATAATACAGTGGTGGATGCATATCATTCCCCGTATAATGGGCGATTTCTGCAACGTTAAACCGGGTAATATACGCCGTAAACGCTTCGTCAAACCAAATCGACCAGCTAGCTATTCGCGCAGCTGCCAAACCAGCGTAGGTCAAGATCGCGGCGGACAACATTGCGATGTCAATATGTGGCCACGCCATCAATTTACTACCGAAATTTTTGAATCCTTTTACGAGTTTCTTCATAGCTAATTCCATCATAGCATATATCTGATGTGATATAATCCTCTTGTGATTAAATGTAACCGACTGTATGAGATAAACACTGCGACCTACTTGCGGAAATTATCTGCTCGATATGGTCGGACCATTACTCTAGCCAGTATTCCGGATGAAGAAATCGCCAGGATTGCAGATAGCGACTTTGACGCCGTCTGGTTAATGGGCATCTGGCGACGCAGCCGCGCAGCAGTTGAATTGGCGCTAGCAAACCAACCACTAATCAACGAGGCCCGCGCCCTATTACCAGATTTCACGATAGACGATATCGTCGGCTCGGCCTATTCGATCCAGTCATACGAGATAAACGAACAACTCGGCAACGAGGCAGAACTAGCGCAGTTGCGACAAAAATTATCCGCCTATGGATTAGGCCTGATTCTCGATTTCGTACCGAATCACACTGGTTTTGACCACGACTGGATCACGACACGACCGGATAACTATATTATGGGCGATCAGGAACAGCTATCTAATCACCCAGATCAATACCGTCAACGTGGCGATCATATTATCGCTAATGGGCGCGACCCTAAACTCGGTAGCTGGTCCGATGTCGCCCAGCTCAACGCTTTTTCACCGTCATATCGCGAGTCTAGCGTCGAAACCCTGAATCATATTGCCTCGTTATGCGACGGCGTGCGCTGTGACATGGCGATGTTGCTGACCAATGAAATTTTTGCTGGTACGTGGGGTGCGAGTGCTGGTCCAGCTCCCGAGATCGAATACTGGTCAGAAGTCATCTCGGCAGTCCGTAACGTCAATCCAGACTTTTTATTCATCGCCGAATGTTATTGGAAAACCAATGCCTTGCTCCTCGGCCAAGGATTTGACTATTGCTATGACAAGGACCTTTATGATTTATTAGTCAAAGGTTCAGCAGCCGAAATCGTTGATCACCTAGTGAAAACTAATGGTATCGCTGCGCATCAAGTTTATTTCATTGAAAACCACGATGAACCACGTGCCGCGACAGCCTTTACTATAGAAAAGCAAAAGGCCGCCGCCTATATTGTCAACTCGTTGCCCGGTCTCCATTTGGTATACGACGGACAAACGACTGGTTATACGGCTAAAATCCCCGTTCACCTGGGGCGTGAACCGGACCTACCCGTCAACCACAATCTAGCCGACTATTACGATAGGTTGCTACGAAGGTCCATTGATTCTAATCTGACCTGGAGAAATCTCGAGGGTTCTCCAATCCTCATCGGCTCTAATAATATAGGGATACATTCTCTCGTAAACTACAGTAACAAACCCGTCGAAGTTGATATAGCTACACTTTCCATGGATCCAAATAGTTTCAAACCGCTCACTGGATCAGACGAATTGTCATTTAACGACAACACTCTGACGTTAGTGCCGTGGCAAGTAGTGGAAACTCACACTATCTAAGCAGCTGTTTTGGTCTTATATTTGGCTTTACATGCCGTAGTATGAAATAGCAAATCTGGATCAGCTTTACAGGTATCACAAACGAGCATGAGGAGATTGCAGGTCGGTAGGGCGCAGTTTTTGAAATTACTGGTTTTGCCGCCGCAATGGATGCATTCGCCAATTTTTTTGGCGTGGTCGCTAAATTCCGTGGCCATACGGTTGTCAAACACATAGAGCGAGCCTTCCCACAGACCATCATCACCATATTCTTCGCCGTATTTGACGATGCCGCCATCAATTTGATAAACGTCTTTGAAGCCGCGCTTTTTCATCATGGCACTGATCACCTCGCAGCGAATTCCGCCCGTACAATAGGTAATGACTTTTTTGTCTTTGATATCATCGTATTTGTCCGATTCTAGTTCGGCAATGAAATCACGCGAGGTGTTGGTATTTGGTACGATAGCGTTTTTGAACTTGCCAATACTCGCCTCATGCTCGTTACGACCGTCAAAGAACACGATGTCATCGCCATATTTTTCAACCATTTCGTTTACCTGGCGCGGTTTAATGTGTTGACCACCACCAATTACACCGTCCATATCGACATCAAATTCATCTTCGCTATTTTGAAAACCGACTAGCTCTCGACGGTTTTTTACCTTTAGGCGAGGAAAGTCGTCACGAGAACCTTCCGACCATTTAAATACTGTGTTTTTAAATGCCGGATACATTTTAGTTTCTTTGATGTATTCTTTGAGATCTTTCATCTCACCACCCACCGTACCGTTAAGTCCATGAGGCGACACTAATATACGACCCTTTAGATTGAGACGAGTACAGAGAGCTTTTTGCCATAGTCTCACCACCTCTGGATCTGACAAAGGAGCGAATTTATAGTACAGCAATATCTTTTGCATGACTCTATTCTAGCAGTTATTCTGTGGCACCGGCAAATTGGCTGTTGTATAGACCGGCATAAAAACCGTTTTGTTGCATCAAGGAATGATGATCGCCCTGCTCGATCACGTTGCCATCTTTCATGACCAGGATGAGATCAGCATCGCGAATGGTTGATAGCCGATGGGCAATCACAAAACTCGTTTTATTCTTCATGAGGTTATCCATGGCTTTTTGAATCAGCACTTCGGTACGTGTATCGACCGAGCTGGTAGCTTCGTCCAGTATCAACATCGGCGTTTTAGCGAGCATCGCCCGAGCGATCGTCAGCAGCTGTTTCTCGCCCTGGGAAATATTATTGGCCTCCTCGTTCAATTCCATGTCGTAACCTCCCGGCAACGAATGGACAAAGTGATCAACATGCGCTTCTTTGGCGGTGGCGATCATTTGATCCTCGGTTGCCTCCGGAGCGCCATAGGTGATATTGTCACGAATCGTACCACTAAATAGCCAAGTATCCTGCAACACCATGCCAAATAGCTGGCGCACGTCTTCGCGTTTCATATTTTTAATACTAACGCCATCAATCGTAATGTCGCCGCTGCCGACTTCGTAAAAGCGCATCAATAGATTCACCAGCGTCGTCTTGCCGGCACCAGTTGGACCGACAATCGCAATCCGATGGCCTGGTTCGATCGTCGCGGAGAGACCTTTAATCACCGGCTTTTTCGGATCATACCCAAACACGACATTATCGAATACAACTTGACCCTTGATATCTTCGATATTGGTAGGGTTCAAAGCGTCGGCAGACTGCTCTGTCTCATCGAGGAACTCAAATACACGCTCTGCCGCTGCTGCGGTCGACTGCAACACGTTTGCTACATTAGCCGTTTGTGTAATCGGTTGATTGAACTGTTGTACGTACTGGATAAAAGCTTGGATATCGCCAATTTTGATATGACCATTAATGGCTAGCCATCCGCCCACAACAGTAACACCAACATACCCCAAATTACCAATGAGGTTCATCAATGGAAACATCAATCCAGAAAAGAACTGAGCTCGCCAGGCACTATGGTACAGTTTGTCATTAATGGCATTGAATTTTGCGACAGAGGCTTTTTCGCCGTTAAAGACGCGCATCACTTGATGTCCAGCATACATTTCCTCGACATGCCCATTAATGTTACCCAGCAGTTCCTGCTGACGCACAAATTGCACCTGGGACCTCTTTGTAATTATCCTAATAAATATAAAACTAATAGGTAGAACCAGTATAATAATAAGCGTCAGTACCCAGCTAATTGAAACCATCATAGCAGTGATGCCAATAATCATAACGACCGACGTAACAATTTGAGACAAACTTTGATTGAGCGTCTGTGAAATAGTATCGACATCGTTAGTCACCCGACTGAGAACCTCGCCATATGTCCGTTTATCGAAATAACTGAGCGGTAGGCGATTGATTTTACTAGAAATATCACGGCGCAAGTTGTATGTCACTTTCTGGGTGATGTTGGTCATGATCCAGCCTTGGATATAACTAAACAGCGCGCTCAATAGGTAGAGGCCGAGCAGTAAGATCACGATATCGCGGATAGCATCAAAATGAAAACTTGGGCGTGCACTGAGATCAAGCGACTTGATTGAATCTAGCTGGCTGCTGGGGATTTTAGCGAGATCTGACGCTGACATACGGTTGATAATATCTGCGCCAGTCGTGCCTTTGGGCAACGTAGTACCATCAGGCAGTTTTTCCATAATGGTATCGTAGGTCTTCATACTGACATAGTCATCAACTATGTGGTTTGTGGCATGACCCATAATTTTTGGACTGGCGATTGCAAATGCGGTGCTAGCGATAACAAACACCAAAACCACCGTCATCTGCCACCAATATGGCTTTAAATGGCTTGCCAGTTTTTTAATGGTGCCTTTGAAATCACGAGCTTTTTCGACAGGTGCACTGACCGGGCCGCCACCAAATCCACCAAAACCACGCGAACGATGAGATTGAGATTCGGTTTTCTTTTCCATTACTTGGTCTCCTTTCCATTTGTTTCAATGGCAGCGAGCTCCTCGTCTGATAGCTGAGAATAGGCGATTTCCTTATATACTTTGCTCTGTTTCATTAGTTCACGGTGTGTACCTTGACCGACAATCTTACCTTCGTCTAACACAATAATCTTATCGGCATTCATTATGGTGCTAATACGCTGTCCGACGATCAACACCGTTCTGTCTTTGGTCTCAGCTTCTAATGCTTTTCTGAGCGCCGCATCAGTTTTGAAATCAAGCGCCGAGAACGAATCATCAAAAATATAGATCTTTGGCTTGACGGCGAGCGCCCGGGCGATCGACAGGCGTTGCTTTTGCCCACCTGACACATTCGAGCCGCCTTGGGCGATGTCGCTATCGATACCGCCATCTAACTTTTTGATGAATTCGCTGGCTTGCGCAGTTTTAGCAGCTTGGTTTACATCTGTATCCGAGGCTTTGGCATTGCCATAGGCAATGTTACTTTTGACGGTTCCCGAAAACAACACGCCTTTTTGTGGCACGTACCCAATCTGTCCGTAAAGATCTTTGAGGCGCAAGTCCCGCACATCGACACCATCAACTAACACCTGACCAGCTGATACATCATAAAAACGAGGTATTAAACTGATAAGCGTCGATTTACCGCTGCCAGTACTACCGATAAACGCTGTAGTCTGTCCCGGTTCGGCCGTAAAACTGATTCCCGATAGTACCGGGCTGTCGGCATCCGGATAGGTAAAGGTCACATCACGAAATTCAACTCTACCGTGACCATCGTGACTCGGCTTTTTCGGATATTTTGGATCATGAATCGTTGGTTCAGTGTCAATAACTTCGCTGACGCGCTTGGCCGAAACCGATGCGCGTGGAACCATAATAAAAATGATTGAAATCATCAAAAACGACATGATGACCTGAGTAGCGTACTGCATGAACGCCATCATGTTACCTATTTCTGTTGTGCCGCTGCTCACCAATTGTGCGCCAAACCAAACAATGAGGACTAGGGCAATGTTCATGAGTAACATCATAAATGGCTGCAAGATAATCATCAGGCGATTAACAAATAGATTGAGTTTCATCAAATCTCGGTTAGCGGCATCAAACTTTTTCTCCTCAACTTTTTCATTATTAAAGGCTCGCACCACGCGCAGACCTGTCAGATTCTCACGCGTCACAAGATTTAATCTATCGACCATTTTCTGGAGAGCTTTGAATTTGGGCAGGGCAAATATGAATAGGAAAATAATAACCGCTAGTAGAGCCACGACCGAAACGGCTATAATCCAACTAAGTTCAGGTGCGTTCTGAATAGCATTTTGAAGGGCGCCAATTGCCATAAATGGCGCCATTAGCACTAACCTAAAAATCATAACTGTGACTGTCTGAATTTGCTGAATATCGTTTGTTGAACGGGTGATTAATGAGGCAGTAGAGAATTTGTTAAATTCGGCTATAGAAAAACTCTCGACTTTTTCAAAAACTTTTTGTCGAATATCACGTGCAAAACTGGTAGCAATGCGAGCCGCTAGATAACCTACTCCAACTGCTGCAATGCCACCGCCTAGCGTAATTAGTAGCATGAGACCGCCATTTACATAGATAGCATGCATATCCTCGGTGATAATGCCTTCGTTAATAATCTTTGCCATATAATCCGGCAGCTGCAAGTTTGCCATAACTTGTAGGTACGTTAAAATTACTAATGGTATTATCAGCCATATATATGGTTTTAGGTACTTAAATAATTTCATCATCGTTGAATTTCCTTTGTTCTATTTACTAATTTTGCAGTTATAGTTTCTATTTGCTGTAGTTCCTCGTCGGTTAACAGATCAAATAGTTGTGTTATTTGCCTTGCACCACCGCGACGAACACGTCTAAAGTGTCGGAGCCCATTGCGCGATAATTCAACATAAGCAACCCGTCGATCTTTTTCATCCTGTGTCCGCTCGACAAAGCCTTGCTCAATCAAGCTGTCTAGGAGCTGCGTCGCAGCGCTTTTTGATACACCTAGAGCCAGCGCTACCTCACTCATGGTTTTGCGTCCTTCGTGCATCAATAGCATTAAAACTGATGCTTGGGTCATAGTCACGCCAAAGTGCCGGTGAGAAAACCGGCTACCGTGAGAATAGGCTCGCTTGATGGCGTGGAAATTCTTGAATATTGCTTCGATATGTTGTTCGCGATTCATAATTCAGCAGATAGTTTAGCAGCTAAACTATTTCGTGTCAACTATTTTTGAATTAAATATAATAAACCGCTACTACCTATTGTCCGGATTTTTCGACTACAACGTCAACCACTACACCGTCCTCGATATAGAAATTTAATCGCCCTTCGACGAATGACATATCAGCTGGCAACGGTTCGCCATCGCGCTCTACAACTCGAGCTGGTACGTTTTCAGAACGAGCTTTGTTCAATGCGGCCTGTTCGCCGAGCCCAATATAGGCTTTCTCGTCGCCTTCAGGCTTGTTTTCTTTGGGTAGAGATTGAGACTCGTTAGTATAGGTTTTTCCATTAAACGAACATTGCTCGGGATACGTTTCCATCACTCGTCCACTCGCAGCTTTGCACTCAGTAAAGTTTGTAACATTAGTGCCAGGATTCATGAAGACCCATGCTATGACTACAGCAATGAGAGCGCCAATACCCGCCAGAGTTATTGTCCAGACCGATCGTTTTGACATACTTTTTACCGAATTTGCCATGAGCCCTCCTTCTCGATATATGATTCTATTGTACTACGAAGCGAGAGGAGGTACACTATATACTATATGAAATTACCAGCTGGCACCGTCCATAACAACGTTCCGAGCGATCTAGCAAAAGCTCTATCGAGAGACAAAGAAGCTCTGGCTGCCTGGTCGGACATTACGCCCCTAGCTCGCAACGAGTGGATTTGCTGGACTATCACACCAAAGCAGCAAAAAACTCGCGACGAACATGTTAGTAGAGTCGTAAGCGAGCTCAAAGAGGGTATTCGTCGACCCTGTTGCTGGATGGGCTGCATCCATCGCACCGACAAAGAGATTAGCCCGTCAGTTCGTGGTATTTTAGGTAAAAAGGTCAAAACATATGTCAAAGAAAATTAGTATCTTTGCCTTTTCTATTTTCGTCTCATTAATTGCAGGCGGTATCGGCTCTATCGCAACTATACCAAATATTCCCTCGTGGTATGCTCAGCTCGACAAACCGCCATTACTACCCCCAAATGAATTATTCGGACCAGTATGGACATTGCTATATATTCTAATGGGTGTTTCTCTGGCATTGATTATTTTACACAAAGCCAGTGAGAAGAAACGTGCTTATACGTGGTTTGGCGTACAATTAACATTAAATACGCTCTGGTCAATTGTCTTTTTCGGTTTGCACCAGCAGTGGATCGCAGCTGTGATCATTATTGCTCTAATCGCCTCAATTATTATGACTATGAAAAAATTCCGTGCACTTGCTCCGGCAGCATTTTGGCTATTAGTTCCCTACCTAACATGGGTATGTTTCGCAACGTATCTCAATATTGGCGTAGCAGTACTGAACTAAGAGTGATCTCTGCTACATTCTCACTTTTTTGATATATAAGCATTACCGGTAATATAAAATCGACGCAGTTCATGCACAGCTTTTGAGATGCCAATACGCTCGCCAACTGTAATTTCATTATCTGGAAGTTCCGGTTTCTTTATAAGTCTAATTGGCGACTTAGTGAGATCGTGACCACTGAAAGCTCGATTGATATCGAGGGCTGCACAGATTTTACCAGGGCCATTTGTGACATTAACACCGCTCATGCCGCGTCGATACTCGATGACATCAGTCCCATCAACTGGCTCAACGGCGCGGATCAATACGCCGGAACCAACCCCTTCTTGTCCGCACACTATGTTTAGGCAATGGTGCATACCATAGGTAAAATAAACATATAAATGCCCGGCGCTTTTGAACATCGCCTCATTGCGCTTGCTCCGTCCATTAAATGTGTGACTAGCCTCATCTGTTTGATCATAAGCTTCAGTTTCAACGATCCGCACGCGAATCTCTCGACCATCTAGTTCACGTACCAATTCACAACCGAGCAGCCGTCTTGCTGCTATTTCTGCCGGTACATCAAGCCATAAAAAACTTTCCTTCATATTATAAATATTGTCTCATACCTTCTAAACAAGTTCTGCGAGCTTCTTGGCGGTGTTGATGTTGCGAATAGTTATTTTGCCATAAAGACTACTGCCAATCAGTTTTTGTAAGCTACCTTTCAACTGATTGGAACGGGTAATATTCGCTATAACCGCCCCATCGACGTATATCATAGTTTCGATGTCAGGATTGTGGCCGAGTTTTTCTAATATATCCGGCGTATTGATTTCATCAAATAAATAGAGGACATCTGACTTCTGGCCGGATTTATCAGGTTTTGGTGAGTCGTTGGTCCAATCAGCCGGGATAGCGTTAGCGATCGCTCGTATCTTATCCCCTGATATCACCAGCGTAGGAATATCGAATCCAAAATGTTTCTCGAGCGCCGCTCGCACCTTGCCTGACTGCACTGCATTATCACTAGTAAATACCGCGTTGCCGGAATTAATATAAATCACCACGTCACGAAATCCCAGACCCTCTAATACATGACGAAACTCGTCTTTTGGCACTCTATGGTTCCCACCAATATTGATCCCTCTCAGTAGCGCTACGTATTTCATCATTTGGTTAATGGATGCCATTTACCATCGTCGCCTTTTTCGTATTTGTTCTTTACTGCCGCCCAAGCTACCCGACGCGCCGTTTCCTCTCGATCCGCATCACCTCTGCGATCTTCGGGGTCCTTATATTCATCGTAAGCGCTATTAAACGCCTCGCGAAAAATATCCTGGGCATGTTTTGGTAATACATTTGTTACGTTGTCTGGTAGGTCCGCGTTTGATTTGTACGGCATAATTACCTCCTTGCTTTGACTTTCGTCTTATATAGCTACACGATTTATAATCTAGGCTAATATTCGGCTACTATGATCTTGTGTTGATTCATGAGCGTTTTATATGCACCTGGTTTTTTCATCAGCTCATTCATGTTTTCTGGTACAATTTGCCAGCTCAGACCAAATTTGTCTTTGCACCAGCCGCACTGTTCCGACTCTGGCACAGCCGACAGCTTTTCCCAATAGTAATCGATCTCTGCCTGATCTTTGCAGTTAACGGCAAATGACACTGATTCGCTAAAAGTAAACTCTGGACCTGCGTTAATCGCTACGTAACGCGTGCCGCCAATCTCAAATTCAACCGTCAGAGGCTTGCCAGCCATATCTAGTTGAAAGTCAGCTAGGCCTTCTTCGGCACTATCTGGGTAGTACTCGGTTGATACGATCCTACCATCGGGAAATACTGATACGTAAAACTCGGCCGCTTCCCGCGCATTGCCGTTGAACCATAAATTGGGGGTTATCTTTTGCATGATTATACTCCTTTCTTGAGTATTTTGTGATAGTGAATACCAGGAAATAATCCTTATTGAATTATTATACTACGTGTAATAAAAGCTCTCTCGCTTATTGCTTTAGCGTTGTCGTTTGGCATTATGTTCTTTTCCCTCCGACACCAGATAGTTCTTTGCTTCCCGCAAAAGAAACAGACTCACATCATCTCTAGTCTCACCTTTCCCTCGGAATGGGACGCTGATATGCTGAATCAATAGGAGAATATACACCATAATAAAGGTGATGACCCCGACAATAAACAGTCCGCCATAAAAGGGATCGATATTGGTACATACCAACAGTCCAATAATGAGAACGACAATCGCCCTTATCAAAAAGAATGCCGATGGAATAAATTGTATACGCTGAATATAATTCACCCGAAATAAGTTGCGCATCAGCTGAGTCTGCTGGGTCTTTAGTTTAACGACAAAATTTGGCGGCACACCTGCTCGCTCCATTTCCATGAACGATACCTGTAGCTGGGCAATCTCTCTCCGCGCCTTTTTGCGATTTATGCGCGTTCCTTCGCGAAATGCCCTGAGAACATCGAGAAGGCTGTGTCGAAAATGATCGAGATTAAACTCTGGGTAGTATTTATGGGTGTCTTTGGCGTCATTATACATATCCTCTATGTTCGAGGCAAATTCTGCCGGGATACGCTCACTCTCTTTGTAATCCGCTATCGCGGTCGACAGGACAAAACCGAGAACGAATATGGCACTCGATACCACGCTATTATGAAGCGACGTCTGTTCGATAAATTCAAAACCGAAATAGTGCATGGCATACTTGATTGGCAATACCAAGAGCGCCGCGAATAACGCCCACAAAAATATCCTATAATTCCTAAGTAGTCGTTGCATGTTTTATCCCATTCTCTTGTTCAACAAACCTCAGCGAAACCGAGTTCACGCAATGACGCACGTTCTTCGGCGTCAAATACTCACCCTCAAATACATGGCCCAAGTGCCCGCCGCAGTTCGCACAGGTAATCTCTGTACGCTGACCATCAGTATCGAGCACTCGTTTCACAGCGCCCGGTATTTCATCGTCAAAACTCGGCCAACCGCAGTGCGAGTCAAACTTATCTTGTGATCGATATAATGGAGCGTCGCATTGACGACAGACAAATATCCCAGGTCTTCGTTCGTCAAGCAATGTTCCGCTAAATGGCAGTTCAGTTCCCTTGCCGATTATGACACAATTCTCTTCGTCATTGAGATTATGTAACTTTATCATGCCTATCTCCGCAGTACATCCACGAACCGACATTAAAATAACTGCTTGTAAGCCTATAAGTTGCCATATAGCGTCCTAGTTGCCGGAGTCGGTCTTGTCCCCTGACCTTGTCGAGTACATCGTTGACTTTTTGCCAACCTGGTCCCCGATCTCTTCGGCTTTATCTTTCAGATTACCGGTAATCTGTTCTAGCTTGCCTTTTGCTTCAAGTTTTTCATCGCCTGTTACCTTACCGACAGCCTCTTTTGCCGACCCTTCAAGTTTGTCACCTAGTCCACTCATGGAATACTCCTTTCGTTACTGGTTACGTACACCTATTATAGCAGATGATAGTTTCTTCGTCAGGGCTACCGCCCCAGTGACGGCAGCTAAATAAATCAGATAATTTACAAAAATCGTCGAACCTCGACCGCCTGTTCGATACAGCGTAATCGTCAGCTCAGCATCCGGGTAGTAGTTAATGGTAATCATCCTAAAAGGAAAGCCCCGATGCTCAATTTCCTAGTAACAGAGAGTGTTATTTAACTGCTTGTATTTTAGTTTGGTTTAATAGAGCAGTTTGACTTGTCCGGATATTGTCCGGATATTGTCCGGATAGATTACTATTAACAGGGGTAAATTATGTCCGTCCGGATATTGTCCGGATAGCCTAGTTATTTAAAACGTACTTAGTGCCCGGTCCCTTACCTTCGACCTTAATAATTTTATATTCTATCATCTCACTAAGTTCACGTCGTGCTTTACGGTCATCGTATACACTAGTCATATGATTAACATCACAATATTCTCTGTTGGATATACTGCCATGATTTTTAATATGCACTAAAGCATTTTGTTGAGTATCTTTTAAAGAGTACAGGTCAGCTATATTTTTTACCCACTCTTTATCTTTGCTTGAGTGTGGAGAAGAAAAAAAATAGCGTGGCTTTAAAACTACCAGAAACGTTTTCGAACAGCGGATCTAGTAAGCCTTTATTCCTAGCAGCCTGCTTTATTGTTAAGATCCCACGTGCACTTTTATCTGTAACCTTAAATACTTTTAACATCTCCATTAGATTAGGGTTTCTTGCCTTAGAGTCTGTCTTATCTAAGTCATCGATTGCGACCAAGCTTTCTCCGGGATTAGATAGCTCAATTCTATCAGAATATAGATCTACATTGACGCAAGAGCTTGACACTGAATAGTCTCGATGCGCAATAGCATTTGCTAATGCTTCCCGTAAGGCAGCCTCTGGTAAAATATATTGATCCTCGCGTAAGCCAGTTTCTTCATTTAAAGTACCTTCTACTGGTAATTTTGACTTTATATGCTCAAATGCCTCTGCAAATTGCTTTTTTATATCGCCATGAAATTCTTTTCTTTCATTATAAATTTTCGTTAAATCGTCTCCGACTTTGCTTGCCCCAGCAAAATATCTAAAGTCTATATATACATTGTTTAGCGTCTCGTCAATTTTTCTCATTCATCCCGAAACTAATTAGGCCAAATACAGTTAATTTGTCTTCTCTTAACGCTTTTAATTTAGTAAGTTTAGTTTCTGTGTTCAGGCCGTCAATACCAGCTAGACCGGTTTTTGATATATATTCATCAACTTTGGTGTCGTCAACTAATTCTTTAATGTTGCCATTGACTGGTTGATTTTCGCCGCCTCCGCTGGCACCGGCAAACATACTCTTTTTCTGTTCATCAGTAGCTAGAACCGTTGTTGCTCCTTGGCGTATATACACTTTTTTCTCGCCAACTTTCTTGCTAAAGATTGGCTTATCGTAAAACGGAGATTCTTTGATATTAAGCTCGATCATGCCCCATTACACTCGATATTAACAGAAATTGGCCTGTTGAACTTATCGTTACTAATTAAGGTTGAAACATCTTTCTGTAGTTTGTCTAAAATTTCACGGCTTAGCTCTATCTCCTGACCATCATCACTTACACCTAGTAAAACCTTGCCACCACGCGTGTTTGCAAAAGCGCTCATATGCTGCCACAGGCTGTCAGGTAGAACTCCGTTCTCGCAGCTCTTAAATTCAGTGTCTAGATTCTCGATAAGTCTGTGCATACTATCAATAGTATACCTCTGACACAATAAAAACACCAGAAATGAAAAGTGCCAGACCATTTGGTCTGACGTTTTTCATGGCTCCGCTTACAGGTCACGGACAACAACAGTAAGGCAAGACTAACGTAAGTCGACACGCGTACCAGCTACGAGATCATGCGGCGCTCTACCGTCTTGTCGCAAAGCAATCATAGCTACATAGATAATTACCAAAATCATAGATACATTCAAACCGGCAAAAATCCATATAGGTACATCTGCTTCATATCCAGATTGGTAGAAAACATATTGCATCTGCCATATAAATGTATGGGCTACTTCCCAGTGGCAATAGCTTCACGATAGTTCGCAGTAAAAATACTTATTTTCGATGGTGCCCCTCCTTCCAATGTGACCACTCGCATACCAATTTTGATCTTTCCAATCGTTGCGTGACGAGTGCCCACCTCGCTAACGTATAGATATATACCTACCGGAAATGTTAGTACAAAAAGAATATAATTTGTGCGCCTATCAGGCCCAAAAGCTCCCAAGATAATCAGGATATCCGCCTGATTAGAGAAAGTGTAAACCCTATTAGCCCTATGATTGCCATCCAGATTAAGATGACTAGATAGTCGATAAGGGATGCTTTTATGCGTCGATACCGGCGTTACATTGTGGCTTGCTGGATCTTTTTTGTTTTTTCATCATTTGACATATTCACTATAACAAAAAAATAAAACAGGCAATCCAGTAACGTGAATGCTTACTGGATAGCCTGTAAAATATATGCTCTGGCTCACAAATAAGAGTTTAAAATAAAGTGTTACCAGTTTTAGTTTATTGAAGTATTGCTTATTATCATCATTTATCCTATTCGTTAAGTACATTACTTAAATTAAACATTCAAAATTCTAATCTATCTGCGCTTAAGTTTCAATCCTACAAAAAGTAGAACACTTGGCTCCGGAGGCCGGATTCGAACCGGCGACCAATTGGTTAACAGCCAACTGCGCTACCGCTGCGCTACTCCGGAACACAGCAGCAATTATAGCGATTTTATCTACTACCGTCAAGGTGAGAACTAATTCGTATCGCTCGCGCCAAATACGATCACGAAAGCCACATCGTCTTTGGCAGTATAGCCGGACAGTTTGCCGTCTTTGACCTTGACGCCGTATTTGGATTCAAGTGCCTCTGCAGTGGCTGATTTATCTTTGTCTAGCTGGTAAATAGTTACCGCTACGTCACTGGTCTCTGGCGCATTCGTGATAGCGCCAATTTTATACCCAGCGTTCTTTAGATCGTCGGCCTTTTTCTGGGCCAGACCGTACGTTCCAGAGCCATTCAACACATCGATAACTGCCGCCTCACGTTTCACAGGATCGCTCGTCAAATTCTCGCTGACATATTCCTGGATATCGGAGTAATTATACGTCCCAGCGGTCGGAATGACTACGCTCATAGAGTTGATCATACCGGTCGTCATCAGGTCGTTACCGTCAGTTCGGCCAACGAGCGGCAATGAAATGATCGAATCTGATTTGATATTTGACGCTAGGTCAATCAAGGTTTGAATTTCCGAACTCTTGAAACTAGTCTGTAGATTATCGCCGAGCGCCTCAATCAGCGAGTTAACGGTGACTGGGTTTGCCAGCGTGCCGATACTGAGCGCCTTTTCCCGGAGAGCTGCCAGGATCTTTTGCTGATACATTTCGCGGTCAAAATTACCGCCAGCTAGACCGTAACCACCGTGGCTATTGCGCGAACGGGCCAGTGCCAATGCACGCTCACCATTCAAATGCGCTTCACCATTCGGGTATTTCACTTTGGTTGCGACGTCGTAGATGCCACGCGAATCATCACTCTCGATCATGACATCCACGCCACCTACGGCGTCAACCGTATTGACTAGCGCGGTCCAGTCGGCATGTACGTAATATTGAATATCTAGTCCCAGAATCTCGCCGGCCTTGTCCTGCAGTGCTTTGGCGCCCGCCTCCGAGCTACTCTTGTTATCTGTATAACCGCAATAATACGACTCATTTAATTTACCAGCCGTCGTACCGAGGGCTTTACAGGTTCGTTTGACATAGAGATCACGTGGTAGGCTGATCATGTAGGCATTGTGTTTGTCCTGATCAACGCTGAGTACCATGATCGAGTCAGTCAAAAATGCCCCATCCCAGGCATTTTCGCTCATTGTATAACCGCTGGTACCAAAAATCAGGATGTTCGTGCGACCATTTTCATCCTCGAGCAATTTTGCCTTTGATGTGAATGCGTCGAGTATGTTGCCTTTAAAGATCTTGCCGCCAGCTACTAGGAAGCGATAGACCAAAAACCCTCCTACGATCACCAAAATAGCAGCGAGTCCGATTCCCGCCCATTTAATATAACGTCGTTTGCCTTTTTTTGACTTGTCTTTGGCTTTTTTGTCTCTTTTGAGCTTTTTGTCTTTTTTTACATGGCGACGTTTGGCTGGCTCTGATGAGACGGCAACTGTTTCATTGCTCGGGCCAAGATCGTTCAGCGTCTCTGTAATTTCAGTATCAAGATCTGCAGGTTGTATCTGTTGATGTGGTTGCGGCTTTGGCCTCGCGGCTACCGACAGAGGTTGTCTATCTAGCGTATGATGAGGCGTTGGCTGTCGACCTTTTGTGAAGGATTGGTGGTATCAATAAAAGCTCGCCGATTAGCGCCGTTGCCTGATAACGCGTCGTCACGTCGTCGTAATGTGAACCCATCAATCGATTGTCGTTTTTTATCCATTAACCTGTCAATTTTACCAGATTTATGGCCCCGCGACAAATATGTTATGATTATAGCTATGCGAGATAGAGCTTCTCTGAAATTCAAACTTTTCTTGATTGTAGGCGATGCGCTAGCAGTAGTCGGCGCCTATGTCCTGGCCTATGTTATTCGTGTTAAAATCAGTGATGTTCCTACTGCAGATGTTGTTTTGGCACGGCCATACCTCTATGCAGTGCTCACATTACTGCCGTTTGTTATTATTTGGTTCAGTCTGATTGGCACCTATCGATCAGTACCACAAAAGGTACTCGCCCAGGCTGGTCGACTGCTATCGGGCGCTCTCGGCGCAATGTTATTCATGGTGACTGTCGACTATTTTAGCAATCAGCCGATTTTCCCAGCTAAATTAGTACCGATTTATGGTTTGATCTTTAGCGTTATATTCCTCTGCGTTGCACGTGGTACACTATACCTCCTCCGCTATTTGCGTCAACGAAAAAACCTTGGTGAATATCAATATGTCATGATTGTCGGTAGCAACTCCACCGCCAAAGATATTGTCGATTACGTCAGCCAACAAAACAATAATTACAAGATTCACAGCGTCATCGGTGATGGTCGAATGAAATTTACGACACACAAAGATATCGCCTCCGCCTTGCGCAGTCATAATCCCAATATTATTATCCAGGTAGCCACGGCCGATCAGCCGGTAATAGATCGCGATTTGCTAGAGTATGCGCAAAAGAATTTCGTCGAGTTCAAATTCGTACCGAGCGAGATCAGTGATTTGCCAGAACGTGTCGAGCTCGAATTATTTATGGACGGCATACCGATGATGTCAGTACAACAAACAGCTCTGCTCGGCTGGGGACGCGTATTTAAACGAGGGTTTGATATTATCGTGAGTCTCATCGCACTCATTATTCTGTCTCCGCTATTCCTGATCGTTGCCATCATCAACAAAATGGTGCTTGGCAAAGTATTTTTCCACCAAACACGGATCACTCGCGGCAATCAGCCATTCGAACTGTATAAATTTCAAACGGTTATCAATGATTATAATGGTCTCACCCCCGAAGAAGGCTTTCGCAAGATGGGTCGACCCGAACTCATCAAACCATACCGCGACGGTGGTGACCAATTACCTAATGACCCACGATACGGTGCTTGGGGAAACTTCTCACGAAAAACCTCGCTGGATGAACTGCCTCAGTTATTCAATGTTCTACTAGGCGATATCAGTCTCGTTGGACCGCGTGCACTCATCCCCCAGGAAATCAATGCCTACGAGAAAAAACACGCTATTCTCAACGTCAAATCTGGTATCACTGGGCTGGCCCAGGTGTCTGGTCGACGCGACCTGCCGTGGGAACAGCGCCGCAAACTCGACGTCTATTACGTACAGAACTGGTCATTCCCGCTCGACATCCAGATTTTGCTCAAGACCGCGTGGCAAGTGATCGCTGATCGTAGCAATACATAACGAATAGTATCAACGTCAAATAAATATGGAGTGCGCTCGGATATCCGCTAAAGAACGCCCATTGCGCCATAAAGGCAGCTAAAATTCCCCAGACCCATTTCTGTCGCCTCGTTACGTACATGATGCCGCCTAACATAGTCAAGAATAGCGCTAGCCCAATAATGCCACGTTCTAGCAATATTTCGACATATTCATTTTGGACAATTTCGCGGCGATCATTATGCCCGGCCGATTCAGCCATTGCGACACCTGCACCACCCAAACCAACACCAGCTAGCATCCGAAACGGTGTTTCCCGCCACGCATCTAGCGCCAATCGCGACAGATTGACCCTGATATCTGTTGACTCGGCCACATAGCCATCATACGCCGGTTTCTCACCGTCTGACTCTTGAACGGCTATTGGATACTCAACTGCATCATATATAGATTCCGGCACGTCTCTGCCGCCCACCTGCCGCACGTCAATCAATCCGAGCGACAACTGATTCAGACTCTTTGCCACCGCCTCGCCAAAGGTCTGATCATATTTCCCATTCATTACCGCGGCCGTTCCTTGTAGCGCCAAGGCCATCACGCCACCTACCACGATAGTAGCGACACTCATCATAATGCGCTTTGGATGCCGATAATAAACCGCCACTAGCACGATTACGCCTACCAAAAATGCAAATATCGCGCCTCGACTCAGCGTCAACACGAGCACCGTGGACAAGAAGCCTAGCGACAGCCACACGCGCCAACTTTGTTGCTTGCTCATCGATACATGGACTAGGATCAACATAGGAACTAGCAGCATACTGCCAAAGAACTGCGGCTCAATGGCAAACACATTGGGGCGCACAAAGCCAAATTGATCCGCCACACACCCAGCACAGAGCAGCGTGTCTTGCCTCGACAGCCACACACCCAAAAATAGCTGCAAAATCGCCAGGCAGCCCATGATCAGCGCCGTAACAATATAAAGTTTAGCGAGTGTCGGTAATAGTTTCTTGATTCTAGATACCGACGCCAAACAGGCGGCAAAGACGAGTCCCAACATCCCGCTGATGCCGAATGTCAGCACCCCACGGAGTACATTAGGCGTCCATAGTAAACTAACAGCCTGCCACAATATAAAACCGATCACTAGCCAGACCGCCGGTTGTCGCATTAGTTCCGATCGACCGCGCCAGATCCTAGGCAGTCCAACGATTGATAAAATTAACACATAGACCAGTGGCACAGTAAGTTTGAAATACATCGTATTGTCAGCTCCGAAATCAAGGCGTGGGTAATAGGAAAACCACACGACGATCGGTGCTAGTAATAACAACTTTTCAAATAGATCGGTTTTTAGGCCAGTCAGTCCCAACCAACCGCTAATTTTACTGGTTCGATTCATTGCTCGCCTTTTGCACTAGATCGTACAATTGTTTTTTGAAATTGTCTTCTGAAAATTTTTCGGACGAACGGCTGACCGACGATGCATCAAACGACATCGTATCGATCCGACGAATTGCCGCGGCCAGACTATCAACCGTCTGCTCGTCAAAAAATACGCCGTTCCGGCCATCCTTTATAAAATCCAGTGCGCCGCCCTTTCGTAATGCTACGACTGGCGTTCCAGCAGCCAGCGCCTCGACCGGCACAATCCCAAATGGCTCTAGACTCGGGAATAAAAACGCTTTGGCGCCCGCAAAATGTTCGACGATTTCGCCAACTCCGTTATAACGCGGTAGGAACCTGATATTGTCATGGCCGCGAGCCTGTTCGACCAACTGCGCATGTTCTGGACCATCGCCAACTACCAATAGTTGTTTGTTTAGTTTGATACAAGCCCCAATTGCCAGATCAACCCGTTTCCAACTAACCTGTCGTCCGGAAATAATATATCCTTTACGCCCGGAAGGTGCTTTACGCTCGGCCACCAGTCGCTGGATCTCTGTGACCGCAACAGTTGGCGCAATAATAACGCTGTCTCGATGGTAGTGCTTTTGTATCTCCGATTGTATATAGCTCGAGATCGACACAACGACATCTGGTCGCTGTGCTGCCGCATAGTCCCGTTTGCGAAGCGGCTTGACGAGTAGCTTCAAACCCAGCCGAACCAGGGGATCCAACACTCCAAACCCAGGGTGCGCCATATATTGATCATAGAGCGTCCAATAATACTGTGTCGGCGCATGCATATAGCTAATATGGAGTGTGCCGGGCCCTGTCCGGACACCTTTCGCTTCGGCACCAGTCACCGAAATTACTAAATCATAATCGGACAGGTCGAGTCGATTAAAATACCATTGCCGCAAAAATGGCGTGAAGCGCCTCGTCCACTGCGGCAGCCAATTGAGCCATCCGGTTCTGACATCGCAATCGTTAAACCACGTGGCGCGCTTTGGCCGATACTGCGACGTATAAATAGGGGCCTCCGGGGAACATTTCGTGAACGGCCAAAATAACCTTCTCGCCACCGCCGATCTCAGTCAGCCAGTCACAGACGATTGCCGTTTTCTGTACCTTCATACTACTATTTTACCCCAGAGACGCCGACAATACTATGCTACAGCGATAACACCGCACGAATAATGCTATAATATATCTAATGAAACGCGTATGTGTAATTGTCCCCGCCTATAACGAAGCGCCAGTTATTGCCGACGTTATCCGTCAGGCGAACAAAGCATTTGCAAAGGCAAAAGATTTTTCGATCGATATCGTGGTGATAGACGACGGCTCAAAAGACACTACTGCGATAGAGGCTGCAAAAGGTGGAGCAACTGTCGTCAACCATATTCTAAACTCTGGCGCAGGCGGCGCCACACTAACCGGGCTAGCCTACGCACGGCAAAATGGCTACGATATCGCTGCCACCATGGACGCTGACGGTCAACACGCCCCCAAAGATGTCCTAGCAGGAATCGCACAGCTCAATCGTGACAATGCCGATCTACTGATCGGCAGCCGTCTCATTAATAGCGAGGGTATGTCAAAAACTAAAATCATCGGTAACAAAGGTCTCGGTATCATTACCTATATCCTATTCGGCATCAATTCTACTGACTCACAGTCGGGTCTGCGTATTTACTCGCGTCGCGCTATAGAAATGCTCGATTGGCGAACTACTGGTTATGAATTTTGCTCTGAAATGCTATGGCGCGCCAAACAGATTGGATTAACCATCGATGAATTCCCGATCCAGGCTATCTATACCGACTATTCCAAAGGTAAAGGTCAAAACAACTGAACGGCATCAACATCGTCAAACGCCTATTCAAGCAACGATTAGTGGAGTTTTTCGAATGAGATATTTTGCCCTAATCCTGCTGAACGTACCGATTATTTTGCTAGCGTTGATTAATATAATTACGCAGTATAAACTAAAAAAAGTTAGCATAGGCCGCTTTCGCCATCAAATTATCATTTGGCTAGGTGCGCTAATCATCATTGTCGGATCATTCCCTGTCTACAATATTATGAATGGGCGCGCGCCACTCGACTCCCACGAGCTCAGCCTATTCGACATTGTCGAGATAACCGCTATCATCTTTCTGATCTACATTGTCAACAATCAACGCCAGCGCGCCGATCAAACCGAAAAGCGCCTACGCGATTTGCACCGAGAGCTCTCTATACAGCTATCAGACAAATATAAAAAATAAATGATGCGAAAGTGCATTCTGTGCGGTCCATCTATACTGAAAAACAATTAGGGCTGCTTTTCGATAATACTGAGGTGTCCTGCCTACGCCTTGTCTTAAGCTATATCACCCGTCTGAAAAATCTACTAAGTGAGTGTTTGTCTCAGAAACTAGGCTCTATATAGCTATTCGCACAGTTGATAAAAAAACTATATTGATGCTATAATAATCCCCAGTAAATAACATGCGAGGAGATAGGATGTTCAAAGGTAAGACTCTTTTAATTACGGGTGGAACAGGCTCATTTGGGAATGCTGTTTTGAAACGTTTCCTTGATACCGATATCAAGGAAATTCGCATATTCTCGCGTGACGAAAAGAAACAAGACGATATGCGCAAACATTATAACGACGACAAACTGAAGTTTTATATCGGCGATGTTCGCAATCCCGAGAGTGTCCGCGAGGCTGTCAAGGGCGTCGACTACATCTTTCACGCTGCCGCTCTCAAGCAAGTACCATCATGCGAGTTCTTCCCCATGGAAGCAGTACGCACAAATGTCGTTGGTACCGACAATCTCCTGAGCGCTGCTATCGACGCAGGAGTTAAGCGTATCGTATGCCTTTCGACTGATAAGGCTGCGTATCCGATCAATGCCATGGGCACGTCAAAGGCCATGATGGAAAAAGTCATCATCGCTAAAGCCCGCAATACTGATCCTAAACAGACCGTCATCTGCTGTACCCGCTATGGCAACGTCATGGCATCACGCGGCTCAGTCATCCCAGTCTTTGTCGAACAGATGAAGGCCGGCAAGTCAATCACTATTACCGACCCTGAAATGACTCGCTTTTTAATGAATCTTGATGAAGCAGTCGAGCTGGTCGTCTTTGCCTTCAAGCACGCCAACCAAGGGGATCTCTTCATCCAGAAGGCCCCAGCCAGCACGGTTGGTACGCTTGCCGAAGCCCTCAAAGAACTGTTCAAGTCAGACTCCAAGATCAGGGTTATTGGCACGCGTCACGGCGAAAAAGCCCATGAGACACTCATGACCCGCGAAGAAAAGGCCAAGTCAGAAGACATGGGTGACTACTATCGCATCCCAGCCGACAACCGCGACCTCAATTACGAAAAATACCTTGAGGATGGCGACAAGAAGCTGACCAACGCTGAAGAATACACCTCTCATAACACTATCCGCCTTGATGTTGACGGAACGATCAAGAAACTCCTCACCGTCGACTACGTCAAGCAAGAACTGAAGGGTAAAGTAGGGGTCCAATCATAGTGAAAGTTCTCGTTCTCGGTGGCGGCGGTATGGCCGGACATGTTATTGCAACGTGTTTGTCCGAACAGGGCCATATCGTCAACACTGTCTCAGCGAGCAATAAACTCAATGGTGCTACCACGCTTCTCGATGCTACAAACACCGCCCGCCTCCGAGAGTATCTCGAAAACAATACATTTGATATCGTCATCAACTGCATCGGCATACTTATCCAGCAGAGCGAATCACGCAAGGATCTTGCCGCCTATCTCAATAGCTACCTGCCTCACTTTCTAGAGCGCTTCTACCGAGACGAACCGACACGAGTGATACATCTTAGTACCGACTGTGTCTTCTCTGGCAAGCATGCGCCAGACCGTGAGGATTCGCCATACGACGGTGAGATCTACTACGACCGCTCCAAGGCGTTAGGCGAAATCATCAATGACAAAGATCTGACGTTCCGTATGTCTATCATCGGTCCTGATATGCAACAAAAAGGCATTGGGCTGTTCAACTGGTTCTACGCCCAGACAGGTAAAATCAATGGTTATCAGAAAGCCCTGTGGAACGGTATCACAACAATTGAGCTAGCTAAAGGAATAAACGCTGCTATAGAGCAGAAGTTGACCGGTCTTTATCACCTTGTGCCTAATACTCACATTTCAAAATATGAGCTGCTGAAGCTCTTCGTCACCGTATTTGATCGTAACGATATTACAGTCGAGCCCGAAACATCAACTGTTTCGGACAAAACACTTATTACTACCCGCACCGACTTCGACTATACCGTCCCGTCCTATGAAGTGATGCTCACAGAAATGAAACAATGGATCGAGAGCCATCAGGATTTCTATGCCCACTACCGATAAGTCTGAACGAATTCTCATCGTCGGCCAGCACTACTGGCCGGAAACATTTCGTATCACCGACATCGCAGAAGGCCTGGTAGAGCGAGGATACAAGGTAGAGGTCTTGTGCGGCACTCCAAACTATCCGGCCGGCAAGTTCTTTGAGGGGTATGGTTTTTTTAAGAAAAAGACCGAGATACGCAACGGCGTAAAGATCACACGCATCCCTGAGATACCTCGCGGCAACAATTCAAATTTCCGCATTTTCATCAACTTCATTTCCTTTCCTTTTTTTGCATTATTTTACGTACCCTTCTTTCTCTTTAAGAAGTACGACCGGGTCCTAGCCTACCAACTTTCACCGGTTTTTATGTCCCTTCCGGCGATCCTGCTGGCAAAGCTTAAGCGTAAGCCTCTTTACTTTTATGTCTGCGACTTTTGGCCACATAGCCTATTCTCAATGCTTGACATCAAGAGTCCTTTCCTGCGGAAAATTATCACTCGCTTCTCATATTGGCATTATCGCCGATCAGACGGAATTATTGGCGTCTTCAAAGGTATGCAGGAACGATTTGTTAGCGAGGTAGGGATAGCAAAGGAAAAGACACTCTACATCCCTCAGGCTCCAGAGAAAATATACGAAGCAGAAGCTCACGATAAAGAGCTCGAAAAACGGTTTGCTGCTACCTTCAATATCGTTTTTGCGGGTAACATCAACCCCGCACAATGTTTCGATATAGTAACACAAGCCGCCAAGATAGCAAAAGAAAAAGTACCGGCAGACGTTCGATACATCATCCTGGGCGACGGCATGTCACGTAAGTGGCTCGAGACGGAAGTGCACAAGCTCGGACTCGATGAGCAATTCGTATTCGAGGGGCTCAAGCCTGTCACCGAAGTACCAAAATATCAGTCAATCGCCGACGCAACTATCGTAGCATTGTCGAAAAGCCCTCTATTTGAATATGGCATTCCCGCAAAAGTATATTCCTACATGCCTGCTGGCAAACCCATCATCGCCGCTATGGATGGTGAGGGTCAACGCCTTATAAATGAGTACGCAAACTGCGGTATTTGTGTTGACTCGGGAGACATCCAAGGTCTAGCAAATGCAATAAAAAGGCTTGTCACAATGCCTGTTAAGAAAAGGAATCAAATGGGACAAAACGGTAAGAAGTACTACTTCGAGCATTTTGAGCGAGAATATAATCTTACCAGACTAATAGACTTCACTATTAATAACAGACGGACTCCCGACTCAGAATATCCGGATAATTAATCCTCTAGACATTCACCGTATTGATAACTTATAATAAATCTATGGACAAACTACTAATAGCAGCTTACGTATTGACCACCGCAGGCGGTCTCGTCCTTCTCAAACTAGGAACGAATGGCTCTGGCTTTTTATCAATTGTTGACGGCAAGCTTGTTTGGAATCTGGGCATCCTAGCTATGCTAGGAATACTGACGTACGGAATAAGTTTCTTGCTTTACATCATTCTTGTCTCCAAATTTAGCCTGGGATACATAGTCCCTCTAACAACAGCTCTTGTATATATTCTAGTATTTATTGCATCTTATTTCATATTCAAAGAAGATTTTACCTCAATGAAAATAGTAGCTATTGCAATGATTATTGGTGGGGTCATTCTTCTAAATACCACGCCAACCCCAGAGACAGCGACTCCTAGGTCAGTAGAACGCTCGACTCAATCTAAATAAGATCGCACGACAGGAATTTCCATTAATGATATAATTAATGAGCATATGCGTAAAATTATCTCTTCGCCAGCTATTGTATTCTCGATCATTGCTGTTTTTTTGGTAGTCTTATTATTGTACTGACTCCCCCCATTCGCTGGAGGGGATGAAGAAGCTCACTTCGTCCGAGCATATGGTATATCGCGTGGGCAACTCACAGTGAAACGTTACGAGGAAGTACAAATACCTCAAAGCTATCGAAAGACCATCGGCTGCATACAGACCTCAAAACCGATTCCTGGCCAACTTTACAAATACGACTCGACCACATACGGAAGCAATAAAGCCGAATCCCTAAAGTGCGCTTTTGCACTGCCATTAGATAGGGCGAACTCTGAGGGCGTTATTACTACCGCTTCAAGCTATTCACCCACCACCTATATACCACAAACAGTGGCTATTCTCATTGGTAAAGTATTCAATATGCCTATAGTTGCCATGCTGTACATGATGCGCATATCTGTCATGATTGCATATATTGCAATGATAGTTGTAGCTATAAAACTATTGCCCGTTAGAAAATGGGCGCTCGTTGGTATCGCCCTGCTTCCATACTCAATATCCCACTTTGCAAATCCTGGTGGCGACTATATGCTATACGGTGCTATATCTATCTTCATTGCAGTTATCGTACGCAGTATGTATTTGGCTCCTGCACAGCTCAAAAAACAGAGTAAGTGGTTACTTGCAATTGCATCTCTTGCTGCGATTATGATGGTTCTTCCCAAGGGAATGATACCTGGCATATTATTTTTACCGCTATTTTGGTTTTATGGGGCAAGAAAAATACATCTGGCAAAAGGCTACCGTCATAGCCTTGGCGGCAGTGATTGCAGTACTGTGGCAAAAGGCAGTAGGGAGTGACGTTATGGAGAAGCCAGACTCTGCACCTATCGCTATATTAACTTTTCCGTTCGCATTTATAAAAACGATGTTCTACGGCTGGATAGGTTACGATTTTCTATATAATGGCAGCGGAGGAGGTGGGGCGGCGGCTATTCCATCAGTTATTGTCACCCTCGTCAACGCGATGATTATAATGTATCTATTTGTCGGCTATGCCAAAGACACAACGAAGCTCAATATGAGTAATCTATGGCGCAAATTATTTGGTTGGTCAAGCATCGCAGTTGCGTCATTGGTTGTAGTAGCCAGCTTTGCGGCCATACACATAGCCGCATCATATATGCAAAACGGTGATAATATCATCAGGGGTGTTCAGATACGATACTATTACCCGGCCTTGTTTATGCTTGCTGCTATTCCATTTGCCCGTGTGTTTATTACAAAAGAAATAATATTTAGAAATGTCGTTATTATTGGCTCTTGCCTATCTCTCGCAGCTACAGTGTTTGTTATCCTTCTCAACTACCAATGGGGAATGTTTGGCGGCCTGCTCGGCTAAGTTTACTTCCCTAGTCTAGATAGCTCACGCCGAACACGACGTGCAGCCCTCTTTATAAATTGTCTTTGTCGCGGGGGCACATAGGGGGCTACTTTATGAGCTACTTTACGCACCAAACTAGATCCTCTGTCGGAACGTTTATTCGCAAGCTCGTTTTTTTCGATCAGCGCATTCATTCGACGCTTATATTCGCTTAATTTTAACAAGGTATAGCTCGCATAATCACCTCGAACGATTGATTCGAATTGCTGTTTGTCAAATTCACTACCCGCATGCTCCTCCTCGAGATTATAGGTAGTGATCAGCTCGGCTAAACTATCGAATACTTTCCTGTGTGCAGCAGCATTTTCTCTACCACCTCTAGACTATAGAGCATGTGTGCAACTAGTCCTCGTCGAAATGCGTGCATAATAGAGCTGTCTTTCGTAAGCTCCTTTGCGACCAATATGTCATGCATACCTGCAAAGGCCTTTGTGAAATCTAGTGCCTTACTATCATCTATAGTGCCCATCGCAGAGTAGTTGTTAACGAAATCGTTTCTATAGAAATATATACGATCCTCAATAATATACACTCCGCTAGAGAGCATGATCGCCTCGAATACGAACAGTGTATCCTCGCAAATACGAATGTTCTCGTCGAATCGTAGTTTATGTTTGTCCAGGAATGTTTTGCTGTACAGCTTTGCAAAAGGCGAGTTGATGCTCGTCATAACGTGGTACAGTGCGTCTTTATCGCCCTGATCGTAGGTGAAATTCTTGTGTACGGGCAGAGTATGAGGCTGATAATCAAAATAATAGCCAGCTGTATGATAGTCATATATTCCGCCGATATAAATATCCGACTTTTGTCCGTCTCTGTCTGCAGCCTGGATGAGCCTCTCGACTGCAAATGGCTCTAGAAAATCATCGCTGTCGACGAACATCACATATCTGCCAATAGCGATGTCTAATCCGTGATTTCGAGCAGCCGATACGCCGCGATTCTCCTGGGTAACTACTCTCACCCTATAGTCACGTTTTGCAAATAGATCACATATCTCAGCTGTTCGATCAGTTGAACCATCATTGATCAAAATTATTTCCAAATTAAAGTACGTCTGGTTGATAATTGATCCGAGACTCTGCTCCAAAAAATTTTCGGCATTATACACGGGCACAATTATCGAGACAGTTGGCGAAGTCTTTTTGTAGTTAAAAAATCCTTCAATGTTACCGGCGCGCTCGATTTCATCCATAATAACCTTGTGTTCGTTCCAATAGCGATGGTGTCGGCTCGCCGTGATGATACCCTCTAACCTGTCGTTGAATACCTTTTTATCATTGGCGGTCAGGGGGTCCTGATTGAGATTATATGCTCTACTGAGACTGATAATGTAGTGTAGACCAAACCAATAAGCTATCTCATTGGCATATTTTTTGCCAAATCTTTCTAGACGCTTGTCGTGAACCTCTGCTAAATATTCGAATCTAGTCAGTGGCTTGCCATTATAAAAATTCACGTATTCTTTGTCATTCTGTCCCATAATAGAATCTGGTCGCTGACGATAATAGAGCAGGCGATTATCAACGATAGCCAGAGGTGTCTTTAGGTCAGAATAGTACATCATCGACATGAATTCGTCTTCGTTTGTCCTATAGTTTGAAAAATCCCAGTCAATCAACGAGATGAGTCGACGACTAAACAATTTTGCCCATGCAGTTTGCATGAAAAAATACTCGTCCGGACGACCATCGAGCAAATACATATCAATTGTTGACTTTAGAGCTTTCGTATACGTCGATAATTTCTTGTCATCGCGTTCATAGGTATCTACAAAATATTTATATCCGCACATTGCTATTTCTGAGCTATGCTTTTTTGCCGCTTCTAGCAAATAAGCAACGTAATGTGGATCGATCACATCATCACTATCAACAAAGGTGATCCATTCCCCCGTACTCACCTCAAAACCGCTCTTGCGAGCCATATTTAGCCCAGCGTTTTTCTTGTGCACGACTTTGATCCGCTGGTCTTTTTGGCGAACTCATCGCACATCTTTCCGGATGAGTCTGTAGCGCCGTCGTCCACCAAAATAATCTCTAGGTTATGATATGTCTGGCCCATTACGCTCTCGACACACTCCCGCAGAAACTTCTCAACATTATAAATAGGGAGAATAACCGACACTACATCCTTGTTTGGCATTACCTACCTCACCATGCTTTTTTAGTTTGCGCTTGACGTTTGATAGAAACTTCAACCCAGAAACTTTGATCGAGTTCATTGACTCTAGTCTCCACCGCAAATCTTTGATGTCACCTGCTACGTCGATACTTCGCAGTTCTACTTCTCGATCAAACCCTACCTTGTCATACATCATCTCTTCGACATGTTTTGTCAGCAATCGCTTGTTTTTACCCGAGAAATCTTCGTGTATTTCTTCGTAATATTTAGCAGCCTGTGTATTTCGTAGATAGCGATACTGTTTCTCGTATTTGTTGAATATACCTTTGGCCTTCATAAAATTCTCGATTTCTTTGAATACGAACAGTAGATCCTGTAACACTCTATCTTTCTTTTCTACATTAGCGTTTTTCGCCGTAATTGATCCATCGTTTATCAGGTAATAATAAAAGGCAAACTCTGCACGCGCTAGCTTGTTACAATAGTAAAACAAGTGGACATTAAATAATATATCCTCACCCATTAAAACATGTCGATCGATATCCTTTAGGTCTTTCATAGCAGCATCTATAACAGACTTATGATACAACTTGCCACAAACCTCCCAGAAAAAATTGCCTTTTCGCAACAACTCAGACAGCGCCGCATTTTTGCCCTCTATAACCTCGTCATAACTAATACTTTTTACTAGATTAGGCAGGTGTTTCGATTGATTCTTTTCCTCATACCGCATCGTCTCGTTCAAAACGATATCGGCTCCGGTTTCGATCGCCCGACGAACTAGTTTTTCGACGTAATCGATACAAATTGCATCGTCTCCATCGATATTTATAATGTAGTCGCCCGTTACCTGTTCCATGCCTTTGATTCGCGCACGAAACAGTCCCACATTTTCCTTTAGATTGATAAATTTAATGTTTTTATGCTTGGTTTGATACGTTTTCACGATTTCCGCTATGTTGCCTGGACTTGCGTCGCTCACTACGATAACTTCGATGTTTTTGTATGTCTGATTTAATATACTATCGAGACATACGGGCATATACTTTTCAACATTGTAGACAGGGACAATAATAGATACAAGTGGGAATTTTGTCATACCCTATATGATAGCATAGGCCTAGTTATTGCGCCACTCGGATCTCAGTATTTGATAAATCTATAATACTTATGTTATAATAGCACTATAGGATATAATAAAGGTAAAGGGCACTGGTATTATGCGCATTCAACAGAAAAAATCACCAAAAAAAGCTCTCTTAATTGCCGGCATCGCTGTTTTGATCCTCGGCGGAGGTGTTTATGCCTACTACGCCACCCGTCCGTCAGACGATAAACGTTCGGCTGAGACGAGTAATAATGATACTCCAAAAACAAATGATGAGACGGATAAAACGAATGACAAAACTACACCGACCACTCTAGGAGAAGACGGAAAAGACACCCCTAAACAATACGAAGGCGATAGCCCAAACACGAGCAACTCTCTGACTGGCGTCATTAACTATAAATCTGTTGTTGATGGTAATTTAACGCTACGTGTCACCATTGATCAATCCCTCACGTCTGGAACATGTAGTCTAAAATTAACCTCGGCCGGAAAAACGGTGACGAGAAGTGCCTCTATTATCACAAATCCATCATCATCGACCTGTGAGGGCTTCTCCGTACCCGTCTCCGAACTATCTAGTGGACAGTGGGCCATCGAAATAACTGTAACGAGCGGAAACCGAACCGGCACCTTTAAAGACAGGGTGACTATCTAGGAGAACGAGAATGATACTACGGATCAGACACAATAATAATACACCGAGGACTATCGTCACGACTGCATTTGTCGTTATTGGATTAGCCTTTGGCGTCTGGTCGTATCTGCAGCTCCAGCGCCCTGCCGATGCTGCAGATCTACGCAACTTTGACCCGAGTAATATCATGTCTGATTCCGTGATGAGCAACAAAAACAGCATGACCGAAGCCCAGATCCAGACATTCCTGAGAGTAAAAACCCCTGTAATAATACAAACATTAGCAAAGCTAGCCAATACCACAAGGTAAAGGATGGTCGATTCGTCTGCATGTTCGAAGATACCTTTGATGGTGAATCTGCTGCCCATATCATCTGGCAAGCCGCACAGGACTACAGTATCAACCCTCAGGTAATCATTGTTCTACTGCAAAAAGAACAGGGCCTGATCACCGACACATGGCCAAACAGCATTCAGTATCGTTCGGCTACGGGCTATGGATGTCCCGGCACAGCAGCTTGCGACACCCAGTATTACGGCCTAAAGAACCAGATACGGCAAGCCGCAAACCTCTTTCGCAATGTTCTCAATGGCGGCTGGAGCAACTACCCAGTCGGCGAGAACTATGTTCAGTACCATCCAGACCGCAATCGTTGTGGTGGATCTACTATCAATATCAAAAACCGTGCAACCTCAGCCCTCTATCGCTACACGCCGTACCAGCCTAATCAGTCAGCGCTCAATGCTGGGTATGGCACCGGCGATAGCTGTGGCGCCTACGGTAACAGAAATTTCTGGCTATATTTCACCGATTGGTTCGGTGATCCAACAAGCGGCATCTACCTAGATATCACCAAAGCGACTGGGGAAATAAACACATTATACTCTCAGCAGAAACTTCAAATGGGTAGTCCTAGCGGTACAGTAAAGTTAGAATATGACGCTGCCCCCAGAGTTTGGCAGAGTTACGATAAAGGCGTAGTTATATGGACCATTGAATATGGAGCCCGCTTCGTCCCCTACTCTTCCACATATCAGCGATGGCAAGAACTCGGAGGAAGTGTCGGGAGGCTGGGTGTCCCAAGCTCACTCGCAATACGTGAAGATAGCGATGGCAGAATTTGGCAGCAGTTTAAAAATGGGCTCGTTATATATACTCAAGATGCAGGTGGGTGGGAAATCGTTCCAGGTCCAATCGGTGACAAGTGGTATTCTACAGGAGGAAGTCTAGGTCCCCTTAAACAACCCATATCCACCGTTACAGTCACAAACTCCGGCAACAGACAGCAGCTGTTTAAAAATGGAATAGTGGTCAGACAAGACGCAAATAGCCCTGCTCACACAATAGTTGGAAATGTTTACGAAGCCTGGTTGAACTATCGACAGGAAGTCGGAATACCTACGACAGATACTGTCGTTGAACCCTCTGGTCACACATGGCAATCGTTTGACAAGGGGTTGATAGTTCAAGCTCCCAATGGCTCCGCCTGGCCTATCCTTTATGGTAACTTTTACACTAAATGGCAGTCGCTTGGAGGTAGTTTCGGAGTACTTGGTCGACCCACATCAAACCAAACCTCGGAAGAAGACGGTCGGTCATGGCAATTCTACGAAAAAGGACTCGTCGTAAGAAAGTCTGAAAACTCTAGCCCACACGAGATACTCTTTGGTCCAATCTACGACAGATGGCAGCAAATAGGAGGGTCGACGGGGCTATTGGGAGTACCACAAGGAACGTACGGCACCGCAGACGACGGTCGGTCATGGCAATATTTCGAAAATGGTGTTATTATACACAGCCATACAACCGGAGCATGGGAGATCGAGGGTAATTTTTATGGCTATTGGCAAGAGCAAGGAGGTAGCTTGGGGCGCCTCGGTAAACCTATTGGTCAAAAATACATAAACGGTGACAATTCTCGCTCTCAATCATTCGAGAAAGGCAAAGTTGTCTGGCGACCTACTTCTGGGTGGTCTGTGGAATAGTTTTTGGATTCTTCTTGTAATTTTCTATTAGCTCAATGTCCTTCAAGTCTTTACTAGCTGAGTCAGGGTCTTTGGTGACTCTTGTTCTTTTCATTGATTCAACAAGGTCAAGTTTTAATATTTTACAACCAGCATAATAGAAAAAATTGTTTGGGTCAGTTATCATCTCCTCTACAGACAGCGGATAATACCCTGTATACTTCCCGTCGTGGCGTTCGACGCCATTAATACGAGAGGAAAGTTCTTCGCAAATACTTATATAATCAACGTCTGCCGCATTGCGCAGACCGAAGAAATCCATTACTGCACTTGAATCTATACAAAATCTATCTTTATCAATAAAACCTTTCGGTAGAGCTTTTGTATTGATCAAATAGGTTAAGTATGCTCGGACTAAACGAATAGTATCGCCTAAGTGTCTCGACTGTACCTTCGTGGAAAAACATCCGGGCAACAATATTAACTTCATCGTAAGTGTCTGTCATGTGTATAGAATTCTTATCAACCCCCCACACGTTGCGTAGATACTCCTTTTCACGAACCCGCTCCTGCATACTCATGTTACTTTCAATTATATAGACGTGGAGATTGCCTTTTCCGCTAAAACACCATTCTGCCTTATTCGAGACACCCCGAGAGCCCTCATAATTCCACTCTTCGCCGTAATAAAGTTGTCGAACAACACTCTCCCCGTCTAGCTCATTATGCTTAAATACTTTTTGATTAACTACTTTCCCAATCCTTTTGAGATGCTGGTCCGCCTCGCGTCTATGCCCTTTCGCGGCAGGAAATATGATGACTGCAAACAATTTCTCAGGGCACAACGAAACATACTCACGAGTCATTGCATCGAGATATTTCTCCCCTAATAAAAACTCTGGTTTTTCTGATAGTTTACCTCTAAAAAAATCGGCACCCCAGGATCGTTCCTTTTCTTGCTTCTCCTCAATAACATTCACTAGGTTTCCCGTAACAATCGCAGCTACTCGATGCCCCCCATTCCTAAGCATACCGTTTGCTTGATTAACAACGACAGGGCTGTCTGCGTAATTCATCCTGCCACAAAGATAGCTATCAATTATTCCAATGTAACTATTCTTAAAATCCTCGTATGTTTCTTTATTAGGCTCATCCTCATAAAAATTATTCCAGGAACGTAGGTGCTCTTTGTATACAGCTGCTGGCCAACGCGAGGATACTCCTTCAACATATGCTCGTGCGAAGAGTGTCTTGGCTGCAATATCCAGCCTATCGGCATTAACAACAAAACGAGCATCGCGTATAACATGCCCCCTGTCCCTAGCTTCTAAAACCCTTTTGAAACTCGGCGTTCCTGGGTTTCGTTTTCGAACACCGATACCCCGCAAAAAAGACCAACCATTCTCCTTATAATATCTCCACAGGTAAACAGCATCGTGCACACGAATCATTCTATGGAAAACTCCTCGTTTGGCCTCCAGTGAACGTCCCATTCGGATTGTCGGCTAGCATTGTCTATATCAAAAGATGCTACATTTCCAAATAGGGCATATTCTTCCGTTCTGTCTGATTTCTTAACCGACACCCTGAGAGTGAAAATTCCGCTTGGAAAAATATTTTGAAGCTTTAGCTTAATATGTACGGGGTCATCCTTTTTAAAATTAGATACACACCCTATCTTTTCATCAGAGGAGAAACGATACACCTGCTCACCTGTGTCTCGATCGATAAATACGGATACTATGGCATCATCTATGTCTTTTTTCGGTGTTAATAGAATATCAATATTGATATTATCATCATCTCGCCGACACGATGCCTTAATCAACATTGGCGATCCTGTCTCTTTGCGTCTATCGCGAGAATCGTTAGTTATGATATCATCGTTCCCACTATCGCCTAAATTACTATTGATTTCCCTGTATAGCTGCGCTATCTCGGCTGCATTCCCCTGAACAAGATCACTCCTTATCAATCAGAGCAGCTTTGTTGCAAAATCGCTGCACAGACTCCATAGAGTGTGTAACAAGGATAACGGTCTTCTTGTTTTTCTTTAGTTCGGCAAAATAATTGAAACATTTTCGCTGAAACTCCTCATCTCCCACCGCCAAGACCTCGTCAAGCACTAAAATGTCAGCCTCTGCCTTGATCGCGATAGAGAACGCCAATCGAACCTGCATGACACTGGAATAGTTTTTGAGCTTTTGATCCATAAACTCTTTCAACTCGGCAAATTCTACGATGTCTTCGTACATAGCGGACATTTCCTCGTGTGAGAATCCTAGCAGGGCACCGTTCAAATAGATATTTTCTCGACCCGTCAGTTCGGGATTAAATCCGACACCTAGCTCGATAAACGGCACCAGTTTGCCATTAACGATAATTTTTCCAGAATCGGGTTCGTAAATCTGCGAAATGAGTTTTAATAGTGTTGATTTTCCCGAACCATTCCTACCGACAATGCCAAAAAAATCACCTTTTTCAACATTAAACGATATATTTTTTAGAACATGCTGTTTTTATAGCCTTTGACACCCCTCGCAGCATTAATAACCATCTGTTTTATGCCGTTAGACTTCTCTGTCGGGAGACGAAAACTCTTGCTCACGTTTCTTATTTGCAGTGCGTATTTCGGCTCGCTCATTACATAATCTCCGCAAATTTTTTGCTATTTTTTCTAAAATATATCGCTCCAACTACTACGATAACTATCGTCAAAATAACAGGAGTGATTGCTATCCATATAGTAGGCTGAATATCCCAAGCCGTCGGCACATTGACTGGAGAAATCAAATTATGTCGGATATCCTGTATGATCTGTCCTATTGGGTTTAACATAATGATATTTTGTGCCGCAATGCCCATAACACGAAAATCTGCAACTTGGGTCAGTGGATAAATAATAGGTATCGAATAAAACAATATTTGTATCACAACATCCCAGATATGTCCTATATCACGGAATTTGACATACAGAGTCGAGAGTAGCAGTGCGAGTCCGAACGCCAGCATAAATAGCTGCAGAATATTTATCGGTAGTAATAGTATATATGGAGTCAATTTCACTCCGCTAAACAACATAAATACTACGACGACTGCTAGATTGATCGTGAGGCTTATCATGGCGCTCGCCATCGAGGAGAGGATAATGATATATTTTGGAAAGTTAATCTTGCGCAAAATATCACCCCTAGACACGATAGATTGCATGCCAACATTAGTTGCCTCTGTAAAAAACTCCATAGCGATATACCGAGAAGGAGAACTAGCGGGTAGGTACTGGTTCCATCGGTAAATCTGAGGAATTTTACAAACACCGTATACATCACTGTGAAAAGTAGCAGTGGCTTTAACACCGACCACAAGATACCGAGAAACGAACCCTGATAGCGTAGCTTGAAATCGGTCTTTACCAACTCATACAAAAGCACACGATTCTTCTTGTCTAACAGTCCACTTTTTACCATACTTACTCTTAATTATACCACGATGATGATATACTCATACTATGAATAAACCGCTCGTTAGCGTCATTATCCCAGTTTGGAATACTGGAGCTTCCGTATGCAATATGACCGACGCCATTCTGGGCCAATCGTTCAGGGATTTTGAGCTCATCCTAGTTGACGATGGATCAACAGATAATACATTGTCAGTTCTCCGAAAAATAGAGAAGGTCGATTCGCGAGTTAGAGTTTTTACAAAACCAAATGGCGGACCATCGAGTGCACGAAACCTAGGGCTAGAAAAGGCGGGCGGGAAATACATCCAATTCTATGATGCCGATGACAGTATAGCGCAAGACGCATTGCAAATCGTTGTTACTGCGATCAAAAAATCGAAAAGTGATCTGACTGTTTCTGGTTGGAGTATTGATTTACTGGGTAAACGGAAACGCATAGATAACTATAAACATATATCGCCCAAGAGAGAGTTGGTATCAAATAACCTCGAGGCCTATGTTTTACGCTCGCTCGGTACCAATGGGATGCTCTATAATTTATGGAATAAGCTCTTTCGAGCTGATATTATTCGGGAGCATCATCTACGTTTTCGCGAAGATCTTAGTTTTGGTGAAGATCTCATCTTTGCACTTCATTATTTCTCGCACATATCGCATCTCGAGGTTATCTCTGATATAACCTATCATTATCACGAAAGTAGTGCCGGAACATTTGGAAAATCAGCACTAAATACGACATTTCGCCAGATCAATTCAGAGGAGCTCGCTGCATTTGCGAGTAACAATAAAACTCCAGAGATCAATGATTTATTTCATTGGATTGAGTGGAGATGGTTACTCTCGTACTGGCTCCTCGTTACCCGGAGTCACAGGTCATATCGCCAGAAAATTGTGAGTTTGAAAAAAACCTAGGCGGTGAATATATAGTAGCTAAAACTACTCGGTTTATAGGGATAAAAAAAAAGTTCTAATGGAGCGTAGCGCCGCCATATGTTGCGGCACCTACCACACCTCATTTATGGGATTATGTCGTTAGCGGTAGCATTAAAACATTTTCGAACCTGGGTAAAATCCTTGTGATGTTGCTAGAGGCTATAGTGATATAATATTGTCATGATAAAACTAATCACCATTATCATTCCCGCCTACAACGAGGAAAAATCGCTGCCGTTCATGTTTAAACGTTTAGCGAACCTAGTGGCAAATAACAAAAACTATCGTTTTGAATTTTTGTTTATTAACGATGGTAGTCGTGATCAGACATTAGCAATCCTAGAGCACGAATCCTCCGCCAACCCACAAGTATCCTATTTGAATTTTTCGCGAAACTTTGGCAAGGAAATTGCGGTGGCTGCCGGACTCGATCACGCCAGTGGTGATGCTGTAGTGATCATGGATGCCGACGGCCAGGAGCCGCCCGAACTCATCCCCGAGATGATCAAATGGTGGGAAAAGGGCTATGATGATGTCTACGCCAGGCGCACCCATCGTACCGAAGGTTTTGTAAAGAAGTTCTTTTCCAAACTCTACTATCGCACGCTACAAAAAATGACTCGGGTGGAGATCCAGCTCGATACTGGTGATTTTCGCCTCTTTTCGCGCCGTTGTGTTGACGCATTGAAACAGATCCGTGAAGCCTCGCGTCAAAACAAAGCGTTATTTAGCTGGGTGGGGTACAAGAAAAAGGAAATTACTTTTGATCAAGGTGAACGATCGGCTGGTACAACCAAATGGAAATATGGCATCTTGTCACCAGGCAACTCGCTCATCAATCTAGCCATCGATGGATTTACCTCTTTTACCACTATTCCGCTACGATTTGTGTCGCTATTTGGTGTTCTCATCAGCCTTGCTGCCTTTATTTACATACTAGTCATATTGATACAGGCTGCGCTAGGGTTGCCTCGAACCGGTGGGTTTAATACATTAATTATTCTCGTCCTATTCCTAGGCGGTGTGCAGTTGGTTAGTTTAGGTATTATCGGTGAATATATCGGTCGGATCTTTATCGAGACCAAAAACCGACCCCTCTATTTAATCGAGAAACTACATAAAGGTGCCGTAACAAAGGAGTCTAACAGTGAGCGACCAGCCAAACCAAACTACAAAACCAGCCGTCAGTAAAAAACCGCTAAAATTCGTCGTTATTGGTGTGGCGAATACTGTTTTGGATTTTGCAATCATGAATACCTTGGTGCTATTCGGGGTAAACGCCATAGTCGCAAACACTATATCAACCGGCATTGCCATGACATTTAGCTTTATCATGAACAAAAAATGGACATTTGATTCAAAATCAAAGAACTACGTCCGTGAAATCGTTCTATTTTTCGTCTTTACTCTGTTTGGTCTATGGGTGATTCAAAACGGCATTATTTGGTTACTCGTACATCATGCGCCACATTTCGGATTAGGCGATGGACTGTTTCTAAATGTTGCCAAACTAATCGCTAGTCCAGTGTCGCTGACTTGGAATTATCTGACCTATGATCGACGTAGAGAGTTGTGAGTAATCAGCCAACACCTTGTGCACAACACGACGCTCAGCCGGATTCATTGGTCGTAAATTCATTGGTTCACCGCTAGCCAAGACTTCATGAGCCCATTTTTCAGCCTGTTCGGCAATTCGATCATTGTGGCGACGTTTGTAATCAGCCACGTCGACATTGACACGGGTTAGTTCGGCATTTTTCTGAATCAGGGTCGAGCGAACGAGGAATTGCAGGCTACGCAACGTATCGCCGTTTTTCCCGATTAATAGGTTGCTGAGATAAGTATTCGGCACGTTGATCTCGATCACATCCTCGTCGGCCGTAGCATAAACATCGACATTGATACCAAAAAACGACAAGGTGTCCTCGACGTATTTCTTGGCAAACAGTATTGATTCTTCTCTATTCATGGTGTCCTCCTTATTTCGCTTTTATACGCCTAACCACCGTCGCACCACCGGAAGGTTCCGGGGTATCGGTGAGGGATTTTTTGTTTTTGGAGGGTTTGACTTTTATAATTTCTGCTTCGCGGACTTTTTTGTCAGAGGTTTTACGGCTCGGTTCGTTAGCTATTTTAATCATTTCTTCGTCATCCTTTTTCAGGACTATGCCTTGCTGGATCACCGCAACCAGTGACGTCGTAGCGTAATAAAGCATGACAGCAGCCGGCAGAGCGAGACCAACCATAAATGTCATAACTGGGAATAGATAGATCATCTTGCCGGTGGTCGCAGCCATCATCTCGGCCTGGTCAACCTCTTTGCCAGCTGCGCTATCACGAAACATTTCGCGTAGCTTCTTTTTCTCGCTAGGTTGCGGCATGACCTGTTTACTCTGCCAGAACTGTAATCCGGCGGCTAGAATCGCAATAACGAGCGCTGGAGCGTAACTACCGGCCGTTTTCGTTAGATCAATGAGGCCAAACAAATGGGTCGAACCGCCCGCTAATAACTCCGGAATCCTACCAAATCCGTCGAGAAATGGATAAATAAAGGTGTCGGGCGACGTGTGATTAACGGCGTTGTATTGAGCGCCAGTGAAAAGCTGTACCACACGGAAAATTGCGAAAAAGATTGGTAGCTGGATAATGAGGACTAATATTGAGCTAAACGGTTTGATACCGCGCTCGCGGTAGAGCTCCATCATCATCTGGCTCTCTAACATACGATTGCCTTTGGTCTTTTTCTTTATCTGTTTAAGCTCGGGTTGGATCGATCGCATCAATTTAGTTTGATGAAGCTGTTTTTTCACCAGTGGCCACAGCAGTAGTCGCACTAGGATGGTCATGATGATAATCGCCACGCCAAAATCAGCCACAAAATTATAAATGAGGGCTAACAGGTTGAAAATAGGCTGCGTTAATAAACGATCAAAGATACTCATGTCAACCATCATACCATCTACAGCGACAAAAGACTAGTTATTCTCAGTTATTCGTGGATCTTGGTGGACTTCAAGCCAGCACTATTTAATAGTGGCAAGATTTCAATCGTCAGTTCGTCGTGCGACATATCTAGCACTTCACCAGAATAAACACTGATCACCGCGTCTATTGCCGCGGCGTCTATCAGTAGTGGCCGGGCGCTCTCGTAAATCCGGCGGCGGATGCGGTTGCGTTTGACGGCGCTCTTGAATACCTTTTTACTAACCACAACCGACAGCCGTGGATGGCGGCGGCGCTTGTTTTCAGTCCATTTAATAGCCAGATGGCGATTACGTTCGCTCTGGCCGTGTTGAAAAACATATTTCAAACTATTGTGGCCGTGAAAGCGAAATTTTTGAGAAATCATACTATATAGTATACGATAAAAAAATCGCCCGGGAGTCTTTGGGGCGATTTTCAGTTGACCTAGATAGCTACTTTGGCGCGCTGTTTAATACGGCGGCGCTTTAGAACGATTTGGCCAGCTCGAGTTGACATACGTGCGCGAAAGCCGTGAACACGGGCTCGGCGACGAGTCTTTGGTTGATAGGTTCTCTTTGGCATAACGAGAGTATTGTATCAGATAAGGGTGTTTTCATCAACCTCCAGCGCTTTGCTTCGCGATTCCCGTGGTTTGGCTGAATAACTTTTCCACAGATATTTAATTGTTATCCACTATTTTACAGAGGAAGCACATTGACTGTGGAAAATTATAGCTCTGTTTGTAATAGTTGTTTAACTTTTGCCACAGTTTGTCTAGGGTTGTGGAAAACTATTCACATCTGGTATATTGGATGTTAGGAAAGGTATGTATTTTTGTGGAGAGTAATCAGAATAAAATTTGGGAGATAATATTAGGCGAGGTTGAACTATCAGTTCCTCCCGCCACCTTTAAAACGTGGTTCGAAAAAGCCTCCCTACTGAGTGTTGATGATCAGCATGTTTCTATTTTGGTTAATAATATTTTCGCAAAAGGTCAGTTTGAGACAAAATACGATGCCAAAATCAAGCAAATTCTAGTAGATAACGGATTCTCCAAACCGACCATTGAATATATCGTGAATAATAAAAAGGTTATTCGTAACGAGGCTGTGATACAAATCGATGAGCCGACCGTTTCGGTTACTAGCGGACCCATCTCTGGAAATCGCAAAACTGGTCTCAATCCGCGTTACCGATTCGATAATTTCATTGTTGGCACCTGCAACGACCTGGCGCATGCTGCCGCCCAGGCCGCCGCTAGTATGCCGGGGCAAAAATATAATCCGATCTTTATCTATGGCGGATCTGGCCTCGGTAAAACCCACCTAATTCAGGCGATTGGCAATGAGATTATCGCGGCTCACCCAGAAAAACGGGTGTTATACGTACCAACCGAAACGTTTGTAAATGAGTTTATTGATCATGTTCGGTACAAAAAGAACCGGGATTTTTCAAAGAAGTATCGCGAGGTTGATGTCTTGATTGTTGATGATATTCAATTTATCGCTGGCAAAAAGTCCAACCAAGAGGAATTCTTTAATACTTTTAATGCCCTCCATCAAACTGACCGTCAAGTGGTTATTAGTGCTGATCGACCGCCATCTGAAATACCAGATCTGGCTGATCGTTTACGTAGTCGATTTCAGATGGGTATGGCAATTGATGTTGGTTTGCCGGATTTTGAGACGCGTTGTGCTATCCTAAAAACCAAGGCGACGCTAGCTAATAGTAATTTACCGGACGACACTATTAGTTTTTTGGCCGACGCGGTGCGAACTAATATTCGTGAACTAGAGGGTGCACTCAATCAGGTGCTCGCCTACTGCGAAATGCGCGGCGAGGAACCAACTGTTGAGTTAGCTGAGGGGTTGCTCGGTAATATTAAATCGTCGCGACCCAAACACATTACTGCCCGCCAGGTGGTTGATAAAACCGCTAGCTATTTTGATCTAAAGGTTGACGAGATGCGCAGCCCAGCTAGAGATCGCCACATTGCCGAGCCGAGACAAATGGCGATGTATCTACTGCGTAGTGAGTTAAAGATGAGCTTTCCGAAAATTGCGCGTGAACTAGGACGCAAAGATCATACCACTGCTATTCATTCGGTTGAAAAAATCGAACGAGAGATTAAACTCAATACCCGCGTCCGCCAACAAGTATCAGATCTTCGGGAGGCCCTATATGCTTAAGGTTATGCTTAAAAATCTGTGTAAAAACTGTGATTTAGTCGTCGATACTTTTGGTAAAACCTGCCAAAAACTATTCACAATCTCCAAACAACGGGTTGTGGGTTTTATTCTTTTGTGGACAACACTCGAAAAATCCCAGCTTTTTCACAAAACTATCCACATAGCAATTGCGTCTTTTCTATCTGTAAATCCGTTTTTATACACAATATCCACAGAGCCTATTACTACTACTAAATTATATAGGAAAGGAACATTATGAAAGTATCAGTAACCCAGGAAAATCTAAGTAAAGCGCTCGGGATCGTTAGTCGAACAGCTAGTAGTCGAACTACCCTGCCAATATTAAATAATATATTTATAAAGGCTGAGGCTGGTGAATTAACATTATCTGCCACCAACCTAGAGACAGCCACTACTCAAAAGGTTCCAGCTAGCACTAAAACCAACGGAGTAACCACAGTGCCAGCTCGGTTAATTACAGAATTTGTGTCAAACCTACCAAAAGTCAATATAGATATTGATTTAACAGACGGAAAAATGAAGATAACAGCCGGCGGATATAAATCGGTCATCAATACTACGCCAGCTGATGACTTTCCTGCCCTACCGGAACTAACGAGTAAAACTACTTTAACTATACCGTCCGAAGATCTGAAAAAAAGCTATCGCCAGCACATCATTAGTGGCCAGTTCAGATACAACGCGGCCGATTTTGACTGGTGTTTATCTACACTCACTAGAGGGTAAACTATATATGGCGGCTACTGATGGTTATCGATTGGCTGAAAAGAATATTATGTCGGTCGACACTGATATTTCCGCCATTGTGCCGGCGTCAACTTTGAACGATGTCTCGAGAGTTATTGGCGATGATGTGAAGGAAGTAGTGATTGGTGTGGGTGAGGATCAGATCGAGTTTATTGTTGGACAAACTATCATTAATTCTCGTCTCATAGATGGTAACTTTATTAATTACCGACAACTCATCCCAACTAGCACAGAAACGGAGGCCATACTGGATCGAGCGGAGTTGTTACGTATTACTAAAATATCAGAGTTGTTTGCGCGCGAGAGTGCTGGATCGATTACCTTAAATATTAGCTCAACTAAATCCACTCTCAGTGTTCACTCGATTGCTTCGGAGTTGGGTGAAAATGATGCGGAAACAGAGGCGGAAACCAAAGGTGACGGTACGATTACTCTAAACTCGAAATACCTGCTCGACGCCCTAAATCAGATTGATGATGACGTGGTGAAAATACAATTTAATGGTAAACTGGCGCCGATTTTGATTACGGCCGATAAAAACGTGGACTATAAACATATCATTATGCCGGTCAAGTCGTAGTACAATATAGTTATGGCAATTGAACGTTTAGTTGAACCTACCCTACCGCAGGCTAACAGCGAAGAATCGCAAGCTGAGGTGACACTGCGACCCCAGAGTTTTTCGGAGTATGTTGGTCAAGAGCGTTTAAAGAGGAATCTAAAACTAGCGATTGAGGCCGCTAAAAAGCGCGGCGAGCCGATTGACCATGTGCTACTATATGGTCCGCCGGGACTCGGTAAAACGACGATGGCGGGTGTGATTGCTAATGAAATGGGCGTTGGCTTGCGTGTAACGGCTGGTCCAGCCATCGAGCGAGCCGGTGATTTAGCTTCGATTCTGACTAACCTCCAGGATGGCGACATTCTATTTATTGACGAGATCCATCGCCTCAGTCGGACGGTCGAAGAGATTTTATATTCAGCGATGGAGGATTTCAAGCTCGATATCGTGATTGGTAAAGGTCCAGCAGCTCGTTCGGTGCGGCTCGATCTACCTAAATTTACCGTCATTGGCGCAACGACGAGAACTGGATCGCTAGCAGCCCCACTCCGTGATCGTTTCGGCCATATGTATCGACTAGAATTTTACGAACCGCGCGATATTGAAAAGATTATCACACGCAGTGCACAGATTTTAGATACGAAAATTGCCCCGAACGCCGCAAAAACTTTATCAGAACGTAGCCGTCAAACGCCACGTATCGCTAATCGTCTATTAAAGCGCGTGCGTGATTACGCCGACGTCAATGGCGACGGCATCATCGATGAACCGCTCACGAAATCGGCTCTACAGATGCTAGAAATTGACGAACTAGGCCTCGATCCGGCCGATAGGCAGATGCTCGTCGCAATCAACGATAACTACGGAGATAATCCGGTCGGACTAACGACTATTGCGGCGCTCACTGGTGACGAGGCGACGACCATCGAAGATTTTTACGAGCCATATTTATTACAAATTGGGTTTATCGAGCGCACGCCGCGCGGTCGTCGGGTGACGCCAAAAGCTGTGCGTCACTTGGAAAAGAACCTCTAAAATGCTATAATTAGCATATAACTGCAAGGAGGGATTATGGCCAAGAAAGACAATAAAACGATGACTGCGAAGTCGACTGACGACGCCGGCAAGGCGGCGGCGCTGGGTTTGGCGGTTGATCAAATCACCAAACAATTCGGTGATGGATCGATTATGAAACTGGGCGATGCCTACAAAATTGAGGTTGAAACTATCCCTTCGGGTACACTCAGTCTAGATTTGGCTCTCGGCGGTGGCTATCCAAAAGGTCGCATCGTCGAAGTTTATGGCCCAGAGTCTAGCGGTAAAACTACCCTAACCCTTCATGCGATTGCCGAAGTGCAAAAACAAGGTGGCACCGCAGCCTTTATTGATGCCGAGCACGCGCTCGACCCAGCCTATGCTAAACGTCTCGGGGTTGATACCACTAATCTGCTCGTTTCGCAGCCAGACAACGGCGAACAAGCGCTCGAAATCGTCGAAACCTTGGTGCGGTCGAACGCGGTCGATTTGATCGTGCTCGACTCGGTGGCGGCGTTGGTGCCTCAGGCTGAGATTGATGGTGATATGGGCGACTCTCTGCCGGGTCTCCAGGCCCGCCTGATGAGTCAGGCCCTCCGCAAACTAACTGGTATTATCAATAAATCAAAAGCTACCGTAGTGTTTATCAACCAGATTCGCATGAAGATTGGGGTGATGTTTGGTAACCCAGAAACCACCACTGGTGGTAATGCTTTGAAATTCTATGCGAGCCAACGTGTGGATATTCGTCGTATTGGCCAATTAAAGGCCGGCGAGGATATTATCGGTAACCGCGTGCGGGTCAAGGTGGTCAAAAACAAGATTGCCCCACCCTTCCGTCAGGCTGAGTTCGATATTATGTATAACGAAGGTATTTCGACGACTGGCGACGTGCTAGATTTGGCGGCGGCCAACGATATCGTCGCGAAAGCTGGCGCGTTCTATAAATATAACGACGAAACCATCGGTCAAGGCCGCGAAGCTGCCAAACAATATTTGAAAGATAATCCAAAAGTTTTGTCCGAAATTGATAAAAAAGTTCGCGACAAGCTAAAAACTAACGAGGAATAATCTATGGCAAGGTCTGGTGATATGACGCCGGATGGAGACATAGGTAATATTAGAGACTTTAGCGCTGCGCGTCAGCGACGAAAAAATGTCGGCAAAAACGCTGTGCGTTATCACCGCGATTCCGATCAAACACGCACAACTAACGCAAAGATTATCAGACTGTTCCCTGAGGAGGAGCCCGACTTTTCCGAAGCAGAACTAATGGAATTAGAAGACGCTTTAAATGCTCTCGATGAGGTATCGGGTCATCGCTATAATGTGATTCAAAATTGGCTAATGAAACTAGGCGAAGCTCAAGGTGATCGTGTTGAACGTATTGCTACTGTTCGTATTGCTGATTTTATGAAATCTAATCCGCGAGCTAGTCTGTCGGATATTCACGAGGTTATCTTTGAGCCACCTTTTTAATATATGATGGGACAATAATGAATATTACCAAGATCTCCCCCGCTGTCAAAACCGAGGGTCGCTACAATGTGTTTGTTGATAACGAGTTTTCGTTTAGCTTAGATGAAACACAACTGGTTACATTGGGATTAAAAAAAGGTGATGCCATCGACGAGTTGCAGTTATTAGAGCTGAAAAACGAGTCTGATTTTGGCAAGAATTATATCAGGGCTGTTGACCTCATTAGTCGCCGTTTGCGGAGTGAACGCGAAATTCGCGATTACGCCCGGCGTAAACAGTGGACCGAGGATAACACCGAGCGAGTGATTGATCGGCTGTGCGAACGTGGCTATCTAAATGACGAAAGATTCGCTGAGAGTTTTGTGCGGTCGCGCGCTAATACCCGTAACTTTTCGGCCAAACGTATGAAAGTCGAGCTGCAGAAAAAAGGCGTCAAACCTGATATTATCACTAACATACTAGCCGAATCGGACGATTACGACGAAATGGCGGCGCTACGAAAAATGATTGCGAAAAAAATCAATAAATACGATGATGAGCGTAAACTGGTCGCCTATCTAGCTCGTCAAGGTTTCAAGTATGACGATATCAAATCAGCCCTCGTGGACGACGAGAACTAATCCTGGTCAATATTCTCGGGTGCTGGTTTCGGCTTTCTAAAAGGGTTTTCAAATGGAATGGTATTTTCGGTAATGTGGGCAACTTGGGCGGCAACCCCCTCTTTGGTGGTTGGTGTTTTGACGACGATTTTGTTGTTATCGACCTCAACTATTTGATTGCGAGCCACGGTCAAATGGGCGACGCTCAAACTCTTTGCGAGAGATGGTTTTAGGTAGAGCTGCTGAATCTGGAGGTTGTCTGGGTCTATGACGTAACTTTCGACTTTGCCTAGTTTTCGTTTGTTCTCGTCGACTACTAATATGCCCGGTAGTTGAAAATGATAATTGATCACCTCATTTAATCGCACCATACCTTCGGGCGACATAATATTATCAGAGCTATCAACAATCGCGCCCATATCGCCAAATTCGCGGATATCTTCGGCGAAAAGCACGGCCGGGTTAAAATCCACCATTGGACCACTCACGTAAAAAGCTACAATCTTTAGGTTATTCGGATTGATAATCGGCGAGTCAATTTTAGCGAGCGGTTGACCGGTTTGCAGGCTCATGACGGGTTGATTCAGCATCCGCTCTATCGTTATCAGCATAAGCATATTGTACCATCTCTTGTGATAAAATGGAATCTGTGATAATCCCAAACGACGAATCGATGCGCGCGTTAGGTGTGAAAATAGGCGCTGCCCTGCACGGTGGCGAAGTTTTCGAGTTAATCGGCGACGTTGGGGCTGGTAAAACTACGTTTGTGAAGGGTTTAGCGGCGGGACTCGCGATTGATGACGATGTGCAGAGTCCGAGCTTTACGATCAATCGACGCTACAAAGGCCGCGATGAGCTAATATTGAGCCACTATGACTTTTATCGATTAAATGATGCCGGAATCATGAATATGGAGGTCGCGGAAAGCTTGTCTGAACCCGGCACTATTACGGTTGTCGAGTGGGGTGAAAGCATCAAAGACGTCCTACCTAGTAGTCGAATCGTGATCACTATAAACTATCTACCAGATGAGGGTCGTACGGTTGAAATACAGTTGCCGGAATCGGCCGGTTATCTAAATGATACAATGGAATAATCGGGGTGTAGCGCAGTGGTAGCGCGCACGGCTGGGGGCCGTGAGGTCGCTGGTTCAATCCCAGTCACCCCGACCAAGAGAATTTATTGAAAATATCAAAATAATATTCTGGCGGAGAGATGGGGATTTGAACCCCAGATACGGCGTAAGCCGCATACACGCTTTCCAAGCGTGCTCCTTCAACCACTCGGACACCTCTCCTTAATTTACTACGGGAGTTCAAGCGTGCTCCTATCGCTCCGCCAAGGCTCCGCTCTTCCGCCTCCTCATCACCTTGTCAGCAAGCTGCCAGGTGATTTCGTTCGGCTACACCAACCACACTCGGACACCTCTCCGTATATCAAACAGTGTAGCAAAAAATGGAATCGGTTGCTACCTAGCTGGCTAGGCTGTAGAGATCTCGAGCCGACTCGCCCTCGGCGATGATCTCGCCGTGATAACCGATAGCTTTCTCAACAGGTGAAAAAGCACCATCGCCCCACACAAACTTCTTTACCAGGTTCATCATTTTTTTGTTGGTGCCGGATTTTTTATCGTCGGAACTAGTTTTTTCGCGCTCTTTTTTATATTCGGCGGCGGACATTTTTTCTAGGTTGGCTTTTTTCCTGGCGAGATATTCTGCCGAACGGTCATTACCGGGGGTGCTATAACAAACACCACATTTTGGATTGCAGGGATCGTAACTGGTGGTTTCACCACAGCACGGGCATTTGCCAGTGACTCTTTTGTTAAACATGGAATTGTAGGCTTGCTCGATAGACTGATTGCCATTTTCGCCCGGCGTAGTGGCGCAATAACCCGAGAAATCTGTGCCACTGGCACGCGCTTCACCACCAGCTATTGAGTTGCTAGACACAGTCTCGCCACGGCTGGATTTGTCGAGAGCGGCTGCGTAATTATAACGAGCTTCCTCGAGTTTTTTACGTAATTCTTCGCCATCGTAGGACCACTTTAGGCGCGAGATTTCCTCCATGTGGTCATAAAGTCGGTCAGGATTATCGAGAGCGATGTCGAGAGCCTTTTTATGATTCAGTCCTGCCCTGCCGTAGCTGTGATCGACGCCGGTTTGATAAAACATTTCCTCGTCATAGCCATCGATTAGGTCATCGACTAGATTTTGTTCACCGTTTAGAAAGGTGTGAAAGGTCGCCAGAATTTGTTCAGAGTCGTAATCGTCAGGGATCGCTCGGCCAATAGCCCGGGCTGAGGCGCGGAGGGCGGCTTTGTTGCCGCCGTCGAGTGAGATGTATCGACAGTCAATATAACCATCTCGATTTTCCCAGGCGCGCACCATGATAGTCGCCTTTTCGGTGTTGTAGCCGCCGATAGTAACAGCGCCGGATAGCACCACATCGGGCGTTGGTGAATAGACGATCATTTGCGCGCCGTCAGGCAAAGCGCTAGCGGCGACGATTTCCTCTGACTCGATATGGCGGCGATAAGCCTCAACTGTCCACTGCGGATTTCGCCGAGCTATCTCGAGAGCGGCGAATTCAGCCTCACGCGAGATAGTTAGCAAATCTTTGCCATCAACCGAGGAGTCGGTGTATAGTTTGCCGTCAATATTTTGAAATTGAATCGGATGATCCATTGGCGCGCGCAAACGTTCCGCGACGTCGGTCATCTCCTCGTACTCAGCGGCAGTAAACTCCCCCACTGTCTTTTGTTCTAAAACACCGTTCAATTTTTTCTCCTGCTCGGGATTATTAACCAGCTGTTTACTGGCGATTTCGACTGACCGGACTTTCCGAATTTACGGTACACCGTTGCGGCACAGCTCGTGGATTTCACACGATTCCGTCAAAATCTCTTTACCTAGCAATCATTCTAGCACACCACATCTAGCGTCTGCAAGTGTGATTTTTACAATATATGCATTAGCAGTTTTGCTCTAACAATCTTTACACACTCGATATTGTAAAAGTGTGATTTTAATTTATAATAGGGTTAGTATGACCACCACTAGCGAGAACTCTATTTTTGATACTCCGACGCACCGCGCGGATAGCAACGTTTTCTATGCGACTATGATCAGTAGCGTCTCGCCAGTAATCGACCTGCGTGGTATCGAAAAGCGTTTTGGTTATGGCGACACGCAGACGGTGGCTCTCGACGGAGTGGATTTGGTGATCGAGCGCGGCGAATTTGTCGCCATTATGGGACCGAGTGGCTGCGGTAAAACCACACTGCTAAATATTATAGGGTTGCTCGATCAACCAACGGGCGGTGAGTACAAGCTGAATAGCAAAAACGTCGCGAAACTTCCCCCTGGGCGCAAGGCCAAGATCAGAAACCGCGAAATCGGCTTTGTGTTTCAGAACTTTAATTTGATTCATAAATTAACAGAGATTGATAACGTCGCCCTGCCGCTTACGTATTCCAGGGGCTTGAACTATAAACATCAGGAAAAGGCTAGTAAAATTCTGACTGCCCTCGGCCTACACAGCCGCGAATACTATATGCCTTATCAACTGAGTGGTGGTCAGATGCAGCGCGTGGCGATCGCGCGCGCACTCGCTAACGAGCCGTCGATTATCTTGGCCGATGAGCCGACCGGCAATTTGGATAGCAAAAATTCGGAAATTATCATGGACGAGCTGACCAGGATTCACCGCGAAGGCAACACGATCTTGATGGTGACGCATAACCCGGAGCTACTATCGTATGCTGGGCGGGTGATTCATATGAAGGATGGGCAGATTGATCGCGACATTGAACTGGTCGATAACAAGGCCTACGCAACGGCTTCGAAATTCAAATCTCGCCGCAAAGAATCGCGCAAGCGAACCTGGATCAGGAGGCGCAAATGACGCTCTTTGTCGGTTTCACGCTAGCTAACCGTAGTCTGCGCGCCCACCGCGCTAGGACAACCCTGACCATTTTAGGCGTGGTGATTGGTGTATTTATCGTGTCTATCGTGCTAATTACGAGTGCGGGGTTGCATCGCAGTATTGACGATCAAACTAATAAATTACATTCAGATCTGGTCGTGGTACGTTCGGCCAGTGATAGCGCCACCGGCATGGAAGCTTTTTCGCCGCTCAGAGTAGCTAATGCCACCACACTAACCACTCTAGATCTAGAAAAGGTCACTAAATTAGCTGGCGATAATAACGCGGCGCCAATGATGTTTCTGGCTGGATCGGTTGGTAGTGGTCAGGAAAAATATGATACGATCACGACAGTAGCTACCAACGAGAGTCTGCCTGGAATTTTAGAATTAAAACTACAATCTGGGAATTGGTTCTCTAACAAGGAGGCCGAGCGGGATTGGGTGGTGCTTGGCAGTAAACTGGCCTCTGGTCTGCTCGATACCAACCAAGCCATGGGTCAACATGTGACGATCAAGGGTGAAACCTTTACGGTTATCGGTGTGCTAGACAGCACGAGCCAGCCGATCTCCCTCGCCGGTGTCGATGTTGACAAGGCTGCCTTTATCTCGATGGATAACGGCATAGAGTTTACCGGCGGTACTAAACAGATCGGTCAGATCGTCGTCAAGGCTAAATCAGGTAAAGCTGAAAGTATGGAGCGATCAATCACGGCGGCACTAAAGGTCACTCATAGTGACGATAGCGAGTTCGCAGTGCGCCGATCGAGCGAGGTGGCTGATTCAATGGCGGGCTGGCTCGAGACGATCACGACAGTGGCATTAATTTTCGCGAGCATCTCCCTCCTCGTTGGTGGGATCGGCATTATGAACATCATGCTAGTCAGTGTGGCGGAGCGTACTCGTGAGATCGGTATCCGAAAAGCGGTCGGCGCTACCAAACGACAGATTCTAGAGCAGTTCCTACTCGAGGCGCTGATCATGACATTCGCTGGCGGTATCGTCGGTTTGTCGCTTGCCTATGGGGCTAGCTATCTCATTAACCTGCAATTTTCGCTGCCTATGGTGTTTTCGTGGTGGATTTTCGCTATCGGGCTCGGCGTACCGATGGCGGTGGGCTTGCTATTTGGCCTGTGGCCAGCCGTGCGGGCGGCTAATCAAGATCCAATCGTCGCCTTGCGCCAGTACCACTAGATTTAGTATTTAAAATTCCCCCGGGTCCTACCCCTTCACCCGAAGCGAGAGTTTTGAGATATAATAGATTTACATGAAAAACCAACGATTAGTTGCGGTGCACTCCCCTAGTTCGACGGTGTCGAAACGATACAATCATAGCGTTCGACCAGAATTGCTAGCAATCAGCACCGATTTGCAGGAAATTGTCTTGAGTGACGTCCCCTATTTTGCGGCACGGGACAAAGTTATCGAGGAGCTGCGAGACGGCGATATCGTGATAGCGGCCGGTGGCGATGGGCTGGTTAACGTGACGCTGGATGCGGTTTTGACATCGGGGCGCGAAGTCACGTGCGCAGTGATGCCACTCGGTAATTTTAATGATTTTGGTCGAGCAGTCAATGGTCGAACCTATGATATAGCCAAAATATTGGATAGTCAGATCGTGGATTTTCACCCGCTCGATCTGATCGTGAATGGCCGACATGAACTATACGGTATGCAGTACATCACGTTTGGGGCCAGCGCTGAGTTAACAGATTGGCTAAATGCTCCAGAAACCCGTCAATTGCGCCGTAAGCTGCGTGGCAATAGCGCTCTGTTCGGGGTGGTTTGTGTTTTGAATTATAACAAGATATTCGGCAGCCTCGGCGATATACGATCAATTATACCGAGCTTTGAGCGGAATGGAAAAACCCATAATGAAAATGACATTGGCTTCATGCTTGGCGGTATCGGTGGCTATTTTTATCCTAAACCAGGCAATTTACACCTATTTGACCAGCAATTTTGGTTTCATTATGCAAATCTAACCGGAAAAGCCGGACGCGACGTACCATATCTCACTAGTTGGTTTGGACGTCGCATACCGGGTGAGATGAGTGATCATGAAAAACTTTTATTCAGAGAGCCGATCGATCTAGTTACTCAAGTCGCCGGAGACAAACTACTATTCGAAAATGTGCGGGAAATTGCTTGTCTACGTAGCAAAAAACCGCTACGGCTATATATGCCAAACGCCAATAGTTTACTGCGTTAACCGAGTTCTTTTTTGAGCTCCTCGACGAGGGCAACCGGGGTTGGATTCACGCCATTTAGAATACCTAGGTAGATCGATACGAAATCGGCTAGGATAAAGCCGTAAATCATTTGTGCCAGGATAGAGTCGCCCTTGAGCTGAACCTCGCTAGCAGCTGGTCGCTTGCCGCTCAGTAGCTGGTTGGTTAACTCAAACCGACGTTCAATGCGTGGATGATCGAACGATGATCGCAGGTCGATAACAGCGAACGGTTTTTCGACCGGGTGGCTAGACCAACCGATGAATTCGTTATGGCTGAACTCTGGTAGCTCGTTCCACCAGGCGGTATTTTTGGCGTTTTCGTTAAAGCTGATCTTCCATTTAAAGGCTACTGGCGCAAACAGCGATGAGGCGTAGATGATCGGAGTTTTTCCGACGCATTTCAGGGCCAGTTGTTTGGCTGGATTTTCGACAGTTTCAACTGAGGCAACAGACTGACCGACGACATTTGCTACAATTTCACCGAGACCGTCAATTTCATCACATAAATATTTGGCTACACCATAGTGCTCGAGGAATCTAGAAATAGCTTTGAGCTGAGCGATGGCACTGTAACGTGGCTGAGGGACTTTGATCAATTGAATAAACGGCAGGTTGTGTTCGCGGGCGATATCAATCAATTTGCCGCCGCTTGCCATGACGACGACGGTAGCGCCGCGCTCCTCGGCAAACTCCAAACAAGAGATAGTTTCCTCGGTGTTGCCGCTAAAACTGCTGGCAATTACCAACGTATTTTCATCCACCCAGTGCGGCAATGTATAGCCGCTCACCACTGAAAAAGGAATTTCTAGATTGAGCCAATTAACAGCCAGTTTACCAGGCTGAGCACTACCGCCCATACCGGCGAGGACGATTTTGAGTGGACTAAATTCACCACTGTCGGGCTGCTCCAATTTTGCGTCCCATGCTAGTTGCGCTGCTGAATCGGCAATAGTGTCTAGGGCGCCCTGCGGGTCTCTTTCTGCTATTACATTCAAATCGTCCAAAATTTCCATCATTCCTCCTTTACACCATAAAAATGCTTGTGATATAATTATATCAGATTACAGAAAGGGTGGAAAATGGATGACAATAGTAAAAGTAGCGTAGATGACGACGAACTAAATCAGATGATTGCTAATCTAAAGAGCAAGCAACCTGAGGCGCCAGCGCCGCCTATGCCGCAGGCTCCAGCGGGTCCTGCCCCTGTGGCTCCTCCTGTTTCGAACGATGACGCCGTAGCCGTTGTGCAGCCTGCCGACACGGCGAGTCCGGTTCCGGTGGAAGCTGTGGCTCCCCCAGTACCTGCATCTATGCCAAACCCAATACCACCTGCCACCCCAGAGTCGATCGCCCAACCAACCCCTCCGTCTCCAGTGGGCCCAAACCTCGATACTATCAAACAAGACGCCATTGCTGAGCTGCGGCCTTTAGTTGATAAGTTGAATCTATCGCCAGAAGACAGGTTTAATACTATTTTGCTGATCATTCGTTCGACTGATGACGCATCGTTATTACCGGCTGTTCATGCAGCTGCCAAACAAATTCCTGACGATGGTCGCCGAGCTCAAGCGTTGCTCGACGTCATCAAAGAGATCGATTTCTTTAAACAGTAAACGTTTTTAGATTTCGTAATCAGTAGGTATAGTTTGTGCTGCCACGATGATGTCAATCTTGCTGCGCATGGCAGTTCGCAGACTAGACAACTCTCCTAGGAGTTGTGCTCTAGCTATATCGATTTGAAAATCGTTTGTAGTAGGCATAGGCATTCCGTTTGGCAAGACAATAGATTTTGCCTGTCCGGAGTCCAGAATAGCTAGCTGTTCGTTTGTGAATGTTATATCATCCAGGTTCCTATAAATAGAAAGTATTTCGTCGCCAGCGTTCGCTAGTGCGCGTATTGCCTTGGCTGAACTGTCGTCGTAGCTCGCTTCTCCTAGTATGGTGCAGAGGATATTTATGCCATCTGCCCATCCTTCGTCGTGACCCTCTGTGTGAGCTTCGTTAACTCTTTTGCTGGTTTCGTCATGTAGGTCAGAGATCGTGCGATTCAAATCTTTGATCTGTTTATTCTTTCCCCTGACGATTGATTCTGTAGCTTTAATGTTGTCTTTAGCGCCAGATAAACTCGATTGTAGAAAGTCTACGCGTCGCTGCGCTGCTGCGTGGGCGGCCGTTTCGCCAGCGAGTTTCTGGCGCAGCTTATCAAGCTCGGCCTGCATTTCGGCTTCGCGCGGCGAATGCTGTAGATCATAGACTTGTTCGCGAAGTGCGGTGTTTTCAGCTGTTAGCCGATCATTTTCATCTGATAGCGGGCCGATCATTTCGTCGGCTGCGGCGTGATAGGCGGTCTCTGCTGCTAGTTCTTCGGCGGCGGTAGCTAATTTACCCACCAGGCTCGTGAGCAATAGTCCGCGTGGATCAATTTTGGTATCCGGATCGTCGAGTGATACTTCGCTCGTTGGTAGCTTGATACCGACAATAGCAAACTTGTCATCATAAACTGGTTCAAGCTTGCCTGCGCCGACCATTGCTAAAATTACTGCTTTGGCACGATTGAAATGGCCATTATGGTCCCATTTGTCATTGCCGTGGCTGCCGAATATCGCCTGGGTAACGATTCTGTTGAATCTCTGGGCGCCACCCACCGAGTTCCTGACATCAGACATCCCGGTCTCTGAGTCGATCAAACCCATCACCGCGTCGTATTCACGATTAGTAACCCCTTCTACGCCAGAGGCAGTTTCTAGGGGCTCAGTTGGTGCTAGATTGGGAATATCGGTCACTATCTCTTTATTATAGAACATATACATAAAAAAGTCAATATAAAGTCAATATGGATACACCGGTTCACGCCCTTGGCACTAAAAAGCCCCCTATGGCAGGAGGCTTTTTGTTGGTTAGTCCTGAAACGACTACATCATGCCCATACTACCCATATCAGGGGCGGCTGGGGCTTTTGGCTCAGGGATTTCAACGACTAGGGCACCCATGGTCATCGCGGTTGAGGCGATGGATACGGCATTCTGGATGGCTTCGCGGGTAACGCGAGCTGGATCGACCACGCCGGCGCTCTTTAGGTCAACGAGGCCTTTATCGGGGTGATTGACATCAACACCCTGACCGGCTTTGGCGTTCTGCACCTGGGCTAGCAAGGCTTCGGCGTTGAGGCCCGCGTTGCTCATGAGCTGTTTGAACGGTGCCATCAGTGCACTGCGTAGAATTTCGGCGCCAGCTTCAGTACCTTTGATACTAGCAGCGAGAGTAACCGGCGTGATGCCGCCGCCGGGTACAATACCATCGAGCAAGGCGGCCTTGACGGCGGCGACAGCGTCATCGACACGGTATTTCTTTTCCTCGATTTCGGTTTCGGTGGCGCCACCAACTTTGATGACGGCGACTTTACCGCCGAGCGAAGCGGCGCGTTTGTCGAGCTGTTCGCGGTCGTAGTCAGACGGAGCGACTTTGGCCTGAGCTCTGATCTGAGCGACACGTTCAGCGATAGCCTTTTTATCGCCAGCGCCCTCGATAATAGTGGTCGAATCTTTGCCAACAATGACTTTGCGGGCGGTACCGACGACCTCGAGGCCGACATTTTCAAAGCTCAAACCTTGATCGTCGGTGATAACCGTTGCACCAGTCAGGGCGGCGATATCAGCGAGAACGTCTTTGCGGCGATCCCCAAAACTCGGGGCTTTAACGGCGACGGTGTTAAAGACGCCCTTTAATCGGTTCAAGATCAGTACGCCGAGCGCCTCGCCCTCGACCTCGTCAGCGATCAGGACGACATCTTTTTTACCAGCAGCCGCTAATTTCTCGAGAATTGGTAGAAATTCCTGGACGGAACTGACTTTTTTGTCGGTGATGACGATGGCTGGTTTGTTGTAGACAGCCTCCATACGAGTGGTATCGGTCGCCATGTAGGCGCTGACGTAGCCGCGATCAAAGGTAAAGCCTTCGACGACCTCGGCCTCCATGGCCAGACCCTGGCCTTCTTCGACGCTGACGACACCTTCGCTACCGATTTTAGCGATGACTTCGGCGATCAGTGTGCCGATTTCGCTATCACCAGCACTAATGGTGGCGACTTCGGCGACACGATCTTTTTTGTCGGTAATTGGCTCAGCGAGTTTGTTTAGTTCAGATAGAACCTCGGCGCCAGCCTTCTCTACCCCGCGACGTAGTTCCATTGGATTGTGGCCAGCGGCGATCAGGCGATTGGCGTTAGCTAGGATTTCATAAGTCAACACCGTGACGGTCGTCGTGCCGTCGCCAGCGGCTTTGTTCATTTTCTTGGCGGCTTGTTTAATCAGCTCGGCACCGACTTTTTCACCCAGAGTCTCCTCGGTCTCTGGCAGATCAACTGCCTCAGCGACGGTGACGCCGTCGTGGGTGACGCTTGGCCCGCCGTAGGTTTTACCGATCACCACGTTGCGACCTTTTGGTCCCATGGTGACTTTGACTGCATCAGCTAATTTTTTTGCGCCAGCGAGAATCTTTTCGCGGGCCTCATCATCGTAGAAAATTTTCTTTGCCATTTCATTCCTCCTTTTACTTGATAATGTTCTCGTTCAATTTGTCAGGATTCCATTCCCGAGTCTTGTTAATCGCTAGTTTTTCGAGAATTGCAGCCTCGATGTCGATGTTTAGGACTCCCGCCAGATGCAAGATACGCTGAACTGCGTCACCTAGCTCGTCAGCAAAACTGTCCTTGCCGCCAGTCATGTGGTTGTGGCGATACGCTTCGTAGGCTTCTGAAATCTCGCTGTGAATCAGGGCGATTTTCTCTGGCACACTGATCTCCTCGGGTGTGACGCCAAAGCCCTTTTCTGCAGCCTGCTGCATTACTAGGTCTTGGAGTTGTTCGATCGTGAGATTCTTGGTCATGGTATCCTTAGGCGACTACTGCCAAGACGTCTTCTTCTTTGACGATCATGTATTCGACGCCGTTGATTTTGGCCTCGGTAGTCGAATAGCCACCGATAATGATACGGTCGCCGACCTTGACTTCGCGGGCGTCTTTGCCGACCGCGACGACTTTTGCGACCTGAGATTTTTCCTTGGCGCTCTCTGGTAGATACAATCCAGTAGCGGTTTTTGTAGCTGTTTCCTCGCGAGTTGCGACGATGCGTTCACCGAGTGGCGATAGCGGAACTTTTGTCATATATCCTCCATTTATTACTAATTTACCTCATATCTGATTCGCCGTATGGGGCGATGTGTCTCTATTGTAACGTAAAAAGTTGGCACTTGCAAGCCGAGAGTGCTAATGTATCACGATCGAAGCATGAGCGCTAGATCTAGTGCTGTAAAGTTTATTAGCTACTGTCTATAGAGCGTATTGACACAACTAATTTTATGTTATAGAATCTTTCAATCCTCGAAAGAGGTGTTCACGGCACTAATCCGAGCGCCGCGAACCAAACGAAAGGAGCAGCAATGGTTGCTGCCCTCTCGAAGGAAAACCAGATCGAAGCCTGCTGGCAGGAGCTGGTGCGTGAGCGCTTGCTCCTGGAATGCGACAGCGCCGCCAGCAAGCCGGCATCGCCTCGTGGCCGCGCGCGTCAGGCTAGTCGTGGCAAGCGCCGCGGTCGGCGGCCGTCTCATGTGACGGCGCCGCGCCTGCTGGTGCGGAACCGGGCTGAGTGGAATCGCCGGCGCGAGGAGGTTCTCCTGGTGGAGGAGCTCCAGGAGGTGGTCGCTCCGCCCGCCCCCGCCCTGCCTTGGGAAGGCCGCGAGGCTGAGTTGGCAATGGCGCGGCACCCCGCCTATGCGGGGTCGTGGTGGGCAACTTGTCTCCGCCGCGAGGCGGAGATAGAGGCGGCCTGTGCCGAAGCGCTGCTCTGCGCCGCGCGCAAGGAGCGGTCTGGCCGCGAGGCTGAGCTGCTCGCAGCCATCGCTGGCTGATCGGCGGCTCGATCTGTCCGACTAGGCTTGCATCAGCCTGAATATACTGGAATTCACCAGTAATCATTCAAACGAACCGCCGACCCGGCGATAAAGAGGGTATGCCGACCGATTATCGAGACCCCGTCTCGAAAAAAGTCGATGCCAATCGTGAATGAGATGCATCCAGTCACGATTGAAGGAGCTCCGAGCTCCTACCGGTTATTTGTCGCTAGAGCAGTAATGCTCGCCCAATATAACTTGGTAGGGGTCGGAGCTCGATCCCTAGGAACTTATTTTTTTATTTAGATACGCCGAGGATGCCGCGCAGGGCGAACAGCGTGTCTTGCCATTTTTTAACAGCGATAGTATCGATGCCCATTTGCACCACCGGATAATCATTGCCGCCAGGTTGCACCATATCGCCAAAGTACAAAATGTCTTCTTTGGTGACGTTGAGTTGCTCCATTAGTCCAGTCATGCCGAATACTTTGTTGGTGCCAGGTCGGCAAACATTGATCGTCGTTGTGCCACCGATTTCGAATTCAAACTGTGGTGCCAGTTTCTGTGCGATGGCGACGATCTTTTTTCGTTTTTCCATATCAGGATCCCAGGCGTATTTATCCTCGGGAGTGGCGGCTTGGCCGAGCGCCGAAAAAGCCACCAGACTAATACGGTTCTCGATGATTTCGCCAGCTGGATTGTCGTGCCAGTTACCGGTTTGTTTGCTAGCGGTTTCGAGTGCGGCGGTCATCTGGGCGACTTCTTCGTCGGTCAATGGATGTGAATAGACTAATTCCCAGTCATTTTTATCGATATCAAAGCGATAATATTGGGTGCCCTGGGCAACCATCAAATGGAAATTTGCTAGGCGTTCTGGCGTACCGGCCTGCCCCATTGGTTCGACCAGTTGGCGTAGGAATTGATCAAATTTTTGCCCGGAAATGGCGCAGACTTGGAAATAATCCATACATTCGGCCAGCGTTTCAGCCATCTCGGTCGTCATTGGCGTCTTTGCCACGTTCAGGGTTTCATCGATATCAAATGCCAATACTTTTTTCATTATCATCCTCCTCGTTAATGCCTACATTTTATCATATATGCTAGAATGTTCTCCGATATGATAAACCAACGAGTGATTGTTTCTGGCGCTGATTATTTTGCACTCGATGCACCAATTAACCCTTATTATGACGACAAGCCGGTCAACGTGAATGCGGCCAAATCTGATCATGCGGCGATAGTTCAGGCCTTTGAACAGGCTGGTATAGAGGTGGTCAAGGTTTTCCCGCCACAGGATTCTCAGGACGGCGTTTATGCGGCTAATTGGGCGCTGGTACGTGGTCGCAAAGCGGTAATGGCGCGATTGCCCGAGGCTCGGAAGGCTGAGGAGACCTATGCAGCCAAAGCCCTCAGAGATTTAGGCGTCGAAGTTATTACTGTACCAGAGGACTGGCATTTTTCTGGTCAAGGTGACGCCTTGCCGTGCGGTCGATTCCTGCTCGCTGGACAAGGTTACCGATCCGATCCGCGAGCCCAAGCCTTCGCGGCTAAAACCTTGGGGTATGAATTGGTGCAATTACAAACGCTGCCGCAGTTGGATGCTAATGGGCGGCCGCAGATCAATGTCGCCAGCGGTTGGCCGGACAGCTTTTTTTATGATATTGATCTCGCTATGGCGGTGATTCGCGAGGATTTGATTGCCTATTGCCCCGAGGCGTTTGACGAAGCCTCGCGCGCTAAAATAGCCAATTTACCAGTGGAAAAAATTATTGTGAGCTATGACGAGGCCGTCAAAGGCTTTGCCTGCAACCTAGTCTCAACCGGCGAGACAGTCATCATGAGCAATCACGCGCCCAAATTAAAGGATGAACTAGCGCGCCGCGGTCTCACTGTGCTAACTCCGCAGGTAGATGAGCTGGTTAGAGGTGGCGGATTTATCCGCTGCGTTTCGTTAACGCTTGACTAGTTTTTGCAGTATTTTAGTTGCAACATTATTTTCATTCCAGGGATGGGTACCGTCGGCGCGCTCGATAGTTTTTTCGTGACCTTTGCCGAGCAGCATAACGACATCGTCCTTTGACGTAGCCTGTTTGAACGCGAATTCAATAGCCTCGGCGCGGTCGTGAACCTTGAATAGGTCCTGGTCGAGTTTTTTGCCAGATCGTTCTGCCCCTTTGGCAATTTGCGCTAAAATCTCATCGCCATCAATATCTCGGTCGTCCTCCTCTGTTAGGACGACGACATCACCATATTTACCAGCGATTTCACCCTGAGTCGCCCGCTTGCTCTCGTCGCGGCGTCCGGCCGAGCCGAACATAACGATCAATTTACCTCGGGTGGAGGCTCGAAAATCGCTGAGCAATTTTTCAAAGCTGTCTGGGGTGTGAGCAAAATCGACGACGACTTCGAAAGCTTGCCCAGCATCGATGCGATTCATGCGACCCTCGACAGATTGGAGGGCTGCGATACCGCGCTCGATCTGTTCAGTTGTCAGTTCATAGACGATACCCACCGCTACTGCTGCGAGTGAGTTGTAGACATTAAAAGCACCTGGAATCGATGACCTAATGTGTAATTTATTTTGGCCGACCTTGACATAGTACTCGACCCCGGATGGTGATAATTTAATTTGTCTAGCCTGGAGGTCGCCATTGTCGATGCCGTAGGTGATCGGATGTTCGATGTCACCTGCAAATAGTTCTGCCGAAGGATCATCAGCGTTGATAATGCCGATATGCTGGCCTTTGTGGGTATGCTGGGTATTTTTGAATAATAACCTCTTTGCTGTCACGTAGTTTTTGAAAGTTTTATGGTAATCGAGATGCTCGTGAGTGACGTTCGTCATCACCGCGACGTCAATTGGGATGCCAAAGGTGCGATATTGCGCCAGAGCGTGCGACGTTACCTCGAGGACCAGATATTCAGCACCGGCGTCGCGCATCTCGGCGATGCGGCGGTTCAATGCACCAGCACTAACGGTTGTCATGTGTTCGATCTGTGGTTTCAGATCATCGTTGATACCATAGGCAACGGTCGTCATCAGACCAACCTTCTTGCCGGCCTCTTTTAATAGTGAATGGATCATAAAACTAGTGGTCGTCTTGCCATTGGTGCCGGTAACGGCGATAACTTTCATGCCAGAGGCAGGATAATCGTATTTGCTCGCGGCGCGGAAGGCTTTGGCGCGATGGTACGGCACCACTATTGTATTAAAGCCAGGGATTTTGCGAATGAGTTTCTTTGCAGTCATAACGCGCCCTATTGTATAACAAACTGGCGCGAAAATCAGTAGAGATCGCGATATTTAGTATGGCTCGCCACGGCACGGTGCAGGCGTTCGACGAATAACCACGCCTTGTAAAGCCGCGGTTTCAAGATCTGATCGTAGGCGCCAATATGTTCGGTAATAGGTGCGCCAAAGCTCAATTTAAAGGTGGCCAGACTAGCTAGTCGATGTGATGAATCATTAATTTGCCCGGTGGGTGGCGTACCACCCAGGTCGTAGTAACGGACACCTTTTTGTTGTAAATAGCGCATCGTTTCCCACTGCAGCAGGTGCGAGAAATGGGCTTTGGCATCGCGCTTTGAGCCGCCATCTTTGTAGAGAGCCTTGTCACCAACATAACAGACGAACAACCCGGCGATAGGTTGCTTGCCATCTGGTGTCCAAGCGAAGAAGAACCTACCGTGTCCTCTATCCGTGTATTCTCGCCAGAAATTTTCATAATAAGCTCTTGATCTGATCTTTAGTCCAGCCCGAGCGGCAGTTTCGCGGTAAAGACCCCATAACAGGTCGACATTTTTTGGCGAAAATGCCCCTTCGGATATTTTTAGCTGTTCCCTACGGCCGCCGCGGATTGAGCGCCTAGCGCGCTGTCTGAAGCTATCCCATAGGGCATCTTCGTTCTGGTCTAGGTTGATAACTACGGTGTTGACGACTGAACCTTGAATGTCACGCACTTTTTTAACATCGTCGCGGATAACTTTTAATTTGCCTGCGAGAATCGGCGGCTCCATTTTGAGGGCGATGACGTCGGTCAGCTGCTGGCGATTGATGCTGCAGACCTCGCTCCACTGTTTTGGCTCGACGACACTCGGTCCGCGAGGGATATAGACGACACGACCCAATCCGGATAGTTTGCGAATCAGGGCTAGTGCATAGACGGCACCAGACTTTGTGCTATATACCCAATATTCAGGTTTCCACCCCTGTTTTTGTTTGATAGCGGCAAATGATCTTGTCTGGTATGGCTCGGCGCCATATGGATTCTGGCCTAGCAGGTTATCCCACTGTTTGATTTCGGTAGCATTGGCTAGTCTGAGCGGCTTGTTCACCTGACTATTCTATCTCAAAGTCGCTGAATATGGTATCATAATCGCACTATGGCACACCAAAATCTACGACATTTGGCGCTCATTCTCGACGGCAATCGTCGCTGGGGACGGCAGCGCGGTATCATGATGAGTGTTGATTTCTATGTCTCGAGCGGACTCCTCGGTCTCGACATAGCACGGACAGCCTTTCGGCGCGGTATCGAGGATCTGACGATCTGGATCGGTAGCTTGTCAAATCTGACCGATCGGCCGGCGCTCGAGATTAAAGCCTTGAACAAAGCTTACCAAACATTTTTCTCTGACGAGGCTAGTCTAGAATTTTTAGAGGAAAATCAGATCAAAGTAGACTGTTTTGGTCGTTGGCGCGAGTTACTAGCACCGGCGACGGTCGCTGCTATCGAAAATGCCTTGCGGCGCACGGAGAATTACAATTCTGGCAAACGCCTGACGGTTCTGATCGGTTATGACGGCAATGACGAGCGCGGCGAAGCTCTGCGGCATATTATGGAGTCAAATGCGAAACCAAATAGCGAAACGAGTCGAGATTACGCCAATTTATTGCGTCAAAACTCATGGACGGGTCATTTGCCTGATGTTGATCTGATCATTCGCACCGGCTGTGGCGACGATCCGCATAATAGTGCTGGTTTTATGTCGCTGCTGGTCGATCATTCACAGTACGCGTTTCTCGATACGTTGTGGCCAGATTTTACACCGGAAATGCTCGATCAGATCATCGACAACTTTGCCAGTCGCGAGCGACGCCTCGGCAAGTAATCGTACGGCATCAAGAGACAAGCGTGATTTTCCGATTTAGAGGTGGTAGAATTGATAGTATGATTGATGAGAGAATAGCAGCTATAGACGCTAGTATTTATCGAGTTGTGGCCAAGGCTGTCATTGTTCGCGATAGAAAATTGTTGTTGACGTTGGAAATCCCAGATCAACAACTGTATGGCCTGCCGGGTGGTGGTATCGACCATGGCGAGAGCGTCATGATGGCGCTACGACGTGAGCTCGCCGAGGAGTTAAACTTGACGATATCAGAGGACCAAATCTCGCAGGTGCCGATAGGTGTACGATTTAGTATTTTTCAGTGTAGAGATAAACGTTTATCGGGGATGCCTTATTTGAATTTATATTACCAGGTTAACTTGGGCGATAATCAGGTTCCGGTGGCCGGTGAAAAAGAGTTTATATGGGCTGATTCGGAAGTGCTCGGTAATCTCAATATAGTGAATACACAGATTGACGATATTCCACTGTTTCGTTCCTATATGGAGACAACATGAAAATCCTCGGTATCGAATCTAGCTGTGACGAAACAGCGGCTGCCGTAGTCGAAGACGGTCGCCGACTGATTTCCAACGTGGTTAATTCCCAGATAGATATCCATGCCGTCTATGGCGGCGTGGTGCCAGAGGTGGCGGCGCGGTCGCATCTCGAGGTGGTGTTACCGGTGATTGACAAGGCCGTCGTCGAGGCCGGTGGCTGGGATGAAATCGACGCGATTGCTGCTACGACTATGCCGGGTTTGGTCGGTTCGCTCCTCATCGGCTCGCTGTCAGCGCGAATGCTGGCACTGGTCAAACAGAAACCGTTCTATCCAATCCATCACGTTGAGGCGCATGTGTACGCTAACTTTTTGCTGGACGAAGCTCCGGCTTTTCCGATGCTGGCGCTGATTGTGAGCGGCGGCCACAGCCAGATCGTGTTGTTCAAGGATCACGGTAACTACGAATTGATTGGCCAAACGGCCGATGATGCCGTTGGCGAAGCTTTTGACAAGGTGGCCAAGATTCTCGGTCTGCCCTACCCCGGCGGGCCATCGATCGCCAAGGCTGCCGAACAGGGCGATCCGCACCGCTTTACATTTCCGAAGGCTAAAATGGCCAACAAGTACGATTTTTCGTTTTCTGGGCTCAAGACAGCCGTTCTGCGACGCGTTCAGTCCGAAGTGGGCGTCGATCACACTTTCCCATCAAACGCGCTCTCAGAGCGTCTAGACGAGCCTAAGCGCAATGATTTTGCCGCTAGCTTCCAACAAATCGCGATTGAGACCTTGGTTGACAAAGTTCTGCTGGCCTACGAGGAGTTCCGACCGCAATCGGTTGTGATCGCTGGCGGTGTGGCGGCGAATCAGGAGCTACGCCGTATTTTAGCCGAGCGATTGCCAATCGGCATCAACTATGCGCCGATGAATCTCTGCACGGACAACGCCGCCATGATAGCGACGCTCGGATATTATGTGGCCCAGAAAGTGCCAGCCGCTGATCCGCGTCAGGTCGAGGTTTTGCCGTCAATTTCGATGACGAAGACGGCGTGGAATGTTGATTAGTTTTTTTGCGACCCTTTTGCCTTTTTGGATGAGCTTTTTACTGTGGTAATGGGCGGGTCGCAATACTTTTTCAAAACCACCAATGTATTCCTCGACCACACCGCCAAAGCCGCTCTTGAACTCTAGCAGGTGATTGTCGCTAAATCGGCCCTCTATCCAGAAAAAGTTCACACGCGTTACATCGGTACCCAGGTATTTTGTCATCATATAATCTTGGAGCCACGCTCGTCCGTTGAGGTGACGATAGCGGCGGTCCATACCACTGAGATAGGACGAGATTTCGTGACCGTGCCTAATGAAAATGGCGCCCGCAATCGGGGTGTGGTCGTCGGTTTTACGCGCCACCATAAACTGAATGTCGTCGCCAAAAGCATCGTACATCAGCTGGTAATATTTTAATTCCCTACCCGATACGCCGTTGCGTTCATCTGAATCATCAATCAAGCCAATCAGCGTTGGTAGCTCGTCGCGTGTCAGGGCGACCATTTCAACCTCACCTTCGGTCTGGCGTAACCTGGCGCGCAGGGTTTTGCGGTAGCTAGCGCGCAGTTGGTCAACCGTTTCGATGCCCGACAGATCTTTGACAAAGGCCCAACGCCCCGCTTTCATCTGGTAATTGACCGTTTCGCCCTGATAGCTAAAACTGGCGGCGCTAAATTGCTGCTTTAGATCAGACCGGTCCCAACTATCGAGTACCGTACCCTTGTTATCTCTAATTGATAGCAAAACCCGAGGAAAAATCTCGATTTTAACAAAACCTTTTTCGTGTGAAAAGTCAATAATATGTTTTAAAAAGTAGTGAACTAGCTCGGTATTGTCCCAATCAATCAGGGGTCCGTATGGCATCCAAAACTCATTATTACGACCCAACAATACGCCGCCCGCAATGATTTCTTTACCTTGTTTGATGCCGACGATATGGCTCTGATATCCCATCTGGCGGCGTTTGTTTAGGCGCTGAACGCCCTGCAGGAACTGACTATCCGGATGAGACCGTTCAAACTCGTCCCAGTCTTTGCTATCTAGTTCAGCAAAAGTCCAATTCACGATGTACCTCTGATTTTGCCTAGCGTTCGAGCTGCCCATTTGGCGAGCGGCAGTGCTTTTTCCCATAGGTAATACAGAGGTGACAATGGATAATCCCACGTTCCGACCAGTTCGTTTTCATGGCTAGCAAAATTACGTTTGAACGTGCTGATGCCATCATTTAATAATCCGTTAAAGTCATACTCGCGCACGCCCTCTCTCTTCATCTCGGTAATACAGTGCCACTTTAGGGCAAAGTTAGCACGCAGGCTCGCGCCCTCTTCGTTAATGCCACCGTATAGTTCAAAGGCTACCGCTGGCGTGACGGCGAGCCAGGTCATGGCGATCGGCTTGTCTGCCTCATTCCAGACGGCAATCAGGCGCGAAGCTGGCCCTAACTCGGCGGCAATGTCACGGTAATATTGGTCGCCATGGAGCTTGAAACCAGCCCGCTCTGCCGTGTGATGATAGAGCGCCAGGCACTTGTCGATGTCTTCGGGCGTAGTTGCCTCGCGGATGGTGTGGATGCTCTCGGTTGATTTACGGATATCGTAACGGCGTTTGCGCGGGATATCGGCCAACAATTCCTCTTCGGTTTTGGTTAAATCTAATAGCAAAGTGTGTGACAGCAAGATATGGTTCGAACTATGGCGCCACCCTTTCGGGAATTTGACTTGTCCAGATTGTTCGATATATGGTTCGATAGTCACTACCATGGCTTTCAGAGACGTGCGGGCATAATCAGCCAGCTCTGTTAATAGCGCGTCCATGTTGTCGATGACGACCGGGCCGCGCGGTATGTAGGCGATGGTCTTCCCTACCCTAGGCACTGGTCGTATCAGAACCTGTGCGCCGCCGATGACACTGCCCTGCTCTACCATTACTCGGTGAACCTGCCAGTTATGGAGCGATTTTAGCTCACCCCAGCCCCAGAGCTGCAGCGGATGTCCACCGTGATTAGCGACGAATTCGTCCCACTTGGTCTTGTTAGTTACTTCCTTTATCACATCTTATATTTTACCACCGATATGCTAAAATAGTACCAGAATGTGTTTGCACATCAGCAAATATTTCACGTGAAAAGTCAACTAGTGATCAGCGGAGTACCAGTAATGAAATTACCAAAAGCTTATGAACCATCAGAGTACGAACCAGGGATTTATGCGCTCTGGGAGACGAGCGGCTCGTTTGCGCCGTCGGGGCAGGGCGAACCATATTCGATTGTTATGCCACCGCCGAATGCTAATGGTAATCTGCACGTTGGCCACGGCTACATGATCCCACTCCAGGATATTTTGGTTCGCTATCACCGCATGCAGGGTCGAGACACAGTCTGGATTCCGGGGGCTGATCATGCTGGCTTTGAAACCTGGGTGGTGTTCGAGCGTAGCCTAGAGGCAACAGGGAAGTCTCGGTTCGATTTTTCACGTGATTCATTGTATCAAATGACGTGGGACTTTGTGCACGAGCAGCGGGGCAACATGGAGCTGCAGCTACGGGCGCTTGGCGCATCGTGCGATTGGAGCTCGCTCGTCTTTACTCTCGATGACAAGGTCGTCAGCACGGTTTATGACACCTTCAAAAAACTCTGGGATGACAAGCTCATTTACAGGGGTGAGCGTATCGTTAACTACTGTACCAAACACCAGACATCGTTCGCCGATATCGAGGTCGAGTTCAAGGAAGACAAATCGCACCTCTGGCATATTGCGTATCCATTGGCTGATGAGGCGGGGGAAGGTGAGATCGTAGTGGCGACGACTCGTCCTGAGACGATGCTTGGTGACACGGCGGTGGCGGTTCATCCTGATGACCCCAAATACGGCGCGCTAGTTGGTAAAATGCTCAAATTACCGCTGTCGGATAGGGAAATTCCGATCGTGGCCGATGAGGCGGTAGAGTTAGGCTTTGGTACTGGCGCCGTCAAAGTGACGCCAGCTCACGACCCGCTCGATTTTGAGATTGGTCAGCGCCATAACCTCGAAGTGATCTCGGTGATCGGCTATGACGGCCTCATCACCGATAACGCCCCAGAGGCTTATCGCGGGCTGACGGCTGACGAGGCGCGCAAAGCGGTTGTCGCCGATCTCGAGGACGTCGGTCTGATCCGCCAGATTGAAAAGTATACGCACCAGGTGCCACATTGTTACAAATGCGGTAGCGTGATTCAACCACTGGTCATGAAACAGTGGTTCATGGATGTTCAACCACTGGCGCAGCGCGCTAAGCGGGCGATCGAACAGGGTGATATAGCCTTTACTCCTGCTCAAAAGGGCGAAGAGCTAGTACGTTATTACGACGAGCTGCGTGATTGGAACCTGAGTCGGCAGATCCCGTGGGGCATTCCGATTCCAGCCTTTCAAAACGTGAACGATCCTGATGATTGGGTTTTCGACACCCGGGTCGATCAAACCGAAATTGAAATTGACGGCACAACATACAAACGCGACGAAGACACCTTTGATACTTGGTTTTCCTCTGGCCAGTGGCCGTTTATCACGACTGATTATCTAGCGGGTGGCGACCTGGCGCGCTTTTACCCGAACTCTGTCATGGAGACTGGATTTGATATTCTGCGGCCGTGGGTGTCGCGCATGATCATGCTCGGCCTCTACGTGACCGATCGGGTGCCGTTCAATGACGTTTATTTGCATGGTCTGATTCTCGATGAACACGGTCAAAAGATGAGCAAGAGCAAGGGTAACGTGCTTAACCCACTAGAGGTCGTTAACGATTTCGGCTCGGACGCACTGCGTCTAGGTGTGGTGATGAATCGTTCAGCGGGGCAGAGCCAGGCTTTTTCACCAGCGACCGTAGTCGCGGGACGCAATTTCTGCAACAAACTTTGGAATATCGCGCGCTTTATCGAGAGTAAAGCTCCCGAGGCTATTCTGAATCCGAGCGCGGTCAATGCAGCCACGCCAAAGACTATTGCTGAACACTGGGTGCTAGGTCGCCTCGAGGCGGCGCGGCAGCAACTCGACGACCATCTGGCGCACTATCGTTTTGCTGAGGCGGTTGATACGGTTTATCACGCCATCTGGGATGATGTCGCTGACTGGTTTATCGAGGTGAGTAAACAGGATTTTACCCCAGAATTCCTCGTTCATGTGCTAGATATCGTGCTGCGTTTGGCGCATCCGTTCGCGCCGTTTACGACCGAGACAATTTGGACGACATTACATGATGATGACTCGCTACTGATTGGCCAGGCCTGGCCGACTGATTTTGCACACGATACCGCTAGGGCTGCAGAGTTCAGTCAGATCAAGGATCTGGTAGGTGAGGTGCGCTTTATCGTGGCGCAGTTGCCAGCCGGAAAGTACGAGCTAATGTACGAGCAGGGCGATCAACTTCTATCCGAGCACGGCGACAGTATGAAAACACTTGCAGGCCTTGGTTCAGTTGTCGCAACGTCCGAGGGTAAGGGCTTGCGCATCCCGTCGTCGGAACATACATTATGGCTCAACATTAGCGAGGAAATGTTATACGAACATCAGACACAGCTCGAAAAACGACTGGTCGACACGAGACAGGAAATCGGCAATCTCGAAGGTCGATTATCGAATCCGAGCTATGTTGACAAGGCGCCAGCTCATCTGGTAGAGGAGAGCCGCCAGGCGCTTACCGCTAAAAAAGAGCTCGAACGACGTTTGGTCGACGAGCTCACGAATATGGCTGGATAATTAGGCTACGTACACGTCCCAGTTACCACGTAGTCCGTCGCCCTCAGCAATTTTGTTGCCATTGTCATTACGAATAGCGCGCAATGAGCGTGGATCTAGCAATATCCTGCTAGCCTGTAAATTGATATCGCTATGGGTATGGAGATCACCAACCACTTTGACTTTGAAATCAACAGGGGATAGACCATAATTAGAGCCTAGTGCAGAGCTATGGGTTGAGGCTAGCAATATGCCAGCGCCCAGAGATAAACTAACGGCGTTTCGGTACAGGCTAGTAAGTTTTTGTTTTATGGTGGATGTTTTATTTTTATTCATAACTGCAAACAGTCTAGCATAGTATTGCGCTTATGTCAAGTTTTAATTATAAACATACTATACGCGGGTCCTGCCGCTCGGTCCGCCCCTAAAATTTTTTCGGTCAATCACCACCGAAAACAATTTTGGGAGCTGCCCTAGTCCCAGCGTCACCCGCTACTAGATACTGACATGTCATTAGCTATGGTGATATGGATGATTGGTGGCGATGGCTTGGGCGCGGTAGATTTGTTCGATTATTACGAGGCGCACTAATTGATGAGGGAATACCATAGCGGATAATGAGATGACCCGGTCGGCTCGTTGTCGTAATTCGTCGTTTACCCCGTAGGCGCCACCAATAATGATGACGATATTTTGCTGGCTAGTTAACAGGGCGGAGAAGTCGGGGCTTGATAGGTCCTGACCGCGTTCGTCGAGCAGGACGACGAAATCAGCTGGCCGTAGCTGGCTAATGATACGCTCAGACTCGTCCTGACGCGCCTCGTCGCCGTTTTTAGCTGAATATGGCAACAATACCCACTTGACCTCAAATGGGGCTCTGAGGCGTTTTTCGTAGTCGTTAATAGCATCCGTGATATTCGGATCGTGCTTTTTACCAACGGCGATGATATTAATCATCGAGTCGGAATCTCTCAGCTATTCGCGCTAGCGCTGCGTGGTCAGGCTCGATTTTGGTTCGGTCAGCTTTGTGGGTTTCACTAGGAACGGCAAAGGGTTTGAGGTGAATGTGATTATGGGGTACATCGGTACCGATAACATCCATTTTGACATAGGGTTTTCCGGAGACCTTGCGGAAATGCAAGGCAAGCTTCTTTACCGTTCTCAGTAACTGTCCGTACTGTTCGTCAGTCAGATCCCAGATAAACTCAGTCGGCACTTTGTGCACGACTAAGGTATGACCTTCGCACGAAGGATAAATGTCGAGAAACGCAAAGGTATACTCGTCCTCATAGATTTTGTGGCAGGGGATTTCACCGTTGATGATCTTGGTAAAAATTGAATCTTGCATGCTATAATTCCTAATAATTTTCTGGCGGAGAGGGAGGGATTTGAACCCTCGAGACGGCGTAAACCGCCTACACGATTTCGAGTCGTGCGCCTTCAACCACTCGGCCACCTCTCCATGCAGTATTTATTGTATCAGACGAAACAGTCGAGGGCAATTAGAGCTTGAGGCGTTTGCTAATACTATCGACAAAGTCTGGATGGACTTCTTCCATTGGCAGGATTGCGCCGAGGAAATCGACGATTTGTTCGCCTTGTTCTTCGTTGATAAAGGTCGTAACAGGCAGGCCGAAACGTTTGACTGGGATAATGACGAGTTGCCACAAGGCACCGTCGCGTCGCACGCCAAAGGCGCGGAATTCGCCGAGTGTGTATTTGCGACCGTCAACGACCAGGCCATCGGTCGATAATTCATAGTTGACCTCCCGGGCTGGTTTGCCGGTGACGACGAGAATCGCGGCCAAGATGACGGCTACAAGGATAGCTAGTGACCATTGCCCCAGCCAAATAGCTACACCAGCGATTGCTGCGGTGATGAGGATGGCTACGATATACCACGATTTACTGCGCTCGTGCTCGATCGAATCAGAGGCGGTCCATTGGATCACCTGAACTGGCGCAACGGTCGGAGTTGCTGGTTCTGGTTGCCCACCTTGATCTTTGTCCATAAAATTTATTATAGCAGTAATGTTAAATGAACGCTACCTTCACTTGATACACTTGCTGCTAGCCCTATATTATGTTATTATAAACACCTGAAGATTATGGCAAGAAGTGTTGAATACTCTGTCACGCGACGAAATGACGACTCCACATTGTTCGACGATCAGTATGATGAGCTGCGTCGGTTCTTTCGCGATGCGTATGGCGCGAGATATAACGGCGATGACAAGCTAGCTAAAAAGTTTGGCGAGTCTGATACATGTGCCAGCTTGCGTTTTCACGGTGAGATGGCAGCAGTGTTATTATAAAGGGTGATTACGTACAAAAAGTATATGTAAAGGAGGGGTGCGACCATGACGACAATAACACGACAGACGAAAGCATATTTGAATAGAAAAGTCGTACTGTGTTTTGGTGACTCGAACACATTCGGACAACGGCCTGATAGCGACGAGAGGTTTGATGAAAATACTCGCTGGACATGCCAGTTACAGCGACTCGTAACAGATAGCTTTTATGTTGTAGAGGAAGGTTTGGGCGGTCGGACTGTTGATCGCGATAGGGCGGGCGAAGATGGTTTTATAAAAAATGGTTGGACATATTTTCAGCCGTGCCTTCGAAGCCATTGTCCAGACGTTGTTATTATTACACTCGGTACGAATGATTGTCAGATTCAGTACGAAAAGACCGCGCCGATGATAGCTACCTCTCTAGAAAAATACATAGATGTTGCTAGGCAGTCAGGTGCTTCACGCGTGTTACTAGTGGCGCCTGCACCTATTGACTCGTCAAAATTGCTTGATCCTGCAACGGGCGTGTCAGATAGGGGTACCTTTGACCGTCATTCGGTAGAGATATCAAAGATTCTTCCGGTCGAGCTACGCAAAGTGGCTGAAAAGCATCGCGTAGACTATATCGATACGAGCGATTACGTATCGTTAGGCCAAGATGGTTTACATTGGGATGAGCCTAGCCACGCGCGTTTTGCAGAGGCGATAGCGCAGTGGCTTGATTAAGCAATATATCTCGTTGATTACAAAAGCTCACCTACAATGGTGAGCGTCTGTAATTGGCGGAAGGAGAGGGATTCGAACCCTCGGTACCTTGCGGCACACTGGTTTTCAAGACCAGCTCCTTAAACCACTCGGACATCCTTCCGCTAGCCATTGTACCATTTTTGTCGCAAATCTGTTAAAATGTTCTGGTATGGAGGAGTACCCAAGTGGCTGAAGGGGACGGTTTGCTAAATCGTTAGGTCGGCGAAAGTTGGCGCGGGAGTTCGAATCTCCCCTCCTCCGCCAGATAAAATACAGATCCTAGTCGGTCTGTTTTTTATATGGCTTAACCGATGGTAGACAACAGCGCTACGGATGACGGGACAATTTCGAATATGATTACCACTATGAAAATGAGTCGATACGAATGCTCGATGTCATCAGTAGTTTTGCCGGCTTTTCGTGTTTTCAGGTACTCGATCCACAAAATAGGGAGTAGGATGAGCCACACTATCATGCAAGCTGTGGAGGTGAGCCCGCTGGGATCTGATTTGAGGGCAACACTCGGAAATGAGTACAGCAATGGCACAGATATAGTAGCAAAGCCTAATGCCGCACACCCCATGAATTTCAGAACTCGGCCGTGGACGTTTAGCATAATGAGCGGCAGGCTGACCAAAAAACCGAGCACTAGCATCGTCGGGATGGCCGAAACTTTTAGATCGCCCATGAGTGCAAATAGTAACACCAATGCCACGGCAACTATCGATAGTCCTATCAAGATCTGTTTTATATCTGTTTTATTATTCATAAGTAGAATTGTAGCATATTAGTGTCTCTGTCGAGCTACGATGGCTAGCCAGATGGTTTTTGTTCCAGCCTGACGCAATAATTCAGCGATGGTTTGAACAGTGGCGCCGGTCGTGTAAATATCGTCAATTAGCAAAACCTGTTCCGGGACGGATGTATTGTTTAGGCCAAAGGTCAGACGCGCTTGTTTGAGGCGTTTGGCGCGACTAGCGCTATGTTGTGCCTGGTTGCTGAGACGCTCGATGACGGGACTAATCGCTAGCTGACGCTGTTTCGCTAGTTGACTCGCCACCAATTTCATATGATCAAAGCCGCGCTCACGAATATTTTTTGGAGAGGACGGCACAAAGACGATCTGTATATCGTCGGGTATACTATCGGGCATAACAGATGATAACAGGCTAGCCATCGCCGTCGCGCTATCACGTCGCGACAAATACTTGAAATTACCAACCAGACGCTCTAGGGTATCAGCTCGTTCGCCAACCACGAATGCTTTATCAAAAGGCGTATGTCGCCTACAGGTATGACAGAGGTTACCCTGATTTTGCCGTGATATTCGGTCAATTAGGCCTAGGCACTGCACGCAATGGAGCCACGGATGAGCCATAATGTTATTATTACAACATTCACACAATGTCGAGCCTGCGACGCCGCAACCTTCGCATATATGGGGTGCAAACCAGCCTATGACCCTATCTATCATTGTAAATTTTACCTGTAATAGCTATAGAAACTTGCCTGTATTTGAAATATACAGTATAATTATCTCATAAGCGACCAGCTAATGCGAGAAGGAGGGAGATATGGCGCGGGATAAACAAGATGACTTATTACTAGACGATGAGCTAGCTGCTGCTTTTTTGACAGAAGATGAACCAGAAATGGCTCCAGTTGTAGCTACTAGCACAACTACGACAACTACGACAACCGAGGAAGAATACGACGCAGTGCCAGGGCAATTGGCAGTTGATGTCTATGAGACCGAGGATCGTCTGGTAGTCAAGGCTCGTACTGCCGGTGTGAACAAGAGCGACCTCGATGTCAGTATTGCTGACGGCGTACTGACAATTAGCGGTACTCTGAGCAGTGGCGATGACACCGCTGCAACACAGTGGCACATTCAGGAATGCTACTGGGGCGAGTTTAGCCGTACTTTGGTTCTACCAACCGCTGTCAAAGAAGACGAGGTTGAGGCTGTGCTAAAGGATGGTGTCTTGACGGTTTCCTTTGGCAAGGTCAAACAAGAGCAAGCCAAAAAGATCCAGATTCAATAATCTATCTACATCTATGAAAACTAAAATATCCCGGGGAAATCTCGGGATATTTATTTAGTCTCTTTATAATCTAGACCGATCCAGTACCGCTAGAACCAGAGCCGACGATACTGATAACCCAGTTGACTAGGGCGTAGCCGAGGATGGCGACGATCAAGCCAACAATAGCATAGAGAATCGTGTTTTTGGCGTCTTTGACTTTGTCAGCAGCGCCACCCGATATGACATAACGGATACCACCCCAGATGAGCATGATAACGGCCAATATACCGACAATAAAGAGCATCAGGTTAATCAGCCGAGGAATGATCGCTGCACCGCCATCAAACAGCTCGGTTGGCTGACCTTGCCCGCGATAGTCCCCGTTAATAACATCCATTAACGATAGGGCGGAGGCGGATAGCGGTGCTAGCACTGCGGTCGCAACTGCGCCGCTTGCTGCCGCGAGTCCTTTTAGAGGTGTACGATTCACGAGTGCCATCAACTATTGTTCCGTTTAGGCTCCAATAGTAGTGAATACCCAGTTCACTAGAGCGTAGGCGATAATGGCGATAACCAAACCGACCACAGCATAGAGAATCGTGTTTTTGGCATCTTTGACTTTGTCACTGGCGCCGTTCGAGAGGGTATAGCGAATGCCACCCCAGATGATCATGATGACACAGAGGATACCAATAACGAACAGCATAATGTTGATGATATCAGTCACCATACCGCCCTGGCCGACTAATTTTGACTGTTGACCAGAACCTAGCGTACAGTCATCGTTGATAGCACCGCTGATGCCGCTATTAGGATCACAATCGGCGTTAACTGTGGTTGTCCCGACGAGGGCAACAACACCCAGACTGGCTACTAACCCGACCACAATACTAGGTACGAGCGCCGCAATGGCGGAAATCTTTCGTAACATTTGTTTCATATTTTCTCCTTCGCTTATTAATAGCAAAATTATACTAACATCACCAATTATAGCAAAGTTTTTACCAGCGTCAACACGCTAGAGCCTAATTTCATAGTTTTATCAAACAAATATATTGACATAAAAGCAAAAGTGTGATAGTATTGAACCATAATCGTAATAGAACGATAATTAATCGAAAGGAACTAACAAATCATGAGTGTCAATCCAAATCTCACCATAAAAACTGAACCGGTTCGGAGTGCGGATCTCAGCACTGTATTAACTGCTCTCGATGCAGGCGGCGATCGACAACGTAATCATGATGCTAGCATGGCGCAACGACAACAGCAGCATGATAACGCTACAGCTCAAGCTCAACGAGCTCACGATGATCACATGCAGACATCACGTCAGCAGCACGAGGCTACGGAGAGCGCTGCTAATCGCCGCTCGGGCCTAATTAAAGGTGCTGCTGCTACTGCGACAGGGCTGATTCTCAGCGCGGGGGCATTTTTCGGAGTAGCTCAACCATTAATTAACAGTGCAGTTAGACCAGACCAGACAGCTAACGTTGAGGCGTCTGCGCCAAAGATGGTTGATGTGATTATGTGGATTGACCCAGCTACTGGTAAAGCTACGATACAAAACAGCGCTTTGATCACGACGGAGCTTACTGGGATGGGTATGAATATGACCGAAGTAGGCACTTTGCTCGATAGTATGCAGAATCACCCAGGCCAGGATGTTTCAGCTAGTATACAAATACCTAATGGCATCAAGTTTAACTATCGAATTATTTATGGCGCTGACACTGATGGTGATGGAAAACCAGATGGTGTTCAGGAGCTAGGGGCAGAGACCTCCCCAAAAGCGTAGACGACTCGTCCAATAGTGGCGAGTCGGCAAACACACATAGTAACGACAGAGCGAAAGCTCGAGCTATAGGCAAAGATCTCTTGAAAGCCATTGCCTCGATTACCTCTGATCCTCAGTTAGTCAAAGCCGACGAAGATGGTTTACTCGATCTGCGATCAAAATTCGCGACCGGCGGTAAAAAAGCTGGACAGTTGGTTTGGGGAGATGCCGTCGTGCAGAAACTAGATCGGTCAAAAGGCGCATCAAAAGGCGAGGTTAATACGGTATTTGTTACGAGCGAAGGTAAAGTCGTTACGGTTACGGATAGTAATGGCGACAATATTAGCGCGGTGTATACTAGCCCAACTGGCACTGTGGTCGACTTGTAAGCAGAACTACTGACACTTTCTAGCTTGTGCGTTCCATGTATGACCAGCGTCAGTACAACTCTTTGCAGTGGTGTAGCTGCTCGCGCTACCACCGCTCAGGCTGCTAAAGACAAATTGGACGATGGCGAATGCCACAATTGATACAACGAGCCCGACGACCGAATAAACAATCGTGTCGCGGGCTTTTTTAGCTTTGTCGGTGGCGCCGGCGGAGAGGACATAGCTAATACCGCCCCAGATAATCATGATAACAGCGATGATGCCGACGACAAATAGTAGAACGTTAATAATCGTTTTGACTGTGTCGTAGATGGTGTCCGAGCTAGTACCCGAGGTGTCTACCTGGCTGACGCCACACATGGCTTCGCCGGCAGCGGTGCCGTCGCCACAACTAGCGGCGTAGACTGGGGCTGCAAATACAGCTAGACCGATGGCTGCAATGGTGACGAGGCTAGTGATAATTATTTTTTTCATACATTCCTCCTATAATTGACCGAGCACGAAATTAACAATAGCGGCGGCTGACATCGATACAACTAGGCCAACTACGGCGTAGGTAATGGACATTCTAGCTTTGGCGGTGGCATTGCTGTCGCCACGAGATGAGGTAAAACGAATCGATCCAACGATAATCACGATGACCGACACTATACCGATACCAAACATGAGAACGTTTAGAATGTTTTTAATTCTAGTATCAAACGTACCGTTAGACTTCTCGCTAATGAGCTGTTTACAGGTGGGGGAGTTTTGATTGGTAGCGCAGGGGCAACCGGTGGCTGTCGGGTCTTTACTGCAATCGACTGCCGCTAGGGCAGGGCTAGTCATCACGAGTGGCGTGCCGATGAGGCTAGCGAGTAGACCGATAGAGACCAGAAACTTTTTCATTAGACATTCCCCATGACGAAACTGGTAATTGCAAAGGCCGAGGCAGCCACTACTAGACCGATCATAGCAAAAAGAATGGTTTTCATAGCGGTAGCCGCCTTGGCTGAATCGCCGTTGGCGGTAAGGTATTGATAGCCGGAGAATACGATCATAATAACGGCCACGATGCCGATGATGAAATATACCGTGTTCAGACCATTTTTTAGGAGGTCTTGGCCTTTGATGTGTGGAATGTTGGCGTCGATAGCCGCCAGTAGCGTTGTGATCATTTAGTTAAATATTCCTCCTGGAACGAGCCAGTTTAATAGTGCCCACATGGCGAAATATAGTGCTAGGGCGATAAAGGCATTATATATAATCCCCATGGCCTTTTTAGATTGTTCTGAGTTTCCACCAGAGGTGGTATACATGATTGCACCGTAAATAATACCGCCAATAACCGCTATGGTAACGCCGACAGCCAGCCAGTTCAGGATCTGAATCAGGACTGGTGTAATCTGTTCGCCACTACTAGTGCAGCCCCATTCAAAGAAAGTTGTGACCCCGCCGCAGGTAGCGGCAAGGGCGTCTCGGGTGTGTAATAGTGCTGATGCGACGACAGCAACGAATATCGCACCGACGCTAGCTTTTAGGGTTTTACTTTTCATGATCTTCATATAATTATATGATAACGTGATTATGGCTTTTATGCAACAGCTTTGTTATACTTGATAGTAGCGAGTGGTGGGCAAGATAGAGCCAGTTCGCACTATTTCATTATGGCAGAACATAAAGTACCCCAAGACGTTGAAGCCGAAGACAAGCTGCTCGGTCCATTTTCATTCCGCCAGTTTTTATACTTATTAGTCGCGCTCGGAGCTGGCGCGCTAGCCTATTTTATCGGGACGGTCGCTATACCTCTAGCGTTGATACCATTGCCGATCGCAATTCTCTTTCTCGTGCTAGCTCTGCCGCTACGCAAGGACCAGCCGATGGAAACCTATCTCGCTGCTATGATCCATTTCTATTTTGCACCAAATCGCCGAGTGTGGGACGCCGATGGCCAAGAGGCGTTGATCGAGATTACTAACCCACGCATTGATGATGGACCACAGGTAAAGGACATTGGTGGTGCCGAGGCGGCACAGCGACTATCATTCCTAGCCGAAGTGTCAGATACTCAAGGGTGGTCAACGCGTGGAATTTTGGGTGTACCGTCTAATACGACAAATTTGTCGGATGATTTTGCGACGGCCGCTGTCGACGCTCCGGATATATTGGATGATGCTGGCACCTTGGGGCGTGATTTTGAGGATAAATTAGCTTCGTCCGAGCAGCGTCGGCGAGCTGAAATGATGGCAAAGATGGCAAATGATGTCCCTCTCACCCCGCAACCGGCACAGAGCTATGTCCATGAGTATCAATCTCCTATGACGCCAGTAAATCAACCTGTTTCTGCGCCTCAACCCGCACCAATCCCGGAGGTTGACGAAGCGGCTCTAGCGGCGGCGCTGCGTCAGTCGAGCCAAGCTAGTCAGCTATCGTATCGTCAGCCAACGGTTCAACCGCTCAATACCGTCGCTGCTGTTCCTGTTCAGCCGGCGCAGCCTGCTCAAGCCATTCAGCCAGCGCCAGTACCTGCACCTACCCCTACACCTGTATTACAACCAGCGCCTCAAACTGTATCTAACCCCGCACCAATTGTTCAAATGCTAGCTGAAACACCGACTGCCCCAGCTCCTATCGAGACCAAACCAGAACCAAAGCCAGAACTGATCACTCCAACTGAACCGATTTCGCCTGTGACAGACCAGCCAGAACCTGCTACAATAGAAGACGTTAGCGCAATCGAATCAACCGACAGTGTCTTTACCTCGCCGCCTAGCCGTGCGGAAAGTGAAGCGGTGATTGATCACGAAGTCGATACTGGCGGGGATGAGATTGAGGTAAAATTACACTAAATTATGAAGCCAAAGGTGGGAAAGTAGCAGTGAATCCAAATCAGATACCGAACAACCAAATGCCAAATCAGGCAGCTTTTCCGACGGCCGCCGGTTCTGCCGCCCCGGGTCCGAATCAACCGCAACCCGTGACACCTAAAAACCCCAATTCGACGCAAAACACATTGATGTTCGAGGAGCTGCGCGACAATATGGTGATCATGGGCGATGGGACGTATCGTTCGGTAGTGGCGGCGCAATCGGTCAACTTTGATCTGATGAGTGGTCGTGAGCGCGAGAGTGTCGAGTATGCTTATCAAAATTTCCTAAACTCGCTGACGTTTCCGATCCAAATCTATATTCGCTCGCAGCGCGTCGATATTGGGCCGTATCTCGAAAAGCTCGATCAACTGCGGGTTAATCAGGATAATATGTTGCTCGGGGTATTGATGGATGACTATATTAACTTTATCGATGCTCTGAGCCAAGAAGCCAACATTATGGACAAGAGCTTTTTCGTAACAATCCCGTATGCTTTTGGCGACGAGAGTATCGAAAAAGGCAAAGACAACAGTAATACTACCAAGGGCTTGCTGGCGAATCTATTTGTGCCGCAAAAACGTCATATGCATATCAAGGTGCCGGCCGATCAATACAACCGCGCCAAGGACGAGATGACCAAACGTTGCTCGGCCGTGATTGATGGTCTCAGCGAGATCGGCGTGCGCGCGGTACGTTTGCAGACAAAGGAACTCAGCGAGCTGTACTATAACGTGTACAATCCAGACACAGCGGTGCGCGAGCCGATTGGTGATTTTCGCAATTACACCGCGCCGGTGGTGATGAAGGGGCAGGGTGATGCCCAGCGAGCTGATATAGGAGGACAAGTCTAATGGCCAGGAAACCATCTGAACAAGATCTAGCAGCTCAACAGCGAGCCCGTGAAGAAGCCGAGGTCGCAGCCGAGTTTCAAAAAGGCATCACCACGCTGCGCGATCTAATCGCGCCGGCCAGCATCGAGTTCAAAACTGGTCATTTCATGCTGGGGACGCGCTGGTGCAAGACGTTCTATGTCTACGGCTATCCGCGGGCGCTCTATACCGGCTGGTTGTCGCAAATGATCAACCTCGATGAGGTGCTCGATATTTCGATGTTTATTTATCCAGTGGATACCCAGATTGTGATGAACAACTTGCGCAAAAAGGTAACCCAGCTCCAGGCAAATATGCAGCTCAATTCGGAACATGGCAAAGTGCGTGACCCGGGTCTCGAGGCGGCTTACCAGGACGCCGAGGAACTACGCGATCAGCTGCAGATGGGCGCCGAGAAATTCTATCGCTTTGGGCTGTATTTTACGATTTACGCTGGTTCGCAGGACGAGCTCGAGTTTGTGACGCACAAGGTCGAAACAATCTTTGGCCAACAAATGGTGCTGACCAAGGTGGCTAGCGCCCAACAGGAACAAGGCCTCAATTCGACGGTACCACAATTTATCGACGACCTAAAGATTCGCCGCAATATGAATACCGGCGCGATTTCGACGAGCTTTCCATTCACGAGCGCCGATCTGACCCAGGACAACGGTATTTTGTATGGCGTCAATATGCATAATAATGGTCTGGTGATCTTTGACAGGTATAGTCTCGAAAATGCCAATATGGTGGTGTTTGCTAAATCTGGCGCCGGTAAGTCATTCACTGTCAAACTCGAAGCCCTGCGTACGATGATGATGGGTGCGGATATTATTATCATCGACCCGGAAAACGAGTATCAGAAACTCTGCGAGGCGGTCGGTGGATCATATATTCATCTCAGCCTCAATAGCGATACGCGGGTGAATCCGTTTGATTTGCCGCAGGTGACAGATAGCGACGATGGTGAGACGAGCGATGCCTTGCGCGCTAACCTAGTGACGCTCCACGGTTTGCTACGCCTCATGCTCGGCTCGGGGCAGGTAGCGGCGAGTGGCGATATTGTGAACGTGTTATCGCCCTCCGAGGAGGCTGATCTCGACCAGGCGCTGATTGATACCTATGCTCGTGTCGGCATTACGTCGGATCCCTTGACGCATAATTCGCCACCACCCGTCATGGCGGATCTCTATGATACGTTGGCGCACATGGGTGGCAATGGTCCGCAGCTGGCGCAGCGGCTGCGACAATATACGACGGGAACTTTCGCTGGTATCTTTAGCCAACAGTCGAACGTGGCAATTGATAACCGCATGGTGGTGTTCAATATTCGTGATCTCGAGGACGAGCTGCGACCGATCGCGATGTATATTACGCTCAGTCATATCTGGAACAAGGTTCGTACCGACCAGCGTAAACGCATGCTGATCGTCGACGAAGCCTGGCAGCTCATGAAATATCCTGATTCGGCAAACTTTATGTTCTCGCTCGCCAAACGGGCTCGCAAATATTACCTGGGTCTCACGACGATCACCCAGGATGTCGAAGACTTTATGGGTTCCGAGATGGGCCGAGCCATTGTAGCCAATGCCTCGATGCAGATTTTGTTGAAACAATCGCCGTCGGCGGTTGATGTCCTAGGCCAAGTCTTCAAACTAACAGACGAGGAACTGAAACGCCTGTCGAGTTTCCCGGTAGGGCAGGGATTATTCTTTGCTGGCCAGAGTCATGTACACATTCAGATTATTGCCTCGGCAACTGAAACAGATCTCATCACGACCAATCCGCGTGCTGCTCAAAATAATAGCTAATGCTCTAGAGGCTTGCGCCGAAGTTATATATCGGTTATGATAATATCATGAAATCTCGTAGGTGGAGTACTAGTTTTGTTATAACATTGACAGTCTTAGGAATATTAGCGGGAATTTTCGTATCCATTCTACCTTCGCAGCCAGCGTTTGCTGCAGACTCATATACAAAAGAAACATGTTTGTCGACTAAAAATGGTGATCGAGACGAAACAGGAAAACTAGGCAACTTAAACGACGGGCAAGGTCCAAATGGTTATATTTTTTCAATAGATTCAACTGGTACTCATTGTCTATTCTCTGAGGCTCCTTTTGGCACTTCGGCTGCAAAATATGATGAAACTGCATGTACTGGTGCTGGCGGGATATGGGCTTGGCAGCAAACTGGTGATGTAATGCTATATAAGGGCTGTGTTTTTGCTCTCCCTGCGGATGAGGCAGAAGATGCAAAGAATAATCAGGAAACTTGTATCACAAAATTTCCCGACCAACAAGAAAATATTGAAGGTGTATCTGTAACGAAGGCCAACCCGGAGTATAAAGCTTGTATAGATGGGGCCGATAATAAAAACGATGGTTATTGCGATAAGTATAGTGATAGCTTGGATAAAGCAGCCTGTGTCTTCGGGCAGACTGGAGTATATAATGCCCCGACTGACACGACAAGCGAAGATCCATGTTATGCGGCTCAGACTCATGGCTTTGGCTGGATTGTTTGTCCAGGTATGACCTGGATGACCGCAGCGATTGATGGGCTAGTCGGATGGATTACTGGCGGCTTGCAATGGACGATGTTGACGGATACAGCCGGAGACAGCGGGGCTACTATTAGAGACGTTTGGGCATCGATGTTGACTCTCGCCAATATAGCTTTTGCGATTGCCTTTATGATAATTATCTATTCAACGGCGACATCATCAGGAATTAGCAATTATGGTATTAAAAAGATATTGCCGCGCCTAGTAGTTGCGGCGGTCGGTGTGAACTTGTCATTTTATTTATGTGCGGCTCTGGCTGATCTATCCAATATTGCTGGCGTGGGCTTGAATGATCTGATTATGGCTAGAATGTCGGGTGGTAACAATGGAGCCACAATGTTCGGCACTCTATGGGACGGTCTATTAAAAGCTGGCGTGACGCTGCTAATAGTAATTTTCACCTGGGCGACCGTATTTATTGGCATGCTCACAATATTTATTGCTATAGCCCTACGAACTGTCGCCCTGACCATGCTAGTGATCGTTTCGCCGCTCGCTATCGTTGCATCGCTCCTACCTAATACTGAGAAGTGGTTCAAAAAATGGCGTGATACATATATCCAGCTATTAGTGGTTTACCCGGCATTTATGGCGGTTTGGGCGGGCTGTCGTTTGGTGGCTAACGTAGCTACTAATATAGGAGCTGATTGGAGCTGGATGATATCCTCGCTGGCTACCTTGGCGCCACTAGCTGTTATTATCCCGCTATTCAAATCGACCAGCGGTCTCATGGGCAAGATGACAAGTCTAACAGAGAAAGGCATTGGTGCGGCAGGCGGAAATGCATTGAAAAACCTCAACAAAAAAAGCAATGCTTATCTCAGGGATAGATCCGCGAGAGTTGCAAAAAATGCTGTAGCCGGTAGAATTTCTGAGGCAGGTCAGGAGGCCGGAGAGAGAGGTAAAGAAGTTGCTGCACTAGAGAAGAAAAAGGCAGAGTCGTGGACACAGGCTGATGATGCCAGACTGAAGAGCCTGAATGACAGGGTGATTGCTGGAGAAACGCTGGTAGGTGATGAGCTCAAGGAACATAATGATCTAGTTCAAAAACAAGTTGCCCATGCCTCAGGTGCTATCCAGGACTGGAGTGCCTCAGATGAGGCTGAGTTGGGCAAGGCTCGCACAGCCAAGGCTGAGGCAGATCGAATATACTCACGACGGGCAAATGGCCTGCTGCGCAAGGGGGTTTTCATGGCGTCTGATATGCGATTTAACAAAGCGAACCGAGAGGCCGAGACCAAACGAACCGAGCAGAGTGAGCTAGCTCGCCGTCTGTCTCAAGACGATGCCTACCGAGCACGTTATGCTGGTGTGACGGCGGGTATGTCAGCAGCAGAGGCGGATGCTAGGATGAACCGGGCGCTTAACCAAGCATCAGCAATCGGTAACAAAGCTAGCGAAGAAGAACGCAGCAACTTTGGCTCTCTATTGAGTGACGCATCGACGCTATCCGATTCAGAGAAGGGTCAATTCGGCACAGCAGAGAACTTTAGTAATGCCATGGCGGCTAATTTGGTAAAAGATCCAGATTACGAAGTAACGATTTCGAATAACGGCGTAGAACGCAAGCTGAGTTGGAAAACTATGACCGATAATGAGCGGTTAGTAGTATTCCAGCAGGCTGCTAGCATGGGCTCTAGTCCTGAGGTCGCAACCACTAGTAATGCGCTCGATACCGGCAAGCTATTTGACGACCCAGCTTTGCAGAATGCGGCAGCCAGTATGGTTGTCAAATCTGGCAACAAGGGCTTCTGGGTGCAGGGTGCTAACGTAGCGAACTCAGCTGCCGGTAAAGTGACTACTGCCGCACAAAAGACTATCAATGTCACCAAGGCGCCTATTGCAGCTGGCGTTATGAGCTCGTTTGATAAGGGCGCTCACTGGGGCGATGTAGTAGCGTCGATGCCCGACGTCGCAGCTCTTGCGGCCAAGCCTGGACCAGAAGGAGACGATGCACGCGCAAGCCTAACAAACCTAAGGAATGCGATTCGGGCCAACCTATCGCAGCCAGGCGGTTCACGATATGTCGCTGCAGTTGGATCTGAATACAGGGAAATTCTTAGGGCGGCTGGGGTGGATGATGCTGATATCGAAGCCTTATTTAATAGTACGGGTGCTGATGCTGACATGGTCAGCGATGCCATGATGAGAAAAGAAACCAAGGCAAACGGAATTAGTCCAAAACTAATGACGTAAATTTAGGCCGCACTTGATGATTGGCTACGTTTTGCGGCGGCCTTGGCAGCAGCTTTATCGAGGTGGGCAATTGCGGCATAACGCCTATTAATCTCGCGATTATAGAGTGGCTGACCAGCTCGAGGGAGAATTATTGCTAGGTTCAATCCAGCATTTGCGCTACCGGCGAGAGCATCTCCTACGTTAACGAGACCGCTGGCTAGGCAAGACACTCGTCCCATACTGGCTACACGTGAGGACCGTAAAACATTCTTTGCATCGGCCGCAAAGAGAACGTCGTAGAGCTCCTTGGGCGTAAAGTTGTCGTAGGCAATATTATTTGCAGTGAACATTTTGACTAACATGCCGTCTTCGGCGAACAGGATTTCATCGAGATCACGACGCTGTTCTTTGGCATCTAGATCTAGACCCTCCTCGGCGTGGATAGGGTGATTGCGCCACTTGTTCTCGACCTTCCATGCCATGTGTGACAGAGCCGATAATCTACCGCCGCCGATTTTGCGGTTATGCTTTGCTAGCAGGTCGGCTACCTTTTTTAGCTCGTCAGACATACCGTTGTTTTCTAGCCGGTCATGCATCAGCTTGCGATCGCTGCGTAGTTGAGCTAGAGCATCGGAGCGTTTCTGTTTACGCTGCTGGCGAGCACTCGGCGGCAATGTCAAAAATGAATCAATTTTGGCTTGACGATCGGCGGCATCTTTTGCGACTTGCTCCGCAGCCTTTTTCTGAGCTTTGGCAAATATATCAGCGGCCATTTGGTCAGCCTCGGCTGACAATTCTGGTGTGATATTTGATGTCTCTATATTTTTGGTTAGACTCTCTAGGCTAGCCTCTAATTTTTTGACTTGGGATTGGCGCCTAGCGGTTATTGGATCCTCGGGCTTTACATTAGTATCGGCTTCGGATAGGGCGATTTCTCGTCTTAATGTAGATAGTTCCTCATTAATGCGCAGTATGTCGGCCTTCCAGCCAGCCAGTTTATCTAGGTTAACAAGCTCAGCCTCGGCATTTTCAACTGGCGTTATACGTACGCCAACCTGTGCTTCTGAATCCGCTGGCTGTTGATTCGCCGGGGCAGGGGTGGTAGGGGCCGGTGCGTTTAGTGCGGCAGGAACTGGCTGATTTCCAGTGTTGTCGCTAGGTTGATCTGGGGCAGGACCTGCGGCTGCGGATGTCAGATTGATTGCCGGCTGTACGTCGCCCGACGGCTGATCTGTTTCTGGTGGCGTCGTATCCTCGTCACTAGTAGGAGTTTCATCAGTGGCATTTTCGATCATAGCTGAATGTTGATACGCATCAATCAGCGTCTGTAAATACTCGTCACTTCGGGCGCTATTACGAGACTTTTTACCAGAGTTGCGTAGCCAGATTTCGTCTGCCAAATGGTACATAGCATCCATCGTGGGATCGGAGCGTCGAGATTCGATAAAAGCGCGCACAGCGCGAGGATTTTTGTGTGTTTTCATCAGATCGGCTGGGCTAGAAAAGGCCTGGCCTTCGTAGGACAAGCCAGCAACTAACGACTCGGCCTGTTCCTCGAGCGACAATTCATCCGGGGTTGGGTCTGACGTGACGGCGTCGATAGCCGTGTCGGCGACTTCTCGGCTGACAATCGGATCGGCTAATCGCTCCGCAGTTTCAGGGGTGTTTATGGCATTTGGTTTTTCGTGATGAGACATGCCTACATAGTAGCAAATTTTCATCATTTTGTCAATGCTTAATTTAATTATTTTTTATAGTTGTTATGGTAAAATGGGTGCATGAAAAGTGCGGCGCGACGATCTGGGCTAGTCTTCTCTATAATGATGCTATTGTTGTCGGTAGTTTTTAACATCCTGACCGCATCAAATGTCCTCGCGGCTCCGGTTGAGAAGAAGCTCGAATACAAAAAAGTTGCCGAAATAACCAAAAATTGTCCTGTGACACAAGGTTCAGCTACTGATGGAACGTATGTCTATGTGGCATGTAATTATGACGAAAACTCGAAAACTCGATTAGTTAAATTGAAACTAGATGGCACCGAGGTTATGCGCAAAGACCTAGGCGGCAAGCTCGGTCACGCCAACGATATGACGTATAACAGCAAACGGAAATTGCTCGTGGTGACACTGTGGGATTTTTCAAAGGATAACGGCAAAGTGGCTCTCGTTAGCCCTGACGATCTCTCTATTATAGGTGACGCCAAGGCCGACTCTGGTTCGTGGAGCAACCTCTGCTATAGCGCGGCCAAAGGTCAATATGTGTCGAACGGCGTGGCGTTTGACGAAGATTTCAAAAAGGTCAAACGTTTGTTTGACAATAATGTGATGGACAAATATGCATCGGGTGGTACCAATCAAGGTATGACCTGTGATGAGTCTTATATTTACACTATGCGCGGTGGTCTGGGTGGAGGTGCGACGTCCTATACTGGCAAGTTTAAAATCTTCGTTTTTAGCTGGTCGGGCGAACTATTAGAGGTGTATGATATGTTCATTAGTAAATACGCCGAAAATGAAAGCTTGTTTGTGGCCAATGGCAAGTTATATCTGATGGTAAATGCAACGGGAAAGGGTGCCGGCTCGTTTAGAGAACAGTTCGGAACTATCGAAGGTGCCAAGACTGGTCGGGGAGAAACCGGTGCCGGCAGCACGCACCCATTAACTCTTGGCTCTTATAACCTACACGGTACACTGCTAGAGGGCGAGTCCGGCTGTAAAGCCAAGGCGCGGTTTGAGACGGCGGCTCAAAATATTACATCGGTGGGTATGGATATTGTTGGTATGCAGGAATATAGCGATTATGACGATAGTAAATCGCCAGACTGTAATGGTGTGCAAGTGAAATTACTAGATATTTTAAATGCTACCAGCGGAGGCAGCTGGAAGGCTACGGCACTACCGGCGGGTTCAGATGGTGGCGGTTATCAAGAATCTCAGGCGTCTATACTATACAACTCTGCGGTAACGAGCCTAGTGTCAGATGAAGCAAAAAATGTTGATGGCGGGTCAATCAAAGATGACGGATGGAGAAACGTTAGCAATTGTCACGGCGGTTCGCCAATTCATCACATAGCTGGCTTTTCTGATGCGAGCGGCAATACTTTTTATGTAGCCAATGGGCACTGGTGTACCCAAAACGGCAGTCAGCGCAAAAAAGATACCGAAGCAATAGTAAAAATCATGAGTGACTATAGTGGTGCTAAATTTATCATCGGTGACACTAATTCAGAGGTAGGAGAAGAGGTTGAAGGAAGTGATGGCAACTGTTAGTTATGGCGATGCTCACACGACCGCCGCTACCAAGAATGCGGCCGAATATGGCACTATGGCTGGAAATGGTAAAGGTAAAAATATAATTGATCGCATCTATTATGAACAGGCTACTGTATCATCTCCCTCGACCTACACAACGTTGAACTGTAAAAAAGCTACAACTTGCGGCTCTGATCACCGACCGATCACGGCAGTTTTTCCATCAATTTTGGTAGGCGTTGGCAATCAGGACTGTAGTGGCAATCAAAAAGCGGTTCTCGATGCAGGCGTGCCATATTACAACGTCAACACCTGTTCATGCGCCGCTGGCACCTCTGGCGATTCGACGCTGTCGGGCGATACGTTGGCCGAGCAAGCCTTTACGTTCTTTGTATCTACTGGGATTGCTTCGAACGATGGCAAGCCGCTAAATGCGGCGCAGGCAGCTGGCATCGTCGGCAACTTTATGATTGAGACGGGCGGTGGAGAATACGATCTCAAACCAGATTCAGTTAACAGTAGTGGACATAGTGGTATTGCACAATGGGACGCGAGCGGCCGTTTACCCCAGCTAAAGAAATTTGCTGCGAAAAAAGGAACCGAATGGACCGATTTCAAAACTCAATTAGAGTTTGTGGTCGAGGAGCTAGACAATGGCTATAAACAGGCAGTGATGAATGGCAAAAAGAGTTCATCTAAAACTATCGACAAGGGACTCAAAAACGTTACAGATATCACTGAGCAGGGCGCCAAAGATGCTGCTAATATTTTCGCTAGGTATTATGAGATTCCCGGTATTCACGATTCCTATCCTAATCGTGAAACTGCCGCCGCCAAAGCCTTTAACGATTTCAAGGACAACGCGCCGGGTACGGCTAGCTCGGTAGCTGGCTCGGGAGACTGTGCTAGCGATGATTCTGTCGGGAGTGGCGACGCACAGGCGCTCATCGACAAGGTCAAAGAATTTGCCTGGGCAGACGGTCGACGTGGCTCGAAACAAAAAGAAGCCTATACGGCGGCCTTGAAAGGTCGTTACAAAGGTGGCAACAATGGAAATGACTGTGGTGCTTTCGTATCTGCCCTGATGGTCAAGAGTGGATTTGAGCCAGATTACCCAGGGACTAATACGACCGGGCAAAAGGCCTGGCTGGATAAGCATTGGAAAAAGATTGCGAGCCCTGGAGAAATCAATGTCGCAGATTTGCAACCGGGAGATGTTGCGGTCATAGGCGGCAGTCACGTTTTCGTCTGGATCGGAGAGGTTGATGGTTTTGTCGGCAAGAGCGCCGAGGCTGCGCTAGGTAGCAACACTGCTCCGACGGCGATCACAAAAGGCAATACGTTTAGCCTGCCGTCAAAATATAATTGGTATAGGAAAGAAGACTAGCATGCTACGAGATATCATAAAACCCATTCATATCATAATCGCCTCGGTTCTATTGTTAGTGCTGGTAGCGGTAATAGTATGGCCGAATATTTATCAGGCGACTAACCCAATTACTATTAGTAAAGTTCCTGCCGACGCGACGGTATATATCAATGATAAAGAAGTTTCCGGCGACCGCACTAATCTAGCGAATGGTACTTATACGGTCAAAGCTACCAAAGATGGTTTTGCCGACTACGAGGGAACGGTTATTATCGATGACGACAGTAAATATATCGTCGTGGCGTTAGACCCTGAATCCAACGAAGCAAAACAATGGGCCGAGGATAATCAGGATGTCTATCTAGCCCAAGAGTCAACCACTGGGTCTGAGGTCGGTGAGTCCGGAGCTTTGGTGCTAGACCGGAATCCGATTATTGACTCTTTGCCGATCCAGGCAGGAATTTATGCAGTAGGCTATGTTATGGACAATACGGATAAATCTGGTAATTCGATCATCGTGACAATTGATGCACCTGGTGGCTACCGCAATGCCGCCATAAAAGATATTTATGGCATAGGATCTGACCCGGCAGATTATAATATCCAGATCGAAGACTACACTAACCCGTTCAAGGAGTCTAAATAATGTTTCATTTTTCTCATCTAAAATTTGATCGAGCGACTATCAAGAAGTTTGCGATCGTGCTAGTCGCGGCGGCGATCGTAGTATGTGGAATTTTGTTTGCAGTAGACTGGCTATCGTATAAAAATGTGGTTTTTAATCTATCTTCGGAAACGAAATCAATCACCGTTTATGACGCAGACCAGTACGAGTTTTACAGTGCATCCAATGGAGATAGCTCGGCAGCCAATTCAGGTACATTGAAAGCAACTGGCCAGTTGCGTTTGAAAGTTGGCGATTACTATGTGGTGCCGACTGGCGACACTATTTCGCTCGATGCGATCAAGGTGCAGGTTGATGATGATGGGACTTCGATCGATATCAAGCCGTACTATTCGGAAGATTATTTGGCGAGTGCCTTTTCGGACCAGATAGCTACAATTAACACTGTTGTATCTGATACATATCCTACTATTATCTCTGGATATACGATCAAAGACGGCACATTTTATCATTACGGTGATTGGTATGGAACAACGCTATATAACGAACCAACCCGCGAGGGTGGATCTGATACCTATGGTGTGATCTTGCACAAGGTTGACGGGGCTTGGCAGATTGCCGCTACCCCAGAGCTCGTATTTCGCTATAGCGACCACAAAGACATCCCGACTGACATTATCGATTTGGTTAATCGAAGCGCAAACGATTAGCAGCCCGGTGTTTAGTGGCGATAGTGGTTGCGAATAAATAATTGTTATTAAAAATGTTATTCAGGTACAGATTTTTTTGATGCGTGCTATCGAGTTCGCTATCGATATCATCAAATAACAGATAGATATTAGAATCTAATTCCTCATTAGCGAGTTCAATCATGCTATATAACATGGCGAAAATGATAGTTCGGTTCTCACCGCGCGATGCAGTGGTCTTGGCATCGTGATTGTTAATTTTGATTTTAACGTCGTGAGTCTGCGGGCCGGATCTCGTAAATGGCAAGCCCAAAGCATACTCTTCGTCGAGTTGGGCTAGGATCGCGGCTCGAGTTTTATGGCTGGCGCTATAACCGAGGGAAATTTCATCGTGAGTATTCGCAATAGCTTGGTACTGCTCGGTGACGCGCGCGCCGATTCGTTTTATCCAGGTAGTTCGTGCCGAGATGATCTTTTCGGCCAGATCGGCAAATTGAATATCCCAAACAAATAAGTTGTTGCGCGATGCGCCGTTTTTGAGCAAATTATTGCGCTGGGACAAGACACGCTCGAAACGACGCAAGGTGACAGCGTGCGTGGGATCGACTTGGGCAATGAATCGGTCAAAAAAGGTGCGACGACGATTGGGTGAGCCGTAAAGCAGCTGCAAATCGCTCGGCTCGAACAGAATCACTGGCTTTTTGAGACGGGCCGGCAGCCGTGAATATTCTTTGTCATTTATAATAAAAGTCTTTTTGCCGTCGATGAACTTCACGGTGCGCTTTTCGCCGTCAATGAAATCAATATCCAGTCGCCACCAGTCGGTGTCCTGGTCGTTTTTTATCATTTCGGTAAAGTCCGAACGCCAACTCTTGCCCTGGATAGCAATATGAACAGCTTCGATGAGCGAGGTTTTACCGCTACCGTTCGGGCCGGTGATGATCGTCGTACCGGGTTGAAAGGTAGTTTCAAAATCTTCGTGTTTGCGGAAATGTTGCAATCGGACTCTGGCAATCATGGGACTATTGTACTATAATTGTTTTACATGAGGAGGAAATCACCATGGGTAAAATAAATACCAAATATATCTTCGTGACCGGAGGAGTCCTGTCAGGCGTCGGGAAAGGCATCACAGCCGCCAGTATCGGCGCTATTTTAAAAGGTAAAGGCTTCAAAGTTTCGATGCAAAAATGCGACCCATATCTCAATGTCGATGCCGGACTGTTAAATCCTGTTGAACACGGCGAATGTTTTGTGACACGTGATGGCGCCGAGACTGATCTCGACCTAGGGCATTACGAGCGATTTTTGGACGAGGAAACCACGCGCAACTCGATTACGTTGTCTGGCAAATTATTTCAAGATTTAATCGCAAAGGAACGTCGAGGCGGTTTCCACGGTCAAACAGTACAGCTGGTACCGCACCTGACGAATGCTATCCAGGATGCTATTGTTAGAGCTTCTGAGGGATCAGATATTCATATTTGCGAGATCGGCGGCACAGTTGGTGATTACGAGGGCCTCAGTTTTGTTGAGGCGATTAGGACATTTGCGAACCTCGTTGGTCGCGAAAACTGCCTGTACGTGTCGGTACTCTATGTGCCATTTTTGTCGACTAGCAAAGAGTTCAAAACTAAACCAGCCCAAAACGCCTTAAAGGATCTGCGCGGCTTTGGCATCATTCCGGATATCGTGGCGGTGCGTTTAGAGCGACAGGCTAGTCGCGGCGTAGCGGAGAAAATTGCCAAATTTGCCGGCATCGAGAGCGACGCGGTCATTCTATTGCCCGATGCTAAATCGGTGTACGATGTACCACTCCAGGTTCGCGACAGCGGGGTGCTGAACGTCCTAAATCGATTTGTCGGTAATGACAAGACTCCAGACATGACGGCATGGGAAGAGTTGAGCCGGAGGGTTAGTGCTAAAAAAGACCAGACCGTGACTGTCGGGCTGGTTGCAAAATACGTTGATAACGAAGATACCTATTTCTCTGTCACTGAGGCGTTAAAATCGGCGGCCTTTGCGTCGGGAGTTAATTTGGATATTAAATGGCTGAATGCGGAAAAAGTGACGAGCGAAGATTTCGCAGCCGTCGATGGATTGTTGGTGCCGGGCGGTTTCGGTACCCGAGGTACCGAAGGCAAGATCGCGGCGGCAGACTATGCACTCGAGCATAATAAACCCTATCTAGGCCTGTGCCTAGGTTTGCAAATGGCAGTGGTTGCGGCGGCGCGGCGCGGCGGCCTCGCCAGAGCTAATTCCGAGGAATTTGATGACAAAACACCAGAGAATGTAGTGTACATTATGGCTGACCAAAAGGGCAAAGAATCTACTGGCGGGACTATGAGATTAGGTGATTATCCTGCACGCCTACAATCGGGTAGTTTGGCAGAACGGGTGTACGGCGCTCGTGATATCGTTGAACGTCATCGTCATCGTTACGAGGTCAATCAGAAGTTCCTACCGCAGATCGAAAAGGGCGGTATAGTGGTCAGCGGCACGAGCCCTGACGGCCAGTTGGTTGAATTCATCGAGGCTCCGGACAACAGATTCTTTATAGCGACTCAGGCGCATCCTGAGTTCCGCTCGCGCCCGACGCGTCCACATCCGCTGTTTGCTGCATTTATCGAATCGTTAAAGGAGGTATCATGAGTAAAAAATCAGCTATCGAAGGCGAAGTTGTAGAGCGAAAGTCTACGACAAACAATGGTTCAAAAACCACCAAAATAAATGGCATCGTAGCTATACTCATCGTTGTCATAGCGATCGGTATTATAGCCTTTGTTTTGAAATTTGTTGTTGGACTGCTGGCAGTGATATTGCAATTTGTGATTATCGCGGCAGCACTTGGTCTGGTTGGACTCATAATCTATAACTTTGTAAAAGGAAAATAGGTGAATTCAGACAATAACCAATCAACTAATCAACAGCCGATTCAGATAATTATCGAACCAACCACGAAAAAGATAGGGCTTCGGATAGGATGGGTAATCGTAGGGCTGGTGTGTTTGATGGCAGCGTGCATAGTGATTGGTAGCACGATTAGTCTACTGGCTCCACAATATAACGAAGCTCTTGGATACAGCTTGGCAATTGGGATGAGCTTGGCGGCGGTTGCTGGCGTCATTATTGCTATCATTCAGGCTATAAAAGGAAAGGAAGGCACGAAGTGAGATTACTCCTAAAATTATCTGGTGAACAGTTAGCGGGCGACAGCCCACGCGGCTTTTCAGTCGAGCGAGCTACGTGGATCGCTGATGAGATCAAAAAAGCTAAAAAAGAATCTCCCGATGCGGAGATTGTGGTGATTGTCGGCGCGGGGAATTTCGTGCGCGGCGCTTATTTCGCGGGGCAACATGTGCGACCGGTGACAGCAGATAATATGGGTATGATGGGGACGATGATCAACGCCGTGGCGCTGGCGGATGTTTTCAACGCCGAGGGTTTGCCGACGGCAGTGCTATCGAACGTATCGTGTCAACAAATTATCGATGATTATACGCATCGCCGAGCGTTGTCGCATTTGTCCAAGGGTAGGGTGGTAATCGTGGCTGGCGGGACGGGTCGACCGTACTTTACTACTGATACGAGCGCACTGAATCTGGCTATTGAACTGGATTGTGACGTTGTTGCCAAAGCCACCAAAGTCGACGGTATTTTTGACGATGATCCAGAAAAGAATCCGGAGGCACGCAAGCTCGACACGATTTCCTATGACGATGCTTTGCGCGATAAAAAGGTTCGCGTCATGGACAAAGCAGCCCTCGCGCTCGCCGCCGAGCATGACAAGCCCGTCGTTGTCTTTGAGCTACTAAAACCTGGCAATATTGCCAAGGTCGCGAGCGGGCAAACAGTCGGCACCAGTATAAAATAATTCCCATGGGGTTCCCCTCGACCGGTCTTTCGATCGAGGGGGTTCGCGTCTTTCGGTAGGGTCACCGTGATGTGGGTTTTCCCATCTACTTGACGCTTCCCGCACTTCTAGGCTGCCACCCGCTTGGCTGCCTGCTTCCGGCCACGTGCCGGGTATTTCTGGTGGTGAGTCTTGCGACTTACCGTTGAGGTCCGGTAGAACCAGCCGTCAGTCTGGGCAATCTTGCCCGACTTGATGGCGGCGTCAACGGCCGCACGGAGGGTGGTGGAGAATTCGCCGCTCCGGTAGTCGCCGAGCTGGCGATTCCGGTTGTGAACTTCTCCGGCCAGAAACCGAACCAGCTCGCGGCGCGAGTTGGCACGGATGGCTCCGCCGAACTTGTCGAAGACAGCCAGAGATCGCCGCTCAGCGACCAGGATCTGCTCAGCGGTTGGCTTGAATTCTTTCACCACCTTCCGATTGTTACGGGGGGGGGTATGGCTGGACGATGCGTATGACGTCATCGCTCATCCTCCTCATTCTATTGTGTGCGGTGCACCACGTCGTCCTAGCTGGTTTGCCAGGGTGTCCAGTGGTGGGGCGTATTATAAACCTTTAGCGATATTTTGTCAAGCATAAACGAAATCACCACTATAGGAAATGAGCACAATTTATTGACATAAACGTAATTGTATGATAAAATAGCATACTGTTGGTCAGTGGGCGAACTGGCCGATGTAGGTTTGAATTATACGCAGAACTTTTTATGTATAGGAGGTTTCGAATCTTTCCGATGTGTTATTTCCGCGTTTTTCGTGCGATAGTACACCGGGAGGGTTCGAACTGGACTCTTGTCGAAATCGTCGAAAGGAAGATGATCCGTGGAATGGATCCAAAAGGGTGCTCAGTTGCTGGGCATCCTGGCAGTCCTGGCGCTCAGCGGCCTTATTAAGTGGGCTGCTGATCAGAAGTCACTGGTGGCCTTCGTGGCTATCAGTGTCGTACCGGTGATATTCGTTCTCACTAGTGTGTTCGCCCTCTGGGCCGGCTACCAGTGGGGTATGATCGCCGCCGGGGCGATTGTGTTCGGTGGCGCCATTGCCATCGGCACACTCATGGTCACTGCGGGCCAACTGGCCCGCGCCGCATCTACCGAAAGGAAAGTGGAAAGATGAGCCGGGACCACGAACAGTGGCAGACCAGGCGCCGCCACGACTCGACGGTCGGAGTGATCATCGCCGCGGCATTCGCCGCAGTGTATATCGCGTTCCGACCCGACTGGTTCGGCATTGCGTCCGACACGGCAACTTTTTGGTTCATGCGAGCTGTTGCATTGGTCCTGGTTGTCTGCGCGGTGGGATGTGTGTATCGCATCCGCAAACACCGCAAGTTCAAGGCCGAGCGCGAGCTCGGTCTCCCTCCTACAACAAAGCGCTGAGCCCCTCAGCGTCTCCTCCCGATGGGGAGTGAGGAACCAAGAGGGGCAACAGCCCGGCCATACACCATGGCCGGGCACACCCCTTGAATAGTCAGATTTGTTACGAATAGTTGGTGACGGAATCTAACGGTTCAAGGTTCGATCGACTACTGTCGATCATGATACAATGGAGATATGAATTATTATGCTGATATAGTCGCCCGTACCGTCAAGGCACTATTTGCTATTGACGTCGAAATTAAACTATCTCGACCGGATCCTACATTTGGTGATATTGCGACTAATGTGGCCATGCAGCTGGCTGGGCGTTTGCATGAAAGTCCGCGCGAAATTGCCGAGACGATCGCGCGTGAACTGCGCACCAACGACGCGTTCCTCGATGCGGTGGTAGCTGGTCCGGGCTTTATTAATATCACACTCGGCGCCACGTCGTTGTTAGATATGACGCGCCAGGAGTCGCCATTATTCCGCGCCGGGCAGACGATCGTCATCGAGACTAACAACCCCAATCCGTTCAAGGCCATGCATATTGGTCATGCGTTCAACGCTATCCTCGGCGATACGATTGCCAATCTACTAGCGGTCAGTGGTGGTCAGGTCTACCGCGTTAGCTACCATGGCGACGTCGGGTTGCACGTTGGCAAGAGCATGTATGCGCTGCTACGCTATGCCGACGGCGATTTCACGAAGATTGAATCAATTCCTAAAATTGATCGCAACACGTTTATGAGCAAAATGTATGCAGAAGGGTCAAAGGCATACAAAGAGGACGAGACGGCGCAGAGCGAGATTAACGACCTAGCCGAGCAATCATTCGAGCCAACATCTGGTCTATATATCCAGATCTATGACCTCTGTAAAGCCTGGAGTTTCGAGCAAATTGACCATTTGGTGGCGCGGCTCGGCAACCAGCCGACCGTCTATCGTTTCCTCGAGAGCGATGCTGATCATCGCGGCGTTGAGGTGGTGAAACGTAATGTGCCAAAGGTGTTTCAGGAGTCTAGTGGCGCCTTGATATTCGAGGGTAGCAAATACGGCGCGTTCGACAATGTGTTTGTGGCCTCAAACGGCCGCGGGCTGTATGCGGCGCGCGATCTCGGGCTGATGCTGCTCAAAAACGAGCAGTTCCATCCCGACAAAAGCTATATCGTGACCGCCGAGGAGCAGCGTGATTATTTCAAGGGCGTGATTGCGGCGGCTGGGCTGGTCTGGCCGGATCGCAAAGATGTCACGGTCAACATTTCGACGGGCACCGTGAAACTCACTACTGGAAAAATGAGTAGCCGTGACGGCGATGTCATCGAGATTGCTTGGCTGTTTGATCAATTCACAGCGGCGATCGCCGAGCGCGGCGGCGAACCGACTGACGAGATCATTGCTGGCGCTCTACGTTACCAGTTCCTAAAGGTCAAAATTGGCGGCGACGTGGTGTTTGATGTAGACGAAGCGGTCAGTTTAACCGGCAACACCGGCAGTTATTTGCAGTATGCTCATGCCAGGGCTCGTCGCATTCTGGAAAAGAGTGGCGCGAGCTTTGTCATGCCGATCACGCTACGCGACGAAGATTATGCATTGGTACGAAAACTGGGTGAATATGCCGAAATAGTAGAGCTAGCTACTCGCCAACTCGAGCCACATCACATCTGCAATTATCTGTTCGAACTGGCCCAGGAATTCAATCGCTATTACGAGAAAAATCAGGTCATCGGCAGCGAATACGAACAGCACCGTCTCGGTCTAGTGGGGCTTTATGCCGATATTTTGCAGGCTGGACTAGCGATTCTGGGTATCCACGCACCGAGCCGAATGTAAACGTGCCTGTCCACAATATGCTATAATAACTCGCATGAAGCATAACCAGAAACATACCGCACGAGGTATCATAAAAAACAGTCTCATGACCTTGTTTATCATGATGACTAGCCTGGTTGGAGTTACGGCTATTGTGCCGACATATGCCTCGGCGGCGGCTTGCAAGACGCAAGAAGATAGCAATCTATTGAACTTCCCAACCTGGTATCGTGGGCTATGTCAGAGCGGTACAGACAAGGTTCAGATCGAAGGCGGCTCACCGGCTGATGTCGTATTTACCATTGCATTGAACCTCATCGATATCGCGCTGCGTGTTGTCGGTATACTGGCGGTTGGTTACCTGGTGTATGGCGGTTTTCGTTATGTGATGTCGCGCGGTTCGCCGGAGGAAACGAAAAAGGCTCAAGATATCATTCTAAAGGCCATTATTGGCCTCGTTATCGCCATTTTATCGACGGTAATTGTTAGCTTCGTTGTCTCTCGACTGAACCCTTAATGAGACAAGTACTTTGTTGTAAAAACTACATATAGCGTTATTTTGACCAAGTGCTACAATAGATATAGTGTTCGGGCGACACTTAAATAAATAATATAACGTGAGGGGGTATCATGGCTCGAGAGGGAAGAATTTTTGGTGCGCGAGACGCAAAATCCAATGCGGGGAACGGTGTTATAGACAATGAAAAGACCACGAAAAGTGCGCGGACAAATGATGCAAAGAAATTAACGTTTGATTATGTCTTTTCAACGCCGAACGTACATCCGTATGACGAGGTGACTTGGGAACAGCGCGATGTGGTGATGACCAACTGGCGCGACGGTTCGGTCTCATTCGAGCAGCGCGGCGTCGAATTTCCGGATTTTTGGAGCCTCAATGCGAGCCAGATCGTTACCAGCAAATATTTCCGCGGCGTGATCGGCGCGGATGATCGTGAATACTCTCTCAAACAGCTGATTGATCGTGTCGCCAATAAATATGTGGAACAGGGCAAAAGAGACGATTATTTTGCCACGCCACGCGATGCCAAGATTTTCGAAAACGAACTAAAATGGATGTTGTTGCATCAAGTATTTAGCTTTAACTCGCCGGTCTGGTTCAACGTCGGTACCGACGCACCACAACAGGTGAGTGCCTGTTTCATCCTAGGTGTCGAGGATAGCATGGAATCTATTTTGAATTGGTATGTCGAGGAAGGTCGAATTTTCAAACGCGGCTCTGGTGCGGGTGTCAACCTATCGCGTCTGCGCGGTAGTAAAGAAGGCCTGGCGAGCGGCGGCAAAGCGAGCGGCCCAGTCTCGTTCATGCGCGGTGCCGATGCGTCGGCTGGCACAATCGCCAGCGGTGGCGCGACGCGTCGAGCTGCCAAAATGGTGGTGTTAGACGTTGATCATCCGGATATCGAAGCCTTTATCGAAACCAAAGAGCGTGAAGAGGAAAAGATCCGCGCACTGCGCGACGCCGGATTCGACATGGATCTCGATGGCCGCGATAGCTACTCGGTCCAGTACCAAAACGCCAATAACAGCGTGCGCGTCAGCGACGAATTTATGCGCGCGGTCGAGGCTGGTGCGCCATTTGGTTTGCGTGCGCGTCGTACCGGTGACGTCATCGAAACAGTTGATGCTCGCGAATTGTTCCGCAAAATTAGCAAAGCTGCTTGGGCTTGTGCCGATCCTGGTATTCAATACGACGATACGATCAATGCCTGGCACACTTTGCCAAACGACGGCAAGATTACGGCCTCGAACCCATGTTCTGAATACATGTCGATCGACAACTCGTCGTGTAACCTGGCCAGCATCAACCTGTTGAAGTTCCTCGGCGACGATGGTACATTCGACGTCGATACCTTTATCCACGCTGTCGAAGTGATTTTTACTGCGATGGATCTGTCAGTCAGCTTTGGCGATTTCCCAACCGAAAAAATTACCGAAAATACGAAGAAGTTCCGTCAGCTCGGTATCGGCTATGCTAACCTCGGCGCCTTGTTGATGGCCATCGGTTTGGCCTACGACAGCCCAGAGGGTCAGAGTGTAGCAGCCGCTATCACCAGCCTGATGACTGGTGCCGCCTACCGCCGTTCAGCCGAGATGGCTGCGGCAGTTGGCCCATACGAGGGCTACGCTAATAACGTCGAGCCACACAAAGCCGTCATGCGCAAACATGCTGCCGCTAGCCTCGAGGCTACTGACAAAATCGTTGACCACGATCTCCACATCAATGCCGAAGACATCATTTTCGCCGCTAATCGTGAGTGGGAAGACGGTATCAAGCTCGGGGCTGACGCTGGTTGGCGCAACAGTCAGGCTAGCTTGCTGGCACCGACTGGTACGATCGGCTTTATGATGGACTGCGATACGACCGGTATCGAGCCAGACTTTTCACTCGTCAAGTTCAAAAAACTGGTCGGTGGCGGTTCGATGCAGATTGTCAACCAGACGATTCCACGCGCCCTCGAAACCCTTGGCTATAACGAGGATCAGGTCGAAAAAATTGTTGATCACATCTCGAAAAACGGCAACGTCGTCAATGCGCCAGATCTAAAACTGGAACACTATAGCATTTTCGACTGTGCTGTCGGCGAGCGTGCGATCGAACCAATGGGTCACATTCGTATGATGGCGGCAGTTCAGCCGTTCCTATCTGGCGCGATCAGCAAAACGGTCAACATGCCAGAATCGGCCACTATCGAAGACATCGAGGAAGTTTACATGGAAGGCTGGAAGATGGGTCTCAAGGCCATCGCGATCTACCGCGATAACTGTAAGGTCGGTCAGCCACTATCTGATGGCAAGAAAAAGGAAACCAAAGCCGCAGAATCAACGGATGCTACGGATGTTCCACTCGAGGAGCGTCGGGCCGTGCGCCGCAAGTTACCGAGCACCCGACCAGCTCGCACCTACTCATATTCGGTCGGCGGGGCAGACGGCTATATCACCGCTGGATCGTATCCAGACGATGGCCTCGGCGAAGTCTTTCTAAAGGTTGCCAAACAGGGCTCGACCTTGGCCGGCCTGATGGATGCGTTCTCGATTGCGATATCGGTGGCGTTGCAATATGGCGTGCCGCTCGAAAAATTCGTCGAAAAATTCATCAATATGCGCTTTGAACCAGCCGGTATGACTAACGATCCAGATATTCGCTTTGCACAGAGTCCGATCGACTACATTTTCAGACGTCTAGCGCTCGACTACTTGCCATTCGAAACTCGTGCCAGCTATGGTATCTACACCACCGAGGAACGCGCTCGGGCGATTGAAACCGGCGAGTATCAGCCAGTCAATATCGAGACTGACAAAGATTTTAGCGACGAGGCTCCCGAAGAAGCCGAAGAAGTCGTCGCCGAGATGGAAAAGGAACTGGAAAAGCTCGAAAAAGCTGAACAGCCAGCACCGGCCAAAGCCGCAGCAGCGCCACATTCAACCGCCGAGTTGATGGAGAGCAAAGGTGTGAGCGAAGATGCGCCGATCTGTATGAACTGTGGCGTCAAAATGCGCCCAGCTGGTTCGTGTCACATCTGTGAACTGTGCGGTTCGACCTCAGGCTGCTCGTAAGCTAGACCAGCCTGACGACCACAAATACCCGCCTATGATAGGGCGGGTATTTCTATGCCTCGTGGTACATGTGATACAATAAAAGCATGAAAAAAGCTAGTTTATTGTGGATCGACCTCGAAATGACAGGGCTGGATCCGAAGATTGATCGTATCATCGAGATCGGTGCTGTGGCGACCGATTGGGATTTTAACGAAATCGCTCGTTATGAGGCGGCGGTCAAGGTTGATGCGGATCTGATCAAACAACGCATGATTGGTGAATTTTGGGACAAAAACTCGGTGTCGCGCGATCAACTGATTACTTCGAGTGCCGAGGCAGAGTCGGCTAGTGCGGTTGAAAAGGAACTCCTGGGGTTTTTGCAGGCTCATTTCGATACAAATCAGCCGATCTATCTCGCTGGCAACTCGATTCATCAGGATCGTAAATTTATCGAGCGGGAATGGCCATTACTCGATCGAAGCCTGCATTACCGCATGCTCGATGTGAGTGCCTGGAAACTGGTGTTTGAACACAAATTGAATAAAAAGTTTACGAAACCCGAGACCCACCGAGCGATTAGCGACATCGAAGGCTCGATTGATGAACTAACATATTATCTGGGGCGGGTGAAATCGTGAACGAAACAGAGGCGAAAGACTATCTAGCATCGATGCCTGGCGCATACCTAGACTATCCATTTGGACCAGGTACGGCGGTCTATCGGGCGGCTAATGATAAATTATTTGCACTCATCGCCGAGGGCAGCGAGCCGCTACGAATCAGTCTCAAATGCGATCCGAATTTAGCTGAATTACTGCGCGACAAATACGAGAGTGTGTTGCCGGGTTACCACCTCAACAAACGCCACTGGATTACTGTCATCGTCACAGGGCAACTAACCGATGATGATATTCGTGATTTAGCTCGACATAGTTTCGAGCTCGTAAAATCCTAATGTATTAGCTGGAACTACTAGCTGGCAGCCGGTTACCGAGGGCGATAAAGTCGACATAGGTTTGCTGCAAGGCGCTCTTTAGCTCGGTGCTTTGGCTATTGTCGTATAATTTCAGTATCAGATCCTCTGTCTCTGTCAAAGCGTCTCGAATCGCCTTGGTGTAGGCGCTATTCAGGTTAGAGTTGGCTTTGGCTTTGTCGAGCGTGGCCTTGACCGTGTCGAGCGAGTAGGTTGCGGCTACTTCTGCAGTCGGCGTTGTAAAGGTATTGGTTTTGCCATCACTGCCGAGGTATAGTGGGCTCAGATCGTTGGTTCGGGATAACAGCACCAGATCTAGCTCATTCATAACCTGTGTAATATCCGATCCACTGACACCATTTTCTGTGCCATAGTCGAGCAGGGTGCGTAGATTGATCATGCGCTGGCCGAGGACTTCGCCACTGGCGTTTTTGACTTTGTTGCCGCCTGAGGCGATAGCGGCAATGGCGACACCGACGAACATAACAACAACGGCGGCGATCAAAATCAGGAATTTCCCGGAAAATAACGCCGGTTTAGCTGGCTTTGCAGAGATCTTGTCTAGGTATTCCTCTTTGATAGGGGCAGGGGTTTCGGCGATAGGCGCGTACATTTCCACGTGCGAATTGTCGACGTTGGGTTTGATCGCCTCGGCCTCGAATTTGCGCCGCAAAGCCGCCGGTGTTTTCGGCGTCTCCGGATGTGCCGGATTTGGGTTAGGTTGCGGGAAAAGATCGTGCGGTTCCATAGGGTAATTTTACCACAAGCAACACGTTTTCGGCAAAAACCCTTGCGTTTTATTATAATCTGTGGTATAATGTTACTGTTACGTCAATGTATGCAATATAGTATATAAGGAGGCATAGTAATGACAAACGGTAACAATAGTATGAATGTTGGTACAGCTATCAAAGCAAAAGCTATGAACGCAGTACACGGTACAGTAGATTTTATTAAAAACCCTCGTAAAGTAGCAGGCCTTGCTATGGCTGGTGCAACACTATCCCTCGTGACAGCCTGTGGCCCTAGCTCTACTCCAGAGACACCTGTTTCTCCAGTGCCAACTCCTAGCAACATTGACATGCCGACGATCAAGCCTACGACTGAGATGCCTAGTACGCAGCCAAGTACGCAGGAGACGAACGATTCTGACAATCCATGCGTTGGGCAGAATTTTTCAAAGATCAAAGACGCTGTAGATTGCTTGAGTAACAGTGGAGAGAAGAATGTTACGCCTGGCGGTTGGATTGATGGCGATAATGATGGTGATGATGATGATCTACTCATAAGAACATCTCGCTCAAACTATGTCTTACTTGATGATGGTACTCTCCTGAAGCGTAGCTAAAACAAGTAATAGTGATGTAATATTACAATTGTAAATGAGGTGTCAATTCTGCGCCTCATTTTTTTATTGCCCTCGCCAACCCCTTTATGCTAAAATATCCCCATGTATAAGCGCGTGGGGCACCGGGAATAAATACTATGGGCGACGGAGAATCTGACAACCAGTCAGGTGGTCTAGGCCACCGTTCAGATGACGCGCCAGATTTCACTGCGCCTAGAGACTATTCCGGATCTCACGACTATTCGGCGCCTAACACCGAGGATATTAGTTTGGCGAACGCCAAAGACGACGAAGACTACAATCGTCGTCTCCGAGCCAATATGGCGGAAAACTACCGCTTGCACGGGGAAAACCTCGGCAAGATTTCCGATAGCCTCCGTAATGGTGAACAGGCGGACAAACCAGACAATTCGAGCCGTGACATTGGCCATCAGGAACATTCAAACTGGAATAACAAAGCTGGCTCCGATCTCGGCCATGCCCTAGACAACAATACTAGTGGCAATGGCAATAAATCGGGCAGTGTCTGGGGTCGTCACAAAAAAGGCATCATTGGTTGGGTGATTGGCATCGCTATGGGTGGCGGCATGTTTGGTGTGACTACCATATTGTCTGGTCCAGCCCAGTGGATCCAGGTGATGAATTTTGTCAAAGACATGACCTCATGGGTCAACGGTGCTCAGACCGGGGCACGTTATCTGCATAACCTACGCACTATGGCTAAATGGGAGAGTAAACTGTCTGACTCTATCCAAAATAGTCGCCTAGGTATCGTCGGCAAGAAAGCGGCTAAAACTGCCATTGAACGGATGAAGGAAAAAGGCATGACGTTCGATGATCGGTGGAACGGCAATGCGCCGTCTATTACCGTTGACACCACTGTAGAATATGGCAATCTATTTAACCAAGATGCCAAAGGCGGCACGGCGTCTGATGCCGTGAAACAGAAACGGCTCGAAACCCTCAGTAGCAAATATGGCGTCGACATCGACAAGATAAAACTGGGTAGCGACGGTAAAATGACAATTAACTTTGACGAAATGAGCTACCGCGAGGCGCGGAAATTCATTAGTGCTACGAATAATGTCGGCAAGTTTAGTATTTTAGGTCAGGTTCAAACTCGCCTGGCACTAAAAAAGGTAGGGAAGATCAGTTGGCTCCACCCGATTAGGAAACTCGAGCAAAAGGTGTATAACAAATTCGCCGACTGGCTAAAAGACCGCATGGAAAAGATCGCTAAAAATGGTTTTGGCTCGGCCGACGAAGCGGCAGCGGCAGCGAGGAAAAATGCAGAATTTGCTGGTAAAAATGCTGATGAAATAGAAAAGGCAGCCAAAGCCGCCAAAGAGGGTTGGGAAAAAGGTGTCAAAGAAGCCGCCGAGGAAATTAGTACCAAGGTCATTAAATTTGCCATCGAGAAAACAGGTGCCAAGGTCAGCGTATCGGCCGTCAAAGCCGCTATTCCCATAGTTGGTTGGATTACGCTCGCGATTCAAGCCTACTGTATGGTTGTTGGTCTGGATGACGGCATTGGCGCCGAAAAATACCAAACTGTGGTTACGACGGCCGAAGGTAGCTCGGCGGAGACGCTAGGCCTAGGTTCGCAGGTGATGACTGGGCAGAGTCAGGACGAGGATCTCAATTTAACCGACCTAGGTATGTCGACACAGCTCAAACTATATAACCCCGATGTTGAACAGGTCTCACCAACCACCGATCCGACCAATGGCGCGGAAAACGAAGGCTACAAAACCGTCGGCACCACTAGTAGTAGCTGGTGGGACGCCGCCCCGGTCCAGGCAGCGCTCGGCATCACGCCCTCGACTGCGTCCATGAACGATGTCCCAGCCGCATTGAACGACGTTACCAATGCTGGGTTGTCGTTTGGTGGTAGCAAAGACCTGCAAAATATCTGGAATATCTTTAGCAGTACCGTTGAGTCTGCAGGAAATGGCATTGTCGGAGCTGCCATGAAAGCGATTGGTTTACCTACACCGATGGAAGTGGTTTGTTATGTCTTTGACCAAATTGATGCTGTCATCGGCGGTATCTTTGGCTGGATATTGGAAAAAACTGGTCTCATGAACCTACTAACTGGGCTACCATTCATGGATGCCCTGAGCAACCTGATGATGAACATCATGGGCTGGCTACGTGGTTCGCCACTCAATGTGTCGACCGCCACACCGCAACAATTTGGCTCGATCGATATGTACGGCGGCACCTTTACCTCGAACGAACAGATGTTAGCCGTTGGTGGTCGCATCATGGATAGTGACGAGCAGCAGCAGCTCGTGTATGACCAGAAACAATACCTAGCCGAAATGCAGGCCCAGAAACCACTGCTGGCTAGAATCTTTGATCCGTCAGATTACAATTCCACCATTGCCCAGGTTGGTCGCGCCGCCGGGATCGATACTAGTAACCAGTCAATCGGTACCCAGATCAAAAACGTCGGCAAAATATTCGCCTCGGTACCGAGACTGTTTTCGTTCGCCCTCGGCAAGATCGGTGGTAACGCCTATGCGGCTGATGTGCCGTATGACTACAATGTCCCGATGGTAGCTTTTTCGAAGGCCGAAATGGCTAAACTAACCAACAGTGAATCTGGCTATGACATGATTCCGAATGCCGAAAAGGTCTTTAGCATGATCGATTCTGGTCAGATCACGAGCGACCAAACTGCTAAATGTTGGGGAGTCAACGTCAGTGGGGCGCCGAGCTATGCTATTACCCAGCTAGACAACTCGGCTGGTGCTGCCTGGAACTATGGCGACAACTCGGGCGAAGCGGGCGTAAAAATGAAAGATAACGGTTGCCAGGGTGATGACATGCTGCGTTTCCGCACCTATATGATGGACTACAACATAACTGTAGCGGCGGATTGTTATGAAAACGATGGCTGGTCCGGTGGCGATAGCGCCGATTCGTGCGCCGAGATGGGCTTTGATCTAGGTAGTTCGGCCGCTAGTAATGTGGCCTCTGGTAAATGTGCCGAGGGTACGACTGATCTCGGTACCTATGATAACGCGCACGAAAATGGCAAAAAGGTTAGTGTCGAGCTATGCGAGGTGGGGAGTATTAGTCTCAGCGAACCAGCTTTCTATACATCAGAAGACCCCGAGATATTCCGTTCGGCGAAAACCGGCGTCATCGTCAATGCCGAGGTATCAGAGGCGTTTCAAAAAATGGGTGAAGCTGCCAAGGCTGCTGGTGTGCAATTATCTGGCAAAGGCATCCGTAGCTACGAAAAACAAGAGTATTTTTGGAACTGTTACCAAACCAAAGAATGTAACAACGGCAACGAAGCTGCCAAACCTGGCACCTCGCAGCACGAGAGTGGCCGCGCCATAGATTTCTCGGCCGGATCGATTAGTTGGCTACAGAAAAACGCTATCGAGTTCGGTATCTGTGCCACCGTCGCCTCCGAGAACTGGCACTACTCACCGAAAAACGGCAAGGCCTGTTACCACGGTAGTGAGTAGGAGAATGAACTATGCGTAGTAATAGACCGATAATCCCAGTTTCTACTGCCAAATCCTGTGGCAAGAATCGCTACAAATCTAAACGAGAGGCCGAGACCGTCGCTCGTGAACAGGAAATTATTTTTGCCGGCCAAGACCTCGAACTAGTCGCCTATCTATGTCCAAATTGCGGCGGTTGGCATCTGACGAGGCAGCGGACTGATAAACGCTAGGGTAGGACAATAAAAAGCATCTTGTTGTTAAGATGCTTTTTAGATTATTTAGTAATACTTATGCTATCTTATCGTATTTTTACTAGAGTGCCGCGACCATTGTCTAGTAATGCGAACAGAGTACCGTCTGCATTCAAACCTTTATCATTGGCCTTGCCATCACCATCTCCGTCTACCCATCCACCATCGTGGATTTCTTTGTATCCTTCTTTTTGTAAACATTCTATAGCTGTTCGAAATCCGTTCACATTGAATCCAAAATCCTGCCCCACACACGAATCACCCTTGTTCGTCTCCTGCGTACTTGGCTGCGTACTAGGCATCTCAGTCGTAGGCTTGATCGTCGGCATGTCAATGTTGCTAGGAGTTGGCACTGGAGAAACAGGTGTCTCTGGAGTAGAGCTAGGACCACAGGCTGTCACGAGGGATAGTGTTGCACCAGCCATAGCAAGGCCTGCTACTTTACGAGGGTTTTTAATAAAATCTACTGTACCGTGTACTGCGTTCATAGCTTTTGCTTTGATAGCTGTACCAACATTCATACTATTGTTACCGTTTGTCATTACTATGCCTCCTTATATACTATATTGCATACATTGACGTAACAGTAACATTATACCACAGATTGAGGCATAATGCAAGTGGTTTGGGGAATTTTGTCGTAATGATTGCATTTTATCCTGTTTTGTGCTAGTATCTATGGTAAATTATGACACAAAAATCAAATCCAAGTCAGAGAAGAACCCCGAATAATCAACAGGGTCGGGGCAATCGCCAGGGTCAACCAAACAGAGGCAGGAATTCCGGTAACCGCGGTCGAAGTCCTCGCCAGGATTCTAGGACGCGCGATATTGGCGGAACGGCGGCAAAAGCAGCTCAAGCCCCCAGAGAACCAGCTGAAACCCAAGAAAAACCACCTCAAACCCCAGAGGAGCAACGAGGCGAGCTGCAACGTGAGGTCGGTCGAGTCGTTATGGCCCAGGTGATGGATCGGGTGCGGATGAAAATGGGCGGAAACCCTAGCTCGAATGATCCGGCGCTATTACGCCAGCAGGCTGAATCCTCAGCAGCCGATTTTGCGCGAGCTGGTGGCGACGCTGATCAGTTAAAAGCTACTCTAGGGCTATTAGATCTCGATGATGCTGGCGTCCAAATGATCGCTGATTTCATAGCTAGTGCTAATGAAGGCCTCGAGGCTAGCCAGGGACGACAGTTTTATACCGAGGCGCACACCTCGACACAGAAGATCATCGACGACATGACAAAGACTGGTCGGGCGCGAATCGTCGGACCAGACGGTAAATTATATGATATGGAGCTAGTCGCGATTGACAAAACCGAGACGGTTGATACGATGCCGGATTGTCTCAGCACCGAGCTAAAGCGCCAGGTATCTGCGGGCCAACCGTTTAATATCGCTGGCACCTATGCGGTCGGTGGTGACGCGGCACTGCTACCGAACATGATGCACGGTGAGATTATTGCCGAGAGCAAGCTGCGAGATATCAAGAGGGCGCTAGACTCGGACGCTGGCAAGCATCTCGACACGGCGGGCGGAGGCAAATATACCTATAGTCCTATCGCCGCTGATGATAGTCGTCTCGATCAGGCATATGCTGAGTTTGCTGCATCACCGGCTGGGGCATATCTGATCCAAGAGCTGGGTGTTGATAGGGGAGCGGTGCTACCGACAACGGCCTGGTACGCCAATCATCGAACCATGCAGTGGCATCTACATAGATCAGCAGGTGCGCCGCAACAGCCTACGCCGCCAAACCAGCCTACACCCGGCAACAAACAGCCAGCTATGGTGGTGAAACCTGTTGCGGAGGAGCCAGCTGCCAAGAAACCGGTTCCGAAACCGGGTCCGGGACTATTTCCGTCGGCGCCTAAACCACCAGTACCGCCAGCGACACCAACCCCAGCACCTGAGACGCCGAAACCTACGAAAGCCGAGCACAAACAGGCGCGCAAGCCCGAAGCTAGACACTATAGGAGGCTAGCTAATGCTCTCAGTAATCTCTTTTCGAAAAAAGCCGAAGAAGAGCAACTGCTGGCACAATCACCGTCAGTCGAAACTAAAAACCGGGCTAATCGCAGGGAAATCTATAATTCAGCCATCAATTATATGGGGTACGGTATACCGCGATCGGTTATTGAGGCTGATCTGGATCAAGTCGCGTCAATTATTGGTGAGCTACAGGAACTCGGCTCGGGCGAGGATGCTTATGGCAAGGTCCAGGGCGAACATTCGACACTATTCACATTGTCTGATGGTATGGGCGGGACTACTAATGGTGCAGCAGCTAGTCGACTCACGGTCGAAGCCTTTTTGCAAGATGTTGGTCTGACTAATATTGGAGACGACGATAAGCTTGAAGATGTTGTAGTCGCCGCCTGTGAGAAGATGAAACAACGCATAGTTGCGGCTCAGGAAAAAGTCTTTCAATTTAATGTGGATCACAATAGTAATTCGGGGGCTACGGTGGTAGCTGCTGAGGTGATCGGTAATAGACTCGTGTACGGTAGCGTCGGCGACAGCAGCATTTTTGTTGTGAGAAATGGCAAGTTTATTCTCGTGACTGGTGATCGTGGTGGCCATAGTAATGAAATCAGGAGCGCGATTGATGGGATGAGTATGGAGTTCAATGCCATGCCAGAGGACTTGTTAAAGGAAACAACGCTTGATGAGCTCAGCCGCCTCGAGCGATCTGGTGCAGCTTGGGCTACAGGCAGACTTCAGGTCATTAGCAGTTATGACGACGTCGGAGTTTTTGAGTTGCAGGACGATGACAGGGTAGTGCTCTGTAGTGATGGTATCATGGGCGACTGGTCCAAAATAAAAGGCTTGCGTCATCACGAAGGTGCCGGTGAGCAGACGTTAACCGATGAACAGATCGTGGCCGCCGTTGGTTCAGGCAGTGTCGAAGAAGCCATAAAACGCCTGATCGAAATCGCCAAAAAAGGCGATGATCGAACCGTAGAAATGTTCGATATTAAATTGCAGAGCTAGTTTCTATCGGTGACAAAACTCGCCTCTGATGATACAATAATCACATGAATGACGCCAAGGAAGAGGTGCGCGCACGACTGGCGATCGAAGATGTCATTGGTGAGTATGTCCAATTGAAACGAGCCGGGCGGTATTGGCGTGGCCTGAGTCCTTTTACGAATGAAAAAACGCCGAGTTTTTACGTGACGCCCGAGCGGGATATTTGGCATGACTTTTCATCGAACAAAGGCGGCGATGTGTTCGGTTTTGTCATGGAGGTCGAGGGCCTCGATTTTCGCGGTGCGTTAGAACTACTGGCGCGCAAGGCCGGTATCGATCTAGGCCAGTACGATAACCGCACGCCAAAGGATTTATCACAGCGCAAAAACCGGATTTTTGAAATGAATCATCTAGCGATGAACTATTTCCAGCGCGAAATGGTGAAATCTGAGTTAGCGTTAGATTATATTTCCGGCAAACGACATTTGACGCGTGAGACGGTGCTAGAGTGGGGTATCGGGTTTGCGCCCGAAAATTCGCAGTTGAAACAGTTACTATTAGATAAAAAATTTACTGAGACTGAGATTCGCGGGGCGGGGTTGATTGGCGGACGTGGCGGCGAGATGTTTCGCAGTCGTATGATGATTCCGCTGCGCGACGGACAGGGGCAAGTGGTCGGTTTTACGGGGCGGATTGTGGGTGAGGGCGAGCCGAAATACCTCAACACGCCGGCGACGATTCTATACGACAAAGGGCGACAGGTGTTTGGGCTGAATTTTGCCAAAACGGCGATTCGCCAGCAAGATTTCACCGTGCTCGTCGAGGGCAATCTCGATGTCATCAGTAGCCATCAGGCTGGTACTCGGAACGTAGTGGCGTGTGCTGGGACGGCTTTGACACGTGATCATTTGAAATCTCTCAGCCGATTGAGCCATAATATTCGACTGTGTTTTGATGGCGACCGGGCGGGCGTGGCCGCTACCGAGCGAGCGATTGGTTTAGCCGAAGATCTAGAGGTGAGATTATCGGTGATTAGTATGCAAGGCGCCAAGGACCCAGACGAATTGATCCAGGAGAACCCAGCGCTATGGCAGGCGGCGATCGAACGTCATACACCAGCAGTTGATTGGGTGATTGATCAATATGCCGAGCGCGAGGATCTAGCGACGGCTGATGGCAAAAAAACGCTCGCTACCAAGGCTCTAGGTTTGATACGCAATCTACGTGATCCAGTCGATCAGGAATTTTATCTGAAAAAAGTTTCGCGGCTCACGGAGGTATCGTTGACGGCCTTGATGCAGAAAATGTCCTCTGGCGGCAACAATAATACGCCGTCGCGGCGGATGTTGAAACCAACCAAAGTCACGCGCCGGGAATACACCAGACGAGATGAGAAATATCTGCTCGATAATATTCTCGCGATTGCCCTGAGCCAGCCGCGCTTGCGTAGCGTGCTGCATAATTTACCTGATACGTATCTGACCGGGACTTCGGGCAAGGCGAAGTATCATTTACTCGGTGAAAAGATCGAGGTTGATTCGGAGTTGGCCGATAAACTAGCTGAGCTCGAGATCGTGGCCGATCGGGAACTGGATAATGTGGACGAGCGGGCGCTACTACTCGGTTATTTGCGTGAGCTGGAGCTGTCGAAACTAAAGGCGCGATTCGAGCAGCTGTCGCGCGAGCTGGCGTCGTCGCTCGACGGTGATGATCATGATCGGATAACGATTCTGAACGGGGCGGTCAACGCGATCAAACGCGATCTCAATGTGTTAGAAAAAACTGGCGCGCGCGACGATTTTGCCGGACTATTCAAGGTTTGGGATCGACGCAAAGAGGAAAACGCCTAAAAATGCTATAATAAACAGCATGAATATTATCGAAATCGAAAATTTTACGATGAAATTCGGCGATAATACCGTGATCGACAATTTGAGCTTTGAGGTGAGGCAGGGCGAGACGTTTGGGTTCCTCGGCAGTAACGGCTCGGGCAAGACAACGACATTGCGGGCGCTGCTCGGCATCTATGAGCCGACGGAAGGGAGCTTGCTCGTCAAGGGCAAGCCGTATGCGGTGGATGGAGATGTAAAAATCGGCTATTTGCCAGAAGAGCGCGGTCTCTATAAAAAAGAAACCGTGATCGATACCATGGTCTATTTTGGTAAATTAAAGGGCATGACCACATCAGCAGCGAACGACTTTTCGTTGCAATATCTGGCGCGCGTCGGGCTGGCTGATCACGCTAGTATGCGGCTCGACAAACTGTCGGGTGGGCAGCAGCAAAAAGTCCAGCTCGGCATCACCATTATGGACGATCCGGAACTCTTGATCCTCGACGAACCGACGAAGGGCTTTGATCCAGTCAATCGACGGCTGTTGATGGAGATTATCGATGATTGTCAAAAGCAAGGTGCAACAGTGGTGATGGTGACGCATCAAATGGAGGAAGTCGAACGGTTGTGCGATCGGATCTTGCTACTAAAGGACGGTCGTGCCAAAGAGTACGGCACACTAGCATCAGTGCGGAAAAAATACGACGGCGCGCATATGGATGATATTTTTGTGAAAATTTATGAAGAAACCGGAGGAGACGAATAATGGCAAAGTCAAAACGCTCGTTTTTCGGTCATAATTTCGGTACAGTATTCAGTTTTGAGGTGGTTCGAACGCTCAAAAAGAAGTCATTTTGGCTAGCGATCATTGCTTTTCCAGTGTTGATCGTGGCGATCTTTGGTGTGATTACGTGGTCTAACCAGCAGGCGAATGAGGCTGGCAAAGATCTGGAGGACCAGCATTTTTCGATCGGAATCACCGATCATAGCGGAGTTTTGCCAGAGGCGGCCGTTAGTGCAGTCGGGGCAAAAACTATGGCGACGCGCGCGGAGGGTATAGACAAAGTAAAATCTGGCACGTTAGATGCGTTTTTCTATTACCCAGGAGATCTAGCGAAAAACGCAGTTGAGGTCTATGGTCAAAACGTGGGAATCTTTGAAAATAGCCGCTATATGTCGGTGGCGCAGGTGCTATTAGAGCAGTCTGCTATGACTCAGACCACGCCAGACGTAGCCGCGATCTTGCAGGGTCACGTTATGTATAACAGTACGACGTACCGAGAGGGCGAAGTGTATGATCCGATGTCGGAAATGATCGTGCCGGGAATATTTTTGGTGTTGCTGTACGTCATCATTGCGATCTTTGGTAGTCAAATGTTGAACGCCACGGTCGAGGAAAAGGAAAATCGTGTGATGGAGATAATTTTGACGACTATCAAGTCACGAACATTGATTATCGGCAAGATTTTCGCCATGTTGGCGCTGATTTTGATCCAGGTAGTGGTGATTATCGGTCTTATTTTGATCGCGTATCTGTTGCTACGGAACCAGCTGTCTCTACCGGATATTGATCTATCGAATTTGGTGTTTAATTGGTCGAGGATTGCGGCTGCTGCAGCCTTGTTTATGGGTAGCATATTGTTATTATCGGGCTTGATGGTGGCGATTGGCGCAGCGGTGCCGACCGCCAAAGAAGCGGGGCAGTTCTTTGGCATAGTCATCACGATGATATTCGTGCCGCTCTATGCCGCACCGCTGTTTATCACGAGCCCAGATTCATTGGCGGTGACGTTATTGACGTTCTTTCCCTTGACCGCGCCGATACCGCTGTTAATTAGAAATGCAATTGGCAATTTAGGGCCGCTAGATACGATCATGGGAGTAATCATGCTATTTGTGTTTGCGGCTATCATATTCATGATCGCAGCGCGCCTGTTTCAGACTGGGGCGGTTGAATATAATAAAAAGATGTCGCTAAAAAGTTTGTTCAAGCGATAAACTCGAATATATTAATTTTCTCAAAATCCCCACCTCGGGTGACGCGAGGCGGGGCAGCTCCCAAAATTGTTTTCGGTGGTGATTGACCGAAAAAATTTTAGGGGCGGACCGAGCGGCAGGACCCGAGGAGATTTTGCAATGAACAAACTTTTTGCATCATCAGCTAATTCGTGATATAATTTTGTTCAAGCGAGAATGGCGCGTTTTGATTTGCGCTCGCCGACTAAATCACGATATGTGCGCGGCGATCTATAAAACCTCAAAACTGACATAAAACTAAAGAGCAGCTAACAGTATAGGAGTTTAATGAGGGACGAAGACGAAGTTTTAAACGACGAGCTAGAATTTACAGATGACGAGCCAGACCTGAGCGATCTGGACGAAGGCGATGACCTGGCAGATGATGCCGTAGTCGAGCCGAGCGATTTTGACGAAATGACCGACGACAGCGTGCGGGTTTATTTGCGTGAGATCGGTCGTATTCCACTGTTGACGCAGGACGAAGAGAACGACCTCGCTGCGAAAATTGTCGCTAACGTTGAACCGCTGGCCGAAGTTGAGGCTAGCCTAGAGGAGCTAAAAGAGAAATTGCAGAACCCTGATTTGACACCGGACAAGCGTGCCAAATTAAAGAGCCGCCGCGATACTCTGCGAGCCAAAGCTAAAAAGCTCAAAAAACCCAAAGATCAGATGGCAGAGGCGAACATGCGTCTCGTCGTGTCGATTGCTAAACGCTATAGTAACCGCGGACTAGATTTTCTCGATCTCATCCAAGAGGGCAACACTGGATTATTGCGTGCGGTCGAGAAATTCGACCCGGACAAAGGCTTCAAATTTTCGACGTATGCTACCTGGTGGATTCGCCAGGCGATCACCCGTGCCATTGCCGATCAGGCGCGCACGATCCGTATCCCGGTGCACATGGTCGAGACTATCAACAAACTACTCCGCACGCAGCGCAAGCTGACCCAGGAACTGAACCGTGAGCCGACAATTGATGAATTGGCCGAGGCGCTTGACGAAACACCAGAGAAAATAAAATATGTGTTCAAGATCAAACAGGATATCCAGAGCCTTGATGCTAACATTGGTGGTAGCGATGACGATGACAGCTCGGAACTCGGGAATTTTGTCGAAGATGATTCGATGATCAAGCCCGAGGAGGCAGCGGCGGGACAATTGCTCCGCGAGCAGGTGCTCGATGTGGTAAATGGTCTGAACGATCGCGAGAAAAAGATTATCAAGATGCGATTTGGACTGGACGGCGATCGACCACATACGCTCGAGGAAGTTGGGGCCGAGTTCGCGGTCACGCGCGAACGTATCCGCCAGATCGAGGCCAAAGCTCTGAATAAACTTCGCAAACACAAGGACACGCGTAAACTCTATGACTACATCCAGTAGTTTGATTGGTATCGCTGGGACATTTGCGAGCGGCAAAGACACCGTGGCTGAGTTTTTGGTGAGGGATTTTGGCTACACCCATGTTTCGACGGGTGACATGGTTCGCAAAGTCGCAACGGAAAAATATGGCTCGATTGAGCGACCGGTCTTGGTCAAAACCGCAACAGAACTGCGCTATGAGAACGGGGCAGGCGCCCTAGTCAGCGAGGCATTAAAGGAAGCTCGACCACTGGTCATCACTGGGATCCGTAGTCTGGGCGAAGCCAAGGCTCTCAAAGCGGCCGGCGGTACTCTATTGTTCGTCGATGCGCCAATCGCAGTTCGCTATGAACGCGTCAAATCGCGGGCGCGCGACAACGAAACTTTGCTCACACTCGAGCAATTCCAGGCGAATGAGGAAAAGGAAATGTACGCCGGACCGAATGACGAGGACTTTAATATCCGTGGCATTGGCGAGATGGCGGACATTCATATCGAGAACACATTGCCGCTCGAACAATATATTGCCTTGGTGTATGACGAGCTCGGTTTATCTAAATAATCTCTAACGTAGTAAAATGGTTACTATGTCGGGGAATACTTTACCCAAAAAATTTGTACTGATTGACGGAAAATCAGTGTTTTATCGGGGTTATTACGCTATGCCGACCTTGTCGATGCGCGATGGCACGCCGACGGGCGGGGTGTATGGTTTTGCGTCGCTCGCCCTAGAATTGTTGCGTCAGATTCAGCCAGATTATGTGGCGGTTGCCTGGGACAAACCAAAGACGAACATTCGCCGCCGCCTAGAGATTTACGATAAATACAAAGCCAATCGCAAGCCGGCGCCGCCAGATTTTTACGCCCAGATTCCGCTGCTGCACGAGCTGCTCGAGGCGTTTGGCTGGCCGCTGTATGAGCTGGACGATTATGAGGCGGATGATATTATGGGTACATTGAGTACGCAGGCTAACGCTCAGGGTATCCATACTGTGATGATCAGCTCGGATCTCGATATGTTGCAAGTGGTTGATAGTGATACCGAACTATATGCGCTGAAAAAAGGTCTGGCGAATCTCGAAAAGTTTGATGTGCCGGCCTTTGAGGCAAAATATGGGCTAAACGTCACGCAGTTTCTGGATCTCAAGAGCCTGAAAGGCGATACCAGCGACAATATCCCGGGCGTACCAGGCATCGGCGAGAAAACTGCCATTGCCTTGTTGCAGGAATTTGGCAGTTTGGACGCTATTTATGAGCATCTTGACCAGATTAAACCCGCCTGGCGCAATAAACTAGAATCAGGCCATGAGTCGGCGTTGATGTCACGCGAGCTGGGCAAAATTTGGTGCGATGCGCCACTAGCATTAGACCTGGCGGCGGTGGATGCGCGCAAACTTGATCCAGCGAAATTGCGAGCAAATCTAGAGAAATTGGAATTTACGTCGCTGATCCGGCGATTGCCTGATTACATGCGTGATGAGTCAGCTGAAAAGAGCGCGGTAGAGCTAGATGAGGCGGAGGTTCAGGATTTTAATGAGGCTGCTCGCGTGCTCATCCAGATGTCAGACGAATTGGTGGTCGTCATGGCGGGTGAGTATCTATATCTCAGCGCCACTGATGATGTCGCGATCAAGCTTCCCATACGGGGTGGCGCCGAATTACTGCAGAATAAAAAAATTATTGCTCACGACGCAAAAACGCTAGCGGAAACGTTGCTAAAGATCCAGTCTGATCTCGATTTTGAGGTGCAGTTTGATACGAAATTAACGGCCTTTTTGCTCGATTCGCTGCGCAAAGCACCGACAATCGAAGAGGCGGTGGGCTGGCTCGAGATGGATGAGGACGGTAATTTGATCGAGCTAACGCCGGGTCAACAAATAGCGGCGATTTGGTCGCTCTATAAAACGCAGCGTGAGGAGCTCGCGAAATATGCTACATTGCATAAACTAGCCCGAGAGGTAGATTTCCCATTACAGCTATTACTGGCACGCATCGAACGGCGCGGTGTCAGGCTCGATAGTTCCAATCTAGCCAGCATGAGTCAGGAGCTAGAGAGGAAGATAGCGACGGTCGAGCAGGAGATCTGGTCTATGGCGGGTTACGAGTTCAACGTCGGTAGTTCTCAGCAGTTGTCTGAAGTCTTGTTCACCACATTGCAACTACCGACGACTGGTATCAAGCGCTCGGCCAGGGGCTATTATTCAACAGGCAAGAAAGAGCTCGATAAACTGCACGGCCAGCATCCAATCATTGCTAAAATTACCGAGATTCGCGAACTCATGAAAATGAAAAATACGTATGTTGATGTGCTGCCGAGCTTGATCGACGAGCGGGGCTATCTGCACACAGATTTTCGTCAAGACGTGGCGGCGACTGGACGACTCAGCTCGAGCAATCCTAATCTCCAGAATATTCCGATTCGGACCGAGCTAGGCCAGCGCGTCAGGGGTGCATTTGTGGCGAGTCCCGGCAAAGTGCTGGTCAGTGCCGATTATTCACAGTTCGAGCTGCGACTAGCGGCGGCGATGGCGGGAGACACTAATTTGATCGAAGATTTCCAGGACGACGCTGTCGATATTCACACCAAAACGGCCGCCGAGGCCTATGGTGTGTCGTTCGACGATGTCACGCCGGAGATGCGACGTCACGCCAAGGTGATTAACTTTGGCGTGTTATATGGCATGAGTCCGCACGGGTTGTCGGTGGCGACGGGCATGACGATTATAAAAGCCAAAGAGTTTATTGATCGCTATTTCACGGTGCGTCAGCCGATTCGGGATTTTCTCGATAAAACGATACGGCAGGCCGAAACCGAAGGCTACGTCGAAACACTGTTTGGGCGACGTCGGCCGACACCGGATGTCACATCGAGCAATTTCATGGTACGCGAAGGCGCTAAACGAGCGGCCGCTAACATGCCAATTCAGGGAACAGAGGCGGATTTAATGAAAATGGCGATGTTACGGGTCGAGCGCGAGCTGGGCGGCTTGTGTCGGCAAATTCTCCAGATTCACGATAGTATTCTCGTCGAGTGTGCGCCGAATGATCTCGATAAAGTCAGTAAATCACTCAAACATATGATGGAACATATCTATCCAGAGCTAGGCGTCCGGCTCAAGGTCGATGTAAAGAGCGGCCAATCGTGGGCCGATCTATAGTATTGATTGACTTTTTAACAGTTTAGTTGTACAATAGAGATATGAAACGAGGTAGACCAACTCGCGCTGGCGCTGTGCTATTGATGATTATCGCAGCCATAGTTCTAGTCGGTGGCTTGCTATGGGCAGGACAAGCCCTGTTTAATGGCGGCTCGACGAGCAGTGAAGACACCCTGAGCGCAGGGCAGAAACTTCTCAATAAACCAACTGATGCCACCTCTGTTAGGATGAGTGTACGCGGCCCGATTGTAGCCAAAGAAAATCATTATTCAATCGTGATTTCTATATCCAAAACCGAGCGGACGATCACGACTTTCGAGGGCTATGATGGTCAAGTTCTAGGCACACAGACGCTCGGCAACACCGAGGCGGCCTTTTCAGATTTCATGGCGGCGCTGAATCGAGCGGGCTATATGACCGAGACGACGGGGGTCGGTACGGAGAATCAGGGTATTTGTGCGGTGGGACAGCTGATATTTTTCGAGATTCTGAGTGATGACAAATCGGTTGGTAAGCTCTGGACGACGTCGTGTCCTAAATTGACGGGTAATTTCGGCGGTCTCGTTATTAATGTCGAAGATCTGTTTTTGAATCAGATTCCGGATTCACGGAAAATCATTGACAACGCCAAAGACGCGGTCGAATAAAACTAAACAATAAAGATTTTGCGCCTTTATATGGCTCTCTGAGTGTTGACCGCGGCGTCTGTTTCAGGTAGCATAGATAACGATAAGCTCTTTTTAATATCGGTTAAGTTTGTAAAGGATGTGATTAGTGGGAGGTGATCCAACAAAACAGGTAGAATCTACGCGCGGAACTCCGCCGAGACGTGGGCTGAGCCGTAAATGGATTGTAGCTACCATTCTGGCGGCACTGTTAGTAGGGGCGGCCGGTGCTTATGTGATCATGTCCCATAACTCCGCTAAAAACAAGGATTCGACTGCCGAGAAAGTCTTGACGGTTGATGATCTTGACGGCTCTGATATTCATTTAAACCCAGACACTTCGGATGCATCGGTTGATAACCTGACAAAGCAGTTAAAAGCAAACATTGATAAACAGATTGCCGCCAAAGAGAATCCGATTGATACTGTCGAGGAGTTGGCTGATATTTTGTCTAATACAGTTAATAGTACTAGACAGGATCAGTTGATCGTTTTTATGGAAGATTTCCTAGCTAACCACGAAGATTCGCTATGGTTTACCTATAATTATGACACACCGTCTCAGGCTCAGGTGAACTATTGGAAAGCTGAACTGTATGCCTACATGGTCTACTACTACCGTAATTTGATGAACAACAAATTTACCGATTCGGATGGCAAATTGGTGGATACATCTGCGGAGCAGTTGAAATACATTGATCTATATATCGCGCTGGCAAACGATCCTGCTAGTCATCCTGCCATACCAGAGGAAGACAGCTATTACATGGCAGGCTATCAATACAAAGAAACAGATACCTTTACTGCACTAGAGAATGAGATGAAGGGGGCAGGATCTACAAATGAATAAGCTTTTCAAGTATCGCGCTAGTAAAGTCCTCATGCTCCTCATCATGTTTATGGCGAGCACGGTAGGAGCGAGCTTATTTTTCGCGAAATCGGCCTCAGCAGATTGGTTCGATGATCTCTCTGTAGATTATATCGTATACAAAAAACCTGATAGCAGCCCTACTAGTTTCTTGTACTATAGCGGCAAAGACAGTAGCTGGAAGTTTCTGCAAGCTCCTAATATCCCCAAGGTACACCTTGACGGCAAATCGTGCGACACAGCAGATGCTAATATAGATTTCGATAGTTCAAAGGTCTACAATAACTGTACTGGTCTCATTATTACTCCCAATACACAGCCAGATTGGTTCAAAGAGGCGAATCTCGTATTTAAAATTGGAGACTATGATAGTGATGAAAATATAGAAGTCACTGGCGGTAGGGTGACGAAGGTAGGATCCAAGACAGACGCCAATATAACGAGCGGCGGCAAGAAATCGCAAGCCAAGGCTCACGATGGTTGTTCAGGGGGTAACCCAAACAAAACAGACTCATGTTCGGCATTGCTCGTATTTAATTATAGCTATGGAGAAAGCTTCAAAATCACCATAGATAACAACTGGAATGGGGGAAGTAGTGGTCATGAATACTATTATGATGCTCCTGCAATGGAAAATTATCGTACACTGACCTTTGACCCAAACGGCGGCACAATCCCCGCTAGTCAGCTAGACAGACATTACACAGTTACATTATGGGAGCATCCAGGGAGTGGCAGTAATCTTTTACGAGAGTACAAAAAGAGTGCCAAGGTTGGTTATTATCCAGTGCCACAGCGAGTCGGATACACTTTTAACGGGTGGTATGATGGCAGCACTAACCGCTATAATGGTGGTGATTCCGAGGCGAACGGTCGATTTAATCTGACTAGCGATACTACGTTGGTAGCGAACTGGACCGCCTCCTCCTACACTATTACCTACAACTCCAATGGCGGAACCGGCACTATGACTGGCAATCCGTTTACTCAGAATAGCGGTACAGCACACAGCGTCAAAGCAAATACGTTTACTAGGACTGGGTATGAGTTTGTAAAGTGGTGTACGGCCGCTAACGGTACCGGGACATGCTATGCCCCCGGCAATACTTTTACGGTGACTGGCAGTGTGACACTTTATGCCCAGTGGGATACTTGGACCATTACTGCCTATACCTATTCCGCTGTTAATCCAGCTAATCCGATGGATTCAGATTTGTCTAATACCACGAGTAGTAACAAGTTTAATACGAGTCGCAAATCTGCCTATCCGAGCCATCCGACCTTTGGTGGTCACGCGGCTAGATCCGAGGACCAGGTGTATTACATGGTCCGTGTTATTCGTAGTAGTGATACCGCTCCGAGCGCAGCAACTTTTAAATATTACCCGAGCTGGGCTTTTGGCTCCGGTCTAATTGCTGCCAATAGCGTTAACAGTGGTCAAACTGATGTTAGTTCACTGTGTCCTACCGGTTTTAGCTATGACGCATCCTTCAAACGCTGCACCAAAGGTAGCTCGTGGACTGACGCCTCGTTAGCTTCTGGAGCAAGCGGCTATTACACATTAACAACAGCCGATCGGCTGTGGAACAATTCACTACCATCCGGTACTACGCTAAACAACCTCAAGGGCATGGATTTGTGCTACATAATGAGCTTTAACCGGCGGTCACTCACTAGTGCAGGCGGTAATGACACAGCCGCTGAATATTGGGGGACACTCGATGGGTCTCTCGAAAACCGCTGCTCAGTCACAGTCCGCACCCCGTGGATCCTCCAGCCTCTCGTCACCAACAGCCTCGGTATTGGGACGTCTAACGTCGCAGTTGGAGATAGTTATACTATTACGCCCAGTGTAGACAGTTCTCAAACTACCGTCGAAGGTACGAGCCATAGTGTATCTGTCGTCCAGGTGATCGGTTCGGGCTCGTGGAACCCAGTCCAGGGTATTAGTGCTAACCTCAATGTGGCGCCAACGGCTGCTAACATTGCGAGCTTTGGCAGTGGGGCAGCCAGTATCGCCACGCTCTCTACCGTCAGTGGTCTCACTGATGCCAACTTTGCCTCTGGGACGTGGAATGGTACGGCGCTTTCTCAGACCTTCCAGGATGCCTGGTATGGTAGGAAGGTCTGCTACTATACGGTCGTCTCTAACGCTGGTGGTTGGGCCTATGACAAGACGACCGAGTACCGCTATTCTGATCCAGTTTGTGTCAAGTGGTCAAAATCTCCACAGGTGCAATTACGTGGTGCTGATGCATCGTCGGGTGGTATCTGGGATGGTACGAGTACCGCGTACAATGGTGGGTTCCTCGGTGTGTCGCAATCGGATGCTAGACGTGGTTCCTGGTCACAGTATGGACTACTCGGCTACAAGGGTACGAGCGCCACAACTGGTAACGTGAGCTTCTTTGGCTCAGGTGGCTGGACTGCTAACTACAGCGCCTCTAACCGCGTGAATGCCTGTGCCGTCACCTTTGCGAACGTTATTGGTTCTACCACCTGTAGCACCAGCGCAACCGGCGGTGGTTTATATAACGGCAGCTCACTGACGCAGACGATTAGCCTGCCAACCAATGCCAAGCTCACTACGGCGGCGGTCAATGCGTTGCCGCTAGCTGGCGCCACGCCAATCACTGATGCGATGGTTGATGGCCTCGCGAGTGGCACATACCGCGTGAATGCCGATACGCATATTACTGCCTTGACGCTGACTTCGTCTCGGCAGATCACGCTCGTCTCAGCCGGCAACATCTACCTTGATGGTAACATTACGACGGCGAGCTCGACCTTCTCTGATCTCAACCAAGTACCGATCTTGAACATCATTGCTGGGGACAGATCATTGTGGGGACAGGTGTGACGCAGCTGTTTGGGACCTACATTAATGCGAGTGCCTCGGCAACCAGCGGTTTCATAACGTGTCCCGTGAGTAGCAGCTCGACCGACATGCGCGATGGCGGTGCTTGTAATAGCCAGCTACGAGTCAATGGGGCAGTCATCTCTAGAACTACACCAGCTCTGCGTCGCACGATTGGTTCAGGGTACAGCTCATCGAGCACGACGACGGTTACCACAAACGGTGAGACCCATCTCGAGTCAATAACGGCGTCTGAGTTGTTTAACTACCAGCCAAACCTGTTCCTCACACCGTATGCCATTAGACAGAGCTCAACCACTGGTAACACCTGGATCGTGACGAAACAGACTGTATTACCGGCGAGGTTTTAGCCTGAATCTGCGGCGGTACTTGCTAAAACATCTAGTTTTTGGTACAATATATCTGTTAATCAAAACCTGCCAACTGCTGGGCCAGCTAGTTGGCTATAATCCAAAGGAGGTCTATCAGTGCCCACAACTAATACTAGTGAGTACGAGTTGGTAGTTTTATACCGACCCGAACTCGAGTCAAAGATCGAAGCGCCGCTCAAGAAAGTCGCGAATATTATCACGACTAATGGTGGTAAAATTGTCAGCGAAGACGACTGGGGACGCCGTGAATTGGCGTATTCCATTGCCGGCGAAACGCACGCCGTCTATCGGGTTTACACCTTGGAATTACCATCCGAGGCGCCAGCTGCTATTAGCTCGGTCTTGAACATCACCGACGAAGTCGTTCGCTACCTGCTGAGCAAGGTTGACGCCAAGGCTCAAGCTGTTTTAGCAGAGGAAAAAACTCGCAAAGTAGCTTCAACCGACACCACGGACGAGAAGTAATCTAAACGAAAGAAGAGGGGTATATGGCATTTAACAAAGTAATTTTACTCGGGAACCTAACTGCCGATCCAGAAACACGTACCACGCCGAGCGGCCAGAGCGTAACGAGCTTTAGCCTAGCGGTTAATCGCACCTGGAACGACGCCAACGGTCAACGCCAAGAAGAAACCAGCTTTATCAACTGTACTGCCTGGGGTCAACGCGGCGAAACGATTGCAAAATACGTGCAGAAAGGTCGTCAATTGTTGGTCAGCGGTCGCTTGCAACAGCGTAGCTGGGACGACAAGGACACTGGCAAAAAACGCAGCACTATCGACGTCGTCGTCGAAGAGTTCAGTTTTGTCAGCGACGGTCGGGGCGGCGGTAGCGATAGCGCTTCGTCAGCCAACTCATCGCGATCATCGAGCGCCAGCAAAGCTGCCTCGGCACCTGCTGATGACATCGACAGCGCACCAATTGACCTGAGTGACATACCATTTTAATAGAATCATAAGGAGAATTATGGCAAAACGATTAAAGAAAGTTTCACCAAAATATTTTGACTACAAAGACGTCGATACGCTAAAGCGTTACATCGACAGCTATGGTCAAATTGATGCTCGCGCCAAAACTGGTCTGAGCGCTAAATCACAGCGACAACTAGCTGTCGCGGTCAAACGCGCCCGCCACTTGGCACTATTGCCGTTCGTAGCGAGCTAATTTCTATGTATGAATTGACTCGCCTCAGGCGCGCTCGTCGTAAACACTAACGACTCGCTGGTCAGAAATGCCCAGCTGTCGTCGAGCCAACTCATAAATTGTTTAATAGAGAGGAGTAATCATTGTATAGTCCAACTGATCTGAAAAAAGGCGCGGTCATTCAACTTGATGGCCAACCCTACAAAGTGATCGAATACTCGCAAAAAGTTATGGGGCGGGGTGGTTCGATTGTCAACGTCAAGATCAAAAACTTGATCACTGGTGCGGTCTTGCCAAAAACCTACAAAGGTCAGGACAAGATCGAGCGTGCTGAGGTGACTAACCAAACGGCGCAGTATCTCTATTCTGATGGCACAGATTTGTTTTTCATGAATCCGACCAGTTTCGAACAGTTCCAATTGCCGATCGCCGAGGCCGAGGACGTACCAAAATATATCCTCGAGGGCGGGGAAGTCCAGCCCCAGTTCTTTGACTCGCGAGTCATCAACGTCGAATTGCCAACCACTGTTAGTTTGACGGTGACCTACACCGAAAACGTGGTCAAGGGCGACACGACGAGTAGTGTGCAAAAGGACGCCAAACTCGAAACTGGCATTACTGTGAAAGTTCCATCATTCATCAAGACCGACGATGTGCTCAAGGTCGACACCCGCGACGGCAGCTATGTTGAACGCGTCAAATAAATGATAAGATAGAGGGCAATGGAGATGAAGAGGGTGAGTCATCGCAGGCCGCAACACAGCCGGCGGCCAAAACGACTAGGCCAGTTACGACAGCGCTGGCACGACTTTGTTTGCCGTGTCGATTGGCGTTTAGTCAGGAAAATAGCGCTGATCACTCTGCTATTAGTTGTGTTGGCGCAAATTTTATTCCCCGGCAGTCGAGTTTTGTCACAGGTAAAAATCGGTGACAAGAGCTATGCTTTTCAGTCGATTGACCAATTAACAGACGCCATTAAAAACGCATTTGAGCAAAGCTCGGCCAAGCTGGTGGCCGATGACCAGACTAGATCTGTTACATTGTTGGAGCTCGGCGCTTCGATCGATGCTAGCCGGCTGGCTACGGAGATAAATGACTATAGCTGGTGGCAGCGCCTGATTCCTTTTTCGATCTTTTTCGCCGGCAGTTCGCTCACTGATTTGCAATCGAAATTTAATGAGACTACTTTGATTGAGGCGTCAAATAAACTAGCCGCGGACATGACGGTCGAGGCTAAAAATGGTTCAATCACTATCAACGACCAGAATGAAATCGCGATCGAACCAGCCCAGGATGCCGTCAGTGTCGAGTCATCATCTATCCAGAAAGCTATCAATCAGGCGAATTTCAAGATTGGATCGACAGAGGTGAAAGTCGAAAATCAGTCGACTAAACCGGACATCTCGAACGATGTCATCCAGGAGACGAAAACCAAACTGCTCGCGATGAGTCATGTAAAAATCACCATCACGAACAGCCTGACAAAAGGAACAACCACGCCAGGCGATACAGATATTCTAGGCTGGCTCAGTATCGTGAATAGCTCTGATATTACGTTCGACGAGACTGCTATGGCAGATTATCTGACCAACATCGCCGGTGATTCGGTGATCGCGGCTGGCACGACCAAGATTGTCATGGTCAACGGCAAGGAAACGAGTCGCACAACCGGCAAAGATGGTAGGGCAGTCGATGTTGACCCGATCGTTAAACAGCTAGAAGACGCCCTGAATAATCAACAATCCGCCGAAATCACGATGAATTTCAAGGTCACTACACCGAATATCGTCTATGATCGTAGCTATAATCATTCGCAGGCGGCGTTACAGGCTTATATCGATCAGGTGACGAGTAGCGGTACGATTCAGATCAGCGTCAAACAGCTAACTGGTAGCGGCTGGGCGGCTAGTTCGCGCGCCACCGAGAGCGTGGTGTCGGCTAGTACGTACAAGCTTTTCATTTCGCTATTGCTGATGAAAAAGATCGACGCTGGCACAATCCACTGGTCAGATACTATTACAGATATGCCGGGCGTATCGAGTATCACTGTCGAACAATGTCTAATAAATACCATTCACGTGTCGGCGAATAACTGCGCCGAATATTGGTTGAAAGAGTGGGGCAAGACTAACGTCAATAATGATCTGCATGGTCTCGGCTTTTCGAGTGCGACCACGTTCTCGGCCAGTGATGCGGCGCATACGTCGGCGGCAGATCTGCAAAAACTCTTGATTGGTCTCTATAATCACAGTCTGTTTAGTGCCGATAACGCCAATCGTCTCCTCGGGCTCATGAAACAGCAGATTTATCGTAGCGGCATTCCGAAAGGCAGTGCTGGGGTTGTGGCGGACAAGGTCGGTTTCCTCTGGGCCTATCTGAATGACGCAGCAATCGTTTACCACCCGAAGGGCACCTACGTGCTGGTCATCATGACGAATAATCAGTCGTGGTCAAAGATTGCCCAGATCACCACCAAGATCGAAGATATTATGTACGGCACCGATTAAATCTATATCTGTTAAAATAGAGTCATGAAAGTTCGTTTGGATCATCTATTAGTGCAGCGTGGTTTAGTTGCGACGCGGTCGCAGGCCGAGAGCTATATCCGCCTAGGCAAAGTGACGGTGGCCGACAAAATTATTACCAAGCCCGGTTATTTTGTTGATCCGACTGCAGCTATCGAGCTGCTCCAGGACGAACAATACGTGTCGCGGGCTGGGCTGAAACTAGCTAGCGTGGCCGAGCTGCTGCATCTCGATTTTAGAGACAAAGTTGTTTTAGACGTTGGATCATCGACCGGTGGATTTACTGATTATGCGCTGCGGCGCGGGGCCGCCAAAGTTATTGCGGTTGATGTCGGCACGGATCAGATGCACCCCAGTTTACGGAGTAATCCCCAGGTAGAGCTTTACGAAAAGACCGATATTCGCGATTTTCATTTGGACCAAGCGCCTAATATTGTGGTGATTGACGTCAGTTTCATTAGTTTGCGTGAGATATTGCCGCACATTGCGAAACAGTTATCTAATGGGAATACGCAGATTGTCGCTATGGTCAAGCCGCAATTCGAGACGGGATCACGGTTAAAAAACGCCGGTGTGATCAAAAATAACACCGATCGCCGCCACATTTTGCAGGATTTTGAACTGTGGTCGCGCCAGTATTTTGTAATCCGTGCCAAGGCCGACAGTGACGTGGCGGGCACGCATGGTAACAGAGAGCGATTCTATGCGCTAGAAACCACCAAAAGAGTTTAAGGTATTGCTTTTTTATGTAAAATATGCTATTATGTTAGCAGTCTAGTCGAAATCGACTGGAGGTTTCGGTTGAGCTCATGAAACGAGGTGCCCAAATTGTTGCCACTAGTGGCGTTACAGATGGGAGCTGCCGTTTCGCGCGCTCCCGTTCATTAACAATTTGTTCATTTTCAATTCATGATACACACCCGAAGTTTCTCGTCGTTTTCGAACAGCGGAAAGTCCACGGGGTAGTCTCGTGGCAATCACTCCCACGGAAGGGGACAAAGTGAGAAAGTTGGTAGGACTGGCCTGTGCGCTGGTCCTGACGGTGCTCGGGGTCATCGCCCCGGCCACCACCGCATCTGCCCATCAGGGCAACATCAAGGTGTCGGCGACCGACTGTGTCGACGGCAACTCGATGAAGGCCACCTACACCGTGGGGTGGTCCAACGGCACGTCGTCCGGCAAGCTCTACACCAAGTCCGGTCTCTACAGCGGCGGTACGTCCACATCCGGGTGGGACTTCGAGAAGAACGTTTCCGGCGCGTCCGGCAGCGCTTCCTTCACGAAGACCCACACCTTTTCGGGGTCGAACGGCCCCTGGATCGCCTTCAAGATCATCTTCGACGACAACTACGTCGTCGGCGGGGATACCCGCGTCGAGGGCTGGAACTGGGACAAGTGCAAGCCTGCACAACCCGACCCCAAGACCGTGACCGATCACGAGGAGAGCTGCAAGATGGCCATGCCGAGCGGCAAGCTCGGTGGCGAACGCGACCGCACCGGCACTCAGGGCTACGTCTGGAACGGATCCAGCTGGGTGCTCGGCGACACCATCAAGTGGGGCGACTGGAAGTACACGCCCTACAGCGACAGCCAGTACTTCAGCAAGTGTGCCGGGGACAACCCCGGCCCGAAGTACGGCGAGTGGTCATCATGGTCCAACGAGCAGCCGACGTGTGAGAACACGACGGTGACGCAGACCCGGACGCGCACGAAGACGACCTACACCTGGGTCTGGAATGGCATGAAGGACCGGGGCGACTGGGTCGTCGACGAGGTCACGGAGGACAAGGAGACCCGCAAGGTTTCCATGTCTGACGAGGAGTTCGCGAAGCAGTGCAAGACCGAACAGCCGCCGGCCAAGGCGCACACCGACTCCGAGGAGTCGTGCGATCTGAAGGCGTACGGCTTCTCTGGCGTTGCCGGCTTCGTGACTCGCGAGGGTCTGGAGTCCTACAAGTGGGATCTCGAGGGTCGCAAGTGGGTGCTGTCTGGCAAGATCGAGTGGGGCGACTGGAAGGTTACCCCGTACGACGACGCCACCTACTTCACCAAGTGCGCTCCTGACAAGCCCAAGGATGACACGGAGAAGCGCGACTTCACCGATCAGCCGAACTGTTCGGCTCTGACGGTGACGTCCTGGAAGGAGACCCGTTCGCGGGGCTACGTCTGGGACCTCGAGGGTCGCAAGTGGGTTCCGGGCGACTGGTCCGACTGGGCCAAGGTTCCCGGCTCCGAGACGGTGAAGGATGCCAATCGGTCGCAGTGCGAGTTCTACATCGAGACCAGCCACACCCAGGTGTGCGGCGCGGCGACGATCACGCTCGTCAACCACAGCCCGTGGGTCTACCCGGTCTCGTACCGCGTGGACAACGACGCTCCCATCGGCACCCCGGACACCACTGGTCCGTACGGCCCCGTGGTGAACAATACCGGTGCGAATCCGAACCATCAGTCGGCCAGCAAGACGTTCACGTTCCCGGAGGATTCGGGTGACCATGTCATCCGGTACGCCGTCCGGGCCGGGACTGAGGCCGATCTGTACCTTGGCAAGCCGGTGAGCGAGGTCACGACGATCACCGTCTCGACCAACTGCCGTCCGGATGTCACCGCTCCGACCCTGACCATCACCGATCAGGTCTGCACCCCGGGCGACGGCGGTCTGGCCACCCGCAAGGGCGGCTCGATCGCGGTCACCAAGCCCGAGGGCGTTGGTGCGGTCGAGGTGTACGACGACGAGGACAACCTGGTCGAGCCGACCAACCTCGATCCCGGCACCTACAAGGTGGTTGCGTTCTTGGCTGATCCGGAAGGGTCGGACTGGCGCAACTTGCCAGAAGGGTGGAAGCTGTCCGAGGACAAGCTGACCATCTCGACCACTGTCGAGATCAAGGCTGCCGACGACTGCACGGTCGCGCCGCCGGAGCCCCGCGTGGAGCCCAAGGTGGAGACCAAGCTCGAGTGCGACGGGGCCTACCGCCGCACCTGGGATCTGGTCAGCTACCCCGTCTGGAAGGACGGAGAGTGGACCTTTGACGGGGTCGAGCCCAAGGTCGAGAACGAGACCGAGTGGGCCAAGTTCCGCGAGCTGTCGAACGACGAGTGGTTGGCCGCTGGCTGCCGCTCTGACCAGCCGCCGGCGCAGGTCCGGATCATCCAGGACCAGGGTATGAGCTGCGACGGTCTCTGGGGTCGCACCCAGACCGGTACCACCCCCTACGTGTGGGTGTGGAACGGCATGGCATCGCGCGGCGACTGGGTCCTCGGCGACGAGGTGCTCGGTGACTGGTCCGACTGGGCCTTCATCCGGGAGCTGACCAAGGCAGAGAAGGCGGAGTTGGGCTGCAACAGCACCCCGAATCCGCCGGACAAGCCGAAGGTGCCCCCGGTCGACGAGGACGACGGCGATGGCCTCCGGGCCGTCGCTGATCCCACGCCGCTCATCGGCCTGGGTGTCCTCGCCGCACTCGGCATCACCGGTGCGGCCATCGCCATCCGTCGGCGTCGCCGCGTCTCGTGATGAGAAGATGAACAACAAGTGTATGCTGCCAGCCAGGTAGCGTACTCCCTGGGGTCTGATCCGGTCGCTCGCTGCGACGGATCAGGCCCCTCTTCTCATTTCAGGGGGAATTGGACAGAGGGATTTAGTATAATTTTTTATTAAAATATTTTACAAAAAAGACAAAATGTGATATAATACAAGGCGCGCCTAGTAACGGATGTAAATCTGACTGGGCTTACCTCGAAATATCAATCTATTCCACAGAAGGTGGTGAATGTAATGAAGCGCATGGTAATCGTCACGCTTTGTCTGACGGTGACCGCAGTGTCGCTGTTCGGTGCCTTCTGGTACTGGAACAACGTCTATGCGGAGATCGAGGTCCCGATGGATCCGATCCCGTCGGTGACGGCATCGTCGATCACGGTGCCGGCAAACGACGACGAGAAGCTCCCGCCGGTCGACCTACCGGACAATCCGCGCGGCAAGCCGGATCAGTTGGTCATCTACCGCGGCGACAAGACCATCGTGTCCATGAAATTTGGACCGGCGGTCTACAGCTCACTCGGCTGGGGCTCGCGGTGCGGCAAGGTTGCCTATCGCGACCGTGATGGCTTTCCAAAGCCGGGATTTGCCAGCCAGAATCGCTCGCTCATCTCGGGCCACGTCTGGTGCGATAGGGAAACCTATGCGCTGGACGATCTGGACAAGGTTCGGCAAGGTGACCGGGCCGAGGTCTACTACTCGTCGGGAGACGTGGTGGTGGCCAAGGCCGAGGCCGACGCTGCGACCTTGCCAAAGGAGGAGCTGAATACTGAGCATAAGGGCCAGGTTAACCCCCGGCTCCGCAACGACAAGAAGATCCGGACGATCCGAGTCAGCACCTGTGACACTGACTCAACCGTTCGTCCGAACGGTCATTTGTCGGCCAATGTCTATGTCCTATACTGGGTCGAGGAGATCCGGTACGCCCAGTAAGTTTGCCTAGTGAAAGGAGTGTTGATGTTCGAGGTGCCCCGTCCCTGTCACAGGGGGCGGGGTATTCTCATAGTTAGACATTAAATCGGAATTCAACCACGTCATCTGGTTGCATGATATAGGTTTTGCCCTCGGTGCGGAGTTTACCGGCCGCCTTCGCGGCGGCTTCGGAACCTAGTTCGACTAGATCGGGATAGGATACGATCTGAGCGGCGATGAAGCCTTTTTCAAAATCAGTGTGAATGACACCGGCGGCCTGTGGGGCGGTCGAACCTTGTTTTATGGTCCAGGCTCGAACTTCTTTTGGCCCGGCCGTTAGATAACTCTGGAGACCCAGGATATCGTAGGCGGCGTGGGCTAGTTTGGCGAGGCCGGATTCGGTCACGCCGTAATCGGCTAGTAGTTCGGTAGCTTCGACGGCGCTCAGTTCGCGCAGTTGACTCTCGAGCTCCGCACAGACGAAGACGACTTGCGGATAGCCGGCTGGCGATAGTGATTCTTGCGAACGCTCCGTGCGCCCGTCGTTACGGGGCTTGTCGCTGGCGCCATTGCCGTCCTGCTGGAGCCTCGCAGGAACAACATCGCCAGCACTATTCGTATTGATTACTATTCTAGCTAATTCAGCCTGCTGGGTCTGATCGGTCAACCCATTCTCGTCAACATTGAACAAATAAATTATTGGTTTAGCGGTTAATAGATCCAGACCGTGCAATTTTTCGTCATCAAAACTGTCGGGTATATCACCAGATAGTAGTTGACTCTGTAGGCTAGTGAGATAGTCGATTGTGGAGCGTAGCTTCGGATCGCTCTTTAGCTCCTTTGTAACTTTTGGCAGATGGTTTTCGATAGTGGCGATGTCGGCGAGCATGAGTTCGGTATTAATAACCTCGATATCGCTCTTTGGATCAGTTTTGGTTGCACCGTCGGCTCGCAGGATAGTCGAGGATTCAAAGGCGCGCACTACGTGACAAATGGCGTCGCACTCACGGATATTAGCCAGGAATTTATTGCCGAGACCTTCGCCTTGACTAGCGCCAGCCACGAGGCCGGCGACGTCAACAAATTCAACGGTCGCCGGGATGATTTTGTCGGTCCCATACATATCGGCGAGAACGTTGAGCCGCGCATCGGGTACGGGTACAATACCAGTATTAGGTTCGATAGTCGCAAATGGGTAGTTGGCAGCCAAAATATTACCACCGGTCAGGGCGTTGAACAGGGTGGACTTGCCGACGTTAGGCAGCCCGACGAGGCCGATTTTGAGACTCATGCTTCTATTCTACAAAAAGGCTTGCCTTTTTAAAAGCGATTATGGTATAATTCTGCGCATGGGCATAAAGAAATCAATAGGGGAATTTTTCGCACTTGACATCGGTACCACAGCACTACGCGTTGTAGAGTTGTCTCACTCCGGTCAAGGTTGGAACTTGAAACATTACGCAGTAAAACCGATCGAAGCACGTCTCAGTGAGTCGACCGCCGAAGCCGATAAACACAACCTAGCCCAGGCTATTTCTGAGGTAGTGGCGACGTCTGGCGTGCGGACTAAAAATGTGGCGATCGGCGTGCCGTCGTCAAAAATGTTTGCCTCTGTCGTCGAGGTGCCAAACGTGCCAAAGGCCGAACTGAGCGCTACGATCAAATACCAGGCTGAAAACTATGTACCAATGAAGCCTGATGAGGCCAAGATCGACTGGGCGGTTATTGGCGAATCAGCAACTGATCGACAGAAGATTGAAGTGTTGGTGGCTAGCGTTTTGAACTCGTTTACTGAGGCGCGACTCGATATGCTCGAGGAATTAGGATTCAATGTCGTAGCCATTGAGCCAGATGCACTGGCTGTAACGAGGGCATTATTGCCTGACGGCGTCCAAGACGGTCGCTTGGTCGTTGATATGGGCGATTCGTCGACCGATTTAGTGTTGACACTCGGTTCGGTGCCACGTTTGATCAGGTCGGTACCAATTGGATTTAGCACTCTGGTAAAATCTGCCAAACAGAACCTTAATATCGAGGAACAGCAAGCTCATCAGTTACTGTTGAAATTCGGTGTATCGCCAGATAAGCTCGAAGGTCAGTTGGCGCGTTCGGTCGATAACAGCCTCGAACAGCTACTCGCCGAAGTCCAGAAATCTCTGAAATTCTTTGCTACGAAATATCCAGGCATTGGTATCGGTGCTATTTTATCGAGTGGCTACAGTGCGTCGCTACCTGGTCTGGTTGATTTGATTAGCCAGAAATCTGGCGTAGTCAGCCAAGCGGCAACACCATGGCAGCACGTTAATGTGCCAGCAGGCGAGCAGGCTAACCTGGCGCCGTTGTCATCGCAATTTGCTGTAGCGGTCGGACTGGCTGAGAGGATAGGGGTCTAGTTCATGATCCAGCTAAACTTGCTGCCTGATGTCAAGAAACAGCTGCTCCATGCACAGATGCAGCGAAATTTAGTGATATCGATCTGTATCATTATTACCATTGTGGCCGGATCAGTTATTTTGATACTAGGCGGCATCATGGGTGGTCAAGCGATCCAAAAAAGTAATCTGACACAGAGTATCGCCGACAGTCAGGATGCAATTACCAAAAAGCAGAGTGACAGTCAGCTCGATGAATATCTAACAGTCCAGAATCAGCTGTCGAAAATCAGTAGCCTCAAAAACCAGCAGCTAGATTACTCTAGAGTTTTTGATTATCTAAAACAACTTAATCCAGCTGCGCCTAACAGTGTATCGCTTAGTTCTGTCAAGCTAGCTGCTCCAGGCGTATCATCGGACGCTAGTACCACAGAGTCTACTGGGGTAACCGTAGAAATGCAAGGTGAGACGACTAATTATTCTAGCCTGAACGTTTTCAAGAGTACGCTGTCTCTTGCTAAGTTCTCGTATGCTCCGAAGAAGGGCGCTAATATCGAGACTAAATCGTTATTTTCATCAGTAACAGTTACCTCATCAGCGCTGACTGACGATAAATTGAGCTTCTCGATCATCGCGGTGTTTGACGTGGCAGTATTTTCGTCAGATAGTGTCGATATCAAACTAGATATTCCTAATGAGACAACGTCGGACTCCGATCGAAACTCGCCTAGCAACATTTTTAGCAGCGAATCGACATCGTCAAGCTCGACTAGTACGGAGGGTAACTAAATCATGGAAAACAAGACACTGACCGGTGTTAGAAAACGCCAAAAAATTGACCAGACTAACAAACAAATGATGTTTTGGGTAGCAGGTGCTGCTGCTGCGGTGACGATTTGCGCGATGCTAGCTATCAATTTGTTTGGTCAGATCAAATATCAGGCAAAGATCATCTCAAAAAAGAGCGAAACGAGTGAAACGCTCAAAACGAGCCTAGACGCTATTTCGACTCTGACAAAGAACATCAACACTTTGCAGACAGATCAGAATTTGCTGGCACTGCGTGCTGATACTGACGACACGGCGTTCAACGTGGTGATCGATGCCCTCCCGACCGAAGATGATGCGACAGCTCTCGGATCGTCGATCCAGGAAAAAGTTTTAGCTGGCTCTGGCGTGTCGCTCGAGAGTTTTGAATATGCTGCAGTCGACACTAGTGCCACAAGTGGCGCCACTGATACGACGAAATCAACCTCTAGCATACGACCAGAGGCGAAGGCCATCACCTTTAGATTCAAGATCACTGGATCTTATGACGCGATCAAAGCGGCGCTCGTTAATATTGAAAAGACGATTCGACCAATTATCATCCAGAATCTCAACATCGATGGTACAGTTGATAATCTCACCGCTACTATCTCGGCAACGACGTACTACGTGCCACGTGTTCATTATGCGGTGGGCCAAGAGACTATTTTGCCTGACGGTGTAACTGCTAGCGATGGTACCGATTCCACTAGCGAAGGGAGCAAATAATGAAAAAGACTGATTGGGCTATGGTTATTCTAATAGTCGCCCTGGTGGGCGTAGCGAGCTATTTCATTGTCGGAGCTCTCTTGCCGTCGCCAGGAGACAACCCGGAGGCCGTAGAAACGGCAGAGGCGATCTCGAGTGATTACGAAAAACCAGATCCAAAGACGTTTAGTGCCGATGCGATTAACCCAACGGTCAAAGTTACTATTGGCAATCAGGGCGGCGAAGAACCATTTACGCTCGGGAGTAACTAATGGCTGTTTTGACTGAGGATACCCAGCGTAAGGTTGAGGATCGCTTGGTTGAGGTGGGCGCACTGACGCCAGAGCAACTAGATACGATCAAGGACGGAGCAAAACAAGCCGGTCGGCCAGTTTTTGCGTATGCCATCGATCGTGGCGTCATCAACGAGGAACAATTAACAGAGGCAATCGCCAAAATTTCTGGCACGCCGTATGTCAATCTGTCAAAGGCCGTGATCGATGCCAAAGTGCTAGCTTTGCTGCCGATGGAAGTGGCGAGGCGTTTTATGGCGGTGCCGCTCGGTGAAACCAGCGACGGCGGGGCGCAGCGGCTGGCTGTCGCTATGCTCGATGCTACCAATATTCAAGCGGTTGATTTCTTGTCGCGAGCGATTGAGCGTCCGATCAAGGTCTACATTGCTAGCGAATCGGGCATCAACAACGTTATTTCCCAGTATCACATTGACATGGACAGCGTCGATTCGGTGTTGTCTGGATCAGGTAGTGAAGCCGTCAAATCAGTCGAGACCAAAGACGTCAAAGTTCTCGTCCAAGATTCACCGATCAGCAAGATTCTGACGCAGCTTCTAGAATATGCCCAGCGCGCCCGTGCTTCTGATGTTCACATCGAGCCACTCGAGGAACGATTAACGATTAGATGTCGCATCGACGGTGTCTTGCGCCGCGTGATGGATCTGCCAAAATCAGTAGAATCAGCACTAATTTCGCGTATCAAGATTTTGTCGAACCTAAAGATTGACGAACACCGCAAACCACAGGACGGTCAGTTTACGATCATGGTGGGGAACAAAGAAGTCGACCTGCGTATCGCTATCTCGCCCGTGGTCTGGGGTGAGCAGGTAGTTATTCGTTTGCTCGACAAGTCTGGATCGTCATTCAAGCTAGAGGAAATGGGCTATACCGGCCGCGCCTTGCGTTTGATCAGGAAAGGTATCAAAAAGCCAAACGGTATGGTATTGACCTCTGGCCCAACTGGTTCTGGCAAGTCAACCTCGCTCTATGCACTGGTTCAGGAGATCTTTAGCGAGGAAATCAACATTGTGACGCTAGAAGATCCGGTCGAATACAAAATGTCTGGTGTTAATCAGATCCAGGTGAACCCAGCGGTGGGTTTGACCTTTGCCTCCGGGCTACGCTCGATTCTGCGTCAGGATCCAGATGTTGTGCTGGTTGGTGAGATTCGCGATAGTGAAACTGCTAACCTGGCGGTGCAGGCGGCGCTCACCGGGCACCTGGTGTTTTCAACGCTGCACACCAACTCGGCGGCTGGTATCTTGCCGCGTCTGCTCGACATGGGTATTGAGCCATTCCTGATCGCCTCGACGGTCAACACAGTGATTGGTCAGCGACTAGTGCGTCGTATTGCCAAAGATGCCGAAACGTATCAATCTGATGCGGTAGAGACCAACTCGGTCCACAGCGTGGCTGGCTATCTGTTGCCAAAAACGCCTGAGGAGGTAGCGAGTGTCTCGGAAGATCTAGGCTATGGGGATTTGCCGCTCGCTGATGCCCAGTCATACACCTTGACCAGAGGAAAATCATCACCACTAGCACCTAACGGCTACAAAGGTCGCATGGGTCTCTATGAGGTGATGGAGATTACCGATGAAATCCAGGAGCTGATCTTGAAACATGCCACATCGGGTCAGATTCAGAAAGTGGCCATTGCCCAGGGAATGATACCGATGCATGTCGATGGCTATCTCAAGGCGCTAGCAGGGCAGACAACGCTCGAGGAAGTAAATCGCATAGCCGCTAATATTGCGTAATGGTTGTGCTATAATAATGACAAGAAACGGGAGGGTCAATGGAAAACGTTAGAATCGAGATATTACTACAAGAAGTCATCAATCAACGCGCGAGTGACTTGCACCTGCAGGTCGGTTTGCCGCCGATTCTACGTGTCGATGGATCCTTGGCGCCGATCAATAACACTCCGGTTCTCAGTATCGAGGCGGTGGAAAAGCTCATTTTCTCTATTTTAGATCAAGACCAACAACAGATCTTGATGAAAGACAAAGAGTTTGACTTTTCCTTTGCTTTTGGCGACCTGGGTCGTTTCCGCGTTAACGCTTTTCATGAACGCGGTAATCTAGCGGCGGCGCTGCGTTTGATTCCAAATGAAATTCCGACGATTGCTGAGCTAGGATTGCCACGAGTTATCGAGAAGTTTGCTGACTTTCCACGTGGTTTGGTGCTCGTTACTGGACCAACTGGTTCGGGTAAGTCGACAACCCTAGCGGCACTGGTTGACAAGATCAACGACGAAAAAGCTCATCACATCATCACGATTGAAGATCCGATCGAGTTTACCCACAAGTCAAAACGATCAGTGGTGGTCCAGCGTGAAGTTCACTATGATACGTATTCGTTTAACGCGGCACTGCGTTCGGCGCTGCGCGAAGACCCAGACGTCGTCTTGATTGGTGAGATGCGCGACCTCGAGACGATTTCAGCCGCCATTACCATCGCCGAGACGGGACACTTGGTGTTTGCGACCCTGCACACCAACAGTGCTGCTCAGTCGATCGATCGTATGGTGAACGTCTTTCCGCCACACCAGCAGCCTCAGATTAAAATTCAGCTCGCAAACATTTTACAGGCAATTTGTGCCCAGCGCCTCGTGCCGGCCATCGGCGGTGGACGACTGGCGGCGGCTGAGGTGCTGCTGGCTAACAGTGCTGTTCGCAATATTATCCGCGAAGGCAAAACGCATCAGTTAGACTCAGTGATTCAAACTGGCGCTGCCGAAGGTATGCAGTCGATGGATCGTACGCTGGTTCAAATGGTGCAAGGCGGACAGATTACGTACGAAGAGGCCAAGAACTTTGCCGTCGATCTCGCAGAATTTGATAGGATGATGAAAGGATAGGGAATCATAGATGCTAACATTTAGCTATACGGCACGCGATACGGCTGCTAACAAGATCATCAAGAGTACGGTTCAGGCCGAGACAGAGGCCGAAGCCGCTAAACTTTTGATGGCGCAAAACATCGTTCCTCTCAATATGGAGGTTGAAACTGAAAAGAAAGGTTTCTTTGCCTCTCTGAATTCGCGTGTCCCTACCAAGGAAAAGGTTATTTTCTCGCGTCAGCTATCGACGCTGGTAAATGCTGGTTTACCGCTGGTACAGTCTCTCACCACTATCGAGGAGCAAACAGCTAACAAAACGCTCAAGAACGTCGTTGGTCAGGTGATCGGCGATGTTAATGGCGGCTCATCGCTTGCAGACTCCTTCGTCAAATATCCAAAGATCTTTGATCAGATTTTTATCGCGCTCGTCCGAGCTGGTGAGGCATCGGGCACTCTCGACAAATCGCTCGAGCGACTAGCCGATCAGCAGGAGCATGACTCTGATATGATGAGCAAGGTTAAAGGCGCTATGGTCTATCCAGCCATCGTTTTGGTAGAGATTCTCGGTGTGATTGCCTTTATGCTCCTAACCGTGGTGCCACAGGTTGAAAAACTCTATCATGATATGGGCCACGAATTACCGTTTATTACGATGATTCTGGTGCAGGCGGCGAATTTCATTACTAATTTTTGGTGGGTGGTTATTGGTATTTTTGCCCTGGGTGTGTTCTTTTTCCTGCGGTGGATCAAGACCGAGCCTGGCCGCCGTGCGATCGATACCTTCAAACTGAATGTGCCGATCTTTTCTGGTCTGTTTCGAAAACTCTATATGGCGCGTTTTTCGCGTACGCTCCAGACGCTACTGCAGTCTGGTGTGCCGATGCTAGAAGCGCTAAAGATCGGTGCTGATTCTGTGAACAACGTAATTGTCCAGGAGGAAATCATGCGTGGTCAGGGCAAAGTGAAAAATGGTAAGGCGCTCAGCGTATCTCTGACAGGGGAGCCATATATTATGGAATTTGTGCCCCAGATGATAAAGATTGGTGAGCAATCAGGTAACATCGATACCATGGTCGGGAAAGTAGCGGATTTCTATGAAAAAGAGGTTGATACGGCGATCAAAGGCATCTCGACGGCGATTGAGCCGATCCTGATGGTGTGTATGGCTGGTATGGCAGGCTTGCTCGTTGGCGCGATCCTGATGCCGATCTATGGTCTGGCAAATACTGCGTCGTAATATTTCGCGAAAATGCTTGCGTTTTTTTGGCAGAGGCGTATAATTATAAGTGTTAGCAAACGCAATTAATAGAAAGGGTTGGGTTATATATGTTAAGGTCTAACAAAGATAAAGGTTTTACCATCATCGAAGTCGTATTGGTGCTAGCGATCGCTGGCCTGATCTTCTTGACAGTGTTCTTGGCACTGCCGGCTTTGCAAAAGAGTCAGCGCGACAATGCACGTCGACAGGAGGTTGGTAACGTAGTCGCAGCTTTGCAGTCGTACTTGGCAGATAATAATGCCTTGCCAACGGCCATAGCGGCATTTTCTAGCTATTACGGTGGCAACGCCAGCCTAGCGCAAACTGATACGGTGACTATTACGACTGTGTCTACAGGTCAGAGCACCAGCACTATGTACATTACGACTGGTCAAACTTGTGCTACTGCTTCGGGAACGGCACGCAATGCAGCTGTCCGAATCAACCTTGAATCTGGTGGCACCTACTGTAAAGCAGTCTAATAGACTGACTCGTTACCATGAAATCAAACCCCCGCCGCGAGCGGGGGTTTTTATGATAGTAATTAGTATTTCAATACTTTCATTCTGGCGGCTAGGTAACGCTTTTTGAGGCTGGTTATGATCGTGGGAGCTAGAGAATAGAGTTCTGGTGCTGCTAGTAGGACGAGAATCGGCAGGAAGTTTACGACGTAGCGTGGATTTGTTTCCCAGATTAGGAGGAATATCACGAGGCCTAAAATTGCCAGCTGTATCACGAGTCGTAGCCGATTTTTGTCTGGTCTAGCGTAGAGTTTGATACTACCGACGACAATAGCTAGGATCAATAGGGCATGGACGGCATTCATGAGATTTTGCGGTAGGAAGGGTTTTGTTTCGTCTCTAGAAACGACGACCTTTTGTAATGCTGTCGGGTTATATTCTGGTGATTTAATATTCATATTACCGAGACGATAGAGGGATTCGTAGGTACCTTCGGTCCAGGTGCCGAGAGCTTTGTTGTAAAGGAAATAGGGATATAGCCAGCCGAGGTCTTTTAGGCGCTTTTTAATCTCGTCTATATTGTAGTCGATAGCAGCTTGCTTGGTAGTATGTTTCGAGGTATGAACGTCGTCATTGACGCTATATTGACCGTTGCCACCTAGCCCCATCATCAGATAGTGCGTCCACGGGGTGGTGATAGAGTGCGGATCGGCTCTGTCGTGGACGTACATGTTGGCCAATTTGCCATAGGCCAGCAGGAGTGACGTTACTATGGCAATTATAGCCAATAGGGACATAGCAGTTCGTTTCAGGTTCACTTTGCTAGTATGAACTAGCATATCAATCACGATGGCAATTAGAACGATCATGACGCTGAATTTGATCATGGAACCAACGACCGCCACTAAGGCAATTGACGGTATCAGCCAGAAAGCTTTTCGTTTGTCTTTGTGATCTCGATAAACTGCGTACAAATATATTAAGGCGATAGGGAAAGGTAGCGACAAAGTGTCAGTGTAAAAGATCGGCGCGTAAAGGAATACCAGTGGCAGGATAGAAATACTGACAACTAGTGCAAATACTGCCTTTTTAACACCAAATAGTCGTTTAGCAGTTAGATAGATGAGTAATAGACTGATATTGATAGCAATTACGTTTAGGATTGTCCCTATCAGTTGAAAATTAGTAATACCGATGGCCGCGCTGGCGCTAAAAACGGTCTTTAATAGATAGAACGAGGGAATGTTATTTTGATGTCGATGCAGATAGTCGATAATGCTAGCGTCGACAGATCCAGCCTTGACCGTTTTTGCTGCTCCTCCTGCGATGGTGTTAAAATCCCAGGCGCACAAGCGGACCGTCGGCGCCGTAATACACTGCGGCTCCATCGGCAAGCTCATTTGTGATAGAAATAGCCCCTGAACGATAATTAACAGCGAAAAAAACCCTATTAGAAAGCGTTTCTCTAGCTTCCGGTTGAACGTATGACGACGGATCCACTTGATAGCTACATTCCATATGAATATGACCAGTAGGGCGTATAGTATAATGGCACAAATAGTAGAGATGTGGAGTGGTATCCAGCCGTCACGAATGCCTGGTTTAAATATCGTACCAAATAGCATCATGCAGAAGAAGAAGGCCAAGCTGATCGGCAGTATTTTGAACGACAGTTTCTCTCTGAAATTCACTCATATAGTGTAGCATAAACGGAAAACAAATACACTTATGCTATAGTAGTAGGCAATGTATGACGCAGCTATAATTTTTCTAGGACTAGTCGGAGCCGCTATGGGTTCATTTGTCGGTGCGATGACGTGGCGGATGCGTCACGAGATGGACTTTGTTCGAGGTAGGAGCGAGTGCGAACACTGCCATCACGTATTGTCAGCCTTTGATCTAATACCAATTTTTAGCTGGCTCTTGTTGCGCGGGCGTTGTCGATACTGCCACAAAAAGATCGGCACTCTAACGTTATGGCTCGAACTGGCTATGGCCGCCGTTTTCATCATCAGTTTCATTTATTGGCCGTTAGGACAGGTCTACGTTGAACAAGGTATGGTTGATGGCTGGCAAGTAGCGCTGTTTATAGTATGGCTCGTTATGGCGGTTATGATGATAGCGCTCCTAATATACGATTATCGTTGGCGGACCTTGCCCAATCGAATCATGTTCCTGTTAATGGCTGTAACAGCAGTATTTTCTATTTTGAACAATATATTTATTCAAGACATTTCTCTGTTAAACTATATTTTAACAACGGCTCTCGGTATGCTACCAGTAGCTGGAGTTTACGGGTTAATCTATGTATGTAGTGGCGGACGGTTGATCGGCTTCGGCGATGTGAAATTTGGTGTTGTAGTCGGATTACTATTTGGCTGGCAGGGGGCGTTACTCGTACTAGTTATCGCCAACGTCCTAGGTTCATTAGTTAGTTTACCTATGTTAGTATCGGGCAAGATGAAAATGAATAGCCAAATGGCGTTCGGACCATTCCTCATCGTAGCGACATATATAGTATTCCTATTTCAGCAAAATATTATTACATTTTTAACTGAAAATCTTTTGCTATTATAGAGCTTGTGCTATAATGAGAGATAATTATGAAACAGGGCGGACAAAAGGGATTCACTATCATAGAAGTATCTCTATTCATAGCGATATCGGCACTGCTGTTCGCAGCCCTCTTGACCGGTATTAACGTGATGGTTGATCGATCAAGGTTTAGTAATTCAATGAGGACGCTAGAACAACTAGTCAGATCACAGTACGAAGAGGTTAGGTCGGGCATCAATTCGCGGAACTCTGCGGTGGCGGCTAATGTGTGCGGCACTGGCACGGCTACGACATCATCGGGTGCGTCTAACTGCCTATTGCTCGGCAAGATCATAACCTTTGATTATAATAGCGCCGCCGTAACCATCAGCTATGTTAGAGGTACCGCGGTGAGCTATACGTCGGATGTCGATAATGATACCGCCGTTACGATGGCTAGCCCGGTAGTCACTACGATCGCTCAGCAAACTGACCAGATTCAATGGGGCGGTACGCTGAGTAAGGCCGTCATCATCTATAGCACGACGAGTGGGTCTTCGGTGGCTAGTACAGGCAAGGCCTCGATAGTAATTCTCCGCAGCCCAATCAGTAGTGATATTTTAGTGTATGCTTCGAACACTGATTTAACCAGTAGCGGCATAGGGACGGTTGACCGTACGAATATTTTGGCTCTAGTTGTCAAAAATAATGGCGCCGGCACGCCGGGCGGGGCAATCTGTATCAACCCTGGAGCTAGTTCTAATGTAGTAAAAACAGTTATCCCGGTTACGCCGAGTGCTGGATTTGCAACTGGATCTAGCGAATTAATAAGTCTAAAGGAGCAGTGTTCAAAATGAAATATATGAAATCACTCTTGGCAAGAAGTGAAGCTCGGCATGGGCTAGAGCGGGGTGACACACTCGTCGAAGTCATGTTGGCTATCGCAGTCCTCGGTGTGGCAGTGGTTGGTACGATGACAATTATGAACAAGTCCACCTTGCAAATGATGGACACACTGGAGCGAACAGCGGTGCGTACCAGTATCAATTCTCAGGCAGAGCTTCTTAATTACGTGAGAGATAGCGCCAAAGATTCGAGTTCTGCTGTCTGGACCGCTATAAAGGCTAGAGCCGTAACGAGCACAGCTACCATCAGTGATGCCTGTAAGTACAATAGTAGTACCAGTTTTTATCTCAGTCGCAGCGATACCTCGCTTGATACTGTCACCCTGACAGCTATTAATTCGAACGCTAGCGCTAAAAATACCACCGGCAAAGCCGTGGTCGGCACAGGTATTTGGATTGATGCGGTCAGGTCTACCGGTGGCACTAGCACGATTCCGTATATCGATTTCTATATTAGAGCTTGTTGGACGAGACTGGCGAATAGCGCTGACTCCAGGAGTGCCACAATTGTGAGGTTATATGATCCAAACTAATATGAGATTTAAATCAGAACGTGCTAATGGTACAATAGTTGCTATGGAGAAACAGCGTGAAAAGGGCTTTACCCTAGTGGAACTGACGCTCGCTATGTCATTCCTAGCCTTTATTATGGTATTTGTGGTGGTCGTTTTGTTACAAATTATGAATATTTATAACAAAGGTCTAGCCATGACCCAAATTAATCAGACTGGGCGACAGCTAAGTGACGATATCAATAGCTCGATTCGCTTTGCCCAACCTAGCACCGTTACGTATCTGTCGGCTAGTAATCGACTCTGCACGGGAGATATGTCTTATCTGTGGAACGTAAACGGTGGCACAACCAATTCATTTGGTGATTCGACCAACGCGCTAGGTGTTGTTCGGGTCAAGGATTCGGTATCGGCCTATTGCAGCAATACCAGTCTCAAGCCAAATATAGCTGATTCCAAAGTGTCGGTCCTAGCTGGACCTAGCGTCAGCGTACTCAGCTTTACCGTTTCGAAGTCACCGAGCTTCGTAAAAATTGTGGCAATATTATCTACATCGGGCAATAACAAACCAGTTCTCAGTGGCAGCAACTGGACCTGTCTTGGTAGTGGTGGCGGCACCACCAGTAACCCATATTGTGCGTTTGCGACATTTGATAATACGATCTATATGAGGGGAGGTCAGTAGTGAATAGGATTGCTAGGTCGGACAGAGAGAGCGGCCAAGTCGCTATTATCTCCGTAATGTTCTTTATGATACTGTTTTCAGTTGTAACGGTGAGTTTTGTGCAAGCCGTAGTGTCTGAACAGCGTCAAACTACTAACAACGAATTGTCGGCTAGCGCACTATCAGCAGCGGAAGCTGGGGTGGAAGACGCCAAGCGCGTCATAGGCTATTGTATGGCTAATCCATCAGCCTCGGGATGTGCCTCTATCTACAACCCAACTACGACTGACTGTACGGCTATCATCAACAGTGCGTTGCCAGCAGCTCTCAGCATCACGACAGCAACTGATGAAGCAGGGGCAAAGCAGGCTGTAGTCGATGCAACTAACAAGCAATATTATACCTGCATGATAATTAATTACCTCACAGCTACCTATGAAAATACGGCAACCGCAGATGGCAAATCGATCATAGTACCCCTCAAGCTTTCGACCTACAACACCAGTACCGGCACATCTACTGCCGCAACCTCAGCAGCTTACTTTACGGTCAAGTGGCATAGCAACAGCACCTCAGGTAATGGCACGATGACAGGTACTAATACAGCAACAAACTTGCCAACATCACCGGTTTGGAAGGCGATTGGTAACTTCCCGGCGGTCCTTCGCGTTGAGCTAATCACTGTGCCATCGAGCGGTACATTCACTCTAGACACTATCACAAATAGTGCTCGGGCTGTGACCTTGCGTCCTGTAACGAGCAGTACCTCGGGCGGTAGTAGTATCGCCACGGTGCGGACTGGGTATAATGCCTATAACATGAATTATTGGGCACAAAATACCGAGCCTAATGGCTCGACCGTCAACCCTATTATGTATGTGAATTGTTCGTCGACCAATGCCTATGCTTGCTCGCTCGACTTTACGCTGAACAATACGACACCGGGTAGTTTGAGCCTATCTAGCAACAACTATTACCTGCGAATCCAGGCTATTTATAACGATGCTGATATCCAGGTTTCAGCTGTTGGCCCTAGTGGCGAAACGCTGTATCTAAACGGCGTTCAGCCATCGATTGACGTGACTGGACGCGCTATCGATGCTTATCGACGCCTATCTAGCCGAGTTGAAGCTAGGTCTAGTAACGATGATTACAGTTGGTGGCCGGAATATGCTCTGCAGTCAGGCAATGCTATTTGTAAAAATATGACTGTTGATAGCGACACTGGCACAGATAACTGTACATATTAATTGCTAGGTTTATCATCCGGCACAGTATTTGGGTCGCGATGAAATTTGGCGTGAATCTCACGTAGATGAGGATCGGTTATATGTGTGTAGATCTGGGTTGTTGCTATATTGCTATGGCCTAGTAGTGACTGGACTGATCGGATATCGGCACCATTCATGAGCAAATCGGTAGCAAAACTATGTCGGAGAGTGTGGGGCGAAACCTTTTTCGTAATGCCAGCTAGGCGAGCGTAGGAACTCACTATTCGCTGGACCGAGCGCGGCTTGAGGCGACGATTCTCGCCATTTTTGGCATGAGCGTCTTCTACGATATTTCTCGATTCATTGATAAACAGGGGAATAGCTGTGTCGGTACGAGAATCGAGATACTCGCTCAAAGCCTCGGCGGCGGCTGGACTAATAAAGATCGGGCGGTCTTTTTGGCCTTTGCCGCGAACGGTGAATTCGCGTCGCTTGAGGTTGATGTGATCACGATTGAGATTGCACAGCTCGCTGACGCGGAGACCGCCGCTAAATAGTAGCTCCAATATAGCTTTATCACGCAGACCAGTTTTAGCGTTGGTGTCGACCGCAGCGAACAGGCGAGAAACTTCTTCGAATGATAGAAATGACACCTGTTTCTTGACAACTTTTGGCAGGTCAATTTTGGCCGCATCGAGTGTTTCGATATCTCTGATCGCACAATATTTTAGGAAACTGCGCAGGGCAATCAGGTGGTAATTTTGGGTGATGCGACTGAGTTCGCGACCTTGCTCATCGACATAGCGATTTAACCATAGTCGATATTTACGAATTAGCTCGGAATTGATTCTATCTACCGTGATATCACCGGCAAACTCTTGCAGCCGTTGCATGTACAGATAATAATTTTCAGCAGTGCGCTTGGCCCGACCACGCTCGACTTCGACATATTCAATAAAATCCATGGTTAGGTCTGACAAGAAAGGGGCTTCCGAGATATCCATAAGCTCTATTGTACCATTCTAGGCTATGTCGCGCAATTTACACAAAATAACGTTTTGCGACCTAAAATGATGAGGGTTTCACGAAGTGCTCGTCTCTGATACAATAGGTGTATCTTAAATGAAAGGATGTAAATGGCCCAAGACACAGCCAAGATGTACGACGCGAAATTGAATAAAACTATTTTTGAAATCAAACACCAACGAACGTTTTGTATGATCAAGCCAGACGGCGTCATGCGCGGTTTGATTGGTGAAATTGTGCATCGTATCGAAAAGGCGGGTCTCAAAGTTGTTGCCATGAAGATGCTGACACCTAGCGAGGAACTAGTCGTGAAACATTATCCAACTAGTGATGAAAAATGGATCACCCGTCTAGGCGGCAAAGCTAAAAGTGGTCTCGATGGGTTACCGCTGACTGCCAAAGAAGTATACGGCACCGATGACGAAAAAGAACTAGGCGAGAATGCGTTGAAGGGTTTGATCCAATATATGCAATCTGGTCCAGTCGTTGCTATGGTGGTCGAAGGCCTCCAAGCCATTGACATGGTGCGAAAACTAGCTGGTCCGACCTTGCCATTCAAGGCCGAAATGGGCACGATTCGCGGCGATTTCAGCGTTGATAGCCCAGTGGTAGCTAATGTTGAAGGTCGCTCGATCCATAACTTATTCCACGCTAGTGAAAACCCAGAAGAGGCTGAACATGAAATCAAACTCTGGTTTAACGGTGAAACGATTTGCGACTACTCGCTCGGCAGCGAAGAAATCATGTACTGCAAGCACTACTAGAGTAGATAGTGATACAATGGTAAGGCGTCCCGCTAGCTCAATTGGATAGAGCAGTTCCGTCCTAAGGAAAAGGTTGTAGGTTCGACTCCTACGCGGGATACCATTTTTCTGATATAATAGCACTTATGGCAAAGTTGGAATTTGAAGGGCAATTCCCGGACGAGGAACTACTTTTTGTGTTTCGTCGACATATTATTGCGATGCGCAAAGGTTTTTATGGACTGTTGATTCCGTTTTGTCTCGGTGCGATCCCGTTCTTTATCTGGCAAAGCAACGTCTATCTACTCTGGGGGCCGGTCATCGGCTTTGGTCTGGGGCTTTTCATATTCGCGTATCATTGGATGGGCTGGTATTTTTCGGTGTATATCGTCACCGATCAGCGCATCAGGCAATTAACGCAAAACAGCCTGTTTGGGCACTCGGTGATCGATCTAGGACTTGAGAAAGTCCAGAATATTAGCTATAATATTCCAGGTTTCACAGGCGAAATTTTCAACTTTGGAACCATCGTTCTACAGACTATGGTGGGTGATATGGTCATCAATAAAGTACCCGAGTGTGAGAAAATTTACGATCAACTGTCCGACGCAATTCACAAAGCGGGTGGCGGTAAACGAACTGATATTGAGGAGGAAAATGGCTGACGCCAAGCACACACTAACTGACAAGATCGCGGGCAAGATTCCGAAATCTTTTAAAAAGGGCGGCAAAACGCCGCCGACCAAGATTACGAACGAAACGATCGCCGAGCATCGCGAGCAGATTTTGGCTGGCGGACGCAAGTTTAAATATCCGGTGCAGTATTCTAAACACAAAATCTTGATCAATGCGATTATCGTTTCGATCATGGCGCTGGCTATTTTTTCAGTTTGGTCATGGGTGATGCTGTATCGCAACCAAGCCACCAGTGATTTCTTCTATAGTATGACCAAGGTCCTGCCGGTGCCAGTTGCTAATGTCGATGGTGAGAATGTTTCCTACCAAGATTACCTGCGATATGTTCGGTCAGATATATTTTACATGCAGAACCAGAGCAAAGTTGATATGACGAGCGACGATGGCAAGAGCGAGCTCGAACATCACAAACGCAAAGAGCTCAATAACGTTGAAAAGATAGCCTATGCCAGGCAGTTGGCGCGGACCAAGAATATTGCGGTTTCTAACCAAGAGATTGACGCGGCTCTGAACGATAGTTTGAAAGCCAACAAAAATGGTGCGACAATGAGTCAAAATGATTACGAGAGCAATGTTTTAAAACAGTATTTTGGCTGGACAATTGATGAATACAAGGCAGTGCTAGCCGATCGCCTCCTAGAGAAAAAAGTTTCCTTTGCGATTGATACTACGGCCAAAGACAAGATCAACAAGGTCAAACAACGTCTTGATAACGGCGACGATTTTGCTACTGTGGCCCAGGAAATGAGTGATGATGAAGCCACGCGGGAAAATGGCGGTGGCATGAGCGCTAGCGTCGATGACCTCGACAGTAACTCGTATATTTCGATGGCGCGCAAATTAGAGCCTGGTCAAATTTCAGGGATCATCGAAGGCGTCGATGCCTATTATATGGTGAAATTGGATTCCAAAACTGATACCAAAGTAGATTTCCTGCTCATCAAAGTTAGTCTAACAAAGTTCGACAATGATTTTACATCTCTCGTAAAATCTAACAAGGTCAAAGAATATATCAGCATTCCTGCATCCGAAGAGTTGAATATTTAGCTCGTATGACTTGCGTCAACTCGCGTTGTTTGCTATAATCTACCACTAGTTGGGCTCGTAGTGAAGCTGGTCTATCACGCCTCCCTGTCACGGAGGAGATCGCCGGTTCGAATCCGGTCGGGCCCGCCAAATTAAAATCCCTATCCTTGCGATAGGGTTTTTAATTTGGGCAGACTTCGTCTGCGATTAGAGCCGGAGGTTCGGCGTAGTGCAGCGCAGCCAGAAAAGCACCCGCAGGGTATTTTTCTGGCAAGCAAGCGGAGGAGGCGACTTGTCGCCGATATCCGGACGTAAGTCCTTCTATCTTTGTTTTAACACTAGCGCGGTACGACTTGGAATGTAGAGCAAAATTTTTTCATTATGCGCGGTATAGGTCATCTCTGTATCAACTCGATCTTGTCCGCCGTAATCTGTATCATCGCTCGATAGTACGATATGATACTCGCCGTCACGAGCCGGGATAGCCTGATCGGTGTATGAGGCGGTAGGCGAGAGGTTAAAGACAAACAGATAGCCACCCCTAGCATACGACAGCAATCGCCGTTTTTCGTCTATAGCAACATAACTATAGTCAGATTTTTGCGGTAGAGACTCGATAATATCTAGTAGCGCCGTATCAAAGTTTTGTAGCCATTGGTATTTCAATGTCGGATCGTCAGCCAGACTCCACTGGCGTCGGGCGTAGTGATATGACCAGTCGTTGCCTTGGCGCGGGAAATCGATCCATTCGGGATGTCCAAACTCATTACCCATAAAATTGAGGTAGCCACCAGCATTTGTACTGGCAGTCAATAGTCGAATTATTTTATGCAGGGCAATACCACGTTCAACTTTCAAATTGCCGTCGTTGATCTGCATGTGGTCGTACATATCTTTGCCGATCAGGCGAAATAGCAGGGTTTTGTCGCCGACGAGCGCTTGATCGTGGCTCTCGCTGTAGCTGATCGTACGTTCCTCGACGCGGTGCGCAATTAGTTCATGGAATAGCTGACCGAGATCCCAATCTTCGTCACGTTTTTCCTTTAAGGTTTTGATCCAGAGATCGGGCACCCCCATGCTGAGACGATAGTCAAAACCTATGCCACCGCTATCGACTGCGGCCGCCAACCCGGGGAAAGCGCTCGTATCTTCGGCAATCGTGATTGCCTGTGGGTGAGTAGTATGAGCGAGTTCGTTGGCCATTCGTAGGTAGGTCAGGGCGTCGAGGTCAATATTGTCCGAGACATAGTCATCATAGCTGCCAAAGGCGCGCTCGAGACCGTGATCGTGGTAGAGCATGCTAGTCACGCCGTCGAATCGAAAACCGTCAAAGCGATATTCATCGAGCCAAAAACGCACGTTGGAAAGCAGGAAATGGGCTACCTCAGGTTTGCCGTAGTCAAAGACGCGCGAATCCCAAGCTGCGTGATTGCCGCGTTCTCCTTTGTGAAAGTATTGTGTCACAGTTCCGTCGAAACGGCTGAGGCCTTCGAGTTCGTTCTTGACCGCGTGTGACTGTACGATGTCCATAATGACGTACAAGCCCATACCGTGAGCGGTGTCGATGAGCTGTTTTAGATCATCTGGCGTGCCAAAACGTGAACTAGCGGCAAAAAAGCTCGATACGTGATAGCCAAAGCTGCCATAGTACGGATGTTCCTGAATGGCCATCAATTGTACCGTGTTATAGCCGGCGTGTTTGATGCGAGGTAAAACATGCTCTCTAAAATACTGATAACTGGCAACTTTGGGTTTTTCGCTGCTCATGCCGACGTGGGCTTCGTAGATGAGTGGCGTTTCGGGTCGCGCCGGCGCCGGATGTTGCCAATGGTAGGGTATAGCGGGCTGCCACACCACGGCGTCAAACAGATTAGTGGTAGGATCTTGGACGACGTAGGTAGCATAAGACGGAATCCTTTCACTGCTACCGCCGTCCCAATAAACGCGAAGTTTATAGTGATCTCCGTGGGCAAGCGCGCCAACTGGTAGTTGCAATTCCCAGACTCCGTTTTTGCCAAATTTTAGGGAGTAGGCGAGGTCATCTTGCCAGTCATTGTGCTCACATAACAGATAGATCGCAGCGGCATTAGGTGCCCATTCGCGGAATAACCAACTCTGTTTATTCCGGTGTAATCCGAAGTAAAGATGTCCGAGTGCAAACGACTCGAGGGGCGATCCATCTAGCAGTCGCCGCTCTGCTTGGCGCAGATAGGCCTGCTGATACTCGAGTGTATCGCGGTAGGGCTCTAGCCACGGATCTTGATCGGCTATGGTTGGCAGCTTCATATCCTTCTAGTATACCAGCTTGTGCTTATCCCGGGATAGGGGGATCAACCAGTGGCACTAGAGGCTGGTTTCTGCTATACTATTCACGAGTTCGCCACCTTAGCTCAGTTGGCTAGAGCATCGCTTTCGTAAAGCGGGGGTCCGGGGTTCGAATCCCCGAGGTGGCTCCATGCGGGTGTCGTATAACGGCTATTACATGGCCTTCCCAAGGCCGGAATCAGAGTTCGACTCTCTGCACCCGCACCAATAACACATTATGGAACTCAAATCACTTTTCAAAGAAGCCTCTCATAGTCGCGCCTTTATCGCACTGTGGGGTGTTATGTTTGTGCAGATAATTACACTAGTTATTATTGCCAGTTTATATATTCATACTAATCAGCTGCAGGTGCCAGTACGCTACAGCGCTTTCGCTGAAAAGCAATATTTCAGATCAGATTGGATCTATTTGTTTAATTTCATCGGCTTTGGCGTGGTAGTTTTTGTGATGAATAGCCTCATTAGTCTCAAATTATTGGGGATCAAGGGTCGACATCTGGCGCTCAGCTTTTTGTGGACAGCTATATTAGTTCTCGCGGTAGCTATCGTGTTGATAGCAGCAATTTTGCGCGTCGCAGGAATCCAATAGATGACAGATATCGAGATACCACTTTTCAAAAGTAGGCACGGCAAACGCACTGTCCAGTACCGATTTTTTGAGATGTTGCCGGCAATACTGTCGTTTGGCGCTATTATGTTACTGATCGTTCTCAGTATGATCAGTCCCCTCTGGGCTTCGGTGTATATTCTTGCGATCGTGCTCGCAATGTTTATTCGATCGCTCGGTATAGCTTATAGAACTGTGCAGGGTAGGATTATTATGCGTAATACCCGGCGGATTGACTGGGCCAAGTGGCTCCACGAACTATCTGATCCAGACAAGTATTATCAGCTGCGTCGGAACGCGCCAGAACGCCGCAGTTACGGCGTAGAGCATCACGTCGATAATCTACGAGTTTTATCAGAGGAGAGTGAAGATTATCCCAAGCCAGATCAGATTTATCACGGGGTTATCATCGCGCTCTATAATGAAAGCTACGATGTGCTCGGTCCAACACTAGAGTCGGTCTATCGCAGCGACTACGATCCCAAACATTTGTTCGTAGTGATTGCCTATGAAGCTCGTGGTGGCGCGGCGGCCAAGGAGACAGTAGCTGCTGCCAAGGCTAATTTCAAGGGTAAATTTGGCGATTTGATGGCCTTTGAGCATCCGGCCGACCTGCCAGACGAAGTGGTGGGCAAGGGCGGCAACATCACGTTCGCTGGTCAGCAATTTTCAAGCTATCTGAAAAAGAAAAAGATTGACTCTAATGATGTTATCATTACAACGCTTGACTGCGATAACAGACCCGATCTCAAGTACTTTTCGTATCTGACCTATGAATGGATCATGACGCCAAATCGCCAACGAGCTTCGTTCCAGCCGATCGCCATGTTTACTAATAATATCTGGGATGCGCCAGCGCCGATGCGCGTGATTGCCGCTAGTAACTCATTCTGGAACGTGATTAGCACGATGCGACCGCATACGCTACGGAATTTTGCCTCGCATGCGCAAGGCATGGCAGCCCTTGAAAGTATGAATTTTTGGTCAACGCGCACTATCGTCGAAGACGGACATCAATATTGGCGTAGCTATTTTCATTTTGACGGCGACTACGAGATTATACCACTGCGAATTGGTGTTGGGCAGGATGCGGTATTGTCCGAGACGTATCGAAAAACCTTGAAAGCCCAGTTCATACAGTTGCGCCGTTGGGCCTACGGAGCTTCGGATGTGCCGTACGTAGCTCGATTACTACTGAAAAAGGATCGAAAGGTAGGTTTCTGGGCGGGGTGGACGCGTTTTTTCCGTCTGCTCGATAGTCACGTAACTCAGGCCTGTATTGCGCCGATTGTAGCGCTAGGCGCCTGGGTGCCGCTCTATCTGAACTCTGAGGCGGCGCATCGTACGATTATTGCTAACGACCTACCGCTAGTAGTGGCTCGAATTCAACAGGTTGCAATCGTGGGCTTGTTGATCACGGTGTTTGTGAGTCTGACCATGCTACCTCGGCGCCCTAGGCGCTACCGCAAGGCCAAAGGCATCATGATGGTCTTGCAATGGGTGCTGATGCCGGTAAACGCCATCGTCTACAGCAGTGCCAGCGCCTACACGGCGCAAACTAAATTATTGCTCGGCAAATACATGGAAAAGTTTGACGTTACCGAAAAAGCTATAAAGAAATAAGGTTAGCCAACTAATTTTCGATACGTAGTTGCCAACAAGGGCTGCGTAGAAGGCGGGGTAAAAGAAAACCCGCCTCTTTGGATTTCTCCGGTTGGGGCGGGATAAAACTGTCTAAGCTAAAGTTTTTTACGTTCCTTAGATACCTTCGTAGTAAATGTGGAACTGTGATAGCTTTGAGGTGTTAGAACCTCGTTTGCTAGAACTGTTGTTCATTGCGCATATGATTATATCAAACTTGGCTAATAAAGTCAAGTGCTAGGGTCTAGTTCCTTTATATCACAGGCGGTATATTTTACGTGAAATATTGTAAAAAAATCGGTGGAAAACTAGGGATAACTATATTATGACAGGGGTGAAAATGGGCAGCTGTCATCTACGAAACAACGAAATTTTATGTGGAAAACTGACAACTAATTGTGGATTTCAGGTCAATTTGGCAACAAAAAAAGCCGCCGGAAAGGGCGACTTTTAATAAGATTGGTGGGTCGACAGGGGCTCGAACCCCGGACCTCGTCCACGTCAAGGACGCGCTCTAGCCAACTGAGCTACCGACCCACATTATCCCTAGTATATCAAACTTTTTGACAAAATGGTAGAATAGAGACAAGAGAAAGGAGAATATGGACAAAGATACGTTATTTGCGATGCGACATAGCCTAGCGCACATTATGGCTGCGGCGGTAAAACGGCTCTGGCCGGAGGTGAAACTAGGCGTAGGCCCAGTGGTTGAAAATGGCTTTTATTATGATATCGATCTGGGCGAAACCAAGATATCTGACGAGGATTTTCCAAAGATTGAGTCGACGATGCGCAAAATTATTGCCGAACACCAAGACTTTGTCCGCAGTGATAAATCGATAGACGAGGCGATCGAGTGGGCTAGTCAATCGAATCAGCCCTATAAGACAGAGCTACTACATGATCTAAAGCGCGCTGGTACGACCGTGGCAAAAGATCTGGATGTCGAGGAGCTCGGTCTCGATGCGAGTGATGGCTCAAAGGTTGAATCGGTCTCATTCTATACGAACGGTGATTTTACAGATCTCTGTCGTGGACCGCATCTCGCTAATACTAGCGAAGTGGGTGCGTTCAAGCTGATGCGTATAGCTGGTGCTTACTGGCGCGGCAAAGAAAACAATCCACAAATGCAACGATTATATGGGGTAGCTTTTGCGACCAAAGAGGAACTAGATAAGTATCTAGCCATGCTCGAAGAAGCCAAAAAGCGCGATCACCGCAAATTAGGCCAAGAGCTCGACCTATTTCTATTCTCGCCACTTGTCGGTTCAGGTTTACCACTGTTCACGCCTCGTGGTACGGTCTTACGTGATGAACTAACGAAGTTTGCCGAATCATTGCGCTATGCCTCTGGATTTGAACGAGTTTCGATTCCTCATATTACTAAAACTGATTTATACAAAGTTTCTGGACACTGGGATAAATTTGGTGACGAGCTGTTTTTGGTGAAAAGCCAGGAGACATCTGATGAGTTTGCAATGAAGCCGATGAACTGTCCGCATCACAATCAAATTTACGCTAGTCAACCTCGTAGTTATCGTGATCTGCCGATTAAATATTTCGAAACAACTACGGTGTACCGAGATGAAAAAACTGGTGAGCTCGGCGGTTTGAGCCGCGTACGTTCGATTTCGCAAGATGACAGCCATGCTTATTGTCGCGACGATCAGATTGGTGGGGTTGTAGCTGGGCTTATTTCTGATATTCGCACAATATACAGCAATGTTATCGGTATGCCGCTAAAAGCTCGCCTAAGTTTTCGTGATGCTAGCGATAAATACCTCGGAGATCTAGAGTTGTGGCAACGAGCGCAAAACATCATTCGTGAGCAAGCTGTCGAAAATGAGCTAGACTTTTTCGAGGCCGAAGGCGAAGCTGCGTTTTATGGTCCAAAAATCGATTTCATGGCTACTGATGCCATTGGTCGCGAGCATCAGGTAGCTACGATACAGATTGACTTTGTGCAGCCCGAGAGATTTGAATTGGAATATACAACTGAGGATGGGTCGGCGGCGCGACCAGTGATGGTTCACTGCGCATTACTCGGTTCGATCGAGCGGTTCCTGAGCGTGTTTATCGAGCATACAGCGGGTCGATTCCCAGTTTGGTGTGCGCCGGAACAACTACGTATTATCAAGGTCAAAGACGACCCGACGATCGATGCTTTTGCCGAACAGGTGCTAGACCTAGCGAAAGAGTACGGTGTACGAGCCACGCTGGATGATAGTAATAACTCGGTGGGCAAGAAAATTCGTAATGCTGAGGTTTGGAAAGTGCCATATTCGGTCGTAGTCGGTGAAAAGGAAGCCACTAGCGGGCAATTGCCACTGCGCGTTCGGTCTGACATCGCAGTAGAAGGTCGTTCCGAGACCGAATTTGCGCCGGAACAGCTCGTTAAATCGATAGCCAATGAATCGCGGTCACGAGTTGCTAAATCGTCGCTCTAGATTATGAAAAAGCCAATAATTGCCCTCGATATTGATGACGTCTTGTCATGTACGGCCCAGACGATCGTAGACTATGGCAATGCAACATGGGGACACGCACATACGCTGAATGATTTTAATGAGCGAATGTCTGAGATGTGGCAAGTTGATGCCGAGGAAGCTAATCGGCGCTGGACCGAATTCATGTACTCGGGTAATTTTGAAACGTTTACACCTATTCCCGAGGCGCGCCAAGCATTAGAAAAGCTGCAGTCGTGGTATACTCTCATAGCTGTCACGTCACGTCGAGAGAGTCTACTAGACATTACCGAGCGATGGCTTGATAGGAATTATCCAGGCTTGATAGCTGAAGTTCATAGCGCCGGCATTTATGGACGCGACTTGCCAGATTCACACCTTCTAACGAAGGCCGACAAGTTGTTGTCACTAGGAGCTGACTTTTTAGTTGATGATCAACCGAAACATTGTATCGGTGCTCATGAGGCAGGGATTCGGTCAATATTGTTCGGCGGATATCCGTGGCAAACATCAGTTGATGTGCCAGATCGGGTGGTGAAGTGCCGTGATTGGCAGGCGGTAACTAGTTATTTCGAGGCTCTATAATGGCAGAATCTGATTTTCGCGAACGTGTTTACGACCTAGTGGCGCAGATTCCAACAGGTCGAGTTATGACATATGGCGATATAGCGGTGTTATCTGGTCACGCCAATGCTGCTCGAATAGTCGGGGGCATTGCCCACTTTGGTCCGACTGAGCTGCCATGGCACAGGGTGGTGAATAGATTTGGCGGGCTAGCATCGGGTTACTATGGCGGTAAACGTGGCCATCAATTAGCCCTAGAGGCCGAAGGTTTCGAAATAAAGGACTTTCAGATTATTGATTTCAAGGAGCGTCGATGGCTACCGAGCAACCACTAATCGTTATTGTTGGTCCGACAGCTAGCGGCAAAACTGGGCTAGCAGTCAGTCTAGCCAAAGAATTTGGTGGCGAAATAATTAGTGCTGACTCCCGGACTATTTATCGTGGTATGACGATTGGCACAGCCAAGCCTACAGCCGAGGAGATGGACGATATACCGCACCATTTGATTGACCTAGTTGATCCAGACGAAGAATTTACGTTGTGGAATTTTCAACAACTTGCCAAGGAAAAGATAGCTGACATCCGTAGTCGAGGCAACATACCGTTTCTCGTCGGCGGCTCGGGTTTATATGTCGATAGTGTCATATTTGATTATGAAATAACTCCACAATCGATCGACTATAGCGCGCAGAGAACTAGAGAAAAAGATGGTAGGCGATCTGATAATGATGATAAAAAAACAACATTTGGAGCTACCGCATAACGATAAAAACAAGCGTCATTTAATCCGGGCGTTAGAGCAAGGCCAAATCAATCGAAAGCGCCTAGAGCGACCACTTACCAATACTATCGTTGTTGGAATAACAACATATAAAGAAACATTAGAAACTAGAATGAGGCTGCGAGCTGAGGAAATGCTAGCAGCAGGCTTGGTAGGTGAGACGCAGAATTTGATAGCTAATTATGGAGATCAACCGATATTCCATAGCAACTCATACGGCGAAGTTCAAAAATTTTTGTGCGGCGATATTACTACTCAGGAGCAGCTCATTGATCGAATCGTAACAGTCGATAGGCAACTCGCTAAAAAACAACTCACCTGGTTTAGGCGCAATAACTATATCACGTGGCTGCCGCTTGATCAGGTGCGTGACTACGTTGTGAAAGCTCTTGGCCGATCTTGAATACAAAATTTCTCATAATTCCTCGCAGTGTGATATAATATTTAACAGAGGAAAAATATATGATAGACTCATTATTTGGTTCAAAAACACGTATCAAGTTACTCAATCTGTTTTTAAACAACTCGGGTAGGGCTTTTTATGTCCGAGAGATCACCCGTGATATTGGCGAGCAGATTAATAGTGTTCGTCGCGAGCTAGCAAATCTAGTGACTATAGGTATCATCAAAGGTGATACTGTCGATAATAAATTATATTACGAGGTTGATACTAGCTATAAATTCTACGAGCCGCTAAAAACGATGTTTTCTAATGACGGGGCAGTTGCTAGTGATACAAAAGTCTCGGTCAAGGCCTGGGCAAAGAAACTAGCAGCGCTCGGTGACGTCAAACTGGCGATCTTTGCCGGCAAGTTGGTTCACGACTCGGACAGCGACATCGACGTGCTGATCGCTGGTGATGATATTAGTACAATCAAGCTCAAGAATCTGATGAAATCGCTCGAGCGCGAGAACGGAACTAGCTTGTCGTACACCGCTATGAGCTTCAACGACTTCTATTATAGATTGAGCGTCAAAGATCGTTTCATTACTGACTTGCTTGGCTGTAAAAAGGAAATTGTGATAGATGAGCAGGGCCTGCTGTCTGCGGAAAAAGCTCATCAAGATTCGGACAATAGTTAAAAGAAAGGTTAATGAATGGATATTGAATATCGTGGCGAAAACTGTGTGGTTGTAAAGTGCAAAAAAACAATAATTGTTGTAGATCCTACATCAGAGTCATCTGTCAAAGAAGTTAATAATCCTGAAACGATCATACTGTTAACTAGGAGCAATTCGTGGGCCGAAAAACAAAAAGGCTTTATTGTTGACATGCCCGGTGAGTACGAACACAATGATATTTCAGTCAAAGGTATTGCAGTTCATCTCCATACTGATGAAGCAGGCAAGAACTCGACCATGTATCGATTGGAATGTGATGGTACCAGGGTAGCTGTGATTGGTCATACTGATGCGCCACTCAGCGACGATGACCTAGAAGAACTAGGTATAATTGATGTCGTGGTGGTGCCAGTTGGCGGCGGCGGATATACGCTAGATGCTCGCGATGCGGCTACTATTGTGCGACAAATTACTCCGAAAGTTGTGATACCAACCCATTTTGCCGATGCACACATTAAATACGACGTGCCACAAGAGCCAGTCGATGAGTTTGTTAAAACTATGGGCGGCAATCACGAGAAAGCCAACATTTTCAAAGCCAAGGGTCTCGGTAGCTTGCCGGAATCGTTGACTGTTGTCGAGCTAGCGCGGACCGCTTAGTAACAAATAGCTGTATAAAAATATCGCCGCTCGTTCACGAGGGGCGATATTCTTTTTGCAGACGAATATTATTTCGAAGCAACTGGTGCTGCACTCTGTATTGCAAACCCTTTTTTCTTTAGGGTGCGAATGGTGCTGGTTGCTACCGTCAGGGTAACTTTCTTGCCATTGACGACAAAAGTCTTCTTTTGTAGGTTTGGCTTGAAAACTCGCTTGGTATGGCGCATCGAAAAGCTGACATTATTGCCAAACTGCTTGCCTTTGCCTGTGATATCGCATCGTGATGCCATTATGGTGACTCCTTTTTTTCAAAAACTCCGATACATTATATATGTTTTATCTCTTTTGGTCAAGTGTTCGGCTAGTAAAATCACAAGCATATTTGGTACAATAGGGCAATGGATATTGATTTTACCTATTTATTTATCGTACTAGCAGTAGTATTTGGGTCTATGGTCTTGCACGAGCTGATGCATGGACTAACGGCTTATTGGCTCGGCGACAACACCGCCAAAGAACATGGTCGTTTGACGCTCAATCCGATCAAGCATATCGATCCAGTGCTGACAATTGCGTTGCCAGCCCTTCTGGTTATTATGAACGGCGTAACGCACAGCACTCCAATATTCGGTGGCGCTAAGCCAGTACCGTTTCGACCTGATAGGGTCAAAGGCGGCGAATGGGGCGCTGCACTAGTTGGCGTGGCTGGGCCGCTCACTAACCTCGTGCTAGCATTTTTATTTTTCGTTGCAGCCTATCTCAGTGGTCATATGACGATTGTGGGCGATACGATTCTCATGACTAACGATACCATGTCAACATTCCTAGGCGCTGGTATCATGGTAAATTTGGGTTTCTTTGCATTCAACATGCTGCCAATTCCACCGCTCGATGGGTCGCGATTACTCTATGCTATTGCACCAGAGCCAGTCCAAAAAGCCATGCAAGCCATAGAGAATATGGGGATAATAGTGGTGTTTGCAATAGTGTTTTTGGCGAGCGGTTTGATAGGAAATATTTTGGGTACAATCATAGATTTTATCTTGAAATTATTCATAGCGGTTTTGCCTATATAGGTGCTGGAGTGCTATAATGGTATTGCTCTGCGGCTGCATATGATTTCCAACGAATCGTAGAATGGGAGCTCAATATTGCAATCGGCCGTGGTCGATTGATGCGGGCACCCCCTTGCGTAGTCAAGGAAATTCTATCTGCAACGCAGGGCATCTAGTCATTATAGTTGGTGGGAATTCATGAAACAGAAAGTTGTAGTCAGAGCAATCATACCACAGCGAAACAGGGTGCTGCTGATTCGACGTGCTGGCGGACGACCGTCAATCGACGGTCTTTATGAATTGCCAGGTGGCTCGATTCATAAAGGTGAGCAGCCGATCGATGCTTTGAAACGATCACTACAGATTCATGTGGGGATTTATCCTGAGACGGCTTATTTGCATGATGTGATTAGCTATATTGATCCCGACGATAGAGAGCTGCAGTATATATTCATATTGTACGAGGTGAGGCTATCTGAACAAACTCCTAGAGTCAGTTTAGACGATGAATACGATCACTACATCTGGAAATCATTGTCAGATATACAACGAGATCGCATCACTAATTCGACGGAAGTCTTGCTATATATGAATGCCGAACGTAGCTCGGGCAAGGGAATAGTGATAGATGATACCGATGACTCGGGCGCTACGATGGTCTTGTATTCTGACGGAGGATCGAGAGGCAATCCCGGACCGTCGGCTTCGGCGTTCCTGATTATGGATGAGAATCAGAATATTGTGGCGCAGGGCGGAAAATTCCTGGGGCGTAGCGATAGCGGTATGGCCGAATATATAGCTGTCGAGCTAGCCCTCGAGAAAGCCCTCGAGATCAATGTTAGGAGAGTCGAATTTCGTAGTGATAGCCTAATGGTGGTTAACCAGCTCAATGGCCTATTCCCGGTCAAGAATCCAGAATTTAGAGAAGTCTACAATAGGATTAAGAAGCTGATGGTGCGTTTCGACAAGATACGGTTTCACCACGTTCATCGGGAATACAACCGCATGGCAGACGGACTGGTGAATAAGATTCTAGACGATAACCAAGCCTGATTTCTGGACTATGTCTGGTATAATAGAGAGGCCAGATTGCTAAACGACCGCTGGCATATCGCGAAAGCGGTATGAAAAGAGGAAAGTCCGGGCAGCATAGAGCAACGACAGTCGCTAACGGCGACCGGGGGTAACCCTAGGGAAAGTGCCACAGAAACGATACCGCCTCTTCGGAGGTAAGGGTGAAATGAGTGCGGTAAGAGCGCACAGCAACGTATGGTGACATGCGAAGGAGGTAAACCCTGTCGGCTGCAAGGAGGTCGGGTCATTGGCTGCTCGCCAACCGGCCGTTATAACCCGCTAGAGACTACTGGTAACAGTAGCCGTAGATAGATGGTCGTTCACGACAGAACCCGGCTTATCGGTGGTCTGGCACCTCAGTATCTCAGGTATTTACATACAGAAATAGCTCAGTAGCTAGTTACTGAGCTATTTCTGTAATAGATGCGATCAGATTATTTCGTAGCGGTCTTGACGATAGCTGCGAAGGCTTCAGGCTCACGGACGGCGAGATCAGCCAGCACCTTGCGATCAAGATTGATGTTGTTGGCCTTGAGTCCAGCCATCAATCGCGAGTAGGTTGTACCGTTGTTGCGTGCAGCAGCGTTGATACGGGTGATCCATAAATTGCGAAAATCGCGTTTTTTGTTGCGACGATCACGATAGGCATATTGCAAAGCGCGGATTACGCCCTGTTGTGCTAGGCGGAATGATCGGGTTCGGCTATGGCTCATCCCTTTGGCTTGCTTGAGCACTTTATTGTGCTTGGCTCTGGCGGTAACGCCTCGTTTTACTCTCATGTTCTAAACTCCTATGTAGTTAAAATTACAATAATTATCTCTGATACTACGCGCCGATTGCGCGTCGAATATTCTTTGCAGCCTTGCCGGTGATTTGGCTATCAGCACTCTTGGCTCGTTTGCCACGCTTTGTCTGGGTAGACAATTTATGGTGGGTTGCAGCGTTTTCACGCATTAACTTGCCAGATTTGGTTACGCGAATACGTTTAGCTGTACCTTTATGCGTCTTCAGTTTTGGCATTAGGGTTACTCCTTATCATTACGCTCAGGTTGCGACCAGCCATGACTGCCTTTTGATCGGCGATTGCTACGTCTGACAGACTTTCCAAGATTTTATCCAATATGTTGCGACCGATTTCTGGGTGTGCCATTTCTCGACCTTTAAATACAACCTGGATTTTAACCTTGTCGCCGTCAGATAGGAATTTGCGAACCTTGCGTAGCTTGATATCAAGATCATTTTGACCGATCTTGAGTCCCAGCCTCATCTGCTTGATCTCACTCGTACGCGCGCTCTTTTTGTTGCGCTGTTGTTCCTTCATCTTTTGATACTGGTATTTACCCCAGTCAACGATTTTGGCAACAGGCGGCTCAGCGTTAGGTGAAATTTCTACCAGGTCAAGTCCAGCGTCGCGCGCGACATCGAGGGCGGCTGATCGAGACATAATCCCGAGTGGCTCACCACTTGCACCGATGACACGTAACTGCGAAGCGCGGATCTCACCATTGATTCGCACCGATTGGTTGGCTATATGGCTCCTTACCTGAATTAACTTTTAACGGAACAATTGTAGCAAATTTTTCAGGGATACGCAAGGGGTAATCAATGCCTATATTGCAGCGCTTCAGCCATGTCAGAGGTCTCGATAGATTCGTGATTGTTGAGATCCGCGATAGTGCGAGCAACTTTTATGATTTTGAAGTGGCTACGGGCTGAGAGGTTCAATTTTTCAGAGGCGGTTAGTAGCATACGTTTGGCTTCGTCGGTGAGGTGGGCGTATGTTTCAAGTTCCTTGTTGCTGAGGGCGGAGTTTGGCTTTGACTGACGTATCATCTGGGTTTTTCGGGCGCTAGCGATAGATTCTCGGAAAGTGCTAGTTCGATCGCTACGATCGGCAGCTCTATCTGTGAATAGCTCTTTGCGATCAATTCTCGCGACTGGGATCGTCATATCGATACGATCTAAGAGCGGGCCGCTGAGGCGTTTTTGGTAGTTCAAGATCATCTGCTGTGAGCAGGTGCAAGCTTTTTTGTCATCACCAAAATACCCACAAGGACAAGGATTCATTGTGGCGACGAGCATAAAGTGAGCAGGGTAGGAAACTTTGCCGCTAGCTCTGGAAATATGGACGACTCGGTCTTCAAGTGGCTGGCGTAAGGCTTCGAGTGAGGAGCGCGGGAACTCGGGGATTTCATCGAGGAACAAGACTCCGTTATGAGCTAGGGAGACTTCACCAGGCCGCACTTTGTTGCCACCACCTATGAGAGAAACGAATGAAGCGGTATGATGCGGCGACCTAAACGGTCTCTGATGTACTAGTTCCTCGATCGATTCTTCGGCTAGGGAATGAATCTTGGTTGATTCGATCATCTCCTCGCGACCTAGGCCGGGTAATAGTCCGGGTAGGGTTCTAGCCAGCATGGTTTTGCCGGCACCAGGAGACCCAGTGAACAACAAATTATGATGACCAGCGGCAGCTACAACGAGGGCTCGTTTGGCGGTTTCTTGGCCGCGAATTTCGTCAATCGACGGGTAGTTAGTGGCGAGACCCGAGCCTAAATTCGAGGTAGTGGGTGTGATAGTCTTTTCACCTAATAAATACATGATTGTATCTGTAAATGTAGTAACTCCGACAACATCTATACTATCAACGAGGGCTGCTTGGGCGGCATTTTGCTTTGGTAAAATAATTGTTCGACAGCCGGCTTTTTTGGCAGCCTCGGCAATGAGGATTGCACCACGTGTTTGGCGTAATTCGCCGTCCAGCGATAGCTCGCCAGCCACCATGATGCCGTCAATATCTTTCTGTTTTAGCTGCCCGCTACACACTAGAATACTAATCGCTATTGGCAGATCTAGGTGGGAGCCTTCCTTGGCAATGCTAGCTGGCGCGAGATTGATCGTGATACGTTTAGCGGGGAAGGTTAATCCAGAGTTGACAATGGCAGATCTGACTCGTTCGCGGCTCTCGGCTACGGCTTTATCAGCGAGACCGACGATGACGAAGGCGGGCAGGCCTTTCGTGATATCGCACTCAACGGTGACGGGCTGGCCGTCAAAGCCGATTGGCACAGCGGTGAGGACTCGCGCAATCATAAGCTTAATTATAGCAGTTTATCAGTAGTTTAGCTAATGCGCCAATGCTTTGACTAGTGGACGAGATATGATATAATAAAGGAGTTCGTGGGGCTGAATTAGCTTCGACGGATGGAATTTAACAGGTTAATTTGCGAGTAGTTGATTACTTACCATCAGAATAAGTGTAAAAACACGTTTACAAGCGTTTGCCGCTGACGTAAAGTCTTTCTTTGCGCCACAAGCTGCTTACGCGCTAGCCGCCTAATTATCAGGTAGCCATCGCTCTGCTGACGCGAAATAGGCAGAAGTGGTGTCATATTTATTTCGCTGTGCCACCGATAGTTTCTCATGGGCTGTCGGGGCGAGAACTTCCATGAGCTTGGCAGGATGATCTTTGTGGGTCTCCGTGCGTCCAGTCAAGAACCTTGAGATTCAATAGGCTTCGTAGATAATTAGCAGGTTACCATTCGGACCCGGCGGCAGTTGCCGGCAGCTCCACCAGATTTTATGTAATAATAGCTAGCCCTCCAAAAGGAGGGCTTTTTAATCAAAAAAACAATAAAAGAACGGTCACCTGCGAGAATTAGTGACCGTTCTATGGTTTAGGATAATGTTTGTTTTAGTTTGATATGTGCGCGGCTCGTGAATACATTTTTTATTCATGAACCACCTCTATAATAGCACACCAAAACGCTCATGTAAATAGGCATAATAAGGTATTTTTTACCACGTATTTTGCCTGTGGAAAACTTTGTATACGGCTACAGGCGCTATTTTTCGATCTTGACACCCCGATGGGGGGGGGGGGGTACAATTAAGACACTAATAGAAAGGATGGGCTAGTGAGGATGCGACGATCTAATGTAGGTAGGGGGTCAGGATTCACGATTATCGAAGTCGTCCTAGTTCTAGCCGTAGCCGGCCTAATATTCCTAACAGTCTTTCTAGCTCTACCGGCCCTACAGAAATCACAGCGAGACAATGCTAGGCGGCAGGATGTAGGTAGGGTGGTGGCGGGCGTACAGCAATACTTGACCGATAATGGCTCTACGCCCGCTACTGGTGCTCAGCTAAGTGGTTATACGGGGGACCTAGAGCAACTGAGCGTACTGGTGGAAAGCAACATGGCCAGTTGTTTGGCCTTGGGCCCATATCCGCAATATGCTTACGTGTCTAGGGGGTGTAAATGTAGCGATACTGGTGCGGGCGCGACTCCAGTGACTGGCGCTCGGTACGCTAACGTTCAGACGAGACTAGAAAATGGCGGCAGATACTGCAAAGATGTTTAGTTTTTGAGCGGCCTAAATTATATGTATGATTTGTTCGATTGATAAAATAACAACAGTAATTATGACATCATATGATATATAATTAACAACGTTTAACCTGATGGCAATTATGAAATGTATAAAATACAACAAAAATATAAACCATTTCTATTGACATAAGCGTTTCTATTTGCTACAATTTAGCCAGACTTTTGAAAATAAAAATTGTTAAAAAACTAACCATTAGTCGATTACAACATAAAAACAAAAGCCCGTACCTTATAAAAATTACTGACCGATTGTTACGTTGAGAAACCTAGTTTTTCCGTAACGATGCAATATAGGCGGTTGAAGCGAAAACGCAGCCCAATAAGACGTTTAATCCACAACCAGCAATGTTTTCGGCAGGAATGGTAGCGCCAGTTGGCGCGCGAAAAACTCTGACGAGTTGGACGCTTTGCGCCCTGATGTTACCTAACTGCTGAAAACCGCGTCGAGCGCACATTTCACCCTTTGAGCGAGATCAGCTCCGCGATATGCTCCGAAAGGAGCGGTCAGTGAATCAGGCCATTCCGGCCAAGCATTTACGACTCGCGCCCTGTTATATACATTTTGCGGCGGATGAGTATGTCGCTAAGACTTCGTAGTTTGGTCGGAAGGCCTCTTCTCCATATTTTATTGACGGGTAATGGATGCTCAAAGAGGGAGCTCTGGCCCGGATTTCCTGTTGCAGTAATGGTTATATGATAGAATGTAATAATGAAACAGCGATTATCAATTGTTGTCCTATCGGTAGCGGCGATATTGTCGATCTCTTGTTTGTATTTTTTATTGAACTTGTTTTCTCCTAGTAGTGCTGGTCCTCTAGGGGTTTTAGTGGTGTTTGCTAGTATTTACGTATTTAGTTTTTCGACATTGTCATTAGTTGCTAGGATGCTAGAGAGTATCAATAAAGCCCTGCGGCCACGGCGCCAGGTTGGTTCTCAGGTTCAGCGCGATAAGCAGCAGATTCACCAAAAGAGAACAAATCTAATAGCGGCCGTTTTGAGTCTAGCGCCAATTTTTCTAGTATCACTCAATTCTATCGGCGAACTGGGCTTTACTGATATATCTCTCATAATTATTATTGAGTCTTTGCTCATTTTTTATATATTTAAAAAGGTGTAACCAGTGTTAAAATGCCTATGGTTGTGCTATAATTTTTAGGTATGGATTCATCAAATAACATGGCTCCAGAGAGACAACAACCTCCTCGAGTGAATTATCCTAATGCGGCTCCAAATATGGGCGGTATGGCTGCTAATATGGCGCCGTCTATGCCAGAAATTGCCCCGACGATGCCAGAAGTTGGACCAATCGCTAGTCAGGAAATGCTGCCTAACCCCGAGCTCCAGACTGGTCCGGGCACTAGCAATCCGCAGCCCATATTACCTGATCCTACATTACCTGTAGCAGTACCAGTTCAGCAACCAGTTGCAGATGATAGCGTTGTAACTAATACAACTGTTACCTCAGCGCCAGCCGCGGCAGCAGACGAGGACTTGATTGAAAAAGAATGGGTCGATCAAGCGAAAAAAGTGATCAGCACCACGAAAGACAATCCACACGAGCAAGCCAGACTAGTGTCTGAACTGATGCGAGATTACGTTCGTAAACGATATGGTAAAGAGGTGGGAAAGGCGCCCGATAATCTCTAGGTTCGATGGAAGGCTTTATTGGAATCATTATAGTAGCGGCTATCGTTATAGCGGTTATTGTTGCCGTTATCACTATTGTTTTTATGCAGTCGCGTAAAAGTTTTCGCGAGCAAAAGAACTACGAACGCGGCCTAAAGATGGTGCCACTGATGATACACTTGCCGCCAGCTAGCGAAGATATTGATGCTGGCAGCCGCGATTCGCGCGACGTAGTTGACGAGACAGTATCTCAGGCGCAGACTATGTATAACGTTATTAGCTCGACGGCGACCAAAGGCTTTAAGAGTCGCTTTTATGGTCAGCGCCATATATCATTTGAGTTAGTGGCTCATAAAGGCTTGATTCGTTATTATGTCGTTGTGCCGATGGTGTTACTCGAGACGATTAAACAGGCTGTCTCGGCGGCTTATCCTACAGCGCGGCTCGAGGAAGTCGAAGCAGTTAATATCTTTAGTGATGTTGGCAAAATTAGCGGTACTATCGGCGGTGAATTTACGCTTAAAAAGCCGTACGAATTTCCGATTGCCACCTACCAAGAGAGCAAGCGTGACGCTATGCGCGCGCTACTGAACGCGCTATCGACCTCTAATCGTGAAGATGGTGTAGGTATTCAGGTCTTGATTCGTCCTGCGCCGGAGAGCTGGTCCAAACAGATCGAAAAGCGTGTCGAGAATATAAAAGCCGGAAAAAAGGGCGCTTCGAGTGGTAAGTCGGGTATGTTTGGCGACGGCTCGACCCTGTATTACTTTTCGCAGCTCTTAGAAGTCCTATGGAAACCGCCAGACACCAAGGCGGATGGCGAACCGACTACCAACGATAACAAGCCTCTGAGCGGCACTGATCAGACCAAGGTTGAAGCCATGGAGGAAAAGTCTCGCTACGCTGGCTATGAGGTGCTAGTACGCGTCGTAGCATCGTCATCGACGGCAGCGCGTTCGCAGGTGCTACTTAGCAATATCATAGCGGCTTTTGCTATGTTTGACTCTCCGACTAAAAACGGATTTACTTTTACGCCAACGCGTAATATTGAGCAATTCGTCACGTCATATATATTTAGGTTTTTCCCACCAGAGCTCAATAGCAATATCTTGAATACGGTTGAGCTAGCGACATTATTCCATTTACCAGATCAGAGTAACATTCCGTCTAGCCAGGTCGAGCGCCAAAAGAGCAAACAGGTCGATGGCCCAACTGAGGTACTAGATCAGGGCTTCTTGCTCGGCTACAATGTCTTTCGTGGGGTTAAAAAGCCGATTCGCCTCAACGATGTCGATCGTCGTCGACACGTCTATGTTATCGGTCAAACTGGTACCGGTAAATCTGGTTTGCAAAATAACCTGGCGCTCCAGGATATGCTAGACGGCAAAGGTTTCGCACTGGTAGATCCACACGGCGACCTAGCCGAGGAGCTGCTCGCGATGGTACCAAAAGAGCGGGTAGAAGACGTGATTTACTTTTCGCCGAGTGATCTCGATAATCCAATCGGACTGAACATTTTTGAGGCTAAATCAAAGGACGAACAAGATTTCCTGATTTCTGAGATGATTAGCATGCTCTATAGTTTGTATGATCCGGGACATACCGGCATTGTTGGCCCGCGTATGGAGAATATTGTGCGCTATGCAGCGTTGCTATTAATGGGCGATCCGCACAATCCAGCGACATTTATGGATATTCCAAAAACTTTGGTTGATCCAGAGTTTGCCAAGTCGAAACTGCCGTACGTGACCGACCAGAACGTGCTTGATTTCTGGACCAAGGAATGGCCGAATGCTCAGCGCTCGAACGATGCTGGTGAGGTGACATCGTGGGTGGTTAGTAAATGGGCGCCGTTTATGACGCCGGCAATCCGTAACATTTTGGGTCAGACCAAGAGCGGCTTCGACCTTCGCGACATTATGGATAACAAGAAAATCCTGCTCGTCAACCTTAGTAAAGGTAAGCTCGGTGAAAAGAACGCCCAGCTGCTGGGTATGATATTCGTCATGAAATTCCAGCAGGCGGCTATGAGCCGAGCTAACATCCCAGAGGAAGATCGTGTCGATTTCACTCTCTACGTAGACGAGTTCCAGAACTTTGCGACTGATAGCTTTGAGTCGATCCTGTCTGAGGCTCGAAAATACCGATTGTCGCTGATCGTGGCTAACCAGTTTATGACGCAGCTAACCGACAAGATCCGCGAGGCTATTATCGGTAACGTTGGTACGGTGATCTGCGGTCGTATCGGTACAACCGATGCTGAATTGATGGTAAAGAAGTTCCAGCCGACCTTTACGGCTGAGGATCTGATGAAGATGCCTAACTATACCTCAGTCACGTCTGTGCTAATCCGCGGCGTACCATCATCGCCATTCTCGATGGACTGGATACCGCCGATGGGTCATCCTAATCAGCAACTAGCTGATGCCTTGAAACGACTATCGGCTGCTAAATATGGTCGTGATAGGGCGACAGTTGAAGCGGAGATTACGAGGCGTCTCCAGTCAGCAGACATTGCCAAAGAGGAGGACAAGAAGCGCCGCCTCGAAGCTATGCGCAACTCATCAATTCCGATGCCCGGTAACAAGCTAGGCGGCAACCAGAGCGCTCCGCAGGGCGTCAGTAGCAATATTAGCAATAACTCTGTCAACACGCCCGCTGTGGGTGGATCGCCTACTGCAGCCGCTCCTGGAGCGTCTAGCGGCGGCGCAGGCTCGTCGTTCCTAGACAGTTGGCTGTCTAAACGCCAACAGATGAAGCCTACGGCTCCGGTTGCATCTGTTGCGACAGATTTGACACCAGAACCAGAGTCAACACTAGAATCAACGCCGGCTCCAGTGGCACCTGTCGTCCAAGATATTACTCCATCGCAAAATGACGGCGAGACAACATCTACCCAGCCAGAGCCAGTAGCACCCGTTGAACTTGCGCCTGAACCGTCAGTTACGCTTGCGGAGAAGCCGGCTGACGATCTAGTGATAGGTAGGAAATCGAGCAGTAGTGACGACGATCTTGACGGCGAGGCGGCGCTTGAAGCCGAGATATCGCGCGAGCTTCGCATAGCCAAGAGCCAAGCTATTAGTGAAATGCAAGAGAAAACTATCATTCAACAGGACAGCAAAGCGGCTGCGAATGCTGGCGAGCTGAGACTGAAAGGTGATAGTTCAGACGAGATATTTATCGACCTCCAGGGTAATATCCATAATAGTTCTCATTAATGAAACTAGTCTCACTACTAAAAAAACTCGCCCAAACGAGAGGGCGAGTTTTTAGGTAGGCTCTATTTATCTAGGCTGGGCCAGCTTTTTTACCGAGCAGGGCAACGCGTACCCAATCAATGATCAGACCGATCAACCAACCTAGGATAAAGGTGGCGATCCACTCGCTACCGGATAGTCTGTAGCCGTAATGATCGGCAATGACGTAGACGACGGAGGTGATGACAAGGGCGGCGATGCTACCAGCTAGTAGGGCAGCTGGACGCGCCACGGTAGCACCAGCGACGTCGCTCGTTTTCTCGATAACTGGGTTATGGATCACTTTGCTAAAAGTTTTTTCAGCTGGATTCATATTCTTCTGTATAGACTTCAGAGTCTTTTTATACTCAGTCTTTTTCTGTGATTTAGTAGCCTTTTTGATCGGCTGGGCTGCCGGGATTGACTGTCGTGGCTGAGTTGCGACATTGCCTTTCTTGCCACCGACAGACTCAAACGCAGCTTCGACTTCGTGTTGGGCGTTCTCGCGCTTTTCGGCCCGATTTTCTCCCGATCGTTCTTTCTCTAGTCGACTACGTAGCGCTTCGGCATGCTTGTCGGCATTGTCACTGAGTGTATTCAAATTCTCGATTTGATTGCCGCTCAGTTTTTCATTATCAGCCATTATCTTATCCCTCCCTTAAATCTTTATACTAGCCTTATAATGTCCCTGCGTTAAACTCACGTCGTACCAATCGAACCTCTTTGCCGAGCTGGCGAGAACGAGCGTAGAAGAACACCACAACTGCTGCTACGATGCCGCCAAATAGTAGGTTGTCACCAGCGCCTGTAGCAGGTAGTTGTTTAACGATAGTTTGTTCGACAACTTCCTTGACAACAGGGCAGTTGACAGGTACGCTGACTACGCCGTCGTTGTCTTCGCTAACGGTGTTGGTCATGACACAGTCATATGATTCAGGAGTACCGTGGTTCTGTGCGGTAGATGGCACAGGGTTATTAACAGTTACCACGAAGGTGCGAGTCGTGCTAGCGCCACCTTCGACACTAATCTCGCCCCACGATAGGGTTTGCGTAGCTTCGTCAAAGTCTGCGCCGCCAGCATCGGTCAAGGTGGCATATTCTAGGGTGTCGACGAGGATATCATCGAGGGTTACAGATCCAGCTACTTTACCGTAGTTGGTGATTGTAACGGTGTAGGCGATAACGTCGCCACCGTTAGCTGTGACGGTCGTAGCATCTTTGTCGCCCTGCGTCTTGTTGACTGCGCTTTTGACCAGGTCAATCTCTGGTGTGCAGCCTTCTAGGTCGGGGTTAGTCTCGCAGTTAGGTACACAGTTCTCATCGCCAGCTGGTAGTTCTGGGTTGTATTCGCACTTGTCAACAGGTGGAATGGTGATGACCTTTTCGCAGTTTGTCGAGGTCTTGTCTCCGACAGATGTGTGCACAGTGAGGATAGCGGTGTAGGTGACGGTGTTAGTCAGGCTGGTGTTATCTGGTAGATCAACCGTCCACGTGTCTTCGGCGATTTTGCCAGATTGCTTGACGACTTTGCCGTTTGCGTCTTTGATGACGTAGCTATAGCCGCTGACGGTTGCGCCGTCAACTACCGAGGCGGTAGCGTTGAGCTTGTACTGAGTCCTAGATAGGGTCTCTACGCTGAGTAGCTTACACTCGGCAGACGGGTTAGCGTTGTCCGTCACTGTAAATGAGGCGTTACAAGCGTCTGAAGTCTTGGCGCCGATACTAGTATCGACTGAAACCTTAGCAGCGTAGCTGCCGGTTTTCTCTGGGGTTAATGACCAGGTGCTCGTGGTTGCAGATGTCGTAGAGCTCCATGAGTAGCTAGCAGCTCCAGTGGCAGTGAAATTATATTTCTGGATTGTAGCTCCGTCAGAAGCCGAGGCTTTGGCGGTAATCTTAAAGGTAGTGCCTTTTTTGCCACTAGCTGGGACGACTGTTAGATCTTCACAAACTGCCTTGGGGGTGACTTTTTCCTTGACCACGACCTGAGCGTTGCAACCGTTAGAGGTCAATCCACTGCCGGCGTTGCTGGTATCAACGCTAACTGAGAATTTATAGGTACCGGCTTTTGCTAACGTTCGATTCCAAGTGGCAGATGTAGCACTCGTTTTGACTGAGGTGTTAGCCGTTTCTGGACCGCTCTGGGCGAAATTATATTTTGTAATATCCGCACCATCACTAGTAGAAGCTTTGGCGGTGAGTACGATAGAGTCACCGGCGGTAATCTCAGTTTTTGAGGCTACGAGGCTAACGCATTTAGCACTAGGATTGGTTAGTTTCTTGAGCGCGAGGTTACCACAGTTAACGAGAATGATAAAGTCTCTATCGCCAGATTTGCCTTTCCAGCCGTACTGACCGTTGTCAATATTATTCTTGTGATTCCATTTGCGAGCCCAGAGGTCACCGGCTACCTGATCAGAGAAGTTCTTGTCACCACCAAAGCGTTTTTGGTGACCAAAGGTATACCAGTCTTTGTAGGTGCTGGTACTCCTGAACGAAGCGCTACCGTCGAGGGCGCTCCATAGCGCAGTTTTAGTGATGCCAAAATAGGTCATGACATCTTTGAAGTGCCTCGTGTTGTTATTGTAGCAAGCTTTGACTTTGCTAACACCGGCGGCATTAGCGGTGACGCCAGGACACATATCATTGCCATCGGCAGCATTAGCTGATTCTGGCGGGTTGAATACCGCAACACTCTGTATCACTAGAGCGAAAGCTGTAAAAATCAATCCAAGGCGACGGATTGCTTCTTCTTTCTTTAGGCGCCTAGCATAAAACCCAAGCTGCCCGACGAGCGATGGGCTGAATGGTAGATTTGACACGAGTTTCTTGAACATATATATTCTCTTTATCTGTTAAGTTACCTAATGTGTCAATTTTAGCATAAACTTATTGTTCAATACAATAGCTACAGAGTGTGACTTTTCCACAGCTGTAATATAAATTTATGAGGCTATAAAATTTGTATTCAGAATATACAAAGAAGCAGAGAATATACGTTCCTTGACCCGTGGCGGCGCTACGTGTATAATATTAGGGTTGAAATTGAGCAGAAGAGGGGATTAATGGCTAAACAAACAGCTGATAGTTATGATGCCAGTCAGATTCAAGTGCTTGAGGGGCTGGAACCGGTGCGCAAGCGCCCCGGTATGTATATTGGTTCGACCGGGTATGACGGCGTTCACCATCTGATAAAAGAAATAGCCGATAACTGTATCGACGAAGCCATCGCCGGCTATGGCACGATGGTTACAATCGAATTGCTAGAGGATGGCGGTTGTCGCGTAACCGATAACGGCCGAGGTATTCCAGTTGATGTTCATCCGAAAACAGGAAAGTCTACACTCGAGACTGTTTTAACAGTGTTGCACGCTGGCGGTAAGTTCGGCGGCGGTGGTTACAAAGTTTCCTCCGGTTTGCACGGTGTTGGCTCGAGCGTGGTGAATGCACTATCTACTAAATTTGTCGCAGAGGTTTCTCACGGCGGTGAGCTCTATCAGATTGAGTTCGCTGAGGGCAAGCCGCTCAGCGAACTAAAAAACCTAGGTAAAACAGACATGCCGCGCGGTACGAGGATCACTTTTTATCCCGATACCAAGATATTCAAGGAGTTTACCAAGTTCGATTACAGTTGGGTGCTCGATTACTTGCGTCATCAAGCGTATCTGACGAAAGGCGTTCGAGCTAAAGTGTACGATTATCGTACAGGCGACAGATATGAATTTTATTTTGATGGCGGTATCAAATCCTACGTGAAACATCTGAACTTTGGTAAAGACGTGCTCGAAGACGAAATATTCTATGTTGAAAAGCAGGTCGAAGACAGCATGGTTGAAATCGCTATGCAATATAATGATAGCTACACCGAGAACGTTATGGCATTTGCCAACAACGTCTATAACCCAGAGGGCGGCATGCATTTAGTTGGCTTTCGTTCAGCCATGACCAGGGTTATTAATGACTACGCGCGCAAAAACGGCCTATTAAAGGAAAAAGAGGATAACCTCACCGGTGATGATATTCGTGAAGGTCAAACGGCGGTTATTTTAGTTAAATTGCCAGACCCTCAGTTCGAGGGTCAGACCAAGAACAAGCTGGGAAACCCCGAGGTACGACGCTACGTCGAGAGCGTGACCAACGAATATTACTCGTATTATCTAGAGGAGCATCCAGCGGCGGCGAAAAAGATCATCGGCAAAGCGATTTTAGCAGCTCGCGCCCGCAAGGCGGCCCGTGCAGCTCGCGAAAACGTCATCAGAAAAGGTGTTTTGGAGGGCTCATCGCTCCCAGGTAAGCTAGCTGACTGCTCTAGTCGTAATCCAGATGAGTGCGAGCTGTATATCGTAGAGGGCGACTCGGCTGGGGGTAGCGCCAAGGTGGGTCGCGATAGCCGAACGCAGGCCATCCTGCCACTGCGCGGTAAGGTGCTCAACACCGAGCGAGCTCGTCTCGACCGCATGTTAAATAACAATGAAATCGTTTCTCTCATCAAGGGTCTCGGTGTTGGCATCGGCGACCAGTTTGACATCAAAGGCCTCAGATACAATCGAATCATTATCATGACCGATGCCGATGTTGACGGATCTCATATTGCTACACTGCTACTAACCTTCTTTTTCCGCTATATGACAGAGGTGATCGAGAGCGGGCACATCTATCTAGCGAAACCGCCACTGTTCGAGTTGACCAGGTCGGGTAACAAGGAGAGCGATTTCATCTACGATGAACCAGATCTCGACGTTTTGCTGGATAAACAGATAGCTGCTCGCAAAACCAATGGCACCAAGGTTGATGGAGCCGCAGAGCGATTCAAACAAGCCGGCTATACTGATCAGAAACGTTACAAAGGTTTGGGTGAAATGGATGCGACACAGCTCTGGGAGACAACTATGAACCCGGAAAAGCGGGTCCTGATCCAGGTGAAAGTGGCTGACGCCGAGAAAGCTGACGCTATTTTCAACAAGCTGATGGGTGACGAAGTAGAGCTACGCAAGAGCTTTATTCAGGCGCGTGCCAAAGATGTTAATCTCGATGATTTGGATGTGTAGGAGGATATATGGCTGATAATGATGATAAAATTACAACGAATAATGAGTCTGACGATAGCAATATGAACGATCATATTAATGAGTCTACCGAAGTTAACGATGTTGATACTACAACAGATAATCAAGGCAAGGAAGCCATTCGTGGCGAAGTGGTGAGTCTCAAGGAAGACCACTCTAGGCTCGTTGAACTGCGCACGGTTGAGGATGTGATGGAGAATAGCTTCTTGCGCTATTCCATGTCTGTTATTATTGATCGCGCTCTGCCTGATGTCCGAGATGGACTAAAACCGGTTCATCGCCGTATTCTCTATACGATGGAGAAAAATGGCTGGCGCCCTGGTACAAAGTTTGTGAAGTCGGCGCGTATCGTCGGTGACGTCATGGGTAAGTATCACCCGCATGGCGACAGTGCTATCTATGACGCTATGGTGCGTTTGGCGCAGAACTGGACGATGCGTTATTGTCTCGTCGAGGGCCAGGGTAACTTTGGTTCGATGGACGGTGATCCACCAGCTGCCAACCGCTACACTGAAGCTCGTATGCACAAGGTAGGCGCGGAGCTACTAGTCGATTTAGACAAGGAGACAGTAGATTTCCGCGATAACTACGACGGTACACTGAAGGAACCAACGGTACTACCGGCTAAACTGCCGCAATTACTGCTAAACGGACAAATGGGTATTGCTGTTGGTATGGCGACTAACATACCAACACACAATTTGAGCGAACTATGTGACGCAATCGTTCATTTGATAGATAATGGTGTAGATAATACAACAACCGAAGATTTACTGACCTACGTCAAAGGTCCAGATTTCCCAACCGGCGGTATTGTTTATGGCGGTGCACCGATGAAACAAGCCTACTTAACGGGCCGAGGTAGCGTCGTTATTCGCGCCGTAGCCGAAATTGAAGAAGGCAGAAAAGGTCGGCATCAAATTGTCGTCACTGAGATTCCTTATGGTGTAAATAAAGCAACACTCCAGGAACGAATGGCTGATTTGGTGAATGAAAAGAAGATTGGCTCTATCTATGACATCCGTGATGAATCAGCACGTGGCAATGTTCGCCTAGTGATTGAGCTGAAAAAAGATGCCTATCCAAAAAAGATCTTGAATCAACTATTCAAAATGACGTCTTTGCAGACCAGCTTCCATTACAACATGCTAGCACTAGTGGACGGTATCCAGCCGCGCATTCTGGGGCTTAAAGATATCTTGACCGAATATCTCAAGCACCGTGAAATCGTGGTCCGTCGCCGCACCGAATATGAGCTCAAGAAAGCCCGTGAACGCGCTCATATCCTAGAAGGTCTCAAGATTGCCCTCGATAATATCGATGCCGTAATCGCCCTAATCCGAGCTAGCAAGTCATACGAAGAGGCGCGCGATGGACTGATGAAACAGTTCAAGCTCAGTGAAATCCAAGCTCAGGCAATTCTCGCGATGCAGTTACGCAAACTAACTGGCCTGGAGCGACAAGCTATCGAGGACGAACTAAAAGAGTTACATAAATTGATCAAAGAGCTAGAAAGTATTTTGGCGGACGAGCAAAAAATCCTAGCTATCATCCGCGAAGAGCTGCTAGAGATGAAAGAAAAATACGGCGACGATCGACGCACGCAAATCATCAATCATGAAATCGGTAAAATGAGCGAAGAGGACGTTATTCCAGAGGAAAACGTTGTAATTTTGTTAACGACAGAGAACTACATCAAGCGCACTTTGGTGAGCGACTACCGTCGTCAAAATCGTGGCGGCAAAGGCAAACGCGGCGTTACGACGAAAGAGGCCGATATCGTCGACCAGCTCATTACGTGTAATACACACGACTTCCTATCGTTCTTCACCAACAAGGGTCGAGTTTTCCGACTGCGAGCTTATGAAGTTCCAGCCGCATCATTGCAGGCCAAGGGCGTCGCGGCAGTTAACTTGCTCCAGCTCCAACCCGATGAGAAAATTACATCAATTATCAAATCTGAAAAAGATGCAAACGACGACGGCTACCTATTTATGACGACAGTCAATGGCACTGTCAAGAAGACAGCCGTCAAAGATTACGCCAATATTAGGCAAACTGGCTTGATCGCCATCAAGCTAGACGAAGGCGATGAACTACGCTGGGTAAAACGATCGAGTGGCAAAGAAGATATTGTAATATCTACATCATTTGGTCAGGCGATTCGATTTAACGAGCAAGATGCTCGACCTATGGGACGATCAGCACGTGGTGTGCGTGGCATTAGATTGCGTCCAGGTGATAGTGTCGTTGGCATGGATCTGGCCGAAGAGGGTAAGAATCTACTGCTGCTCAGCGAAAATGGCTATGGAAAGATGACAAAAGTTGCTAACTTTCCATCGCATCGCCGAGGAGGTATTGGTATCAAAGCTGCTGTTGTGAGCGGCAAGACTGGTAATTTGATTACGGTCAAAGCTCTCGATACTGATGCGAGCGAGATCATTGCTATATCGGCAGGTGGTCAAACGATCAGGGTCGCGCTAAAAGATATTCCGTTACTCGGCAGGGCGACTCAGGGAGTTCGTATTATGCGACTAGCCGATAGTGACAGCGTGGCTTCGGTCGGCTTGATTCCGGAACAGACCAAGGAGCTCAGCGATGATGAATCAACAGAGGTTGAATCGTCATGATACATACGGATATGAGTGCCATATTTTCGCCATACATAATAGCATTTGTAGCGGCCTATTTACTGACCGAAGGCATAAAGATAGTTGGCATTATAATAAAAACTCGAGCGTTCCGTTGGCGCGAATTCTTTAAATCTGGCGGTATGCCGAGCTCGCACAGCGCCAATGTCACGGCATTAGCAGTTACGGTCGGTATGTTGAACGGCTTTGGATCTGCCCTGTTCGGGATAGCGGCTGGGTTTGCTGCTATTGTCATGTACGACGCGATGAATGTGCGTAGAGCAGTAGGCGAACAAGGCACGGTTCTGCGTAAGATCATCGAGCGCGATGCTAAATTAGAACTAGAAGTCAGCGAGCTTTTGAGAAAGAAGCCCGCAGATAAATTACGAAAACCCTACTTTACCAGAGGACATCGTGGCATAGAGGTCGCTGTCGGCGGTATTATAGGAGCCGTTATTGGCTGGGTCGTCGCTGTGCTATCGGTATAAAATAATAACATGAAAATTACCTGAAGCGTATTGCTTATTTTTCGGCAAGCGCGTACAATAGGGTTGTAGATTGAGCAAAAAATTATCCAGAGAGGGAGGGTAGTATGGATGATCAAACAGTGAATAATCAATCTCCAGTTAAAGTCTACAGTGAGATTGGTACATTAAAAACCGTGATCTTGCATAGACCAGGAGCAGAGCTGGAGAACCTAACGCCAGACACACTGACAGAGCTTTTATTTGATGATATTCCTTACCTCAAAGTAGCTCAAGAAGAGCATGATAAGTTCGCAGCACTTTTGCGTGGACGAGGAGTTGATGTGCTTTATTATGATCAATTAGCTGCAGGTGCTTTATCTGACCAAGCGATCAAAGAAGAATTTGTCCGTGACATGTTACATGGCTCCAAGCAATCTGATCGGCGGATTTCAGATGCGCTACGTAACTACCTGTTATCTATGGATACGCAACAGATGGTATCTAAAATCATGGCTGGTGTTCGTAAGGACGAAGTAAAGATTGCTACCGAAAACTCAACTTCGTTAGAAGAAATGGTTTCAGCAGATAGCGACTATCCGTTTTATCTGAACCCAATGCCTAATTTATATTTTTCTCGCGATTACGCGGCGGCAATTGGCAACGGTATGACGGTTAACCACATGCATTTTCCAGCTAGGCGTCGTGAGAGTTTGTTTATGAAATATATCCTGCGTCACAACCCACGATTCTCGAGTGCTAACGTGCCTGTATGGTATGATCGCGACAATCGCTGGTCTGTGGAGGGTGGTGATGAACAGATCTGGAATAATGAAACGTTTGCGATCGGTTTGAGCCAACGCACCGAGCCGGGGGCGGTAGAAAAAATAGCTGCTAGGCTTTTGGAGGATGGCGGGTTCAAACGCGTCGTGGCGCTCGAGATTCCAAAATCACATGCTTTGATGCACCTCGATACAGTTCTCACTATGGTTGATTACAATAAGTTCACCGTCTTTCCCGGTATTATGGACCGACTAGGCAAGATGAATATCTTTATATTGACACGCCGCGATGACGGATCGTTGCGTGTCGAGCATCGTGAGAATTTGCTCGACGTTATGCGTGAAGTCCTCGGTCGTAACGATATCGATTTACTACCGACCGGTGGTCATGATCAAATTGCTAGTGAGCGCGAACAATGGAATGATGGCAGTAATACGCTAGCAATTGCACCAGGCGTTGTTGTTACCTATGATCGCAATTACGTTTCTAATAATCTGATGCGCCAACACGGACTGGAAGTGCTCGAGATTCCAGGTGCAGAGCTTGGTCGAGGACGCGGCGGTCCACGTTGTATGAGCATGCCACTATGGCGGGAGGATATATAACATGGCACTTAACTTACGAGGCCGATCACTGTTGACGCTAGAAGATTATAGCAAGGAAGAGATTGAGTTGTTGCTAGCAACCGCCAAAGAGTACAAACAAATGAAGCAGGCCGGTATTCCGCACGCGACACTAAATGGCAAGTCAATCGCACTATTGTTTGAAAAAACGTCTACGCGCACGCGGTGTGCTTTTGAGGTTGCAGCCACTGATTTAGGTATACATCCAACTTATCTAGGTCAAGGCGATACCCAGTTTGGCAAAAAGGAATCTACAGAAGATACAGCGAGAGTTTTGGGGCGCATGTTTGATGGCATAGAGTTCCGAGGCTATGCTCATGAGACGGTGGTGGACTTGGCTAAATACAGCGGCATACCAGTTTGGAATGGCTTAACAGATTTCTTTCATCCGACGCAGGTCTTGGCAGATTTCCTGACTATCGAGGAATACGTGAAGCCTTTGCATAAAACGAGAATGGTGTATGTTGGGGATGGCCGAAATAACACAGCGAACAGCCTAATGATTGGTGCCAGTAAAGTCGGCATGGACTTTACTATTATCAGCCCTGCTGGACTACGCCCTGGTGAAGATCTAGTTCAAAGGGCTCAAAGTTTTGCCGTGGAATCCAGTGCCAAGATTAGCTTTAGTGACGATTTATTGTCATCTGTTGAAGGTGCTGATGTAATTTATACAGATGTCTGGGTTTCGATGGGTGAGGAAGATAAATTTGCTGAACGAATTGAGATGCTTAGGAATTACCAAGTAAACCAAAGAGTCATAGAGGCTACACACAACCCAGATGTTAAGTTCTTGCACTGCCTACCAGCATTCCATGACGTTAATACGGTTATTGGTGCGGATATTCATAACAAGTTCGGCTTGGATGCTATGGAAGTTAGCGACGAGATATTTCGAGGACCTCACTCTTTAGTATTTGAGCTATCTGAAAATCGAATGCATACGATCAAAGCGTTGATAGCACTAACTTTGTAGTTAAAGGAGGCTTAACGATAAATTTACAGATATGGTCATTGTATAATTCACAACAATATAATGAAAGGAGTAAATGTAATGGCAAGTGAGAGCATTGGTGTAGAACATGCACCACACCTCAAGAAAGGGAAGAGCGCACAGCTAGGTCTGTTCTCGCTCACATCCTTGGTCGTCGGTTCTATTATCGGTTCGGGTATTTTTAACTTGATCAGCGCTATGACTGGAGCGGGTGCTAGTGCGGCAGGTATTTTGATTGCTTGGGCAGTCATGGGAGTTGGCCTATTGTTTTTGGTGCTTTGTTTTATCAATCTTAACAAAAAACGCCCAGACTTGGATGCTGGTGTATACTCATATGCGCGGGCGGGCTTCGGCAAGTTTATGGGATTCAATAGTACATGGGGTTATTGGATTTCGGCGTGGATTGGTAACGTAGCCTATGCTACCGCAATATTCTCGTCTCTGAACTACTTTATAAAGAATGTGTTTATCACAGCCGACGGAGACGTGACAGGGTGGACTATAGTTGGTGCAACAGTGCTTATCTGGGCGGTAATGTTTGCGGTGGCTCGAGGTGTCCAGTCTGCTGCTATTATGAATGTAGTAGCAACAGTTGGCAAGATCGTGCCAATCGTTATATTTATTATAGTGGTTGCAGTGGCGTTCAAGCTCAAGATTTGGGAAGCTAATCTTTGGGGTAATGCAATGAAAGACGGCGTTATTCAGTGGAAAGATTTGTTTGCTCAGGTTAGTGGCGCTATGCTTGCCATGGTATTTGCTTTCATAGGTATAGAGGGTGCATCGAACATGTCAGCCGAAGCACGAAACAAGAAGGAAGTGGGTAAAGCAACTATACTTGGCTTTATATCTGTAGTAGTACTTTATATGCTCATTACAGTACTCTCACTAGGTGTTATGAGTGCTGATAATATTACAAATTTAAATACTAATAATGCTACCGCAATGGCGCAGATTCTAGAAAGTGTCGTTGGCAGTTGGGGCGGTGCGCTAGTCAGTATAGGTATGATTATCTCCGTCCTAGGCGTTTGGATAGCTTGGACGCTCTTTGCGATTGAAATACCATACGAAGCGGCTAAAAGGAAAACCCTGCCAGCTGTATTTGCTAAAACTAATAAACATGGCGCGCCTATAGTTGCATTAGTAGTAACTTCTATTTGTATCCAAATTTTCGTCCTAGCGGCACTATGGAGTTCTCAACCATATAATCTGATGTTTACACTATGCTCATCGATGATTCTAGTGCCATATTTACTAGTAGCTGGTTATCAGTTGAAGCTGTCGCTAACAGAGAAGGCAAGGTCAGTCTGGCAAATAATCGTTGGGTTGGTTGCTACACTGTTCGCCATCTGGTTAGTTTATGCTGGCGGATTAAACTATGCTCTCGTAATGACGATTCTATATATGTTCGGTATTGCTATATATGTATGGACGCAGCGCGAGAACAAAGAGAAGGTTTTCGCTAATGTCGGCGAGTGGATCGTCGCAGCAATCATTGTAGTTATCGGCTTCTATGCGTTATGGTGGCTAATCTTCGGTGGTGGCTGGGGCGCATTGATGGCATAACAATAAATCAAAGGGGCACATTGTGACAAGACTTGTAATAGCACTAGGTGGAAATGCTCTGCAGATTAATGGCGCTGCGACAGCGGACGAGCAGAAAGCAGTTGCATCACTAACGGCAAAGAGTATTGTTGATCTAGTGGAGGAGGGGTACGATGTAGTTATTGGTCATGGCAATGGACCACAAGTCGGCGCAATTTTGCTTCACGAGGAAGCTGGATCTACGCCAGAAGCGCCTTCTATGCCACTTGAAACTGACGGGGCTATGAGCCAGGGGCAAATTGGCTACTGGCTACAGCAAGCTATCGGTGATGAACTGAGGTCTCGTCATATCGATAAAGATGTCGCTACGATAATTACCCAAACGATAGTTTCTGACAAAGATCCAGCGTTCCAGAATCCTTCAAAACCGATCGGTCCGTTCTATGATGAATCGACAGCTAGGCAACTAGCTAGCGATAGAGGATGGACCGTCAGAGAGGATGCTGGTCGCGGCTGGCGTCGTGTTGTACCGTCACCCAAGCCGGTAGATCTAGTTGAGAGGCGTGTGATCAAGGGATTAGCCGATAACGGTGTTTTGGTGATTGCAGCAGGTGGCGGTGGAATTCCTGTTTTAGACAAGAATGGCGACTTAACGGGAGTGGACGGGGTCATAGACAAAGACTTTGGCGCCTCTCTCATGGGCAGAATCGTTGAAGCTTCTGTACTCTTGATCTTGACAGCAGTTGATGCTGTAACGATTGGCTATAAGACTGATCATGAAACAGCCCTAGACAACGTGGGCATTACGGAGCTAGAGTGTTATGCTGAGGCTGGCGAATTCGCTCCAGGGTCAATGCTACCCAAAGTTCAAGCCGCTATCGAATTTGCGAAACACCGCCCTGAAAATGTTGCAATAATAACATCGATCGAGCAAGCCAAGGCGGCGCTAAAGGGCGGAGCAGGAACGCGCATACACAGATAGGTATTGTGTTCGGCCGCGAAATTAGCTACAATGGTCGCTGTATTTGCTTTGGGGACATAGCTCAGTTGGCTAGAGCACCTGCTTTGCAAGCAGGGGGTCCAGGGTTCGAGTCCCTGTGTCTCCACCATAATACATGGATATGAGGGCGATTAGCTCAGATGGGGAGCCGTCAGCGTAACAATGCGCGGCGCTCTAACCAGCTGACATGGTTGTCTACATGTAAGTACAATGGGTATACGGGCGATTAGCTCAGCTGGTTAGAGCGCGTCACTGATAATGACGAGGTCCCAGGTTCAAGTCCTGGATCGCCCACCAGAAATTATTTTATGAAGAAATTCGCAGTTTTTGACATAGATGGCACCCTTTATAGGTGGCAGCTATATCACGAGCTAGTGGAATATCTGGCACTCGACGCCAAATTATCAAAAGATGCAGCTGTCACGTTAGAGGACACCTGGAATAATTGGCGGGCGGGTGATATGTCATTCGATCAATACGAGCGAGTTGTAGTTCAGACTATGACCGAAAATCTACCGAAAATAGCGATCGATGATTTCGAGATGGCCTGCGATGCGATTGTGAAAAATAGCGCACATAAAACATATTATTATACGAGAAGCTTGCTATATACACTAAAGGCACAAGACTACTGTATTATTGCCATAACCGGCTCGCATCAGGAACTGATTGATAGATTTGGACAGGTATATGGCTTTGATATCGTCGTAGGAGCCAAATACGAGCGCCGAGGCAATCACTTTACCGGCAAGACAGAGGTAATGACTATAGGGCGCAAACTGGAGATATTGAAACAACTAGTCGACGAACATAAATTATCCTGGACCGATAGCTACGCCGTTGGTGACAGTGATGGCGACGCTAGCTTGCTCGAGGTTGTCGACCATCCAATTGCTTTTAATCCCTCAGAGGGCTTGTTCGAGCGAGCTAAATCGGAGGGTTGGCCTATCGTCGTCGAGCGCAAGAATATCGCGTATGTATTTAAAAAGAGCAAAGAGCATTTACTGCTAAAAGAAACAGTCATATATTAATTGATTAGAAATAAGTCTTGACACGACATAATTAATGAGGTAGACTGGTCGGTAGTTTGTGAATGTTTCTCGATTAGAAACCTCTGACGAAAGGTGATGGCTGCTGTTAAAAATACAGCATATAATGCCTTTACAATGTGCAGTTGGTTTTGTTATAATGTCTAACGGTATAGACGAGTGTAGATAGAATTCTTTAGTTGAATAGAGATTTCGGTTGTGCACTCTACCACAACAATGCGAGACAATGAGGATGTAATATCTTTCGTAACGCATCAGAGCTGTCACTGCAACTTAACAATTTATGTTCAATCGTAAGATGATGATGTGAGGTTAACAACGTTTTAATCTATTAAAACGAGTTAATGTCACACGACAATTGAGGTGATAGTGATATCACCAATAGTAATGTAAGGATTTGACGGCAGTTAATCTTTTTTAAAGATTCGACTACCGATTCAGTCAATGCATAAAAAGGTACTCAAGGGCACAAAACGGATGCCTTGACATATACTACCGAAGAAGGACGTGGAAGACTGCGAAAAGTCTCGGGGAGCCGTCAACAGGCTTTGATCCGGGAATATCCGAATGGGGAAACCTGCCGCGGGTCATGCCGTGAGCATCGTATGCTGAATTCATAGGCATAGCGAAAGGGAACCGTCTGAACTGAAACATCTTAGTAGGACGAGGAAAAGAGAGTAAATAACGATTCTGGGAGTAGTGGCGAGCGAAACCGGAAGAGCCCAAACCTTTTTGGTTCTGTCTTTGTTTTTCATCCCGATACGTCGGGGTGACGAATAAAGACAGTACGGCTGACAGGCCAATGCCAAAAGGGTGTTGTGAGTTTACATAATTTTAGAGTTAAGTGCTGTACTTTGTACAACATTTGGCTTTAAAACCGACAACTGTCATTGAGCGGATAAGGTAAGAAATCGGCGTGGTTAGCAGAACAAGTTGGAAAGCTTGGCCCAAGACTGTGATAGCCAGGTATGCGAAAACGACGCTGACCTTATATATGTATTCTCGAGTAGGACGGGGCACGAGAAACCCTGTTTGAATCTGGCAGGACCACCTGCCAAGGCTAAATATAGTATATGATCGATAGCGAACTAGTACGGTGACGGAAAGGTGAAAAGAACCCCGGGAGGGGAGTGAAATAGAACCTGAAATTTTGTGCCTACAAGGAGTCGGAGCAGATTTATTCTGTGACGGCGTGCTTTTTGTAGAACGATCCAGCGAGTTAATTTTATGTGCAAGGTTAAGTTAAATAACGAAGCCATAGTGAAAGCGAGCCTGAATAGGGCGAATTAGTACATAGGATTAGACCCGAAACCAGGTGACCTAACCATGAGCAGGCTGAAGCGACGGTAACACGTCGTGGAGGGCCGAACCAGGGTACGCTGCAAAGTGCTTGGATGACTTGTGGTTAGCGGTGAAATGCCAATCGAACTTGGAGATAGCTGGTTCTCCGCGAAATAGCTTTAGGGCTAGCGTCATGTGGTAGCAAACAGGGGTAGAGCTCTGTAAAGGACTGGGGGGAGCAATCCTACCCACCCTTAACAAACTACGAATACTGTTTGTGGAATCATGGCAGTCAGAACGTCGGTGCTAAGATCGGCGCTCGAAAGGGAAACAGCCCAGACCATCGTCTAAGGTCCCTAAATTAACACTAAGTGGTAAACAAGGTGAAATTTCTTAAACAGCTAGGATGTTGGCTTAGAAGCAGCCATTCATTTAAAGAGTGCGTAACAGCTCACTAGTCAAGAGATTTTGCGTGGAAGATGTAACGGGGCTCAAGTGTTATACCGAAGACATGGATTTGTCATTTATGACAAGTGGTAGCGGAGCGTTCCTATCGCGCAGAAGCGGTTCTGTGAGGAATCGTGGAGCATTAGGAAGTGAGAATGCTGGAATGAGTAACCATAAGTGGGGTGAGAATCCCCACGGCCGAAAGAGCAAGGATTCCTGGGCTACAGTAATTGTCCCAGGGTTAGTCGGGCCTAAGCCGAGGCGCATAGCGTAGGCGATGGACACCAGGTTAATATTCCTGGACCGGTTAAATTTTGTATGCTGTTCGCGGCGAGATAGGAGGAGCGGATTCTTGGTTTTTATCCGTTCAACACACACGGGAACGTGTGTGGAGTAAAAGTTAGCCCTCGGGCTGATGATTCCTCCGAAAGCGCTGACTAGAAAAGCAGGCATACGCGTGGATTTAGCCGCCCGTACCGCAAACCAACACAGGTGCTCGAGTCGAGAAGACTAAGGCTTACGAGAGAACCTTTGCTAAGGAACTCGGCAATACAGCGACCGTAACTTCGGGATAAGGTCTGCCTCCGTACCATACGGATGAGCCGCGATTTCTGCAAAACAACAAGACAATGTCAGGAAATTTGAAAAGATTTTCGATAAGTTCAGATGTCGCGAACTTCTCGTACGTATCGTACGGAGGCTGCAACAAAAGAGCCCACGGAACTGTTTATCAAAAACACAGGTCTCTGCTAACACGAAAGTGGATGTATAGGGGCTGACTCCTGCCCAGTGCTGGAAGGTTAAGGGGAGCGCTTCACGGTGCGAACTGAAGCCCCAGTGAACGGCGGCGGTAACTATAACCGTCCTAAGGTAGCGAAATTCCTTGTCAGGTAAGTTCTGACCCGCACGAATGGAGTAATCATGTGGGCACTGTCTCAGCAAAGGACTCGGTGAAAGTGCATTGGCGGTAAAGATGCCGTCTGTCCGCACCAGGACGAAAAGACCCCGTGGAGCTTTACTACAGCTTCGCATTGTTCCGGGTTCTAACCCGTGTAGTATAGGAGGGAGACTTTGAAGCAGATACGCTAGTATTTGTGGAGTCGCCAGTGAAATACCTCCCTTGTTAGAATCTTGATCTCACCATTACCGTTATCCGGTAATGGGACCGTGCGTGGTGGGTAGTTTAACTGGGGCGGTTGCCTCCTAAAGAGTAGCGGAGGCGTTCAAAGGTTGGCTAACTACGGATGGAAATCGTAGTGATAGTATATACGCACAAGCCAGCTTGACTGTGAGGAGTACATTCCGATCAGAGACGAAAGTCGGAGTAAGTGATCCGCTGTACGTACATTTATGTACATGAATGTGGGATCGACAGCGCAAACGGATAAAAGTTACCCCGGGGATAACAGGCTTATAGCGCCCAATAGTTCACATAGACGGCGCTGTTTGGCACCTCGATGTCGGCTCATCACATCCTGGGGCTGGAGCAGGTCCCAAGGGTTCGGCTGTTCGCCGATTAAAGTGGTACGCGAGCTGGGTTCAGAACGTCGTGAGACAGTTCGGTTTATATCCGGTGTGGACGTCAGGAATTTTGCGAGGATTTGCCCCTAGTACGAGAGGACCGGGGTGAACGAACCTCTGGTGTATCGGTTGTGGCCACCTGCCGCATTGCCGAGTAGCTATGTTCGGAGCAGATAAGCGCTGAAAGCATATTAAGCGCGAAACTGACCTCAAGATTAGAATTCCCTATGAGGACACTAATAGACGATTAGTTTGATAGGCGCAAGGTGGAAGTGCAGTAATGCATGGAGCTGAAGCGTACTAATAGTCCCATTGCCTTTTTATGTCTTGATTTGAGTGGTCGTTCCATCGACACCTCGAATCAAGTAGACTGAATTGGTAGTCGAGTTTTTAACTCGGACGTCAAACCTTGGCATTGATTGAACATAATTTGTTAGGTTGCAATTGTTGCACCTTGATAATTCAATGGACATCGATATAAGTTTTGCTTCCTGTTCGAAAGAAGGGAAAAACGCAGCCCGAGTCGCGAATTTATTTCGCGCCCGGCGCGATGAGAAAAACCGTAGGTTTGTCTCATGAGCGAAGCGGCCGATCGGTGCCCATGGCGCTGGGGAAACACCTGTTCTCATTCCGAACACAGCAGTTAAGCCCAGCAGCGGCGATTATACTGCGTTAGCGGGAAACTAGCACGGTGCCGAATTATACAGACCCCAGCCGAAAGGCTGGGTTTTGTCTTTCTAGACAAAATTTTTGCGTAGCAAAATCTGTATAATCTACGCAGTACATTATAAAAAGGACTTCCGAATAGGAAGTCCTTTTTCTTTTGCAGGCATCAAAACGACCTCTATAGAAGAGGCCGTTATTTGTGGTGAACTCTCTCGCAGTGGAGTTCTTGGTAATGATTATATATCACCCTAGGCATAATTGCAACACTTTCTATATAATATTTTTACATAAACAACATATTGACAAAACGATAGCAGTATGATAGACTATTACACAAGCACATACCACGTGTGAGATATAAAGCGAGGGCGCCAGAGATCAACTAATGATTTATCGGCGTTCTTTTTAATTCTTTCTCGAAAGGAGAGGTGATGGCAGGTACAAAAGCAGGCGCAGCAAAAGCTGCTGCAACAAACAAGGCTCGACACGGCAAAGATTTTTATGCAAACATCGGTCGCAAAGGCGGCAAAGCTGGTCGAACTGGCGGATTTTACGCTAATCGTGATCTAGCTCGTATCGCTGGCGCAAAAGGTGGCCGAATCAGCCGCCGCGGTCCAGCAAAAAAAGCAGAATAATAGGCTGACCGCTCTAATAACGGTGGGCTGATACGCCACCTCTCGGGGATCTACCCCGAGAGGTGGTTTTTAGTGTTTGATAACGGTTCGTTTTAGCCCGCAGGACCTAGCATCGTTGGCTTGCCATTTAGTGCCGCAGTTAACGCAGTAGTAGGACAGGTCTTTTAGCGACTGGACGCCAACCTGGGAACAGGTAGGACATAGACTGCGTTTATGCAGCCATTCGCGGTAGTTATCCATGGCGAATTCGACGATTTTGTCGCTGATGGTTATATCATAGTTACCAGCGATTTCACGCGCCTTTTCCCAGGCATCACGCTCGATTCGAATCAGCTCAACATCCTGAGTAAACGAACTATGACCGAGCAAAGCGTGTCCCAGCTCGTGGATGGTGTTTGTCGGGTTGTTATCGTAATAGATGGTTTGTTCCAACGGTGACCAACGGGCAACGTCTGACCTCTCGAAACTAATGTCGGGATAATCACGTTCCAGTTTAGTTACTAGCGATTCTAGGGCTGTCATGACTTACCTAATTCGCGTAGAGCCACTATCAAAGCTCCTCTGTTAACCGTGTATTTAGGATCAGCGGCAGTTAATGGAATATGGGCGGTGAGGCCCCAGCTGTTTGCCGCGATAATTTCAATGAGGGACTGACTATATTTTGGGAAAAATTCAGCCATGGCGCCACCAATGATGACTTCATCCGGTCGCAGAGTGGGTGTCAGGGCGATGAGACCTTTGGCAATCGAACCGGCATATTCATGCCAGATGGGGTTATTATCTGGTATAGTCTGCGCCAAACGACCGTATTTTCGGTAAAAGGCCGACCCAGAGGCTAATTCTTCCCATGATTTAGTCTCGTGTCGATCCATGAGCCTCGTTTTGCCGATTTCCATACCTACGAGATCTGACGAGGGTTCACCGTTTATAATCATGCCGCCACCGATACCAGTACCAATGGCGACATAGAGACCACGACCAGCCTGTTTTCCGGCGAAAGCGCCGACTGCGCCGACTCTGCCATCGTTATCTAGGATGACTCGCGTGCCAGACAGCAATTCGCTCAGACTGTCTCGGAGCGGGTAGTTATCCCAGCCGATAGAGGGACTCGTGATGGTGTTGCCATCGGTTTGGCCGGTGCTAGCGATGGCGATGATAGTATCATCGGAATGCTCACGAAACTCGGGAAAGTTTTGCAGAATGGTGTTCGTCAGTATCTCGAAACATTCGTTAGGGTGATGCGGGGTGTGAAACTCTGTTTCGCCAGATATTTTGGCACTAGGAGCCTCGTCAATAGACAGAGAACTGTCAAATTCGACCATACGCGTCTTGGTTGCGCCGATATCAATCGTTAGAATACACCCCATAGTGATACTATTGTAGCATTACTTGTCGGAGATCTAGTTTTATGGTATTATGGTGGCATTAACGAGATGGAGATGTGAGAATGGCGAGACAATTTTCGAATCAGAATGAAGCGGGCGCGATTACGAGCTACCTAGTCAGCGTGGTTTTGATGGCCATATTATTGATTGGCGGCGTATTGTTGCTGAAAAATAACAGCTCTAGCGAGAGCGGTGATGTTCCGAACGAAACAGCCACAGTGACCAACCCTGATTCTAGTGACAAGACAGACGACACTAACAAAGATGATAGCGACAAGGACGAGACAGCTTCGACCGACAAAGATTCCAGTAGTTCTAATAGTACGAATTCTAGCTCTAATCAGCAGACCAGTTTGCCAGGTGACATAGCTTCTACGGGCGACACTAGTCCGGAAACCCCTGACAAAATCGTCGCGACCGGACCGGTCGAGGATTTCCTGAGCCTATTATTCGGTCTCCTCGTCGCGACCGGTGCGATCTACACGGCTTGGAATTATCGTTTGTCACGCATAGCGGTCAAAGCAGCATTATTAAACAAATAGAGAACAGATTTGCATAAAACGCTCATCTCTGATACAATAGCTATTAAATTGCGAGAGACCGCGCAAAAAAGTAATTAACGGAGAGGTTTCGTCTGGTCTCGGATGAAATCTAGGAGTATTATGGCACATAAAATGACAATGGACGATCTGTTAAACGGCGTTAGCGCTGTCGACGTAACTATTGGTGACGTGATCGACGGTAAAATCCTGAGTGTCAAGAAAAACGAAGTTTTGGTTGACCTTGGTGTTCGTGGTGTCGGTTTGGTACCACGCCGCGAGATTGGTTTTGGCAAGAAATACGTCGTTGGCGATGAAGTTGCTGCTGCGATCGTTGATACAGAGCTCGACAGCGGCTACGTCCTACTGAGCCTGCGCAAAGCTGCCAAAGATCGTGGTTGGGACGAGATTCAGAAAGTCGTCGAGAGCGGCAAATCAATCGAAGTTACCCCATATGACGCGAATCGTGGCGGTCTCTTGATCGAATACGAAGGGGTGCGCGGTTTCATGCCAGTCAGCCAGTTATCGGCTGAACATTATCCTCGTGTCACCGACAAAGACGAAATCTTGAAGCGTCTGCGCGACCTCATCGGCAAACCGATGAGTGCTCAGGTGATCGATGTTGACCAAAAAGCCAACAAACTGATCTTTAGCGAAAAAGAAGCCATCAAAGACGGTCTCGTCGATCGTCTCACCAGCCTCAAGGTTGGCGATGTCGTCAAAGGCATTGTGACCGGAATTGTCGATTTCGGCGCGTTCGTCAACGTCGATGGTATCGAAGGCTTGATTCATATTAGCGAAATCAGCTGGGAGCGCATCGCAACTGTGGCCGAGCGCCTCAAGGTTGGCGATGTCGTTGAGGCTAAAATTATTAGCATCGACAAAGATCGTCTCAGCCTATCGATCAAGCAAACTACCTCTGACCCATGGCTCAGCGAAGCTGCCAAATTCCACGTCGGTGACGAGGTTGAAGGCACCATCACTCGCATTACGCCATTTGGCGCCTTTGTACAGATCTCACCAGCCGTCGAAGCTTTGGTTCACATTAGTGAGCTCGGCGACGGCAACAACCCAGAAAAGCTATTCCAGCTGAACGAGAAAAAGAAGTTCGCCGTGATAGAAATTGACGCTGACAATCGCAAGATCAGCCTTGGTTTAACAAAATGAGTCCGTTAGCCTAGCGTGCGATAGCCTGGTCGCACCAATCAACCTAAATGAAAGGAGCGATCATGGCAGATAACAAGATCCTACAACTACCAGAGATGATTACCGTCGGTGATTTGGCGGCCAAGTTAGATTTGCCAGTCGTCAAATTGGTGGGCGAGCTATTCAAAAACGGTATTGTTGCGACGGTTAATCAGCGTATCGATTTCGAAACCGCCCAGATTATTATTGAGGAACTAGGTCTCGATGTTACTGTTGAGCAAAAGGTCGCTCACGAAGAAGTCGTTAGTCATGATGTTATCCTGAGCGATGATGCTGAGCCGCGCCCACCAATTGTGGCGGTGATGGGTCACGTCGACCATGGTAAAACAACGTTACTCGACAACATTCTCGGTATGAAAAAAGTCGAAGGCGAAGCTGGCGGTATCACGCAGCACATCGCAGCTTACCAAACAGAGCATACTGGACGCAAAATTACGTTGCTCGATACGCCAGGTCACGAAGCCTTTGCGGCCTTGCGTCAGCACGGCGCTACACTGACCGATGTCGTGGTCATTGTGGTGGCGGCAGATGATGGCGTAAAGCCTCAGACGGTCGAAGCCATCAAATTTGCCCGCTCGGCCAATGCCAAAATCGTCGTAGCAATTAACAAGATCGACAAAGACACTGCCAATCCTCAACTCGTTAAAACACAACTCGCAACCGAACATCATCTCAACCCAGAGGAGTGGGGTGGCGATACTATTATGGTTGAAGTCTCGGCTAAAACGGGCCAGGGCATCGACAAGCTCCTCGAAATGGTGCTGCTCGTCGCCGACATGGAAGACCTCCGAGCTGATACTGATGTCCCGGCCGAGGGTCTGGTCATCGAGTCGAATGTCGAGCAAGGTCGTGGCGCCGTGGTGCGCGTGCTGATCGCTAATGGCACGCTGAAACAAGGCGAATATTTTGTGGCTGGATCGACCTATGGACGCGTTCGCACCTTGCAAGATTTCCGGGGTAATCCCTTGAAACAAGCCGGTCCGAGCACGCCAGTGACACTGACTGGGTTTAAGGAAGTCCCAGAATTTGGCCAACGTATCGAGGAAGTTAAAAATGAGCGTGAAGCCAGAGCGCTCGCTGCTAAACACTATGATGAAAAGGTGCAATCTACCGCTGGTGTCAATATTACTGGCAATGACCTGCTCAAGATGATGAATCGCCAAACCGAACAGCAAGAGGCGATTTTCATTGTCAAAGCCGATGTTCAGGGGTCATTAACCTCAGTCATGGACTCGCTAAAGATGCTCGAGACCGACGAAGTGGCGGTCAAAATTGTGGCGAGCGGCGTCGGCAACATTACTGAGGGCGATATTCGCGTCGCCAAAGCTTCGAATGCTATTATCTATGGTTTCAGCGTGGCTTTACCGGCCCAGGTCAAACAGCTGTCCATGCGCGCCAAGGTTGAGGTGCGAATCTTTAATGTGATCTATGAGTTGCTCGATGACGCCAAAACCGAGATGGAAAAATTATTGCCCGAGGAAGTTATCGAAACTTCGGTCGGCGAATTGTCGGTCAAAGGCGTTTTTCGTACTGCCAAAGAGGGAATTATTGCTGGCGGTCAGGTGAAATCTGGCAAGATCATGCCGGGAATTCTAGCCCGAGTCTGGCGCGGCAAAGAGCAAATCGCCGAACTAGAAATCTCCCGTGTCCAGCGCGAAAAGAGCGAAGTCAAAAAAGTTTTCGAGGGCGAGATGTGTGGTCTCGAACTGGCTATTCCGCGTGGAACCGGCAAAGTAAGCGTCGAAGTTGGCGATCGACTCGAATGCTTTACTCGGGAACTGAGAAAACGAACCCTATAATACTGTAGAAATCCTGAAACCGCTTGCGCTTTTAAGGTAAATATCATAAAAACATTGACTTTTAAATATGTTTGTGATAATATGGAATTCATAACTACTTATAAGAGGTAATAGTAGCGAAAGGAGTTCGTGATGGAGAAAAGCAATAATAGTATGTTTGCAGTATCTGCAGATCAGCTGAACACAGCTGGCTATGGTGATGCCGTTAAAGCTATAGAGCAAAAGCAAAAGAATGCAGCCGACGCTGCGTTTTATCGAGATTTTATTACAGAGGCCAACAAAGAAGGTTGGTATAATGAGGGCAACGATTTAGCCGGTAAAATGGCAGAAGACTTGGCTCTCTACGAAAGCTACGTTACTCGCGAAGAGTACGAAAAGCTAAAAATTGAACTCGGCCTCGGCGAAACGGCTACGGCTGATGTCGTAGCATTGGCTGAAAATTCAGCAGAAGAGGCAATGGCACCAGTTGTTTCAATTGATAGCGCACGTGGTGGTAACCGACGCCGACGCGTATTGGCAGGAACCGTAACGACTGCCGCTGGAGTAGCCTTGGGCCTCGTTGGCTGTACTGTATCACCTGCGACGACACCTACACCTGTACCTACTGTTAGCTCAGCTAGCCCAAGCCCTAGTGCCTCACCATCTGTTTCACCATCAACGAGCCCTTCGACGAGTCCATCGGTTAGCCCTTCACCTTCGGTATCACCTAGCCCTAGCGAGACACCGAATACGCAGACTCCTACCGATCAGGACAATAACAACGATCAGAAAAGCGACAAAGAGGCTAAAAAAGCTGAAATCGAAGCTCGCGACAAAGCCGATGCCGAGTTCTTTGGCGTATCAGTAAAACAGCTACAGAAGTTCCGCAAAGATCACGGGTTCAAGGAAGACACCAAGTTCTTTACCAAAGAAGCCACCACATTAATGCGTGACGGCAAAGGCAAGAGCGACATGGAATCAAACCTAGCTATCGGCGAAGAGCTCTGTGTTGCCAAAGATATCACTGCCAAAGAATGTGCCGGTGAGCTCAAAATGGCAGCTGGCGCCAATCGTTTCTTAGCTCCATATCTCATGTCTGAAATCAATGGCCAAGGCGGTTTCAAGTCTGCCTACGAGAATAAATTAGAGAACAAGTACGAAAAAGATGCCGATGCGTGGCGTACTGATGTCAAGAAATTCCTCGACAAATCGAAAGATTACACATGGAAATTACAGGATATCAACAGCGGTAATGTTCGCTGGACCCACTCGATATCGAAACGTAATCCAGGTACAATTGCAGTTTTGCAATACATGCAAGATGGCGATCGCCTTGTTGCCTATAATAAAAATGGCAAAGAAGTTTTGGGTGTGCGCATTCAGTGTGAACAGGGTACCGAGGCTGGCCACAAACCAGTAGTTGTTAGCAAGCCTAGTACTCCGAACAAACCTTCTACACCCAACAAGCCTAGTACTCCGAACAAACCACACAAGCCGCACGAAAATCTAGAGAAGAAGAAGCAGTCACAAAACCCTATTCATGCGAATGACAAAGGCTCTCACGATAGCAGTACTGATGATGCAACGGTGAGCAACGACAAGGCGCAAACTCCAGCCGGTGACAATAGTGGCAATCCAGACGCTGGCAAAGACAAGGGTAATGAGAAACAGCCCGAAGAGCCAGTCATTAACTGGGGAAGCTAGTTTACAAATTAACGGAAATATGATATAATGAGAGAAGTAAGTGAGAAAAGAGGTGTCATGAGCAAACTACAATCTATAATCAGTGGCTTCAAGTACGTACCGAAAAAGACGTTTGTCCTATTTGGCCTACTAGCTGCCGTATTAGTACCGAGTGTACTACTAGCGTGGGGTCCGGATCGTACGACCTTCACCATGGACAAACCGGCGTCATACGTCACGTTTAACTCCATTGTTGATAATCCCGGTGTAGGCGACGAGCGTAATTTTACGCGCATCCGCGAGACCGGTTCAGACACATGGTCTGACACGGCAACGATCCAAGAGGGCAAAGAATATACCATTCGTATGTACGTTCATAACAATGCGGCTTCTAACCTGAACCTCGTAGCTACTAATGTACGTGCAGCTTTGAACCTACCGTTAAATACCTATACGACTGACTTTACGGTTAATGGTTTTATCTCTGCAGATAACGCTAAACCAGCCAAAGTCTGGGATCAGGTTATCGTGCGCAGTGATAAAGAGTTCCGTTTGCAAGTTGTTTCAGCTAAATACTTTAACAACGTAACTGGTACGACTAATGGCTGGGATCTCAGTAATGATCTGTTTACTAACGCTAACGGTGGAGCATTGCTCGGCTACACTAGCCTCGACGGTAAAATTCCTGGCTGTTTGCAGTATGCTGGTTATATCATTGTCAAGGTAAAACCACAGTTCAAAGAAGTTCCAAAGCACCCATCATACGATGTAGTAAAGACTGTTAACAAAACAGCCGCCAAGCCTGGCGATACGTTGCAGTACACCATTACTGCCAAAAACACTGGCGATCAAGATCTGACCAATGTAGTCTTGAAAGATACGCTACCTAGCTATATCGCGAGCACCAGCGTCAGCGTCTCGGCACCTAGCTCATATAGTGGAGATATCTTTAACGGTGGTCTAAAGATTGCTAAACTGCCAGTTGGCGGTAGCGCCACAGTTAAAATCACGGCAGTCACCAAAGCTTCTGACAAATTTGTCTGCGGTGATACCACACTGGTTAATACCGTATCATCGAGCACTGATCAGACCAGCAAAGAAGACAACAGCAGCAACAACAGCGCCACAACTGTTGTCACCAAAGAATGTCAGCCCGAAAAGCATCCTAATTTCGACCTCGTTAAATCAGTCGACAAGACATCAGCTAAACCAGGTGATACGTTGAAATATACTCTGACGTTCAAGAACACCGGTGATGTAGCCTTGACCAATGTCGTCGTCAAAGACGCTTTGCCATCAAACGTTACCTATAATAATGACATTTCGGTCAATCCATCGACTGGCGTGAGCGGCAATCTGTTTAGTGAAGGTCTGAAAATCGCCAAAGTTGATGCTGGCAAGAACGTCGTCATCACCTTTACGGTGAAGACTGCCGCCAAAGACACATTTGTCTGTGGCAATACTAAATTGACCAATAAATCAACTTCGACCACTACTGAGAAGCCTGACGAATCTGACAAGTCGAATAACAACACCGATACTGTTGTTAGCCGGGAATGTAACTCAAACTATGACCTCGTCAAAACGGTCGACAAGAAAACTGCCAAAGCAGGCGATACGTTGAACTACACATTAACGTTCAAAAACACCGGTAACACTACATTGACGAACGTTGTTATCAAAGATGCTTTGCCAGCTGGTCTCCAACTCGTAGGTGAAACCAAGATCGACGTTAGCAACGGTAGCGGTATCAGCGACCTCGATAAACTGTTTACGAGCGGTGTAAAGATTGCGAAAATAAACGCCGGTGGCACTGCTAAAATCACCTTTAGCGCAAAGGTGCTATCAGATAAACTAGTCTGTGGTGATAACAAGTTTGTGAACAAATCTAGCTCAACCACCAAAGAAATGGCAACTGAACCAGACACGAGCAATAACAATACTACCACCACGGTGAACAAAGAATGTCAGCCTGATAGGCATCCAAAATTCGACATAGTGAAATCAGTCGATAAAGCGACTGCGAAGCCTGGCGACACGCTAACCTATACGTTAACGTTCAAAAACACTGGTGACGTAGCACTAACTAACGTAGTTATCAAAGACGCTTTGCCACATAATGTTACCTATAACAGCGATGTCAAAGCAGAACCTGCAACTGGCGTGAGCGGTGATCTATTTGGTGAAGGTTTGAAAATCGCCAAAGTCGAAGTCGGCAAGACCGTAAAAATCACCTTTAGCGTCAACGTTGCTGGCGAATCTGACATGGTCTGCGGTATTACTAAACTCGTGAACGTTGTGTCTTCAGCTACCAGCGAGCTAAACAAAGAACCAGATACGAGTAACAACAGCGCGACCACTAGTGTAGACAAGGACTGCGAGCCAACTCCAAATCCTTGCCCAACCAATCCGTCAATCGACAAAGATGACGAGCGTTGCAAGCCATGTGAGTACGATTCGAGTATGAACTACGACAACCCTAACTGTAAACCTCCAACGACTCCAGTTACGCCAACCAATCCTCCGGTTTATACACCAACTGAGATTGTAGCGACTGGCCCAGTTGAAACTCTTAGTGCCTTGGCTGGTGCTAGCGCCCTGACATTCGGTGCTACTGCCTACGCCCGTAGCCGCAAAGTTTCTAAACGATAAACAGCTGGTTTACGAAAACACCCCTTCAAGAGCGGAGGGGTGTTTTGCTATCTGATGTAGTCGTATGTTATAATCTTGGCATAAGAAGAAAGGGCATATACATGTTTCGATTAGACGATAAATTTCTAGAAGATCTCGGCCTAGGTGATCTACCGCCAGAGCAAAAGCAAGCGTTCCTGCAGCACATCTACAGCGAGCTCGAAATGCGAGTCGGCGAGCGATTGACAGATGGTATGAGCGACGAATTGCTCGACGAATTCGGTTATTTTGTTGACATGAACCAAGACGGCATGACCACATGGTTTAACGAAAACTTGCCAGATTATAGCGAACGCGAGGATTATCAACAGCTCCGTGCAGCTAACCCAGAAGCTGCTGACAATGCTATTATGAGTGAATACGGCGCGATGAAATGGTTACAATTGAATCGACCAGATTATCCGCAGGTGGTGGCGGCGGTTCTCGAGGAGCTAAAAGGCGAAATTAGAGAGAATAAAGACGCGATTCTAGGTGGTATCACGCAGCAGACAGCCGCACCGGCTGATCAAGATCAAGCAGCCTAATTCGTTTTTTACGATCTGATACCGCGGAGATAATCCGCGGTTTTCATTTGCTTGCCGCTCGGCGCCACTAGCTCGATAACTTGTAAATAGGTATCGTTGAAACATTTGATGACATCTGGCCAAGCGTCGCCCTGATAATTGTCTAGGATACGGGCTTTGGTGACGATGACTTCTGAGCCTAGATAAGATAATCTGGTCTTTGGCCAGCCCAGATAAGCCCTAACGCGGCGTTCGCACTCGCTGGCGGTCATAGTGTGAGGATCGATAACACCGTCAGTCTGGCGGTCAATGAGGCGGCAATAGGTTGCCAGTGATTCATCTTGCGGTTCGGCTGGTAGCTGCCCGTCTAAAATACTCGGTAGTTTGTCGACTAATAGCTCTGCGCCGCGCCGGGATAATACGTCGTATAATTCAGGTTTGGTTTCAGCTCCGGATAGGGGAAACTCCTCTTGGTAATAGATCGGCCCGGCGTCCATTTCTCTCACGAGCGACATAATAGTCAGACCGGTTTTTGAGTCGCCGTTTACGATGGCGGCTTCCATCGGAGATGGACCTCGGTATTGGGGTAATAGCGAAGGGTGGAGGTTAATAATACCGTTTGGAAAAACATCAATGATTGACTGAGGAATGATCTTGCCGTAGGATACCAGGACTCCGATCGGGGCATGCATTTCGATCAAATCGTCACGGATATCCGATAGTTTGTCAGGCTGCAGGACTTTTATGTCGTGGCTAGTTGCAATTTTGGCGACAGTCGGAGAATCTAGTTTATGGCCACGGCCACGAACGCTGTCGGGTTTGGTGACGACGGCTGCGACTTCGTAGTCGGACGCGATGAGCGCCTCTAGGGTCGGTACCGAGAATTCTTCGGTGCCAAAGAATACGATGTTAGTCATCTGGTTCTAATATGCCGCTTTCCACGACCTTTTCATACGGATATGGTTCTAGCTCACCACTGTCGGTTAGGATGAAAAAGGCATCCTGTTGATCGGCGATATGATCGACAAAGCAAATACCATTGGTGTGGTCGATCTCGTGCTGCAAAATACGGGCAATAAAGGGGTTGGGGCTCTTGATTCTGACTTCGCGACCGTTAATATCAACGGCCTTGACGCGAACCTTTGACCAACGGGGCACGAGACCATAGACGTCTTTGACACTCAGGCAGCCCTCGTGGTCGGTGATCATTTCACCTTCGCATTTCACGATCTCTGGGTTGATTAGGATGGTAAAGTTCTTGTTATCCTTGTCATCGAAATCCTCGCGGACGATAACGACACGGTGCAAGCGATCGATTTGAACGGCGGCCAGCGCAACGGCGACTTCGTGCGGCCGGCTAGCTTCCCAGTCGAGCGTCGCAGCTAGCATGTCGTCGATCAGCTGCAGCGTTTCGTCGTCAATAACACGGATGCGCCCGCTGCGCTCGCGGAGGTGCGGATTTGGCAAAGTGATAATATTTTTTCTGGTGTATGTTGAACTCATGCAACTATTTTAGCATAGTTTACAGATTGGGAAGGTTATAGCAGTGAGATAGGATCGAGCTCCATTTGCCATTTAGTAGGCGGTACTTGTTCAGCGATGGCGACGAGACTAGCGCGGTTCGTCGCTCGGATGACGATCTGCCAACGATAGGTGCCACGAATATGCTCGTAAAAGGCGGGGGCCGGGCCGAGGATTTTGACGTCTTTGTGTTTGTTTGCGATTTCGCGGGCCAATTTCATGGCGGCGTTCGCGGCGCCTTTTTCGGTTTTGTAGGTGCAGGTGAGTTTTAATAGATACGAAAAAGGTGGAAAATGACCGCGGGCGCGTTCCTGTATCTCCGAATTAAAAAACCCTTCGTAATCTTGGGCGGCGCCAAACACGACAGCCGGGTGGTCGGGCTGAAAAGTTTGAATAATGACCGAGGTGGCGTCGGCGCCACGTCCAACCCGGCCGCTGGCCTGGGCGACTAGTTGAAAAGTTCGCTCGGACGAGGAAAAGTCAGGCAGCGCCAGCCCAGCATCGGCCTGCACGATGCCGACGAGGCGTAAATTCGGCAAGTCGAGACCTTTAGCGATGGCTTGAGTACCGATAATGACGTCGATTTTGCCGGTGTGTAGCTCTTCGAAAATATCCTGGACGGCCTGACCGCGTTCTGTGTCGCCATCAAAACGTTTGATGTTGACACTGGGAAACAGACGCCTGACCTCTTCCTCGATCCGTTTGGTGCCAATACCGCGGTGGATAATATCGGAATTATGGCACTCTGGACAGCTGGTCGGCGGTTTGGTGTGATAACCGCACAGATGACAGCGTAGTTGATAGGAGTCACTGTGGAGCGTGAGAGGCAACGTACAGTTTGGGCAGGTCGCTAGCCAGCCGCAGCTGGTACAGAGCGTCACCGAGGCGCTACCACGACGATTGTGGAATAGTAAAACTTGCTGCCCGGCCTCAATAGTTCTTTCAATAGCGGTAATCAGCTGTTTTGAAAAGAGACTACTGCGTGATGATAGGTTGTGACGTTTGGTAATATCGATGATACTGATGCTGGGTTTGATGGCGTCTTGCCTAGCTAGCTGGTTGATAGTAATAATCGGCCGGCCGAGTTTTTGTGCCAAGTAATAGTCGGCGATGGCTGGGGTAGCTGAGCCAAGGATCAGTCTCGCCTCGTGAAAGTTCGATAGGGCAGCAGCAGCGCGCAGGGTATTGTAGCGCGGCGCCTTATCCTGTTTATAGGACGGCTCATGACACTCATCAACGACAATCAGGCCTAGTTTCTGGACGGGCATGAATAGAGCTGATCGCGGTCCGATGATGACGGTGGGCTGATCGTTCTCTAGCAAGTTTTTCCAAATGCTAAAGCGCTGACTCGGAGTCATAGACGAATGAGTGACGATGACGTTTTCAAAATCTCGTTCAAACTCGCGAACTAGCTGGGCAGTCAAGGCTATCTCTGGCACCATGATGATCGATGATAGGCCGCGCCCAGCCGCTTCGAGTGCCATAGCTTTATAGATTTCAGTTTTGCCACTACCAGTTATGCCATGGAGGAGCGCCGTACCGGATTTCATCTCAACTAGCTGCTCGATAGCTGACAATTGAGCCTTGTTGAGTACAAAATTTGTTCGCTCGTCATCTCTGTTAAATTGATGTGTAGATTTTTTAACAACGATATTACGATGATTTTTATGTAAACCGCTAGGCAGCATAGTTTGCCAAACGGTACCTGGATGAGTGTCATAAAACCCGGCTAACCATTGATGGAGACGTAGGAGCTGCGAGGGTAAAGGGCGGTTGAATAATAGCCGCGAGATAGGTTTGACCTTGAACGATGGTTCATCGACCGTCGCAATCACCACGCCTACAAAAAGGCGCGATCCAACCTCGATTTCGACGACTCGTCCGGGGCGAATAGCCTCTGGCCAGCTATAGGTGAGGACGTCAAAATCTTTGCCGACAATACCGACAGGTGAAACCTCATAGAATTTCATAGTAATCATTATACTCTGTAACGATAGAACTATCTATTATATAGCCGATAAATCTGTTACAATAATGCTTATGTATTTCGAATCGAGGGCAGTGGCGGGTGCTAAATTAGCGTCTGAATTAATTGATCAATATCGCTATCAGGATATGGCGGTGATAGCGCTAGACGAAGGCGGTATGGCGGTTGGTTATCAGATCGCAATTTACCTACACACCACGTTGCAACAGTTAGTTTCCGAAACGATTAGAATCCACGATGAGTCGATTGATTATGCCACGGTGATGCCGGGCGGCGTCGTGGCAAAGAATCCGGATCTCAGCGAGTCGGAGGCGGAATATTATTATGGTGAATACAAAGGCGAGCTCGAAGATCAGATGCGCGAGGCTGATAGCCATCTCAACTGGCTGCTCGGCGATGGTGGTACGATTGACCCACAGGCTTTGTGGCATCGTAATGTAATTTTGGTGAGTGACGGCTTGTCGTCGGGCACCCCGCTAGATGCAGCGGTGGAATGGCTAAAACCAGTTGGTGTCAACAAAATTATCCTCGCAGCGCCAATCATTGGCTTGGCCGCGCTCGACAAAGCTCACATTCTGGTCGACGAACTGCATATCTTGTCGGTGACTCCAAATTACATTTCGACCAGTCACTATTATGATATCGACGATATGCCAGATGCTCAGATGATACGAGACATGGCCAACAGCACAATTCTAGGCTGGAAGTAATTTCGTTGTAAAAAAGTATTGATTGTCGATGCGGATTTTGTTAGAATATTTGGCAAGACGCTGCTATGGCGCTAAATGACTTGACGGACTAAAGGAAGGGGAATGATAATGCTTGATGTATTTATTACATCGCGTGTGCGCCGCAAAATAATCGTGGTTTACGCTAAATATCCAGATTTTAAAACTCACGTTCGTGGGCTTGCAAAGCTCATCAAAGAAGACCCAGGTAACATTCAGCGCGAGCTGAAACGGCTAGAAAAGAGCGGTTTTCTCACTACTGAAAAACAGGGCAACACTCGTCTCTACTCGACCAACAAGAGCTTTCCGATATTCAAAGAACTCCAGGCTATCGTTATCAAGTCACAGCAACTCGCTAATACTAAAAATCGTAACCTAACAGAATAAATTAGTTGTTAGACCGGAGAGACGACTCACGGTCTATTTGTTTGATCGCACCGCGCAAGGTTTGAGAGGCCGATCGGGTAGTGGATTCCGAGGTTTCTTCGCTCTTGGTGCCGATAGTCTTGATATGTTGCTCGTTAGCGAGTTCAATACGTCCTTGTAGGACTGCCCGGGCGGCTGTTAGGAGCTCTGGTCGTAGATCGACGAGCTCTGCCAGTTGTGGTGCGACGTCGCCTACGAGGCGTTGGTCATTATTTATAGTGCTATACAGATCCGGTGGTTGATGGGTAAATCCACCAAAGAGATGACGCAGGATTGCTGCATCTGCAACACGTTCAGCCTTTTTAGCTCGTACTTTGGCTTGGTGCTCTGCCTCGCGTTCTTTGGCCGAGGAAGGTTTACGCGGGTTGCGATTATCGGGATGCTTATTCATAGCCGTAGATAGTAACACTTTATCGATGTTGAGTCAACAGAGATGGCTACTCTGGTAGATTCCTCGTATGCTACAATAGCATCATGAAATCAGGGGTAGTTTCACCACTTATCAAAGAAATCCTCAAGCGTCGTGGTGTAGAGGGCGCGGCTTCGCAGCAAGCTTTTTTGCATCCAGATTATGCGGCGGCTAAACACGATCCGTTTTTGTTTCCCGACATGAAACAGGCGGTGGCGCGTATTAAAAAAGCGCTAAAAAATAGGCAAAAAGTCACTATTTACGGCGATTATGATATTGACGGCATGACAGCAACGGTGATTTTGTGGGAGAGTCTTCGAAAATTCGGCCTAGATGTGGAAACCTACACACCAGATCGCTTTACCGAAGGCTATGGTCTCAATATTGAGGCCATTGAGCAGCTAGCGGCAGATGGTACCAAACTGATTATCACAGTCGATAACGGGACGCTATCGATCAAAGAGATTGCTCGGGCCAAGGAGCTCGGCGTTGACGTGATTGTGACCGATCACCATGCACCAGGTGACTCGTTACCGGATGCCATTGCGGTTTTGAACCCGAAGCGCCAAGACAGCAAATATCCGTTTAATGATCTGGCGGGTTGCGGTATGGCGTTCAAATTGGTTCAAGCTTGTCAAACTGAACTAGAAGGACTCTCGAATGGTCAGGAAAAGTGGCTCCTCGACCTGGTGGCGCTCGGTACAGTGTGCGACATTGTGGGCTTGATCGATGAAAATCGCGCTAATGTCTATTGGGGTCTGGAGGTACTAAAAAAGACGCGTAGGGTTGGGCTCAGGGCGCTCCTCGCCAAGGCCGGTGTTGATCAAAATAATGTGACGGCCGAGACGCTCGGGTTTGTGCTGGGGCCGCGGCTCAATGCGGCGGGACGACTCGAGACCGCCGAGATGGCGCTAGAACTATTCAAAACGGACGATACTTTTCGGGCATTAGAACTAGCGGAAAAGCTCGATGACCTAAACCGCGAGCGGCGCAAAGTCCAGGAGGAGATATTCGTTCAGGCTTCGTCGCAAGTCGTTTTGGACGATCCAGTAGCAGTGGTAGCGGGTGATGATTGGCACGAAGGTGTGATTGGTATTGTGGCGTCAAAAATCGTGGAAAAGTTCGAACGGCCGGCTTTTGTTATGTCGAAAGGCTCGGAGTTTAGTAAAGCCAGCGGACGGAGTTTTGGCGAGTTTTCCATGGCGAAAGTCATTCATCACACGGCCGATTTGTTAGAAAAGGGCGGCGGACATTTAGCGGCGGGCGGGCTAACAATTCGTACCGAGCACATAGAAAAGTGGCGAGCAGAGGTTCAAAACTTTTACGCATCATTAGAGCTAGCAGATCAGCGGCGTTTTCTCTATCCGGATCCTGACATAGAACTAGCAGATTTTTCGGCGATTAATATTGAATTAGTCGATGAACTAGCTGGGCTCGAACCCTTTGGCAATAGTAATGCACGTCCAGTGTTTGCGTTTCAGCCGGTTCTAGTTATGGATCGGCGGGTATTGGGGCGTGATCATAATCACGTCAAGTATACCTTTGCAGACACTGATGGCCGTAAGTTATCAGCCATAGCGTTCGGTGCAGCGAGTAAATTTACGCTCGAGCCGTATGATGATAACGGCGAACAGCAGCGGGCTAGAATCTTGGTTGAGCTGACAAAGAACGAATGGAACGGACGAGTGAATGTCGAAAGTCGGTTGCTCCGATGCGACGTGGGCGTCTAAAACGAGGCAAAATCGAACAATGCAACATTGACTTTTTATCAAAAATAGAGTATAATATGTAGGATGAGCAAGAAATCCATAGATTACCGATTCGGCAAGGGTCAACTAGAGGCCTAGATTACTAGTTTTGATGCAAAAGGCAAAACAACAACTCACGCGGATAGCGAACCTATCGTAGATATTCCGAGTGCAAAAAGACGCAAAGAACTAACGAGGGAGCTAGCTGCCACGACTCGAACTATCGAACATCCGGATGGCGCGGTTCAAGTGGGATTCCTCAATACCGATGTTCCGCCTGAAGATGGAATTACAGTTTATAATATGGGCATCGGCGGGAATTTTGAGCACCCAGTAGGCTTGTTCGAGAACGTGGCGTTTGCGGCAGCTAACCCTGATCGACGTATTATGGTAGTTAACAACGCTGGCTCTGGCGAGTCGTCGCTCGTACCAAGGCCAGTCATCGACAGAATGAAGGCGGCAGGCAGTTTCGCTCCGCAGGGCGAATGGATGTTGCGCGTTTTGCAACGTGAACTAGGCAATTATGGCAATATTACACTAGACGGAAACTCAGCTGGTGCTCGCGCGGCCATAGGCATAGCAGCTGCGATGACGACTGTTAAACTAGATAGTCCACTGTCTGAATTAACGGTATTTGATCCACCGGGCGCAAAAGACAGAACTACTATTGGTATAGATTGGGCTTTTTTGCGACAACAGCCCGAGGCGATGCGATATGCCAAGCGTTCACCTTACAATCCTGCAAAACTAAATTTATTAGAGCAAAAGCCAGCTAATCTTTTTACTGCTAAAGGCGCTTTCGCGCAAAACATGTGGAATTTACCAGGTGCCATGAAGAGTCGGACAGGTTTTATTTACGACCTCGTGGCGGCGCTCGATGCGGTAAAAGAGGGCGGTGAGGTGGCGGTCATCCAGCCGGAGTTTAGTCAATTTGCCCGACCTGATCAGATGAAAAAAGCTATGGCCGAGGCGGCAGTGTATTCGTCTATGTACAGCCATCCGGCGATATTTCGTCATATCCAGATCGATAATCACTCGCATCCACTCCTCGCCGAGGGCACTGGTCCAAATGCGCTGGTGACGGCATATAAAATCGCTGAGTAGTAGTGACTTGCGAAAAGTCTCGACATCTGCTACACTATAGCTCGTATGATTCAAGTTAAGAGGAAAGATGCCAAAGAGGCGAACGAGAACTTGCTACGACGATTTAATCGCCGTGTATTGCAGTCGGGTGTCGTTTCAAAGGCCAAAGCTGCGCAGCGTTTTAGCAAGCCACAGAGCAAGCGCGATCGACGTGACTCAGCTATTATTCGCGAACAGCGCAAAGCCGACAAAGCTTTACAGATTCGCATGGGACTAGCTAAACCTAGTCGATAAATAGCCTATCTCGTCTATATGATCCCGAGAATCGTCGCCAAAGCGACGATTTTTTGGTATACTATATAGGAAAGGATTATAGATGAATTTGATAGAAAAAATTACCGCCGACTTGAAAGCCGCTATGCTGGCGCGTGATGAATTCACCACGATGACATTACGCGGGCTCAAGTCAGCCATTTTGTACGAGGAAGTCGACAAAGGCAAGCGCGACGAAGGGCTCACTGACGAGGAAATCCAAGCCGTCGTAGCGCGCGAGGTCAAAAAACGCGATGATGCAGCAAAACTATATGTGTCTGCTGGCGATCAGGATCGTGCCGACAAAGAAGCCAAAGAGAACGAGATTCTGTCTATTTATTTGCCAACGCAGCTATCGAGCGATGAACTGCGAACGGTGATCGGAGATATTATTGCCGAGAATAACTTTGAACAAAAAGACATGGGCAAAATTATCGCAGCCACCAAGGCAAAGGTTGGGCTAGCGGCGAGTGGTGAAAAAATTGTTACGACATTAAAACAGGAGTTCTTTAACTAATATGATTATATTTTTCGGTCCAGCAGGTGCAGGCAAATCGATGCAAGGTCAGATGCTGGCGGCACGACACGGCTGGCGTTGGTTGAGCTCGGGACAGATTTTTCGGGATCAGGCCGATCATGAAATGCTCGAATACTTAAAAACCGGTGAGCTGATCCCAGATGAAGTGACGAATCGTGTTATTTTTGCGGCGCTCGACAAGGCGCATGCTTGCGGTGATGTTGACCGCGTCATTTTGGATGGTTATCCGCGGACTGTGGCTCAGGCCGAGGCACTCGTTAAACACGAGCAGGAGCGCTGTGGCGAGAACCCGATAGCAATGTGTGTGGTGCTCGAGGTGCCGAAATCGGAAATTATGAAACGATTGGCGGTGCGTGGTCGCGGCGAAGATTCGCCGGAGACGATCGAAAAGCGTTTGCAAATTCACCGTGGCGAAATCTATCCGCTACTGAACCTCTTTAACGAACTGCATGTGCCGATCGAGCACATCGATGGCGTCGGCACGGTTGGCGAAGTCCATGATCGCATCGAAGCTGAACTAGTGGCGCACGGTATCGCGAAAGGTGCCTAAAATGAGCGTGCGCGATTTTCGAGAATTCACCGACCAGGAACTCAAAGATTTTCGCGCGGCTGGTCGAATATTGGCGGAATTGTTTCGAGATTTACGCGGTCAGGTTCATGCCGGCGTAACGGGTAAGGAAATTGACGCGTGGGTGGAGCATGAAATTATCGCGCGTGGTGCCAAAGTGTCCTATAAATCTCCAGAAGTTAATTTTCCGGGTGCGATTTGCATCAGTCCGAATGATGTCGTTGTACACGGTGTACCGAAAGACGAACCGTTCGAGGTCGGTGATGTCGTCGGATTTGACCTGGTGATCGAAGTCGGCGGCATGAAGGCTGACTCGGCGTTTACGATGGTTGTCGACGAGGAACCAAAAGGTGCGAAAAAGATGCTACTCAGTGCTACTGAACGCAGTCTGTATGCCGGCATCGATGCGATTCACGGCGCAGTGCGAACTGGTGATATTGGTGCAGCGGTCGAGAGTGTTTTGTCGGCAGCTAAACTGGGCATCGTGCGCGATTTGGTCGGTCATGGAATCGGTCGTGAGATGCACGAAGATCCCGATGTGCCGAACTTTGGTCGGGCGGGGAGTGGTGTGCTAGTACCGGTCGGTGCAGCGATTGCTATTGAACCGATGGCGACTCTCGGCGGTTGGAAAGTCGTCCAAGACGACCCCGATGGTTGGTCGATTCGCACTCGAGACGGCTCACTGTCGGCGCATTTTGAGCATACTGTGTTGATCACGCCAGACGGCGCAGAGATTATTACAAAGTTCTAAACATCATCACGAGAGCAGGTGCGAGAGCTAGTAGAGCGACCTAGCGATATAGACAGCGGTCCGACGAGACCCATTACTAAAAATCCTGATGATTTGCGATGATGTTATAAATTCTACAACAATTTTATCTGACAAAACACTGTAAAAGTGTTGACGGAGCGCCTAAAATGCGATAAACTATTACGAGTCTGATGCGAGAGTTATTTGAATGACCTCTGTTCAGGTGGTAAATTTACAATTTGGTAGTGCAAGTCAATTTCGTCAGTACATCTTTTATGTTAGTTAAAAACTACAAGCAAGTCGTCACGTTCGCGTGACGCATTTAATGGAGAGTTTGATCCTGGCTCAGGATGAACGCTGGCGGCATGCCTAACACATGCAAGTCGAGCGGCAGCATGCTCACTGAATCTTTCACGCGTTTGGAAGGTTTTGTGAGTGATGGCGAGCGGCGGACGGCTGAGTAACGCGTGGGAATCCACCCCAAAGTGAGGGATAACGCACCGAAAGGTGTGCTAATACCGCATATGGTCTTCGGATTAAAGTTTTAACGCTTTGGGAGGAGCCCGCGTCGGATTAGATAGTTGGTGAGGTAATGGCTCACCAAGTCGACGATCCGTAGCTGGTCTGAGAGGATGATCAGCCAGACTGGAACTGAGATACGGTCCAGACTCCTACGGGAGGCAGCAGTGAGGAATATTCCACAATGGGCGAAAGCCTGATGGAGCAATGCCGCGTGCAGGATGAAGGCCTTCGGGTTGTAAACTGCTTTTATATGAGAAGACTATGACGGTAACATATGAATAAGGACCGGCTAACTACGTGCCAGCAGCCGCGGTCATACGTAGGGTCCAAGCGTTATCCGGAGTGACTGGGCGTAAAGAGTTGCGTAGGCGGTTATGTAAGCGAGTGATGAAAACTATCGGCTCAACCGATAGCCTATTATTCGAACTGCATAACTCGAGAGTATCAGAGGTCGCTGGAATTCCTAGTGTAGGAGTGAAATCCGTAGATATTAGGAGGAACACCAATGGCGTAGGCAGGCGACTGGGATATTTCTGACGCTAAGGCACGAAAGCGTGGGGAGCGAACCGGATTAGATACCCGGGTAGTCCACGCCGTAAACTATGGATGCTAATTGTTTGGGGTATCGACCCCTCGAGTAATAAAGCTAACGCGTTAAGCATCCCGCCTGTGGAGTACGGCCGCAAGGCTAAAACATAAAGGAATTGACGGGGACCCGCACAAGCGGTGGAGGATGTTCTTTAATTCGATGCTAAGCGAAGAACCTTACCAGGGCTTGACATCCCTTGAATTTCTCCGAAAGGAGAGAGTGCTTTATTGAACAAGGTGACAGATTCTGCATGGCCGTCGTCAGCTCGTGTCGTGAGATGTTTGGTTAAGTCCATCAACGAGCGCAACCCTTGTGATTAGTTGTATTTTTCTAATCAGACTGCCCCGGTAACGGGGAGGAAGGAGGGGATGATGTCAGGTCAGTATTGATCTTACGTCCTGGGCTAGAAACGTCCTACAATGGCCGGTACAACGGGCAGCTAACCCGCGAGGGGGAGCAAATCCCATCAAAGCCGGTCCCAGTTCGGATTGCAGGCTGAAACTCGCCTGCATGAAGTCGGAATCGCTAGTAATCGCAGATCAGCACGCTGCGGTGAATACGTTCCCGGGTCTTGTACACACCGCCCGTCAAACCATGAAAGTCAGGAGCACCCGACGTCCGAATTTATTTCGGCCTAAGGTGAGCTTGGTGATTGGGGTTAAGTCGTAACAAGGTATCCGTACCGGAAGGTGCGGATGGATTACCTCCTTTCTAGGGAGTATTAGGAGAACTCGTGAATTTATTCGCGGCGTTCATCCAGGTTGATCCAGTTATTTCGAAACGAATTCGCGAAATAACATTAATGGAAAGAATTCACCTTTAGATGACTGTGAAATAGGCTTGCACTACTGGATTGTAAAACGAAAATCGTCCCTCATTATAGGGGCGATTTTTTTTGTGTTGTTACTTAAAAGTTATGTTCAGTAAAAACAACTGGTTGTCGTGCTGGACGCGATAGTGATGCGTAATCACGTGAACGTCCTGAAAAATCTTTTCTTTGTGCCTCAAAATATGACACAAAAATATCCTCAGATTTTACCGTGATTGGCGTAATAGGTTCCATCAATTCTAAATCAATATGTTCTCGTGCACTGTCTGTGACAGCTTGTATCTCGTTGAATCGTCTTGATAGTTCGTTCAAATCCCAATTTGGAAAATCCATGTTATTGTGGCGAAGCCATCGCGTTGCTGTCCAAGACTGAACTGCTTCGAGATACGATTTCTCTGCGGCTCTGCTGAGGTCTTGCGCATACCCACCACCCAGCGTAAAGAAAGGAAATTCCGAATCGTTCCTAATAATTGTAAAAGTTGCGTTTCCATTACCAATGCTAGGTGCAACGCCAGTTACGATCTGGTAGTCACCAATTTGTGGCACGTCTATTGAATCAGTAGTGGGCAAACGATACACCCACCATGATGCTAATGACACTCTTTCGAGCAGTTCATTTTGCGCATTCTGCTGCGCCTGTTGCTCTGTAAAATGTGCTGCAATTGCCAAAGTAGCTACCGAATTTTTGAGCTGGAAATCAATTTCTCGTTGCTCCATTTCGACGCGAGTTTTTAATGAATTGTCATCCTTGAGACCAATTGCAGCTGGACGAAAATGCTCGGATCCTTGCTCGCGAGCGATAACAATCTCAGGTGATATCGTGTGAATAATTTCAATCATAGTTCCGCTTGACGGAGGGCGACAGAGTGTGAAACTCGTGTCGCCCTCCGCCGGTGCCTGTGATCAGGCGGTGGCGACCAGCAGCGAACTGCTGGACTTGGCGAACGTGGTCTGCCACGAGATGGCCGCGGTCACGTCGTCGACGATGGCGCACATGGCGCTCGTGATGCCGGAGTCCCAGAGGGACTTCTGGACGTCGACGCCGACGGTCATGGCCGAGAGCTCGATGGCCGCGAAGGGCAGCTGGTCGCAGATCTTCTGGAGTGTCTCCGTCTGATCGGCGAAGCTGATCGGCGGCTGGCCCATCGCCTGCCAGAGGCTTGCGACGGTACCGAGTTCGAGCTTGGCGGCGGCGAGACTGGTCTGCGACTCATCGAGTACGTCGCTGACAGCCTTGAACTGATCGTCGCGCGCGATGACACGCGTCTCGATCATCTCGTTCGCTGCGAAGACCTGGGAGATGCCACGGAAGAGGTTGCCCGAGTAGGACGCCAAGGCGTCCACGTAAGCATCCATCATCGCGGGAGAGACTCCCTGGGTCGCAGGAGGAGGACAGTTGACTCCACCCATTTTCGGACCTTTCTACTGGTCGGTACTAGCAAGCGGGCGCTTGCGTAGTAAAAAGTATAATACAATAAGGTCTACTTGTCAACACCTTTTTAAAAGGGTATAATATTAATGTGATAAATTTGAATAAAGTTAGTTATGAGGTTGGCGGGCGGCAGGTTTTGTCGGACGTCAGTTTCGGTATAAATGCTGGCGATAGGATTGGCCTAGTCGGGCCAAATGGCGTTGGTAAAACAACCTTACTTCATCTAATTAACCGGGATATTATACCGACATCTGGGCAGATTACATACGATCAAACCGAGATCGGTATGCTGCCACAAGATTTGAATGGGTGGTTAGACCACACTATCGAAGGCTTTGTTGCTAGCGTCACAGGTGTCGAAAAGGCTAGTGATAATTTTGATTCAGCTTGCAAAAAATTAGAGGAAGATCAGAGCGAGCATACACTCATGATTTATTCTGAAGCATTAGAGCAATATAATCGTTTGGATATTGGCGGATTTGAATCTCGTGTTAAGCTGGCCATGGCTAACGCTGGTATAGCAAATGTTGACATTTATCGTGAAATTGGAACACTATCGGGTGGGCAAAAGAGACGGGTAGCTTTGGCCGCGGTAATTGCTTCGATGTATGACACCATTTTGCTCGATGAGCCGACCAATGACTTAGATACGAGGGGCGTGACTATTTTGGAGAAATTTATTGGTGAAAGTCCAGCTTCATTTGTAATAGTTAGCCACGATCGACAATTCCTGCGGAATACTTCTACACGGATCATTGAACTTTTAGGCGACGGTGTCAAACAATTTAATCTAGGCTACGACGAATACGTAGAAGCACGTCGTACCGACAAGGAAGCAACGGCGAAAGCCTATAATCAGTATGAGATGGAGAAGAAGCGCCTTCGTCGAGCGGCGCGAGACGCAAATATTCGTGCAAATTCTGCGGCCGGAAATCGGCGCACTCCGGACTCGGACAAATTGACTGCGAATGCGCGACGTGAGCGCGCAGCTGGACATTTAGCTGGTGCGGCGACGGCAATGAGTTCGCGGCTATCTAGTCTAGAGGAGCCAGAGAGACCTGAGGAAGAAATACGTTTAGCATTTGCTTTTGCGACCGAGGAAAGAGATAAGGGCGCAACATTACTAGACGTTCGTGATTTATCCATGGAGATTTATGGTCGAATAGTTGGACCGATCTCAATGCATTTGCGGGCGGGCGATAAAGTCCTTCTCGAAGGCGAAAATGGCATAGGAAAAACTACTTTGCTAAAAGCAATTGTTAATCAATCGGAGCCGGACAGTGGAGAGTCGCGAATTGGTTCAGCGGCGCGAGTGATATATATTGATCAGAATCAAACTTTGCCTACACCAGATAAAACAGCCCTAGAAAATTTACAGCAATTGGTATCTGGACTCGAAAAACATGATCTGATTAATTTATTGATTCGGTTTGGCATTAAAAAAGACTCATTGGTTGTGCCGGCTCGCGATTTATCTGGTGGCGAGAGAATGAAAGTTTTGCTCGCATCTATTGCAGCCAACCGGGCGAACTTGTTGATTATGGACGAGCCAACAAATAATTTAGATATTCCGACTGTCGAGGCTGTTGAGTCGGCTCTGGAAAATTACAGCGGTGCAATTTTGTTAGTTAGCCATGATCGGGAGTTTGTTGAAGCAGTGAATCCTGAACAAAAAATCTCTTTGTCTTAATCATATAACAGATCGCTTTTAATCCAGATTGACCCTTTCGGGCGTATGGTATAATATAAGCATTATGAATGAAACAAAATATGCAGTGGGTGTCGATATAGGTACAGACACCGTAAAAGTAGTAGTCGGCCACGTTGGCGGCAAGGCTTCGGCCGAGGAAACGTCAGCGATGTCTTCGCAGGACAAAGTGACGATTATCGGTGTGGGCACACACAAAAATTCAGGTATGCGCAAGGGTACAATTGTGAATCTGGACAAAACTGCTGAGGCTATTGATCGAGCCCTCGAAAAAGCGGAACGCATGAGCGGCTATCATATCGATGCAGCGACAGTTAATATCAACGGCTCACATATTGTCGGTTTATCTTCGCGCGGTGTGGTGGCGGTGGGCGCTGGTGGTCAGACGATCGGTCATGATGAACTGGCCCGGGTAGAGGAAGCGGCTACTGTGGTCCAACTACCAGCTAATCGTGAGATCCTCGATGTGACGCCGCGTAGCTATAAACTCGATAGCCAGGACGGTATTCGTGATCCATTTGGTATGACCGGCGTGCGATTAGAGGTTGATGCCTACATGATCACGGCACTGTCGCCACATATGAAGAACTTGGAAAAAGTGTTAGAGATGACGGAGTTGACGCCACACCATGTTATTGTGAGTGGACTAGCGTCGGCGCGAGCGGTGTTGGACGATCAGCTGCGCGAGAACGGCGTGGTCTTGATCGATATGGGCGCAACAACGACCAATGTGACGGTTTTCGAGGAGGGCGATATTATTCATGCCGCTGTGTTGCCGATTGGATCAAATAATATTACGAATGATCTAGCAATTGGCCTCAAAACTGAATTAGACATTGCTGAACGAGTCAAAGTTGAACACGCTGTTGCGGCTCCGGAGCTGCGTCGCGGTTCGGAATCCAAAGTTGCGGTGAAAATCGGTGGTGGGGCAACGGCTAAATCGATCGAGTTTAGTGCTGAGGCGATCGATGAAATAGTCGAGGCACGTTTGGCCGAGATATTTGAACTCGTCAATCATGAGCTAAGGAAGATCAAGCGACTGGCTAAACTACCTGGTGGGGCGGTGCTAACTGGCGGCGGCGCGAAACTACGCGGCATTGCCGATTACGCCCGAGAAGTTTTGTCGATGAATGCTCATGTCGGTAAATTGCCAGAATTCGGCGGCATGGGCGACAAGGTTAATGATCCGAGTTTTACGACGGTTGCGGGGCTAATGTTCCTAGATGCCGAGGTGTCGGCTGGCGGTGCAAATGGTCGCAGTGACGGCGGATTACTAGGCGGATTGATGTCGAAATTAGGCAGCCTGTTCTCTGGTAAAAACAAGCGTTGAACAAAATAGTTGAACGATCGCTACTCGTAAATTTATGACTGCAAATATAACATTATTAGCGAATTTTAAATAATTTGCGCAAGGATAATCAACTTGCTTTTTTGAAAAGCACGGTGTATACTAATTTTATACACATAAGTAACGAAGGGGGATTATGCCAGAAGTCAAGCCAGCAGAAATACAAGCATCGGCTGTCATCAAAGTGGTTGGTGTCGGAGGTGCCGGCGGCGCAGCCGTTAACCGCATGAAAGATGCCGGTATAAAAGGTGTCCAGTTCATCGCAGTCAATACCGACGCGCAAGCCTTACATAACAGCGAAGCTGATGTCAAAATCCATATCGGCAAAGATACAACGCGGGGCCTCGGTGCTGGGGCGGATCCATCGGTTGGTGAGGCGGCCGCTCGCGAGAGTACCGATGAAATCAAAAAAGCTATCGATGGCGCTGATATGATCTTTGTCACTATCGGTGCTGGTGGTGGTACTGGCTCTGGTGCTGGTCCTGTGGTGGCTGAGGTAGCTCAGGAGCTAGGTATTTTGACGGTTGGCGTCGCAACTCGACCATTCGGTTTCGAGGGCGAAAAGCGTCGCCAGAATGCCGATCTAGCCATTGGTAATCTCTCTAATCATGTCGATACACTAATTACGATTCCTAATGACCGCTTGCTCCAGACGATTGATCGCCGAACCCCACTGCTCGAAACGTTCAAAATTGCCGATGATGTTTTGCGCCAAGGTGTTCAGGGCATCTCTGAGCTGATTACCGAACATGGTCTGATTAACCTCGACTTTGCCGATGTACGAGCCATTATGACCAAGGCTGGCAGCGCGCTGATGGGCATCGGACGTGCTAGCGGTGATGATCGTGCCGTCAAGGCCGCGCAGCAGGCGATTGAGTCGCCACTGATCGAGGTCAGTATTGACGGCGCTCGCGGCGTGCTATTCAACGTGACAGGTGGCTATGATATGAGTATGAGTGAGATCCAGGAAGCTGCCGAGCTGATCACCTCAGCCGTTGCGCCTGAGGCCAACATCATCTTTGGTGCAACCCTGAAACCAGACATGGAAGACGAATTGATTATTACCGTCGTTGCCACTGGTTTCGACGCTGCGTATTTTGCAAAGAAAACTAGCTCAGACAACAACACGACAGAGGAAACGAGCGGTGGATTGAGCTACGACCACAGTAGTTCGAGCGATGAAGTTACCGCTACGCCAGAAACGATCGATTATGCAGTCAAAGATCTCGATCTGAACAAGCTCGATGTTGACGAGGACCAGCCAACCAACGCCTCGGTCAGCGATTTTACGAGCGACGAAGAACCAGAATCGCCATGGCATAGCACCTCGTTCTCTAGTGAGACAACCGACGAGCCAAGCTCGCCATTTGGCAGCACCGACGATGACGAAAAATCTGATGACAAGTACGATACGCCATCATTCCTGCGACGCCGATTTGGCCGCTCGAAAAAGGATAAAAAGGAAGATTGAATACATTAGTTATTCAATAACAAGCGCTGTTATTTAGTAAAAGTTAACAAAGGAGGGTAACCAGAATGCATTGTCCAAAATGTGGGAACGACGATAGTAAAGTTATCGAATCGCGAGATACTGGCGATTCAGTGCGTCGCCGTCGCGAGTGTTTGCAATGCAGTAGCCGTTACACTACCTATGAACGCATCGAAAAGCCAAATCTGGCCATCGTAAAGAAAGACAAGCGTCGCGAATTATTCGATCGAGATAAATTGAAACGAGCAATCGCTCGCTCGGTCGGTAAATTCCTCGGCGGCGAAGTTGAAACCGAAGAAGTTGTCGCTCGTGTCGAAGATGCCCTGTATAGCCTGGGCGAAAACGAAGTCACTAGCCAGCAGATCGGTGACGCTGTCATGGCCGAGCTGGCGCGCCGCAATGAGGTAGCTTATATTCGTTTTGCTAGCGTCTATCGCGAGTTCAAAAACGCCGATGAATTCGTCGAGGCGCTAAAGGAATTACGCAAAAAACCAGAATGTTAACAACCAAACAAGGAGGTGAGGTATGAGGTTGGTCATAGTGTATCGCGAAGCTAGCGAGCAGAGGATGGCGGTGGAATCCTTTATGCGTGATTTCAAATTTCAAACTGGTGGCGAGATAGAAACGATCAGCCCAGATACTCGAGAGGGCGCGGCTTTTTGTCGTACCTACGATGTGGTTGAGTATCCAACAATGCTAGCGATTGCTAACGACGGAACGCCGGCGGCGACTTGGCGCGGTACGTTGCCGACGATTATGGACGCTAGTGGGTATAAATAGGAGGAGGACATAGGAATGGCAAAAGAATTAAAAAAGCCGCGTGACGAGAATCGATCGAAAAAATGGGTCGCCGGTCTACTAATTGTGTTCGGATCGATTGGCTTGTTAGCTTCGTTCACGCTCAGCGTCGATGCCTACATGGTCGTAAAAAATCCTACGACGGCATTAGCCTGTAATATCAACTCGGTGTTGAACTGTCTAGAAGTCATGAAAACACCGCAGGCCACCGCGTTATTCGGCATCCCAAATAGCTTTTTTGGTATGATGGCGTTCCCAGTTCTCATCACGATTGGCGTGATGATAGCGATTGGTGCTAGGTTGCCAAAGTGGTTTAAGCTATGTCTGCAGCTGGGGGCTTTGGCCGGTTTGGCTGCGGCGTGGGCGATGTTCTTTGACAGTCTCTACGTGATTGGCGTACTGTGCCCGTGGTGTTTGACGGTGACAACATCGATGACGATCATCTTTGGCGCGATCACGCATTACAATTTGCGCGAGAATACTTTCGATTTCAAGCGTCCGACCTATGACAAGATCCTGAAATTCCTAAATGCTGATGGCGATAAATTGATCTGGGCAACGATTCTAGTCGTGTTTGCTTTCCTCGCATTTGCCCGATTTGGATTAGCGTTGTTTGAATGAATAGAGAGGAGATCATATGTCAGTTGAGCTAGAGCGCGAATTTACCTTTTTGATGAATAGTCTGCCGGACGATTTAGATCAGTTTCCGTCGAAAATCATTGAGGATAATTTCATTCCAGCCGAATCGGATCATCCGGTGATTCGGATTAGGCGCAATGGTGATCAGCTCGTCATTACAAAGAAATATCCTAAAAACAGTATTGATGGAGTAGGTGGTGATTCATCGCACATGGTCGAGCATACTATCGAGTTATCACCGAATGAATACGCAGCGCTGAACCAATTACCTGGTAAACGCTTTAAAAAGCGTCGCTTTGCCTACGAAATCGGTGATTTGATGGCTGAGGTTGATATTTATTTGGATGACCTGGCTGGTTTGGTGGTGATTGACTTTGAATTCGATTCTGATGAAGCGATGGCGACATTTCAGAAGCCTGACTTTATCGGTGCAGATGTCACCCAAGATAGCTTGGTGGCTGGCGGCATGTTATGTGGCAAGAAATATGCAGATATTGCCGATGAACTACTCAACAAGTACGATTATCGACCAGTGGCGGGTGTTGATCAATACAATGAGTAGTTGAATTTTACCTGTCAGGGTGATAGAATATGGCCAAGACGTTTTAGTGGCTATCACCCACGAGTCGCGAGAAGAAATCGGGCTTTTACCCAGAAACTAGACCTCGCCGGGACTGGCACGACAGATCAGATAAACAGAGTGCGACAAAGGTTTATCCCTTTTTCGAAACTGGATGGTACCACCCCGCGTGTGCAGGGCTCCAGTGGCGGAACTGGGATTTTTATATTTTCCAGGCAAAATATCATTTTAAACCAAAGGAGATGTGTGATGCGAGGACTCGATCGAGTGGAATTGGATGGTTCGGGCAGCGGCGATGCACCGGGATCAAATAGTACTGGCTGGGAAGATATAGCCGATCTCCGTAGTCTAGTTGTTACCGAAGGCCAGGTCGACTCTCGCAATCTTGTTCCTGATAGCCTAGACCCCCGACAGGAAATAGCAGACAAGCTACGCGGACTCGGTTATGAGATTAATTCTGAACATTGGGATAAATTAACCGGCGGTACGCTCCATAATTTGGTGTGGAATCTCACGGGTATGCAGATTGGCGAAGAAGATGTAAAGCTGATCGACGACTGGAGAAGATCACACCCAAACCAAGAGAGGCATTATGACTAATAGTGAACAAAAACCTAGAGTCGGTATCGGCGTATTTATTTTTCGCGATGGCAAATTCTTGATGCAGCAGCGCCGCGGTTCTCATGGCGAAGGTACCTGGTCGATTCCTGGTGGACATATGGAATTTGGAGAAACGCCAGAACAAACAGCTATTCGAGAGGTGCGCGAGGAAATTGGTTGCGAGATCGATAATATCCGTTTCGCGGCCGTGACGAACGACTTTTTTGACAGAGAGAGAGAGACGAAACACTACATTACCTGGTGGGTTATTAGCGACTGGAAAGCAAACGAACCGCGTATCGTTGAACCGCACAAGTGTACGGCGCAACTATGGACTGATTTCGATCATTTGCCTGAGCCGCTTTTTCTGCCGTGGCAAAACTTACTCGAAAGCGAGTTTTTAGATGGTGTTAAACGGGAATTAGAAAAGAGTCGATCATGAAATTTTATTGCTATAAAAAGTGTTCAACCTGCAAAAAGGCAGCAGCATTTTTGCGAGCCCGGGGCGTCAAGTTCGAGGAAATCGACTATACTGAACAGCCATTGACCGCCAAAGAACTGCACACTTACTGGCAGGTCTCGGATTTGCCATTAAAGAAATTTTTCAATACCAGTGGTCTGCTATATCGGGAAATGGACATCAAAGACAAGTTACTGACAATGACCGAGGACGAACAGCTTGAGTTACTAGCCCGACATCCAATGCTGGTAAGGCGGCCGATTCTAGTGCTGAGCGATGCGGTATTGGTGGGTTTTGACGAAACAAAGTGGACTAGCACATTAAACAAGGAGGATCAGTCATGAAATTCAAACACGGCACACGCAGACGAGCGCTAGAGTACGAAAAAGATTGGGCAGGGCGTTGGGAACGAGACAAAACGTTTGAAAAGTCAGTTGAACAGCGTCCGGCAAAGGGTCAATGGGTGTTTTACGATGGTCCGCCATTCCTGACCGGTACGCCGCATCATGGACATCTGCTGGTTTCAACCGTCAAAGATGCCATGGGGCGCTTTCACACCATGAAAGGTCAGCGCGTCGAACGTCGTTGGGGCTGGGACTGCCATGGACTGCCCGCTGAAGTCTACGTTGAAAAGACACTGGGTATCAAGAACAAGAAAGAGATCGGCACAAAAATTAGCATTGCTGACTATGTGCGCGAATGTCGTGCCGCAATGGTGAAAACCAGTACCGAGTGGGAGGATACGATCGAGCGCCTAGGCCGCTGGGTTGAGTTCGATGGTGCCTATAAAACCATGGACAAAGAATACATGGAAAGTGTCTGGTGGGCCTTTAAAGAGCTCTACGAAAAAGGCAAAATTTACGAAGGCGAAAAGATTCTCGTGTACTGTACGAAAGACGCTACGCCAATCAGTAAATCAGAGGTGGCGATGGAAAATAGCTACCAGATGGACACCGATCCAAGTGTGTTTGTGTACTTCAAGCTCGAGGATGTTGATGAATATATGCTTGCCTGGACGACCACTCCATGGACACTGCCGGCCAACGTTGCAGTGGCGGTCAACAAGGACACCGATTACTCGCTCGTCGAGCACGACGGTAAAAAATTCTATGTTGCTACCGAAGCCGTCAGCCGCGTTATGCAGGACGCCAAACATCAGCCATTGGAATATGTTGTAGTAAAAAAAGTCAAAGGTGCCGAATTAGTTGGTAAACGCTATGAACCATTGTTCGAAAATCGTGGACCAGATGCGCACCGTGTGCTCCATGCAGATTTTGTGACAACCGAGGATGGTACTGGTTTGGTTCACGAAGCTCCGGCTTACGGCGAAGAGGACTATGAACTGTGTAAACAGGAGCATGTGCCAATTGTTTCAATTGTTGACGCTGACGGTAATTACACCGAAGGTCGCTGGCTCGGTCAAAATATTTGGGACGTGAACAAGGAGATCGCAAAAAGCTTGGTCGAGGAGGATAGGGCACTCAAAGTCGAATATATTCGCCACGAATATCCCCATTGTCATCGCTGCGGTACCAAGCTGATGTATCGGGCGCATCCGAGCTGGTTCATGGATATTCAGAGCCAAAAGCACGAAATGCTCGAGGCAAATGCTAGCACGAGCTGGACGCCAGATGCGCTGCGGACTGGCCGATTCAATAACATTATCGAGCAAGCGCCAGATTGGAATCTCAGTCGTGATCGCTACTGGGCAACGCCGATTCCGGTATGGCGCGGGTTTCGTAATGACGGTACCGAGGTTGTCAAAGTCATCGGCAGTTACGACGAGTTTGAACAGCTCACTGGCAAGCGGCTCAATGATTATCATCTACCCGAAGTCATGGACATTACGTTTGACTGTGATGGTGTCGAGATGCGACATATTGGCAAAGTATTGGATTGTTGGTTTGAATCGGGTTCAATGCCGTTTGCACAGTTCCATTATCCGTTCGAGAACAAGGAAAAGTTCGAGCAGATGTTTCCAGCCGATTTCATTATCGAAGCGATCGACCAGACGCGCGGCTGGTTCTATAGCTTGCTAGCGGTCAATGTCGGATTGTTTGGCCGAGCGCCATGGAAAAATCTGATCTGTACTGGTTTTATCAACGCTGCCGATGGCAAAAAAATGAGCAAAAAGTTGAAAAACTACACTGATCCGATGGAGCTAATGGATCAATATTCGGCCGATAGCTTCCGTTTCCTGATGCTATCAAGTCCACTGACTAATGGTGAAAATTTTGCATTAGCTGACAAAGACGTCGGTGATATCGCTCGCAAACTCTCTATGATCTGGAATATGTATGACTTCTTTACAATGTATGCGGAGGTTGATGGCTGGGAATACGATGGACAACTCGCTGATCCGATCAAGACGCTCGCGAATCCACTGGATATCTGGATTGTTTCGCGCTTGCATCAGTTAGTAGCTGAGGTTGAGGAGCGTACCGAAGCCTATGATTTACAAGGTGCTCTGCGACCGATCCTACCGTTCCTCGACGATGCCAGCAACTGGTATGTGCGCCGCTCGCGTCGCCGCTTCTGGAAGAGTGAGGACGATAGTGACAAAAACGACGCTTATAAAACGTTGCACTATGTCCTCGTACGCCTCGCCTACATCCTAGCGCCCTTTACGCCGTTTCTGGCCGAGGAGCTTTATCATAACTTGACTGGTGATAACGAGTCGATCCATCTGAAAGATTGGCTGCCGGCGGGTCAGATCAATGAACTGGTCATGAATGACATGGATACCGTGCGTGATTATGTGAACCAAGGTCTGAGTCTCCGCGTCAAAGCTAAACTAAAAGTTCGCCAGCCGCTAGCTAGTGTAACCGTGCCGAGCCTGGGTGAACATGTCGATTTCACGCCGATTCTGCTCGACGAGCTGAATGTAAAGGCAGTCAAACAGGGCAAAGAGGTTGCTATTGATGAAACCTTGACACCGGAACTGCGGCGCGAAGGTCTAGCTCGCGAGGTGATTCGATTTGTGCAGAATGCCAGAAAGCAAGCCGGACTGAATGTCGATGATCGCATCGTATTGCAACTGACGACCACTGATAATGAGCTACAACAGGCTATCGCCGAACACCAAACGGTCATAAAGGCGGAATGTTTGGCAAGCTTTGGTGATACCGACCAAAATCCTACCGACGTGAAGGTCGATGGCGCCGAACTCCAGATTGCATTAAATGTGCAGTAAAAGCTGAAAAAACGCTGGACTTTTCGAGCCAGGTGTGCTATAATGGCGCTCATTAAACTTTAATGACTCTGTGGTGGAGTGCAGGGAGAAGGTGAGAAGAGTATGAAATTTTTCGTGCGAGACGGGAAACGTTCTGCTAAAAAAGCATTTTTAATAGTAGTGTCGATCATGGCATTAGTCGTACAACCGATGTATAGTTTAATTGCAAGTAGGAGTGCGAATGCATTAGGCTTGGACTACACATCAGTACCCTTCGTGCTGGGTGAGTGGTCAGTAGATCGTGCTTTGCCAACTGGTGGACATAGCATAGCTAACTTTGCTGGACAAGCAAATACGCTCGAGATGTCGCTCGATAAAGATCTCGCAAACATGTCAGGTACTGGATTTTATCAGACGGAAGGTTTGAAGCGTACAGCTGCAATCGGGACGACAGCGTTGAAAGCTAACCTTTATGTTGATTCAGATTGGATTGATAATGGAAAAACTGTTCGTGCTGGCTTGTGGGGTACGGCTCAAAATGCTATAAATGCCATTTCTGCATATCCAATTGTCGAGTTTACAACAGATGGCCATACTGGTTGGCGATCATACAATACAATTACGGGTGTATGGAATAACTCAGCAGCAACATATAACGTCGATGCGTGGAATACTATTGAAATTCAGCTTGATTCAGTTGCAAACCAGTTTACCTATCTTGTGAATGGTGCTGTTATCGGCTCGGCTCAATTGAACGGCTCAACGTCTTTTAAAGAAGTCATCTTGAACAGCAAGAACTACGGTTCTGCTGCACAAAGCTACTCTGTACGCTGGAGCAATTTTTATACTGGCGTGCATGTTGCGACTGCAATTACTAACCTTACTACTGGCGTTATATACGATGACCTCCAAGTTGCTGTCGATGCTGCAATCGCAGGTGATACATTGCGTTTGAATGAGGATATTGTTCTGGGAAGCGATGTTGATATTACTAAGAATCTAACGATAGACGGCAATAGTAAGACTATCACAGCAAACTTTGTGAAGTCAGGTTCAGACAACTCAGCACTAGCAGTCGCGGCGAATGATGTTGTCATTAGGAATGTGACGCTTGACGGTGTTAATCCTGCCACAAACCAACTGCACGGTATCAATGCATATGTTGTCACAAACTTGCTAGTTGACGGCGTAACGGCGAAAAATTTCCGAACAGGTATCGTCTATAACGGCTCAACGGGTACGGTTCAGAACGTACATACTATGGATAATATCTGGCACGGCATCAATGCGGATCAGGGAACGGGCGTGACTGCACCGACAAATCTACAAGTACTCGGTACAAATACTCACACAGAACCACTTAATATATATGTAGATGACACGACAAAGAACGTTACGGTCAATGCACCTGCGTATAACTTTAGCCATCCGGGTTTAAAGCCTAACGATCGAGTATATACTCTCAAGCCAACCGTACCAACACTGATCAGCCCTGCAAACAATGCTGTGCAAAATGTCAACGATTTCTACTTTACCTGGAGTAATACCGGTGCGGCTGAATACGAATTCCAGTCATCGCAAAATCCTGCCACTGATCCAACGACTGGAGCACTGACGAGCGGTGTATGGAATAACAAACTCCATGGCGGCCCTGATCGTAACCATTTGACAACACCAGAGATCCATTCCTATGGCGCTAACGGCACTTGGTACTGGCAAGTGCGCGCAATTGATAGCAATGGCATCAAGAGCGACTGGTCAACTGTCTGGAAGATGACGATTGATATGGTTGCACCTGCTGCGCCGACTAACCTCAGTTGGAAGACTACGACCAATGTTGTCGTGCCAGATGGCAGTACGACAAACGTTTACGGTGGTACGGCATCATGGCAGGCAAGTGCCAGTAGTGATGTTGATCATTACGTCTACAAATATTGGAACGACATTGTAGGCAATCAATACAAAGTAGGCAATGAATACATCGTACCGACAAGCGCGACGAGCTTGCCTGGTGTATTTAACCAGGGTGAGGGGGTCCATCATTTCTGTGTTGCGGCGGTCGATGCAGCCGGCAATACCTCCGCCTGTACCCAGTTTACTATCACCTACGACAAGACAGCTCCCGCCATCTCATCTATCACCTACAATGCCAGCCCAAGCGGTACACAGGTGTTTACGAACGGATATACCAACGAGGAAAATTTCGTTTTCCATCTCGCTGCCGATGCTGATACGACTCGCTATCAGCTGAAATACTGGAATGACATTAGCGGATCTCCTTTTAAAGCAGGCTCGCCGTGGAATCCGACTGATTTGAGCAGCACCGGACATATGGCAACACTTGGTGAGTATACCGACAACTTTACGCAAGGCGAGGGAGTGCATTACTTCTCATTTAGCGCCTGTGACGCGGCTGGTAACTGCTCGGCATATGGTGATCCATTTGTTGTGACGTACGACAACACTGCACCAGTTGTAACTGTCAACTCGATTGCTGATATACAACTACCGACGAATACCCAAACTATCACCGGTACGGTTGCGGATGCTAACACTGTCACAGGCGTCGAGGTTAGTACTGATGGAGGTGCGACATGGCAGCCCGCTACGACTGTTGATGGCACAAACTGGACATATGATGCAACAGGCTTGTCTGTCGAGACCTATACCGTTGTTGCTCGTGCAACCGACGAGGCTGGCAATACTAGCAGTGATGATACATCATCACCAGCTGATTACTGGACGACATTTACCGTAACGGCAGTAACCCCTCCAAATTCGAATACTAATGGAAATACGGGTGCTGGTAGTAATGGCGTTAGCCAGACTTCAACTAATCAGTTTGCTGCTCCTGGCTCTACGAATGCTAGCGTACTGAATGCTAATAACAACGGTAATGCGACCACCGATACTACGCCTACTACAGATGAAGCGACTGACACTGACGTATTGGCTGCAACAACAACTGACAGCAACAAAGATAGCGATGCTGGTCAGGTTCTCGCTGCCGAAGATACCAAAGGTAACTGGTCGGTAGTCAACCTTGTTCTAGCAGTAGTAACGATCATCTTGAGCCTGGGTGCGCTGCTCGGTCTAGCTCGTAAAAAAGACGGCACGGCTGCTCGAATCATGACGTTGATCCCAGTAGCGATCGCTGTAACGGCATTCCTCATGATTGAGAATTGGACTGCTTCGATGATCTGGCTCAACTGGTGGACTGTCCTATACGCAGTTGTCCTAGCTGTCCAGGTAGCTATCGTTTCTGGCCTGAAAAATTCAGCGGAATAATAGGGAATAACACTAGACACTAGCGAGCCCGCAAAAGGGCTCGCTTTTATTTGTAATTGGTGCTATAATCATTAGCAAGATGCCAAAATCAAAAGTTAAAAAGACTAAAAAGTCGTTCGTTTCCAAACTGCGGTTATTATTGGTGCCGCATAAACAGAACAATTATCGGCCGTATTTAGTTCGTCGTTACGGGTTGATGGTGATACTCGCCATGGCGATCAGTATGCAGTTGTTCTATAATTTCACCCAGACCGGTTCGGTGCTGGGGCGAGTGACGAATATCACGCCGGCGGCACTGCTGGCTGACACGAACATTGCTCGGAATAATGAAAAGCTAGGCGCGCTGTCGCTCAATCCGTCGCTCAGTCAGGCAGCATCCGAAAAGGCTCAGGATATGATCGACAAAGGTTATTGGAGTCATACCTCACCCAATGGCACGCAGCCGTGGTATTGGATCGAACAGGTTGGTTACAATTACCAAGAAGCGGGCGAAAACCTAGCAAAGAACTTTTCGACGGCGCAAGCCACAATTGATGCGTGGATGAATTCGCCAACACACCGCGAGAACATGCTGAAAACGTCGTATACTGAGGTTGGATTTGGCATCGCTAGTGGCGAGGTTGACGGCAAATCAACGGTCATTGTGGTGGCGTTTTATGCCGAGCCGGTCACGACCAGCGTGGCTGGTCTGATGACGAGCAAAACGACTAGCACGTCGGAACAGGGCGCTAGTCTCTCGATTGCCGCGCATATTGGTATCGCGATCCAGTCATTGACGCCGGCCGCTATCACCAGCGTGGCGCTGCTGTTTATCGCGGCGACTGTCGCTATCACCGCACATTTTTATCGCTCGAAACTGCCAAAAAAACAGCGCGAATCGTGGTATCGTCATCATGGCATGGCCAAAGCCTCGGGGCTGCTAGTAGTGACGGCCTTTATCGTGCTGATTTACGGTGGCGGTCAGATTTAGTCATTGCGACAGAGTGCAATACGTAAGCATTGACATTATAAAGGATATTTGATATAAGAATACGGTATGAATAATAACTCTAGCCCCACATGGGAACAGCCACCATCTCCAAAAAATAAACCAGCTAAACTCCCTAATAATAATGCGATTGAAACTCGTTTAAATCCGTGGGGAAAATTTGTACTCAGCGCGAATGCTGTAGGCTCTATAGTCTGGCCGAGTGCAGCGCTAATAAATAGTATAGTTGGCGATAAACCGCCTGCGCTCACGGTGACTTATATTGCTCTGGGTGCTGTGGCGGCTGCTAATGCGCAAAGAATGATACGAAACCCTGATCCTAGACACATCAAACGTACTTCGTAGTACAATAGTTGCATGAATATCACCAAAGCCATCATTCCAGTTGCGGGTTGGGGCACGCGTATGTTGCCGATTACGAAATCAATTGAAAAGTGCATGTTGCCGATTGGAAATCGTCCAGTCATTGATTTTGTGGTTCAGGACGTGATAAAGGCCGGTATCAAAGACATTTATTTCGTGGTAGGCGAACAGAGCGCGCAGTTGCAGAGTTACTATCGCAGTAATATTCCGCTCAACGACTATTTGCGGCGTGCCGGCAAGGCGGATATGTTGGATTTGGTGCGACCGCTCCAGGGTGTAAACATTCATTTCATTACCCAGCCCGGTACGGGTGGCTACGGTACGAGCGTACCTATAGGTATGTGCAGTGAGTTTATTGATGATAACGAATCGGCTCTAGTGATGTCAGGTGATCAGTTCTTTTACCGCCATGATGATGGATCAAATGCGGCGGATTTCATCGAATTCGTTTCGTCTCGAGGTCTTAACGTCTGGACTGTATGGCGACCCTCTGCCGATAGACAATATCGATTTTGTATTATCGAAATCGATGCTGATGGCAACTATGTCAGAATTGTTGAAAAGCCCAAACCGGGCGAAGCTCCAACCGACCTGCAGAACGCCAGTTTCTATGTCTTTCCAAAGGAAATATTCGAGCTAGCTCGTGCCTTGCCGGCCAATCCAAAACGCGGCGAGTTCGAGGTGACCGATGCGATCAACGCCTATGTGGCGAGTGGCCAAAAGATTGCTGTCGGAACGGTAACGGGCGATTATATGGAATGCGGCAGTGTGGCTGGGTGGTTGCGCGCCAACCAAATCGTCTGCGCCGATCTATTGCAATAATGATATAATAGAGTCATTATGAAATTACTAGTTACTGGGGGAGCGGGATATATCGGTTCGCATACGGTGGTTGAATTACTAACCAAAGGTCACGACGTGGTCGTGATCGACAATCTGAGCAATAGCTCGCGCGAGGCTATCAAACGGGTCGAGGAAATTACTGGCAAGTCAGTCGAGTTTCATGAGGCGGATGTGCGTGACCGCGAGGCGCTCGATACTATTTTCGCTGAGGGTGATATTGATGCGATCATTCATTTTGCCGGGCTAAAGGCCGTCGGTGAATCGGTTGAAAAGCCGCTCATGTACTATGAAAACAACATCGATTCGACGCTAGTTCTGATCGAGGCGATGCAGGCTAGCGGCGTAAAGAAACTGGTGTTTAGTTCATCGGCAACAGTCTATGGTAGCGCGCCGATTCCTTACTCTGAGGACAGCGTAGTTGGTCAGGGGATTACAAATCCTTATGGACGCACAAAATATTTTATCGAGGAAATTATTCGTGATGTTACTGTCGCTGACCCTACATTCGAAGGGACAATTTTGCGTTATTTCAATCCGATCGGCGCACATCCGAGCGGGCGTATCGGCGAGGATCCGAGCGGCATCCCGAATAATCTCATGCCGTATATTACACAGGTAGCGACAGGACGACGTGAAAAATTGAACGTATTTGGTGGTGACTACGAAACGGTAGACGGCACGGGGGTTCGCGATTATATTCATGTCGATGATCTGGCGGCGGGGCATGTGGCAGCCATTGAACATTCAAAGCCCGGATTTGAGGCGTATAACCTCGGTTCTGGAGTCGGCGTATCAGTACTCGAGCTAGTTCATGCTTTTGAAAAAGCTTCGGGACAGGATATCCCCTATGAAATTGTCGATCGTAGGGCAGGAGATTTGCCGGAGTTTTATGCACGCGCTGACAAAGCTCGCGAAGTGCTTGGCTGGAGTGTGCAGCGTAGCCTCGAGGACGCCTGTGCCGATAGCTGGCGCTGGCAAAGCCAAAACCCACATGGGTACTAGGCAGAGGATACCTCACGTCACCCGAGGTGTGAGTTTTGATCTACGGAGCAACTATAGATCGTTGATAGCTTGCATAAATATCTCATTTCTGCTACAATCGAACAGTTAATTTAACTAAAGGAACAGATGAAAGCAGTCATTCAAGTCGGTGGCAAACAATACGTTGTCGCTGAAAAAGAGACCCTTTTGGTAGACAAGCTGCCAGAGGAAACCAAAGATCTCACGTTTGATGCACTGTTGACTTTCGACGATAAAAACGCGACTGTCGGCACGCCAACCGTGAAAGATGTAAAGGTAAAGGCCAAGGTTGTCGACGATCTCGTAAAGGGCGATAAAGTCATCGCTATCCGTTACAAGAGCAAAAAGCGCGTCAACAAAAAGCACGGCCATCGCCAGCAATATTCACGCATCGAAATTACTTCGATCAAATAATTTGCCTGAGATAAATTGCAAAGTCGTTCCAAAAGGGACGACTTTTTGCTATAATTGGTAATAATGAACGAGGGTACATCAGCCGTGATTATTACGGTCACGAATCAAAAAGGCGGCGTCGGTAAAACGACGACTGCGGTCAACGTCGCGTATTCTCTAGCCAAAGACCACAAATCTCGCGTATTGTTGATTGATTTCGACCCACAGGGTAATGCGACCAGTGGGCTGGGACTCGATAAATCGACATTATTGTCTGCGACTAATCCAGACGGCGCGCCAACTATTTTAGAGGCGATATCGGATGAAAAGCCGTTAACCGAGGTTATCCAACAAACGAATTTCAAGCGCCTCGCTATCGCGCCAGCTACGCCGCGACTGGCTGACGCCGAGTCAGGTCTAGCCAAGGCTGAACGTCGTTTTGTGCGCCTGCGCGACGCCCTTAAAACTGTGTCTGGCGACTATGACTACATTATTATCGATTCGCCACCGTCGCTCAGTCTGTTGACGGTCAATGCGCTCATCGCTGCTGGTCATGTATTGCTACCGGTTCAAGCCGAGTTTTATGCTATGGAAGGCCTCGGCCAGTTGCTCGAAACGATGCAGTTGGTTCGCAAAGGCCTCAACCCGACGCTGGAGCTGCTCGGTGTGCTAGTCACGATGATGGATTCTCGTACAACCTTGTCAGGGCAGGTCTACGAAGAAGTCGCCAAACATTTCCCAGGCAAAATCATGAGTACGCGCATTCCACGTAACGTTCGACTGGCCGAAGCACCATCGCACGGTTTACCGGTCGGCGCCTACGATCGGTTTAGCAAAGGCTCGCGCGCCTACAAAGCCGCCGCCGAAGAAATCATCAAGCGTTTAGGCATATGATCTAGGCTAGTCTCGGGTGACGTGAGGCGGGGCAGCTTGACAACTGAAAGTGTTTGTGCTAGAATTATAGGTAAGTTGACCGGATCAACAACAAACATATACTAACATCTGACAAATCATAGCTAGGTCTGCCAGAGAAAGGAAAAGCCACTATGCAAGATGTACAAACCGCGATCGTGTTACTGACAGTACTGGTGACGGTCTTGTCGATTGTCATGATACTGATGATAACTCTCGTTGTTGTGTTGCTCGTAAAATTACGCAAGATCGCAACTAACGTACAAAAAATTAGCACCAACGTAGCGAGCGCGACCGAGTGGCTGTCCCCAGCCAAAGTGATGGGGCAATTAGTTAAACTATTCAAAAAATAAAAGAAGGGAACTTATACCATGAAAAAATTACTCGTAGTAGTCGGTGCGGCAGCAGCAGGGTTTGCAGCCGGTATTTTAATGGCACCAAAGAGTGGCAAGGAAACGCGCGAAGATATCAAGGCAAAAACCGCTGTACTCAAAGGCAAAGCTGATAAACAGGTCAAACAAGCGAGAGCGGCAGTGAAAGACGGCGTTGAATCAGCCAAAGCTACCGCCAAAAAAGCCGCCAAATAACGTTTGATGATTGCGGTCATGTAACCAGCCGGCGTTTCCATCAGGCGCCGGTTTTTGGTTATGCTGGCGATAGCGTGTATAATAGAGCCTATGACAAAAAGGGGATTAGGGAAGGGTTTTGAGTCTCTCATACCGACTGATTTAGTCGAGGAGGATTTTGATACAACGGCTGCTGAGGACGAAAAGATATCGGATCTCAGGGCGATTGCAATTGATGCGGTTGTTGCCGACGAGGATCAGCCGCGCCGTCATTTTGATGAGGAAGCCCTCGAGGCTTTGGCGGATTCGATTCGTGAACATGGGATTTTGCAACCGATCGTCGTGGTACCAACCAAAGGTGGCAAGTTTGAAATTGTAGCTGGTGAGCGACGCTGGCGTGCCGCAAAGCTAGCGGGTCAGACAAAGGTTCCAGCGATCGTGCGCACTCTCGGGGCGCAGCACAAGCTAGAGCTCAGCATTATTGAGAACGTCCAACGAGCCGACCTCAACCCACTCGAGACAGCAACGGCTTATTTGAAATTGAAAAACCAGTTTAACATGACCGATACGGCGATCGCGCAGCGCGTCGGCAAGGCGCTCAGCACGATATCGAACCAGATGCGCCTGTTGGGTCTACCGGATTACGCTAAAGAGGCCCTAGTGGCTGGCAAACTGAGTGAAGGTCATTCTAGGCAGATTCTGGCGCTACCTGATGAAAAAGCCCGTCGCCAGTTGTTCGATGGTATCGTGGGTGAAGGCTGGTCAGTGCGCAAGAGTGAACAGTTTGTGGTTGGCTATAAAAAGGGTGGTGCTGACGAACCAACAGCGGCAGATCGTAGCAAATCGGCACGCAAGGCTATCATGACCGAAACCGATGTTACCAGATCAATTGCGGCCAGAGTGGGGCTAAAACCAGAGGCGATTACCCAGAAAACGACGGCGCACGGCGGGTCGATTATTATCAAATTTGCCGACGAACAAGAGCTAGCGCAGATTCAGCGTGCGCTCGGTAAATAGCCGAATAAACTTTTTATATAAAACTATTAAAAGCTAGTAATTTTGTCGAATGGCCAGATGCGGAAGGTGACTGGACCGACGATATTCTCTAGTGGAATAGTGCCGAGGCTGGCGCGATCGCCGCCGTTACGGCTGTCCATGGAGTAGCTACCGGCGCGGTGATCACCGACCACGAATATTTCATCATCAGGCACGGTAACATCGGTACCGTCGCCGTCGACACAGTCGTTATAGTCGCTATCGTTGCTAGCGAGATTTTTAAAATCTGGATATGGATCAAAGCCGTCAGGATGGTCGGAGTTGTAAACTTTTAGGACGCAGCTGTTCACCGTGACGCGTTCGCCGGGCAGGCCGATGACGCGCTTTACCACATATTCATCATCCGTGCCGCGCACCCATTTTGGATTTTGAAAGACGATAATTTGACCGCGTTCCGGCACGTACTGTTTACCCGTGATACCAGCGATAGTGATCGGTAGGCGATTGACGATTAGGCGATCGTTCGGCTCGTCGTTGACGCCGCCCTCGAGCGTTGGCTCCATGCTGGGCCCGACGACGTTAAAGCTACGAAAAACAAACGTATTGATGAGATAAGCACCCAAAATAACGATAATGACGAAGGTACTATCAAACCAAAGAGGTCATGCAGTTTAGAAGGTGGTTTGATGGCGGCCGGTTTCGGCGTTTCGATCTTGGTAGCAGATAACGGCTGATCCGGGATCCGCTGGGCAGCGGCCGGAGCTGTTGCTCGGGGCTGAGGTGCGGCTGGAGGCAAAGGCAATCCATCATAAAAGTTACCAGTGGTTTGATTTCGCGCGGTAGTCTTTTTCTGATTCGGATTCATCTCATACAGTTTACGCTAATGCCTCATAAAAGTCCAGCCAGCTAGGGGTGTGCTATAATAGTTGCCAGTTATGGTGGAATTGATTAAATCATCCAATCGACGTTCGGTGCTAGCTAGTTTTTTGCACGCCCTTTTTTATGTCATATACGCTGTTATTTTACTCGTATTACTCGTCGTATTTCCTACAGCACCATGGGCAGCCTTGGCTCTCGTGGTGGTATCGAAATGGCGCGTCGTGGCGGTGCGTCCACGCTATTGGTGGGCTAACATTTTGTCGAATTTGCCAGACACGCTACTTGGTCTAGGCATTGTAATTTTGATGTGGTCGAGTGCATCGTTACCGATCCAGATAGCGCTGACATTAGGGCATATTGCGTGGCTCGTCTATCTAAAGCCAAAGCACACGAGGCACATGATGATGATCCAGGCAGGTATTTCGCAGTTTGTAGCCATTTGGGCACTGTTCATTGTGGGACACATGTTACCAGAGTGGATAGTTGTTATCATGGTGTTTGTGATCGGTTTTAGCTCGGCTCGACATGCATTATCAACATACGACGAAGCCGATAGGGGCTTGTTATCATTAGTCTGGGGCTTTTTAGTGGCGCAACTAGGGTTTGTAGCGTGGCACTGGACAATTGCATACTCCATTTCACCAACGCTCAAAATTCCTCAGATAGCAATTATCATATCGGCGATCGCCATGTTAGCCGAGCGCGGCTATGCCGCCTGGTATGATGACGGCAGAATTAGCTGGAGTGAAATGAAATGGCCAACCATTTTTGTCGGCTTGGTGTTAGTGATATTACTGATGCTATTTAGCGGACTATGGGACGCCTCGACATTATAGCCAGGTCAAGAGCGATAGAGAGCTAGCGCAAAAGGACTAATTTGGTTGGTGCTGTAATCGTGCTGTGTTGCAAAGTGTATTGTTTCAGGTATTTGCCTGGTGTCTAATTCTAACAAGAGCACACCGTTTTTTAGCAGGTGATCTTTGGCCTCAACGATAAGCCTCTTTATGAGTGCTAGTCCGTGATCAGCAGCGAATAGCGCCAGCTCCGGTTCAAATATAGTATCGGGTGAGACCGGCCAGGTGCGATCGACGTAGGGGAGATTAGCGACGATAATAGTATATTGACCAGGTATATTAGTTAATAGATCTGATTGTACGAACGCTACGTTGGCGTCTAATGCGACAGCATTTTTACGTGCAACTTCTAGAGCAACAGGGGAGATATCACTGGCGGTGACGATAGCGTTCGGCATCTCTGCAGCCAGAGTGATAGCAATAGCGCCACTACCTGTACCAACATCTAAAATAGTGGGGTTGAAAAAATCGCCATTTAGTACGAACTCGATAAGCGCTTCGGTTTCAGGCCGTGGAATCAATACATCGGGCGTAACAGTGAACTCGCGACCATAAAACTCTCGCTGACCGACTATATAGGCGATGGGATAATGCTGTGTTCGCTGCGTGATAAAGTGTTCAAATAACGTTTGTTCCTCGGCGTGTAGTTCCTGGTTGTTATGGGCGTGTAGCCACGTGCGATCGACTCGTAGGGTAAATGCTAACAGAATTTCAGCATCGAGACGGGCCGATGTACTATTCGCTATATGCAAGCGGTCTGTCGCTAGGTTTAGTGCAGTCTCTATCGTCACGCAATCATTGTATCATATTGACACAAGCACTTGTTTATGATAATATATAACCATAATAATGATACATAAAACGTACCTATGAAAAAGATCCATCAAACACTGTTGTCACCTCGTAGCATTGAACGATCGCCTAGCCTGTATCGAGGAGTTATTATGAAGTTGTCTGATGCGGCGCTGAGTGGTCTGGTTGCTCGCGGTGCTAACACGAGAAGCGACGAAGAGGGTAGTTTTACAAATTGGGGTGAGAGTTCTGGGACCTATGCGAGCAGTGACATTCGCACGGCACGTCTCTATGCCGATACTGGTGCGCTCATAAATCGACAAACTAACGAACTGGCGACGCGTGATCAGGATGATTGGACAGTAGGGGTTGTGAGACGTATTGATAATGAGCATAATGATCTCGGATTTGATCGGGCGAGACCTCAAAAATGGCTGACGAAACTGGATAAGTGGGTTTCGCACTATGTTATGGGGCGTACCGAGTACATCACAGAACAGGAAATACCAGAGGACAAAACGTCAGTGAGAGAAGTCTATTTGTTCCAAGGCGGAAAACTATATGCCACGTTTGACACTGATGCGGTGGCGCTAGAATCGATCGCTAGCTCGCTATTAGCACATCATAATTATGTGAATGGCGCAGAGGGCGGCGCACAGATTGCTCGGAGCAAGGCGCCGCGAATGGATAGGGTAATGAGCTCTATAGGAGTCAATGAAAAGAAGAAGTAAAATGTCAGATAATTGACATTTGATAACGATTATGCTAGAATGTAACCAGTACAATATATAAAAAGGAAGCACAATGTCTCTATTCAGAAAACGTTCACCAGACACTACACCATTCACTCCTGTAGACTCAGAAGCTACAGACAGGGTTTTGGAAACACTAGAGAATTCGGATCTAGATCCGAAGGCGACATTGCTCGTTGGCAGCGCTGCGCTAGCTTTACATGGGGCAGTACTGCATACTACCTCTGGTGAGACTCGCCCAGGTGATGTTGATTTGTTGACAACCACAGGGTTAGCTCAGGACGTATTTGCAAAGGGGTCTTTTAACGGCGAACCAGTTACTATAAAAGACAATGGAAATCATAAAGTCATGACCGTGCTACGTCTCGATACTGCGCCGTTACCAATTGATCTGATTACTGCGCCGTTACACACGATGGATCCAGCGGCCTATGACGCTAGGCTCAGAAAGAGGATTGCCGCCGCCCGTCCTATTATAGGAATGAACGGGTATCGTATTATATCGCTCGATGATATTATTCGTGCACAGAAGAATAATATGGACGAGAAATCGAGAGATGATCTAGCGAGCGCCTATGAGCTGCGTGCTAGACAGCAGCGCGGGCGATACCTCTAGTTCTTTCGCCTTTAGCGGTGCTTTAGGGCTAATGTTAATTGTGTGCTCGTAGCTCACGTTCGCGATTGGCGAGTTTTTCCATAATATCGTCAATGTCGCCGTTCATGGCCTGTGGAATGCCGGAGCGGCTGTAGCCGATACGGTGGTCGGTGATGCGATCCTGCGGGAAATTATAGGTACGGATCTTTTCCGATCGATCACCCGAGCCGATCAGTTCGCGGCGTTCGGCGGTCAGTTTGGCGTTTTCCTCGTCAATTTTCATCTGGAGCAGTCGAGAACGTAGTACACCGAGCGCTTTTTCGCGGTTCTTGATCTGTGACTTTTCGTCTTGGTTAGTGACCACAATACCAGTTGGCAGGTGAGTAATACGGACGGCAGAGTCGGTGGTATTAACACTCTGACCGCCATGACCGCCGCTACGAAAGACATCGACGCGCAGATCGTTTGGGTCGATCTGAACATCGGTTTCTTCGGCCTCGGGCAGAACCGCTACGGTAACGGTACTAGTGTGGATACGACCCTGACTCTCGGTGGTTGGGACACGCTGGACACGGTGGACACCTGATTCAAATTTGAGTTTGGCGTATGGTTGGTCGCCTTTGACTTTGAAAATGACTTCTTTGTAGCCACCAGCATCGTTCATGTTTTCGCCGAGCAGCTCGGTTTTCAAGCTGTGGTTTTCGGCGTAGCGCAGATACATGCGGTACAGTTCGGCCGCGAATAGGGAGGCTTCGTCGCCGCCGGCACCAGCACGGATCTCGACGATGGTATTTTTGTCGTCGTTTGGGTCGTGCGGGGTTAACATATCGCCTAGTTCGGTCTCTAGGCTGCTAATTTGTCGCTCGAGTGTCGGGATTTCTTCGCGGGCTAGCTCCGCCAGTTCGTCGTCGCTACTCGATAGCTCTTGGGCTTCTACAAGCTGCTTCTCCGCGGTCTGGAGCGCGGAATATTTACTAATGAGGGTGTCGAGTTCATTTAGTCGGCGCGTTTTGGTGGCGAAATCAGGATCAGCAAACGCATCGGGGCGCGCCAAGAAATCAGTCAGAGATTGCTTCTCAGACTCTAGGGCAGATTGATCGATGGTAATGTTGCTCATAGTTTATATTCAATTATACCAAAACAATAAAAAACCGTCCTCATGCGAGAACGGTTTTTCTATTAGCTCGCTATTTTTCGGTAGCTTTTTTGCTCTTGGCTGGCGCTGGTTTAGCTTTTTTTGCCAGGGCAGCTTTGTGGGCCTCGGCAGCTTTGAGGCGTGCCGCAAAGCGATCGACGCGACCTTCGGTGTCGATGATCTTTTCCTCACCGGTAAAGAACGGATGGCTGGCGCTCGAGATGTGAACCTTGACGAGCGGGTACTCATTGCCGTCTTCCCACTTGATAGTTTCAGTGGTTGGTGCCGTTGATTTGGTCAAAAAGGAAAAGTTGGCGGACTCATCCATGAACACAACTAAACGGTAGTCTGTTGGGTGTAAACTCTTTTTCATACCGGTCTATTATACAGAAGTTTCTCTAAAAGTCAAAGGTTCTTGCGGCGACTAGTTAGGGTATATGCCATTTAATTTGTTTACTAGCGTATCGACGCGCGTTGTCAGATCGCTAATGTTTTGGACTTTCTTTGTCAGATCCTCGTTGGTTTTCGTCAGATCGGCGTTGGTTTTCGTCAGATCATCGATCTTGGTCTTGTTATCGTCGAGAGTCTTTTGCTTGTCGGCGTTTTGTGTGGTTAGCTCGGTGATCTTGTCTTGCAAGGCATCAAATTGCGAAGAAGTCTTGTTCTCGGAATCTGAGGTACTAGCGCCGTTATTCTCGAGCTCAGCAATCCGGGCCTGATAAGTCTTTACCTTGTCGGAGTTAGAGCTATTTTGCAGGTAGTAGTAAATCGTACCGCCGATACCGCCGATAGCTAATAGGAACAAGATGATGCTGGCGATCGAAATCGTGAATTGACGAGCTGGTTTGTCGCCCTTTTTGTCTTTTTTGGCCTTTTTCTTGTCAGCTTTGTCGTCAACTGGTTTGTCATCGGGCAACATACCAGACAGAATAGGCGTGCTAGTATCCGTATCTTTGGCAGGCTCCGAGGCATCATTGAGGAAATCGTCGTTCGGTGCATCGTTATCGTTCAATAGGGAATCGCTAGTGTCGCTGGTGTTGGCTGTTGTATCACCGGCGCCGGAACCCTCAAAAGGACCTTCGTTAGGTGCTAGCGCGCTACCCATAGTCGTGATGTCGACGGGCGGCGTGTTCGGATCGAACGATGTGCTAGCCGGTGCTGGGCTGACGCCGTCGAGCATGACCGCTGGACGCGCCGGTTTGGCGGCCCCATTATTATTGTTGCTATCGGCCATAAAATCGTCCGGCGCGCTGTCTGTTGGTTCAAACGTCGCTGGTTCGGGCGATACTGGCTCAAAAGGATTGCTGTTCATTTTTCTCCCCACCTTATAATTATGTTAATGGTTAGATTTTAACAAAGTTTGCCTGCTAGCGCAACCCCTTGACTAACAGATACGGGTTTGCTATGATGGTAGGGTAATAACAATTTAAGATACAGTTTTCGCGGATAACTCCTGAATATAGGCGCGAAAACGAGGCAAAAGGAGTAACATATGCCACAACCAGATATCAAGCAGTTGTTCGAGGCGGGAGCGCATTTCGGACACAAAACCAGCCGTTGGAATCCAAAAATGGCGGGCTATATTCACAGTAAACGCGGTGATAGCCACATTATCAACCTAGAAAAAACTGTCGAGCAACTCGAAAAAGCTCTGCCGTTCATCACCGAAGTCGCTTCGCACGGTCGCCAGGTGTTATTTGTCGGCACCAAGAAACAAGCTCGTGACGTGGTCGTGAATTCTGCCACTGCTGCCGGACAGCCATATGTGACCGAGCGCTGGCTTGGTGGTATGCTGACGAATGCTTCGACGATTCAGTCCCAGATCAAAAAGCTGAAATTGCTCGAAAAGCGCATGGCGACAGGTGAATTGGCGAATCGTTACAATAAATTAGAGGTCCAGCGTTTCCAAGAGGAAATCGACGCCTTGAACGTTAAATACGGCGGCATCAAAGACATGAAAGGTCGCCCAGGCGCATTGTTTGTGCTGGACGCTGTCGCTGATCGCAACGCCGTCAACGAAGCTGTCAAACTCGGTCTTCCAGTGATTGCAATTTGTGATACTAACGCTGATCCGACCGGCGTGACGTATCCGATCCCAGCCAACGACGATGCCATTTCGAGCCTATCGGCGATTGCTGACTACGTCGTGGCCGCTGTCAAAGCCGGCGAGAGCGTCGCTGCTAAAAAATCTGACGATGCAAAAAAGGAGGACAAATAAATGGCAATTTCACTCGATGAAATCAAGAAATTAAAGGAACTCACTGGTGTTGGTTTGACTGATGCAAAAAAAGCCCTCGTCGAGGCCGATGGCGATTTCGATAAAGCCCTCGCCGCGATGCGCGAAAAAGGTTTGACCAAGGCTGAAAAGCGCGGCGAGCGCGAAGCCCGCGAAGGTATCATCGAATCGTATGTCCACAGCGGTCGTATCGGCGTGTTGGTGGAACTAAACTGCGAGACTGATTTCGTGGCTCGTACCGATGATTTCAAAGATTTGGCACACGACATCGCCTTGCAAATCGCGGCTATGTCACCAAAATGGGCCTCGAGCGACGACATTCCAGAGTCGGAAATCACCCGCAAAAAAGACGAGCTGATTGCTGCTGCACAGGCTGATCCAAAGAACGCCAACAAGCCAGCTGACGTCCTAGAGAAAATTATCGATGGCCAGCTCAAGAAATACTTTGACGAACTCGTATTGACGAGTCAGCCATTTTGGAAAGATGATTCGCAGACGATCGGCGATTTAGTGAAGGAAAAAATTGCGAAGCTCGGCGAAAATATCGTCGTGCGTCAGTTCCGCCGTATCGAACTCGGCGTGAGCGAATAGTCTAGACATCATATCTACTCGAGACAGGGCAACCCCTCTTCGGAGGGGTTTATTGTTGCGAACGGATAATAATAATGATAGGTGATATAATAGAACCACTATGGATACCAGCATATACGAACAGAAGTTTGCGGCCGCGGTGGCGCACTTCGCCGAGGAAACAAAGAAAATTCGCACCGGTCGAGCCCATCCGGATATGCTAGACGGCATCATGGTCGAGGTTTACGGCTCGCGCATGCCGCTAAACCAGGTAGCCAGTGTATCAGCACCAGAGCCACAACAGATTTTAGTGACACCTTTTGACCCATCGAATGTTGCGGCAATTTCGAACGCCATCCGTAACGAAATTAGCCTTGGCTTTAATCCATCTGATGATGGTCGCAATGTTCGGGTGCCGATCCCACCGTTAACCGAGGAGCGACGTCGTGATATCGTAAAGTCACTCGGCGGCAAAGTCGAGGAAACTCGAGTGACGCTGCGTAATATCCGTGAAGACGCCCGCAAGAGCGCCAAAGTCAAAAAAGATGCCAAAGAGCTCAGTGAGGATGATCTGAAACGTATCGAAAAGGCGATTGACGACGAAGTTGCGAAAAACAATGCAAAAATTGATGAACTGGCTCGCGACAAAGAAGCCGAAATCATGAAGGTGTAGTGTCTTGGAACGTGTTCGTCACCAATCTCCAGTGCCGACTCAGGCAGGTAATGTAGGAGTGACAGTTGATGCTCTAGAAAAAGATCCAGAAATCTATCATTTTTGGATGTTATGGACTCTCGAGACAGGATTTGCCGATCGGGACGCCGAAACGATGGTAGATATGCTGGGTCGATTGAATGATATGACATCTGGTCGCGAAGGCTTATCGCCAGAGACATGGCCCGAGGGTGTCCGGCAGGACATTCAATCTGCCGCTAGGAAGCTACGTACTGAGGTCGAAACGAGGACTAGGGGAGCGGTAGCTGAACTGAATCTAGCGAGGGAAGTGTATGCGGATCAATTGCCAGACATGTTTGTTAAAATTACTGATAATCCAGACTAGCATCGGGTAGAAGGGTTTGCGATGAGCGGCTACTGCGAAATCCATCCGATTATCAATGGCCAAACCTATAAAGATTTTGTTCTAGAAGTACAGCGTCACTCAGATCTAGACGAACAATATTGACTTTTATAGCGAATTGTGCTAGTATTGATGTTAGTTACTACAATGAAATAAAAAAGTAAAGGAAACAAAAATGGCACAATCTCATGAAACAGGTGACTCGACAGTAGACAACGGTCATAACGCGGTCGCAACAGATCCAAATATTGCTGAAATCCAGGAGCGTTTTCGCGTTTCAGAACCTACAGCTGAGGTGATTTCAGTCCTCGATGATGGCGGTATTCATGCAGGCGGCGGTGCGCCAGATGAATGGCGAGAGCATTCGTTTGCCGGTACTACTGCTGGCACCGAGGAGGCATGGGCGACGGCTCGAGACAAGGGTGGCATGGGTAGAAACTGGAGCACCTTATCTCCTTTGATCGAAAAGATTGCAAGTGTGGGTAAAGAGCCAGAAAATGGTGTGCGAGCCTTTAGCTCTGATAGCCCAGAAATGGAAAAGCTAAAGAGTGCCTGGTTAACCATGGAAGAAGCGCGTAATTTCGTTGTTTATTCATTGACGCTTGGCCGAGATGTTAAAGCAAAGGATACTGAAATGCTTCGTCCTATGAACATACACCCAACCAATCCTACGATTCTACTCGGTAAAGGTACATTTACACCTCTTGGTGATGGTCGTCCCAAGACACTCGAAGTCACCACGACGGTCAATAGCGAAGGGCAAGTGATTGGCTTTTCAGCGGCATCTCGTCGGTGGGATTACGACAAGGACGGCGTGGCTGCCTAGTACGACGACAGTAAAAACTGACAAAAGACGGTCGAAAGGCCGTCTTTTGCTATGGTATAATGGTTCTACTTTAATTTGAGAGGGGAAAACGAACCGTGGAGTGGTATCAAATTGTCTTGGGGGTGATAGTTGGTCTAATTTTGTTAATGATTTTGGTCATCATCCACGAGCTCGGTCACGCGATAGCGGCAGTTCGTAACGGAGTTAAGGTCGAAGAGTTCGGCATTGGCTTTCCACCACGGGCAAAAATCCTCGGTAGATACAAGGGTACGCTGATTACGATTAACTGGCTGTTGCCGCTCGGTGGTTTTTGCCAGTTAAAAGGCGAAAGCGATGCAGCCAAGGACAAGGGTAGTTTCGGCGCAGCGAGTTTCTGGGCGAAAACCAAGATTTTGCTCGCGGGTGTTTTGATGAACCTGGTGGCCGCGATGGCGATCTTTACTGTTTTGGCCTTTACGGGACTACCAAAAGTCCTACCGAACCAGTTTGTGGTGACTGGCGACAACCGAGGCGATAGCGGTATCGTCTCTATTGTTGGTGTCATTTCGGGCTCGCCAGCTGAACAGGCGGGGCTAGAAAAAGGTGACGAAATACATTTCATGGCGAGTGACAATAACCGATCGACTGGTAGTGATATCGAGCTAGTCGCGCAGGTTTCTGAATTTACCAAAGCCAATGCTGGTCGAACGGTTATGATTGAATATGATCGAGGTGGATCGCCGCATGTGACGCATGCGACGCTTAATGCGACATCTGGATCGCAGGGCTATCTCGGGGTGCAAACAGAGCAAAAACAATATGCAAATGTTCGGGCGACCTGGAGTGCGCCGTTAGTCGGTGTAGCTACGACTCTGCAGTTTGTCGGCGCGACATTTTCCGGTTTAAGTGACATGGTGGCTAATTTGTTTAGCGGCCTCTGGGGATTTGTGACGGGCAATGCGGCAGAGACTAAAAATATCGCCGCGGCTGGTGAGTCGGTGGCTGGTCCAGTTAGTATTCTGGGCGTGATATTCCCGAGCGCGCTGGCGGCTGGCCCGACGCAACTATTTTGGTTGATGGGCATAATCTCGCTCACTCTCACAGTCATGAACGTACTGCCAATCCCGGGACTCGACGGTGGGCGTTGGTATCTGTTAGCTGGGTTCAAGCTTTTCAAAAAGAAACTGACCAAAGAGCGCGAGGCCAAGGTGAACGGTGTTGGCATGCTGGTGCTGTTCGGGCTTATCATTATAGTAACCATATCGGATATAGTGAAGTTATTCTAATGACGACGAAACAGCCACTCACCGCACCAGACGCCGCATTATCCAGGTCGCAGACCAAACGTTATCTGATGGTGGCTGGCTGGGTCTTGTGGGTGGCATTAGTGTTTTTCGTGGCTAGTTTTACCGTGGCGCTGGTGCTGTATGTGTTGCAGAAATCGCAGCTATTAAACGTCAAGGAAATCGGCACAGCAGGGGCGTTTTGGATAGATGCGGCGCTCTATATGGTGATGTTTATCATCGTGATGTGGCTACCGTGGCTACATTGGCGTAGGACACGAAAAGGCAATCAGCCACCGCGCGAGAAACGTGCGGAGAGTTGGCGGTTCTTACAAAAAAGTGTTGGCTTGACTCGATCGGTGCGCGGTGAAGATTGGCGGTATTATGTTGCTGGACTGCCGGTCTTTTATATAACTGTTCTAGTCCTATCGATCGTCGCAGCAATGATTTTCGGCGACGAGGTGATGAACCAAACGCAGGAAATTGGTTTTGCGGCCACAAATAATGTATCGGAACTCGTTTTTATATTCGTAGCGCTCGTTATCGTGGCGCCGCTGTTCGAGGAGATGATGATGCGCGGTTTTCTATTTGGGAAATTGCGTGAGTACCTATCATTGTGGCCATCGGCGGTGCTGGTTTCATTAGTGTTTGCCTTGGCGCATGGTCAAATTAATGTCGGTATTATGACCTTTATTTTGTCGATGTTTGCCTGTCGGATGCGTGAAAAAACAGGGGTGATCTGGGCTGGATTGTTCCTCCATATGACAGTGAATCTAGTCGCCTATAGCGTCAGATTCCTCGGCCTAGGATCATAGGTATCGATGTAATACTGCGTCACCGTCTCCTTGTGCTATAACGACACTGACGTGCCGATGTAACACGGCGTTGCCTCTGGAAAGCTTGCAAGACAAGCTTTCCCCTCGTCTCCTTGTGTTATAATGTCTATTATCATGAGAGTAACCGAGATGTTCACGAGGACTAGTAAAACTGTGCCTGCCGACGAAGTGGCGAAAAATGCACAGCTGTTGATTCGGGCCGGATTTGTATACAAGGAAATGGCCGGAGCTTATGCCTATTTACCCTTGGGTTTAAGGGTGCTCGATAATATCAAACAAATCGTCCGCGAGGAAATGGACAGCATTCGTTCTAACGAGCTGGTCATGACAACGTTGCAGCGCAAGGATATCTGGGAAAAGACGACGCGCTGGAGCGACGACATTGTAGATATTTGGTTCAAGACCAAGCTAAAAGACGACACCGAGGTAGGACTAGGTTGGAGCCATGAAGAGCCGATCGTTGAAATGATGAAACAGTTCATTCATAGCTACAAAGATTTACCGGTAAGTTTGTATCAATTCCAGACTAAAATGCGTAACGAGCTACGTGCCAAGAGCGGCATCATGCGCGGCCGCGAATTTGTCATGAAAGACATGTATAGTTTCCATGCGACCAAGGCTGACCTAGATGCCTATTATGATGAAGCGATCGAGGCCTACAAACGTGTTTACGATCGACTAGGGATCGGCGACGATACTTATGTAACATTTGCGAGCGGCGGGGCATTCACGAAATTCAGCCATGAGTTTCAAACGATTTGCGAGGCGGGTGAAGATGTTATTTATTTGCACCGCGAGAAAAATATTGCTATCAACGAAGAGGTGATTGACGATGCGGTGAAGGAACTCGGGGTTAGTCGCGATGAGCTAGAGCCAGTCAAAACTGCCGAAGTCGGTAACATTTTCAATTTTGGTACGCAAAAAACTGATGAAATGGATCTCTATTATGTGGACGAAAATGACCAGCAACAGTCGCTCTATATCGGCTCATACGGTATAGGTGTGACGCGTGTTATGGGTGTGATTGCGGAAAAAATGAGTGACGAGCGAGGTCTAGTTTGGCCAGAAAACGTCGCGCCATTCCGCGTTTACTTGGTGCAAATTGGCGAAGACGAAGCGGTGAAAACGGCCGCCGAGGAGCTATATAATCAGCTAGCAGCGAAGGGCGTCGAGGTGCTATGGGACGACCGCGAGGCGCGTCCTGGTGAGAAATTTGCCGATGCTGATCTGATCGGTATTCCACACCGTGTGGTGATTAGCCCCAAGACTTTGGCCGAGGGTAAGATCGAGTATAAAGCGCGCACTGATGACGAGAGTGTTATCTTGACCAGAGATGAGTTGTTTGTTAAACTAGGCACTACTGCCTAGACCGAAAAGGCGTAACTTCTAGGGATTAAAGGAGGATTTGAAATGGCGAAGAAACAATATGATTTGACTATGCATGGCAAGCGAGAGCTCGAAAACGAACTGAAAGATTTGGTTGGTAGCCGCGGGGCGATTGCTGATCGTATCGCCGAGGCGCGATCGTTTGGTGATCTGAGCGAAAATGCTGAATATTCGGCCGCTCGCGAGGAACAGGCACGCGTCGAGAGCCGCATTGCCGAGATCGAGGAGATTTTATCGAGCGCAGAAATTATCGAGGCGGACAAAACCGATGGCGAAGTTGGCCTAGGCGACACCGTGGTCTTGAAATCGGGTCGATCGACTAACGAATATGTGCTAGTCGGCGCCGTCGAAGCTGATCCAGCCAGTGGCAAAATTAGCAACGAAAGCCCGCTGGGTGCGCAACTCATCGGCAAAAAAGTCGGCGACAAAGTCTCGATCGAAACTCCAAAGGGCGATAAATCCTTTGAAGTTCTAGAAATTAAATGATATAGTTAGTCTTATGACGAATCATGAAACAGAGGGTGGTGTCAAATTGCCAGAGTTCGGTGGTAATGAATTAGATTGCCTCAGCCAGTTATTAGAACTCGCAAGACAGAGGCCTGAGAATAAGGTTTGGTATATTATCGAACGACAGACTGGTCAGGTGGCTACGATAGTTGCTGGACTATTGAATGCACACGAGTATCAAGAAGAGAGTGCTCGGTTTAAAGGTGAAGAGAGCCGATCAAATTTGCTGATTATGTGATAGATAGATTGACTAGTCGCATTGAAATATTGTTGGCTCGTGCAAGCGATCTACGTCAGGCTGCAGTGGCTGCAGCTCTGGCATCACAAGTAGAATTTGTAAATACTAGTGAGACTCCGACTCCGACTGGGGCAGAGACAGCTGACCATCTAGCTCGTCGTGTGCGATTTGCGCTAGGCGGTTCTAATAATGGACGACAGGGTCGACGAAACTATTCTAATCAACATAACAGACGTCGCCGCTAGATATTTTTATTGGAACATCCCCTGCAAATACCGAATAGCTCAAAGTGATGTTTTGTCGGTTGTAGGCCTGCTTTTATAGTTATATCATGCAGTAGCTGTTCAACTTCTGCATCATTGACGGGTATGGTTTTGCCGCATTTTTCACAAGTAGCGTGGTGGTGGTGAGGTCTAAAATCTTCGCCGAGTTCATAGTAGACTTTGAATCCGCGCGGGATTTCGCGGACTATGTCGGCGATTTGGAGTGATGCAATTGACCGATAGATACTGGTAAAATGGGTTGATCCAGCGCTCGCAGCGATTATTTCCTGTACTAATAGTGGTCGGTCGGCGGCAATCAAGATGCGAAAGATCTCTTTGCGATTACTGGTGAGGCGCAAATTATGAGCAGCGAGTTTTTCCTTGAATATGGTATCAGTTTGCATTATGTAATCCTTATTGCAAATTATTTGCAATAATTATAACATACTGATTATAATAAATACTACACAAGTATAACTATGATCAAAAGGAGTATGTAATAGTATGTCAACAATGACACAAGTAGTTTTCTTTTCGCTCGTTGGGGGAGTATTTTCACTGATCGGTGGGGTGATTTTGTTGGCGCGGAAATCCTGGGCGAATAGTTTAGTTAATTACGCTACGCCGTTTGCGGCTGGGGCGTTGCTGGCGGCGGCTTTTGTAGATTTGTTGCCCGAAGCCGTCCACGAGGGCGACGCCGACACGGCGTTATACGCTACTTTGCTAGGCATATTGGCGTTTTTCCTGCTCGAGCGGGCGATTCACTGGTTCCATCATCATAGTTACGACACCGGACATCAACATGAGGTAAAGAGCGCGAAAGTTCCACTCATCATCATAGGTGACACTTTGCATAATTTTATTGACGGCGTGGCGATCGCTGCGGCGTTTTTGGTATCGCCGGCAACTGGTATTGTGGTGACAATCGCGATTGCTTTTCATGAAATACCACAGGAAATTGGCGATTTTGGTTTGCTACTCAGCAAAGGTCTCAGCCGCCGCGAGGTGCTGCTCGTCAATGTGATTTCGGCGCTCGCGACAACCGTCGCGGCTGTGACATTCTTTGCATTAGGAAAAAGTGTCACCGTGCCACTCGACGCGGTTTTGGGTCTAACAGCCGGATTCTTTATCTATATAGCGGTCAGCGATATCATTCCAGAGATCCATGAGCACGAGCGCAAACGATTCATCGGCTGGCAATCAATCTTGTTGATCGTCGGTGTTATTTTGGTCAGTCTAACAATTGCATCACTCGATAGATTTATTGAATCGTAAATAGTGGTGACGCATCTCGTCCATGGTATAATTATAAAATGGCAACCTTACAAGATTTTCGCGACGAGCGACTGAAAAAACTCGAGAAACTACGTGAGCTCGGTTTGAGTCCTTATCCAGCAAAGGCCGAGCGAACGATTTCTGCTGGTGATGTGACAAAAAAATTTGACGAATTGAACGGTACTGAACAAACAGTAGTTGGTCGGATTGCGAGTATTCGTAAATTCGGTAAAATTGCGTTTATCGTAGTGCGTGACCAGACCGGCGACTTGCAATTGTTTTTGCGCTCGGGAGAGGTAGCCTCAACAGCGGCAGAATTGTCATTGATTGGCCTAGAAGACCTCAATCTACTCGATACAGGTGATTTTGTTGAGGCAACTGGCGAAGTCATCAAAACCCAAACGGGCGAGATTAGTCTGGGGGTTAAAAAGCTACGACTGCTCACCAAGGCTTTGCGACCGATGCCGAGCCGACAGGATGGTTTTACGAACAAAGAAGAACGTTTCCGTAGGCGCTATGTCGATATGAATGTCAATCCAGAGGTGCGTGAGCGTTTCGAGCGCCGCAGCACATTCTGGCGCGCGACTAGGGAGTTCCTCGAAAACGAAGGTTTTATAGAGGTAAATAACACGGTGCTCGAAGCGACGGCTGGCGGTGCTGACGCGAATCCATTTGTGACACATATGGATGCCCTCGATCAGGATTTTTATTTGCGTATTAGTCATGAATTGCCACTCAAACGACTACTAGTGGCCGGTTTTGAAAAAGTGTTTGATATCGGGGCGCGTTTCCGCAACGAAAATTATAGTGACGAGCATTTGCCAGAACACAACGCGATGGAATGGTACTGGGCTTATGCGGATTGGCAGGACGGCATGGAGCTGACCGAGCGAATGATTCGTTTTGTCTGCGACCAGACTTGGGGTACGCGCAAGTTCACACTGGCTGACGGCCAAACGGTTGATTTCGGCGAAGACAACGAGCATTTTCCGAAAATTAACTTTGTTGAGGTGCTAGCAAATAAGTTCAATATCGATGTCTTTGAGTCTTCGATGGAGGAGATCCAGGCCGCCTTGCGACAGAACGGGCTAGAGGTTGAAAAGGTCGACAATCGTATCCGTAGCCTCGATAAACTATGGAAAAAATACCGCAAAACCATCGCTGGGCCAGTCTTTTTGGTGGGGATTCCGGTGTTTATGCAGCCGCTCGCCAAAAAACAAGCTTGTGATCCGCGCATGAGCGAGCAATTCAACCTAGTCTTCGGTGGCAGCGAGATGTGCAAAGCTTTTTCTGAACTGAATGATCCACTCGATCAGCTGGAGCGTTTCCGTGAACAGCAGGCTATGCGTGACGCTGGCGATGATGAGGCGCAAATGCTCGATATCGATTTTGTCGAGGCGCTCGAATACGGCATGCCACCAGCTTGCGGTTTGGGCTATAGCGAACGCGTATTTTGGAGTCTCGAAGGCGTAACGGCGCGCGAAGGTGTGCCATTCCCACAGCTGCGTCGCGAAATCGATCAAACCACGCGCGAAATTTATCCGGACCTTGGTCTTTAGAAAAAAGGAGAAACATGAATCCACAACCAACTGATCAAGAAGACACTTATGCGGTATCGGTAGGGGCGCTGTCGGCTTCGTCGCGCGCTTCGAAATTGACTCAGACCACGCTGTATCTCATCATTAGTTTCGTAATTGTCGCGATAGGATCGGCGGCGCTAGTGGTGCCAAAGATTATCGCCAACAACAATCAATCCAAAGAGGTTGACGCCTTGCAGGCTCAGATCGACGAACAATCGCGGAAATTACACGATTCTTCGACTGACCAGTAAGCTTTTTGTGGTACAATTGTTGCTAGTGGGCGAGGGATCAATGATCCGAAACTAGGCCAGAATATATGCAATACGAAGTTAGTGAATTTATGCTGAAAGACAATGGGCGTGGCTTGATTGTCAACGTGCCCTCGGCGCCAGTCATGAGCGCCCAGTTTCATTTTCGGGCCGGCAGCCGATTTGTGCGCGACTTTGACAAAAAATGGGAAACAGCGCATATCATGGAGCATATGGCGTTCGGTGCCAATAACGGATTTGCGACCGGTTCTGATTATGATGCAGTATTTACCGAAAACGGGGCGTACCACAATGCGTGGACGAGCGATGTTAGCATGTGTTATGTGGCGGAATGTGCTTCGTTTGAGTGGGAAAGGATTTTAGGATTGCAAAAATCAGCCATCTGCGATCCAAAATTCACCGAGGAAGAGTTTGATGCCGAGTACGGCAATGTCAAAGGTGAATTGACTGGCTATTTGTCGAATGCCAACCGAGTATTATGGCCGAAGATCTCTCAGAATCTAGGCGATAATACATTAGGTTATCAGGAGCGTCTTGAGATTATGCCAAATATTACAGTACGCGATATTCGCAATCACTATCGTGATACTCATACCAGCGGTAATTTACGTTTCGTCGTGGCGGGGGATTTTACTGGGAAATTGACGCGTTTACGTGAACTTCTCAACAGTTTTGAGTTAAAGATGGGCGATCGACCACCGCTGCCAGTTGACGAGATGCACTCATTTGCACCATTTGCGATTCGCCGCAAGGATGTCCCGGACATCACGTTTGGTTGGACGATGAACTTGCCTAGGCGATTGTCGGACGACGAAGACACTGCCATGAGCGTACTCGACCATATTTTGAACGGTACGCTGCATTCTAGAATCCAGGGCGAAGCTCGGCAAAAGGGCTTGGTCTATGGCATTTGGTCGGAGACGAGCGCGAGTGAACATAACTCGACATGGGATTTCGGTGCCTCGGTCGAAGCCGACAAGCTCGATCGACTATTTGATTTGATTGTACGCGAAATAAGACGAATCCAGGAAGGCGATATTAGTGATGCTGAAATTGAGAGTGCCAAACAGTACGCACTTGGCCGTCATCAAATGGGCATCCAGACAGTGGGACAACTGAATAATTGGCTAGCTAATCGCTATTTCTTTGACGGTCGGATCGAGGATTTTGCAGCTCAACCCGATCGGATCAATGCGGTGACCAAAGAGCGCATCATCGCCACTGCGCAGGAGTTCTTTACCGTGAATTGCTGGGGCTTGGGTATTTATGGTAATACCGAAAAGGCTGTCGCTGAACGCCTAAACGAAAAGCTGAGCAAATTATTTTGAACGAAAGGGGCAGTATGAGGATTGCAATAGCCGGATTTGGTGCAGAAGGGCAGTCAAGCTATCGCTACTATACAGCGAAAGGTCATGATGTCACGATTGTAACGGATAAGGTCAGCGACCAGTACCCAATTCCTGTGGGCGCTAAAGCTATAGTGAGCGGGGATGCCTTTGATCAGCTAGATGATTTTGATCTTGTACTCCGTACACCACCGATGTCGCCGCGTTCTATTCGTACTCGCGGCAAGATATGGTCTCAGACCAATGAGTTTTTTGCTACATGTCCTGCACCGATTATCGGTGTGACTGGTTCAAAGGGTAAGGGTACGACCTGTAGTCTTGTCGCAGAGATCTTGCGAGCGTATTTTGGCGCTAGTGGTCGACAGGTTCATCTGGTTGGCAATATTGGTGTCCCAGCTCTTGATATCCTAGACAGTATTCAGGCTGAGGATATCGTAGTATTTGAGCTGTCATCGTTTCAATTATGGGACCTCGAACGTTCGCCAACAGTGGCGGTGATGACACTACTCGAGCCGGATCATCTCGATGTGCATGCTGATATGGCGGAGTATGTGACGGCAAAAAGTCAGATCTTTGCCCATCAAACTCCTCGTGATTTCGCCGTCTATAATGAACAAGATGAGAGAGTACGGCAGCTGGCTGAAGATGCCATGTCGATAACCCACGCAACGGGGTTGCCGTTCTTGAATAAAAAATGTGTTCATATTGAACAGAGCACGTTTTATTACGCTGACCAGGAAATTGGTTCGACCGATATGGTTACGTTACCTGGGGAGCATAATCTGCGCAATGCCGCCGCCGCCATCGCGGCGACGTGGCATATGACGAATGGTGATATCAAGGCGATTCGGAGAGGTCTCAGTAGTTTTACTGGATTGCCGCACCGACTCAAATTGGTAGGAACGGTGAACAACATAGCATTTTATGATGATAGTATTGCAACGACGCCAGGCTCGGCGATTGCAGCGATCCGGTCGTTTGACTCACCAACCATCCTCATTCTGGGCGGACATGATAAAGGTGCTGACTATACTGAACTAGGTCGTGTCATTAACGAATCGACAGTCAAAATGATCTACGTTATCGGCGCGAATTGCGATAAAATCGAGTCTCAAGTCAGCTCGGTTTCAGATGTAACCATCAAAAAACTAGAAACAAAGATCATGGCTGAGATTGTGCATGAAGTCTATCAGGCGGCCACGCCAGGTGATGTCGTCATTTTATCCCCAGCGGCCGCTAGTTTCGATATGTTTACGAGCTACAAAGATCGCGGCGACCAGTTTATCGCGGCAGTGAAAGGGCTGTGCTAAAATAGTCTGATTATGGAACAAGTTTGGATGAACGAGCTGGCGCGCAACAAATCGCTGACCCTAGAAGATATCGAGCGCTCTTCGCGCTACGCTAAAGATCTGACGGCGGGGCTCGAAACGATCAAAACCTATCCGCAGGGCGTCACCGTGTTTGGTTCGGCCAGGCTGTCAGAGGATAATCCGTATTACATCAAGGCTCGTGAGCTAGGGCAGAAACTAGCGGAGGCCGGGCACCCAGTCATCACCGGAGGTGGCAATGGCATTATGGAAGCGGCTAATCGCGGAGCTTTTGAAAAGGGCGGTCGTTCGATCGGCCTCAATATTCAGTTGCCGATGGAGCAAACTCTGAATCAATATACGACCGATCATCTAGAATTTCATTATTTCTTTGCCCGCAAAGTCATGCTAGCAGCCTCGAGCAAGGTCTACGTTTATTTTCCGGGCGGTTTTGGCACGATTGACGAGTTTAGTGAGATTATTACCCTGATGCAGACCAAAAAAATCGATCATGTACCGATCTTTCTATTTGGTAGTGACTTTTGGAAGCCGCTCGACGCATTTTTTTACTGGAAAATGGAAAAAGAAGCTGGCACGATCGGTCCGAACGACCGCGCGCTCTACACTATAACCGACGACGTCAATGTAATTGTTAATGCAGCTGGTAATGTATCGCCGCGACAACCGAGCGAATTGATTTCTCAGGTTTTAGGTGGACAAACTAATAGCCAGCCGGCTAGTTAGGCTTTAGGCATGAAATCTGATCTCGAGGCTAGATTACAACGTGTTTCAGGCGAAGTTTCGACGGCCCTATCAAAACTCGATATCCCAGCTAAAGCTAGAGAGATTGCGGCGCTAGAGGCTAGTCTAGCCCAGCCTGAGACGTGGCATAACCCAGAGGCGGCCCAGGCCAGCGCCAAAAAGCTATCTGATCTCAAAAACCAAGTTGATCCGTGGCAGATTCTGGCGGCACAGGCGCAGGATTTTACAGAACTGGTATCGCTCGCTGATGATGAAATGATGACGGAATTATCCGGTCAAGTTGATGCACTTGAGGAACATTTGGCCTCATTACAGGAGCAACTATTATTCGATGGTCAATACGACTCTGGCGATGCTATCATTCGGCTCAGTGCTGGTGCCGGTGGCGATGATGCCCAGGACTTTACGGCGATGCTCGAGCGTATGTATTTGCGCTGGGCGGAAAAGAATGGCCATAAAGCAACTGTTTTGGAACGATCAACCGGCGAGGTGGCGGGAGTGAAAACGTCAGTGATTGAAATTTCCGGTCCATTTGTCTATGGCAAACTCATGAGTGAAAATGGCGTGCATCGTTTGGTGCGCCTCAGTCCGTTCAACGCTGAATCCCGCGAGACATCATTCGCCCTTGTCGAGGTCTTGCCAAAAATCGACACGCCAGATGCGGTGAAAATCGATGACAAAGATCTCAAAATTGATGTCTACCGAGCCGGTGGTCATGGTGGCCAGAGTGTCAACACGACTGATTCAGCGGTGCGCATTACCCACGTGCCGACCGGCATTGTTGTGGCGATCCAAAACGAACGTTCCCAGCTCCAAAACAAAGAAAAAGCCATGGAAATCTTGCGCGGTAAACTAGCGGCTTTGCAAGCTGAACAGCATGTCGAGACTCTAGGCGAACTGCGAGCAGGTGAGAGTGCTAGCTGGGGCGCACAGATTAGAAACTATGTACTTCACCCCTATAAACTTGTCAAAGACACGCGCACTAAATACGAGGAAAAAGACACCGACGCGGTGCTCGACGGTAAGATCGATGGGTTTGTCCGAGCTTATCTAGAGAATCGCCACACTATACATTAAATAACAATTTTACCACTTGCATTATAAAAATTAGTGCGATATAATCAGTAGCATAGCCGAAAAAACAAACAGGCTAAAACAGGAACAAACAGGGGACAAACAATGACAAATCAAGATTTTTTTAGTGGGACATCTAGTCGTGATCATTCGGTTAGAGTTGAATCTCGAGGTAGGGTAATCGTTCCGGAGCATCATGTGAGGAATATACATGCGGTATTTGGGTCAGCGACGGTAATAAACCAACCTATACAAACTCCGCACGTTACCACGGTTAATCAGCCGAAAACTCACACTGCAGAGTCGATAACACATAAAAAACCGGAAAAGCCAGCTACTCATCATATTCCTACTCATCGATCTGTCCCCGCGAGGATTGATGGAATTGTTCCGCCAGCCGCAATAAAACCTGCTAGTAAATCGATAGTTCAGCCAAAAAGAGCTCCGAAAATCGATCACGTGGCTAGTCATAAAGCCCCTCATAAATCTCATGTCAGGCATCAAACGGGAGACAAAAGTAGTCTCACTAGCAAGGTGCTAGCCTCGGCCGCCGAGACTATGCCGACAACCGCCGAGTCGGGCGGCGCCTCGACGCTGATTGACGCCGGCGGTGCTGGTGCTATAGCTAATGAATCGGCCGAACAGACCTGGATGCGCCATCTCAATTCCAAAGTAACTTTCGAGGTTCGAATCGATCATCGAAAAGTTGGTAGATTCCTAAAATATCTGATAGTCACATCGCTCGTCGTGGTGAGTGCTTATTTAGCCTGGGATACTTGGTTTACTAACAAACCAATTAGCTACATCTTTTCGCAGGCGGTCGGCGCGGTGTCGATCGATGACACTAATCCGTTTAGTGTTGATCCTACCACAGTTAGTAATCAAGCTTGGGCAGCTCACACGGCACCAGCTGATCAGGCACGCTATCTGTATCTGCCGTCGATCGGCATCCAGTCTCGAGTTGACAGTGTCGGAATCAATAGCAATGGCAATATCGATTCGCCAAAGAATGCCAACGATGTCGCCTGGTATGATGGTAGCGCTAAACCGGGTCAGGATGGCCAGGTATTTATCAATGGCCACAAGTCCTACTCGTCTTCGTACAATTCTGCTTTTGATAAACTAGACCAGCTCAAAGTCGGCGATAGTATCGTTATCGAGAACGGCAACGGCGATAAATTCACCTATAAAGTCGTCAGTAATCAGACACTTGCCACCGACAAAGTTGACATGAACCAGGCGTTAAACGTCCCAGACGATGCGAAACAGGGTGTGACTCTCATGACCTATGCTGGAAAGTATAATTACCGCGATCAGAGTACTGATCAGCGTGTCGTAGTTTACGCTGCGCGGCAATAACAATCGATAACTGCTCAAGGTTATGATATAATAGAAGCATAGATGATATTACTAGATAGGGTAACCAAAACATATCATCGTGGCATCCGACCGGCACTCGACAAAGTGTCGCTACATGTGGCGCCGCGAGAGTTTGCGATTATCGTTGGGGCTTCGGGAGCCGGCAAATCGACTTTGTTAAAACTATTAACTCGTGAGGAAAAGCCAGATTCTGGCAAGATCGTTGTTGGTGGTATCGATTACGATACGCTCGATGATCGCGATGTACCACTGCTACGTCGACGCATCGGCGTCGTGTTTCAGGATTTCAAATTGCTACCTAACCGCACAGTGTTTGAAAATGTGGCGCTCAGCCTTGAGATTTCTGGCCATAGCAATAGTGAAATCAAAACTAACGTGCCAAAGATCTTGGAACTCGTTGGTCTTTACGGTAAACAAAAGAACTTTCCGCGGGAACTGTCCGGTGGTGAACGCCAGCGCGTGGCAATTGCTCGAGCTATGGTACGCCAGCCCAAGATCCTGATTGCTGACGAGCCGACAGGTAACCTCGATCCTAAAAATAGCTGGGAAATTGTTCGTCTGCTCGCTAAAATTAACAAATTTGGTACAACTGTACTCCTCATCACTCACAGTACCGAAATTGTGAATCGTCTCAATACTCGCGTGATTACGCTCGATGAGGGCAAGGTAGTTAGCGATGTCGCGCACGGAGGATATCGTCAATGAGTGAGCCAAAAATTGCCAAAAAGTCGACAGCTAGCACCAAAGCCTCGGCGACTCCCAAAGTTCGACGTTTACAGTCCAGGCGTCAGCACAGCCTAACTACTAATGTCCGTATATTTCGCTACGGCGTCCGTAACTTTACACGTAACTCGTGGCTCACCGTTGCCGCTACGGCGGTTATGACTATTACGCTCCTCATCATGTTTGTGACCATTGTGGCTAGTCAAATGCTAAACAGCACAGTAGTGAGCTTGCGCGAAAAAATTGATATTTCAATCTATCTCGATCCGTCAATCAGTGATGATACACTGCGTAATCTCAAGGGCAAGATGCAGTTAGTCGAAAATGTGCGGAGCGTCGCAAGTAGCAATAGTCAGCAGCAATACCAGGATTATATCGATCAATATCCAGACAAACTAGAAACGCTAGCCACGTTGGCCGAGCAGGGGATAGATCCATCGACTAAATTCCCGGCCGTGATGAATGTCAAAGTCAACGACCTCAGCAATCTAACACCGATTAAAAAGGTGGTTAGTGAAGATCCACAGTTCAAACAATGGATCTATGCCAAACGTGCGCCGTCGTATGCTGGGGAGCAACAAGACACTATTAACCGAATCGCCAATTGGGCTTCGTTTGCTAGGCAATTAGGTTTGATACTTGGCTCAGTTTTCCTCGTTATATCGGTACTAGTGATCTTTAACACTATTCGCATGGCGATCTTTAGCCGTCGTGACGAGATCGGCATGATGCGCGCAGTCGGCGCCGATCGACACTTCATCCGCGGACCGTTTATTATCGAGGCGGAAATGTACGGGATATTAGCAGCTATCATAGCCACGGTTGTCGGATACTTCCTATTCATCTGGGTTACGCCAGGCCTAGAGAGGTACGGCATTGCAACTGATGAGATCCGTAATATTTTGTCAGACTGGATGATCGTGATTTTTGCCGCCATGATAGCCGTCGGTTTAGCGATTGGCTACCTATCGGCGCGTTTAGCAGTACGACGTTACTTGAAATAGTTTTCCACAACATTACCACAGGCATTATTGACAAACATGAGCGCTTTGGCTTATACTTGAGTGTAAGGCTCCTCGCCACCACTGAAAGAAGGAGGGTAACAGTGCGCTATAAAAAACCAATTGCAAACAGGCAACGTCATCTACAACTCAAAACGAGAGCTAAACGCTCAGCAATTATTTTAGTTGCAGCCGCAGTTTTGGTTGGTGCAATCGCGCCATCTTTTTCGCAGGATTCACCAGTAGCGGCTCTCGACAATAGCGCAAAAATCAAGGCACTCGAATTGCAAATCAGCACCTATAATGATCGTGCCAGGGAACTAGCGGCGCAATCTGACTCACTAGCAAAGGCGATCGACGTCTTGAAAAACGAGCAAGCACAGCTCCAAGCCGAGATCGATCTCAACAACGCCAAAGCGGCAGATCTAAAGGCGAAAATAGCCGATAACGAAGCCAAGATCAAGGTTCGCGGCAATGACCTCAGTGAAATCATGGCAGAAATGTATCTAGACAACAAGATCACGCCAATCGAAATGCTGGCTAGCAGTAATAGTCTCAGCGATTATGTTAACAAGCAGTCGCAACAAGCCACGGTTCAAGATCAATTAAAAGAAGCTATCCAGGAAATCAAAGATCTAAAGACCCAGCTCGAGAGTCAGAAAAAGGACGTCGAGGCTATCCTCGTTGATCAAAAAGCGCGCAATGCGCAACTAGTTAGCAAACAGAGCGAACAGCAGTCGCTGCTGAATGAGACCCAAGGTCAAGAAGCGACGTACGCTAAAATGACGGCCGATAATCGTGCCAAAATCCAACAGTTACAGGCTGAACAGGCTCGAGCTAACCAAACCGGTACCGGTGGTGGTCAGGTTGTGGCTGGTGACCCGAATCGTGGTGGCTACCCGTCTTATCTCAACAATGCTGCCAAAGATGCACTTGTCGATCCATGGGGAATGTATAACCGCGAATGTGTCAGCTACGCGGCCTGGAAGGTCTACCAAACCTATGGCAACATGCCATACTGGGGTGGGCGCGGTAATGCTAATCAATGGGATGACAATGCTAGGAATCAGAAAGATAGCAAGGGTAATGCTAATCCGATACCTACTGGCTCAACGCCAAAGAGAGGCTCTGTCGCCGTCTGGCATACTGGTCGTTATGGTCACGTAGCTTGGGTAGAGTCTGTAAATAGTGACGGCACGTTCAACGTCTCAGAATACAACCGTAATAGCGATGGCCTATATCACGAGCGCGTTAATATCAGCACCAGTGGCGTCGTCTTTATCTACTTTGGCGAGTGGACAAAAAAATAGTTCAGTCAGTAACGCCACATAATACTTATCGTTTATGCTAAAATAGAGATAATGAAGGTGAGTTTAAATCCTATGCAACCAGGCAGATCGACATTGCCGACGTCTTCTAATCGGGGGGCGGTCAAGAATCGAAAAACCATCACCATTAGCATCGTGTCGGTGATCGTCATTAGCCTTATCGTCGGCACGATCGGTTTCGCGATCGGTACTAGATATCAAACCGTCCTATCTCGGGCAAACGGCAGTTTGGACTATAGCAAACTATCCGAGGTCTATACTCAGCTATCCCAGAATTTTGATGGCAAACTAGATAACGACAAACTGATCCAAGGCGCAGCCGCCGGTATGGTCAGCGCTGCCGGTGATCCGTATACAACGTTCTTTAACGCGGATGAGGCCAAAGAATTCAGTAGCGATTTGTCGGGTACATTCGAAGGTGTCGGCATCGAACTAGGGCAGAATAGCGATAATCAACTAGAGGTTATATCGCCGATTGACGGCAGTCCGGCCAAAGCGGCTGGGATCAAGGCGCACGATGTGATTGCTGCGGTTGACGGTACCAATTCGGTGAGTTGGACTCCGGAAAAGGCGGTAACGAAGATCCGCGGCAAGGCTGGCACGGTGGTCAAGCTCACGATTATTCGCGATGGAGAGACCAAGGATTTCGAGGTGACTCGCGCTGAGATCAGCGTACCAAGCGTTGAATACGAGATCAAAGACGCTATTGGCTACTTACGCATCTCGCGCTTTGGCGATGATACTGCTAGTCTAGCCACCAAAGCGGCTAACGCTTTCAAATCAGCGAATGTCAAAGGCGTAATCCTCGATCTGCGTGGCAACGGCGGCGGTTATGTTGATGCTGCCAAATCAGTAGCGAGTTTATGGTTGAAGTCAGGTCAAACTATCGTTGAGGAGCGCCGTGGTAGCCAGGTGATAGAGACCGAAACTGCCTCTGGATTCCCAACACTGAGTGGTATTAGTACGGTGGTTCTGATCGATGGCGGCTCGGCTAGTGCTAGTGAAATTGTCGCCGGCGCACTAAAGGACAACGGTGCGGCAACCCTAGTTGGGACGACGTCGTATGGCAAAGGTAGCGTCCAAAAACTTGTGCCGCTATCGAACGGCGCACAGCTCAAAGTTACGATTGCGAGATGGTACACGCCGAACGGTCAAAATATCAATGGTGACGGGATTAAGCCAGACGTTGAGGCAACGATGACCGCAGATGAATATAGTGCCGGTAATGACACCCAGCGCGCTAAAGCTGTCGAGATTCTGAATAAATAATATTGACGAGATGGTCATGTTTGATGTACACTATTTTTTGAGAAAGGTAATATGACGAAGTTTGCGAAACACCAGACCCTAGTCACACACCGTAACATGGTGTGCTTGCTAGGTTTGATTATGTCGCGTCCTTCGGCTGTTGCTTTCTAGTACCAAAACATTTTATAAACGAAAAGCAGCCGAAGGGAAACCTCCGGCGTTTTTGTTTATAAAAAAACCAAAGAGAAGGGAAGAAACGATGACCGTTCGAGATCGGGTTGAGGCCTTCTTGGCCCAGCGCCTGTGCGGTAGGGACTTCGCTTCATGGCGTAACGCCATGCGCGCGATGTCCGAGGCTGGACTCCGATCGCGCGACGTCGGTCGCGCCATTCGGAAGGGCTGGCTGAAGGTCTACTGTGGGTTTGATACCCACAACGGACACGGTGGAGGATCGACGGGTTGGGTGCTCGTCACAGAGGGACCCAACCTCACCGTCATCAAGAAGGAGCCCAGCCTCACCTAGGCAGGACTCCTTCACCGAGGCATGGCCTAGTCTCCTCACGAGGGAAATCCTAGGCCAGAGGGGATGGCGGTGTACGGCCACAAGCCGAAAACCGCCACCCCCGGGGTCTCACGTCCATACTTTTTCTCTCTCGACAGCTGCGGTGTCGTCCTCGCAGGCTATTTTCAGCCTCGGACGACACCTTGACGCCTTATATACTTGCACAAAATTAGCGAAACCTTTATACTGATAGGCATGGAACATGCAAAGCACAAGATTTTATTGGTCGAAGACGATGAAGTACTAGCCAACGTTTACAAACAGCGTCTAGAACTCGAGGGCTTCGAGGTCCAACGTGTCAATAACGGCGAAGATGCTTTGCAAACGGCACTGGAGTTTCAGCCTGAACTGATTCTGCTCGACGTTATGATGCCGAAACTGAATGGTTTTGATGTCCTAGATATTCTGCGTAACACCCCGGCGACACATAACATTCATATTATCATGCTAACGGCGCTCAGCCAGCCAAAGGATGCCGAACGCGCCAAAGAGCTCGGTGCTGATGATTTCCTCGTTAAATCTCAAGTGGTGATTAGCGATGTGGTAGACCGCATCAAACACCAACTCAGTATCAAAGACTAATAAACTATTACGGCTAGACCTTGACTTTTATAACTACTTATGCTAGTATTGACGGTAGATACGGAAATATAAAAAGGAAACTATCAACCATGACACATCATCAATCTACTCCTAGCGGCAATTACAGTAGTCAGCCTAGCAGCAAAACCGACCTACTCGAGGCACTGAAGGCTGGAGATGCTGATGTCGAACATTATTTGCGTATGGAGCATCATGTTAATGTCAAGGAAGATCCAGAGACATTTCAACGTGATGACGAACAGACAATTGACTATCGACCATTTGTGACAAGCATTTCTTATGGGGTCGGCCGAGACGAGATAACCTATGGTGACCCAAAACCTTTTATGGTGACAATCAAGCGTAGCGGTGGTACTGTCGAGGAAGGCTGGGAGGCGATCGGCCTCACTAGCTATACCGCAAAGGACGGTAGCACGAGAGAAGGCTATTTAGTGACTAAACCGCAGCTAGATGATCAAGGCAAAGTTATCGGTTGGTACTCTAGGGTTAACGACATTATCCAAACAGAGGAGCTAACGCGTCGTCGCAATGCTGAACGTCGACAACATTTGGCTGGTTTATCGGCGACTGGCATGGCTATTGCACCACAGGTAGAAGCTAAACCTCTCATTACTGCGGCTGATGTTCAATCTATGATGGCTCGCGGCAATACGGCTCAGCCTGAAGTCAAAGTAGAAACTCCTGACGAGAGAGAAGCGCGCATCTTGGCTGATTTTAGCGATAGCGACAGAGCAGCGCTGAGCGATTATGCCTATTACGCCAAAATGAAACGCGATGCGCAGCGCAATGGCGAAGGTGACAATTCGATGTACTATAGTGGTCAGATGGGTCAAGTTATGAAAGACATGACATCGCAGGCAAAGAGCCGAGCTAATGGTATTGCAGCCACTATCTATGGCCGAGGCAACGTGGCATTCTAGGGGATTTTGAACTAACATAAAAATCCCTCGCTGATCATGGGAGGGATTTTAGTTTTACGCTATCTCATTAGTCAACGCAAACTTGGGTGCGCCAGGTAGTTTTGCCGGTAAAGCTCTTGATTTTACGGCGAACAAATTTGACGACGCCATCTTGGTCGGCGTGGATAGTAAAGTTGCGACTGACGTAAGTGCCAGGACCGGCGACTTGCGTAGCGCCAACTTGACGTACGATAACTTGACCAGCGCTCACTTTTTGACCACCAAAAACCTTGACGCCGAGGCGCTGACCAGCGTTGTTATGGATGTTTTTGGACGAACCGCCCGCTTTAACATGAGACATACTTTAAAACACTCCTTCGTTATTTTCGTCCATTGTACACTAAAAAGAGTTTATGTGCAAGTATAACTTCAAACTAAATAGTTGACAGATTTAAATTAGGGTGCGACAATATGACAAAGTTGATCTAAGTGCGGGGAAAGGACAAGAGTGTCAGCAAAAGAACGTGAGGTTTGGGCAATAGATATCGATGACGTTTGTTTAGATTATGGCGGTGGATTTTCTCGTTTTAATAATCGAGTTGGCTGGACACGAAATATGAAGCCACACCATTATGTAGAGAGTTGGGGCGAACTGTGGGGCACGGATAATGTGGACGAGATCACTAGAAGGACTGCCACTATGAATCGGGGTATGAACCCTTTCTTGCGGCCAGTGCGAAATTCTCAACTAGCTCTCACGGCTCTAGCAAAAGCTCGCGACTTGATAATACTGACTTCTCGGCCAAAGGATATTCATGAGATTACAAAATCTACCATAGATAGGCATTTTCCAGATGTATTTCGAGACTTGCGCTATCTTGAAGGTGGTTGGGGTGACCATGGAGCAACGCAGGTTACAAAAGGTGAAACGGCAATAGAGATTGGTGCCTCAACTCTACTAGATGACCAGCCGCGGCATGTTATTGGTATGGCTATGGCTGGTGGCGTAGGTCTATTATTCGGTAATAGTCAGCTTGCGGAAACTACCACGTTCGAAGAATCTAGCGTAGTAAAAGTTCCTAGTTGGAGAGACGTTCTAAACCATGCTGGAATCGATCCAGACTCAGTTTTTTCGCAAGGTCAATAACTCGCGGCCCACGACTTGATCTTCACGATGGTAAACCAGTGGCATAGGTTTATCTGAATAAAATATTTGTTCAAAGCCCAAATCGTTTAGAGTACGAATTAGGGGCAGATGATAGATTTTGTTTTGAGTAAACCAACAGGGAACGGCAATGGTCATGCCGGTATTGGCTGAGATTTGTCCACGGAGACCCGCTAGGAATTTTGACAGGATAACATTGCACGTACCCATTACCTCGGTTAAAACGGCGGGCGATGGAGTGGTGGCGAATGGGCGACCGAGATACGTTTCGGTAGCCACGATGTCAATTGGCGACTGCCAGCGGTAGGACGTTGCGTCGCCGACCTCTACTTTGGATGCAAAATCTATGTGGTGGGTGGATTTTAGCCATTCGAGGTTAGCGGCGGAATATTCGATCATACGCGGTTCGAGATCGGTGCCATAAACCGACAACCCCATGAGGGCGGCTTCTTGGAGGACAACGCCAGTGCCACAGAACGGGTCGAGCAGTGTCGGCGTGTTGACTGCATCTGGTTTGGCAGCGCCAATAGCGAGATTGATCATGGTTTGAGCTAGCTTTGGCGGTAACATGCCGACACGGGCGTCACGTTTTGGTCGTGATCGATCGCGAAAGGTATAGGCAGCGATATCTTGGACAAATATGGTTTTAGCGAGCAATTCGCGACCATTGACTTGGGCGAAAACAAATTCGATTTTGTTTGGCTTGGTGAGTTTGTTATGGAAAACAGTGGCGCTCGAGAGGGCGGTGTCGCTGCTCGGGACGAGACGAACCGAACCGCGGCGTTTTTTAACATCGAGTCCAAAACGAAATAGTTCGCGTGGCGACAGTTTGGTGCCATAGGTGGATAGGCCGATAGTGACTTTGCCGTCAAGCGGGAGATGCTTGACGATATTTTTCCAGGAGTCATCGACTACCTCGGCGACTTTGACGATCGAGCCGAGTCGACCAAAATCAAAATCCGTATTGGTGTCGAGTAGTGCAGTAGTGCCGTGGAGTTGAACTTCTGATCCAAAAACCGCCCGCAGCTCGGCAAAGCCGATTTCTGGCTGACGACCTAAAACAAATAGTAACATACCTCTATTGTAACATCTCACAGGGCGAGTAATGAGGCAATATTTTTCCTAGTTATAAGCTTTACTGTATAATGGGTGAATAATGTCGGAAAAATTCGGTGAACGAACAGGGAAAAAGGCGAAGCGTTTTAGTGGGCGATTTTGGCTGAATATCATCACCATCCTGCTCATAATCATTGTACTAGTGGCGGCGCGCAAACAGCTCTACGAAGCCTGGAAGCTGCTCGGGCAGGTCAACATTTGGATATTACTATTACTAATACCACTACAATTCGCCTCATATTACACCAATTCCGAGATCTTTTTCACCTATCTGCGAGCCAGAGGGCAATTGCGCAAAACCAGCGCGCTCGAGGCAACTAGTATGGCGCTAGAACTAAATTTTGTGAATCACGTTTTTCCGAGCGGTGGCGTGTCTGGTATTTCGTACATGGTATGGCGTCTCGGCAAATTGGGCGTTAGCGCCGGGCAGGCGACAATGGCGCAGTTGATGCGTTACGTGGTGCAGCTCGGGACTTTCGCGCTGTTGCTGGCTATTGCCTTGGTGGTTGCCACGCTCGAAAACCGCACTAGCAACTGGGTGGTGATGATATCGACTGGGGTTTTGACGTCGATAGTATTTTTGGTGGTGTTTGGTAGCTATTTAGTCGGCAGCGAAGAGCGGATGAAGAGCTTTGCTCATTGGCTGACACGAACGGTGAACGCTATTATCGGCAAACTAACCTTTAAGCGACGTAACTCGGTGTTATCGATTGAGAAAACCGAAAAGTTTTTCCTCGAATTCCACGATGACTATATGATTTTGCGCCGTGACAAAAAGTTGCTCATTAAACCAACTATCTGGGCGGTAGCATTCAATTTGATTGATTTGTCGCTATTTATGATTAGCTTTTGGGCGCTCAATATTCCATTTAACGTATCAGTTCTATTGATTGCTTATGGTGCGGCAGCGGCGGCTGGTTTCCTCGTCCTGACCCCAGGTGGAGCCGGCGCCTATGAGGCGATCATGGTGGCGGTCTTGACAGCTGGCGGTATGAGCGCCAGTGCGGCCTTTGCTGGCGTAGTGTTGACCAGGGCGACCTTAATTGCTGGGTCACTCTTGACTGGGTTCATGGCGTATCAACATGCACTGAAAAAATACGGTCAACCGAAGCTCGACGAGGTAGATTTTGCCAGCGCTAGCAAATAACGATTCGCCCGACCCGGTGTTTGGTGTTTCGGATGCTGTAGCGCTGTTTAATCAGATGCTCGAAACCGCGACGCCGCATATCACAGTCGTCGGTGAGGTGGCGAACTTCAAGATCAATCACGGCAAATGGGTCTTTTTCGATATCAAGGACGAAGAATCAACGCTCGGCTGTTTCATGTCGACGTTTAGTCTCCGAGTGGCGATCGAGGATGGTATGAAAGTGGTGGTGACTGCGCGACCAAATATCACGCGCTGGGGCAAGTTTAGTCTGACGATACAAACGATTCGACCGATGGGTGAAGGTAGTATCAGGCGTTCGTTCGAGCTGCTACGTGCCAAGCTAGATCAGGAGGGCTTGTTTAGCTCCGAGCGCAAACGGCGCTTGCCTGAGATGCCGCAGGTGATTGGCGTGATTTCATCGACTGGTGCGGCCGGCTATATTGATTTTACAAAAATTATCGGGGAGCGATTTTCGGGCTTAACACTGCAGGTCGCTAATGTTCAGGTGCAAGGCGACGATGCGCCGCAGCAAGTCATTGCGGCCCTCAATTATTTTAACGAGCTAGCGACGCCGCCAGAGGTCATTGCGATTTTGCGTGGTGGCGGATCACGAGATGACCTCGTGGCATTTGACGATGAACCATTGGTCCGGGCGATTGCCGGCTCACGCGTACCAGTGATAACGGGGATCGGTCACGAGATTGACGTGACATTGGCGGATCTGGTGGCCGACGTGCGGGCGGCGACGCCATCGAACGTGGCGCAGCTGATCGTGCCATCACACCGAGAAATTGTGGAGAGGATCGATAGTTCTTTGAAACAAGTTCTATCGCAGATGGATCATACGACCACTGATCTAGCCGACGAGGTGAACGAGCGCGAGAAAGGCCTATTCGAAACCATAGAGCGACAAATCGATGATTTAACGAGACGATATGACACTATGCGTCAAGTCATGCGGCAGCTTGATCCACGGGCAGTGCTAAAACGAGGCTATGCGTTAGTGCGAGACCACATGGGCAGCATAGTGAAATCGAGACCGCTCACCGGCGACAATTTGACGATTGAAACGGCGCACTTTATAATCGAAACGGAGGTAAAAGATGCCAGAGCAAAGTAAGAATTTACGACAATTATTAGACGAGTTTGAAACCATTGTCGAGTGGTTTAATCAGGATGATCTAGATATCGATCAGGCGATTAGCAAATTCGAAGAAGGCTCGAAATTAGCCGAAACTATCAAACAACAACTCGCGACCGCCAAAAATAAAATCGAGATCGTCAAAGCTGACTTTGCCGCCAAGGTGTCGCAGTCGAAAGAATAGCAAAATGATGTTAGTGTGGCTAACGCTCGGAATACTGATCATTGTGGCGATCGGTATTGGCGTACTATTTGGCGGCGCGCCGTTCGTGCCAACTCGGCGGGCGTGGATCGAGCAGGCGTTAACCTTGTCTCGTCTCGGCAAAAATGATGTAATCGTTGATCTGGGCTCCGGCAACGGCGCAGTGCTAGCGCTGGCGCTAGAACGCGGTGCGAAATACGCGGTTGGTTATGAGATAAATCCGGGCTTGGCCTTGTGGTCGCGACTGGTCCTTCGTCGGTTCAAGGGCCGCTTTTCTATTAGGACGACGGATTTTTTCCGATCTGATTTACCGATTGATACGACAGTTATCTATATGTTCCAGACGTCTGGCGTGATGCGACGAATCAAACCTTATTTATTGAGTCAGAAACCGCATTTGCAGTGCAAAAAGCTGAGAGTGGTCTGTTTTGGCTTTGCTATACCAGGGGAAACGGTGGTGCACACCTCGGGCGGTATGAATCTGTACGAATTCTGATTGCAAGGGTGGCTGGCTTGTGGTAGACTTGTTTTATGATAACGCTAACGTTTAATAGGAAACAATCTGACGAGAGAGGTGAGGCGAATCCTTTTCTCATCACCACGATTATTTTTGTGGTGCTAGCGGTGGGTCTCGGCGTTGGTTTTGGCTGGGCTTATATGCAGATGGTGGATTACCGTGACAACGTAGATGACAAAGTAGCGGTGGCGGTCAAGGCGGCCAAAGCCGAGCAGAAAGAAACCGACGACGCCGAATTTACCGAGGAATACAAAAAACCTAATTTGACCTACGAAGGCCCATCGGACTCTGGCTCGGTGACCTTTAACTACCCTAAAACGTGGGCAGCCTATATCGACAAAAGTGGTGCAGGCGGCAGTGATCTAGCGGTGTACTTTAATCCAAAATCAGTACCAACTGTTAATGCTAAAACGGTCTACGCACTGCGTTTGACGATCGATAACAAGTCGTACGCCTCAATTTTGCAGACCTATAACGGCGACATAAAAAAAGGTTCAATCAAGGCTGAAACCATCACCGTCGGTAAAACTGATAGCTTTAGCGGCTACGAAGGTATGCGAATCGATGGTCAGTTTGATGATACAATCAATGGTTCAGTTGTTATCTTCAAAATTCGCGATAAAACGTTGCGACTATATGTCGATAGCCAAGATTTCATGACTGATTTTGATACGGTCTTGAACTCTCTAAAATACGAATCCTGAGAAAAAGCATCAGCGACATCAAATCGAAAAAATTTGCTATACTATTTGTATGAGCGAGCTGGAGGGTAGTGCAGTCGCCGTGGCGCATGAGCTAAAGACGCCATTGGTATTGTTGCGTCAATTGACGCTAGCCTTGGAGCGATCGGATGACATATCCGAACAGTCAGAAATTATCAAGCGTCTCCGGTTTACTTCGGAGCGATCACTGCGCCTCGTCGATTCATTAACAAAAACAGCGCGGCTTGAAGATGCTTTGTTCGAGTTTGAGCCGGTCCAGATGAACAATTTGTGCATGTCGGTGGTTGATGAATTGTCACCGCTAGCACAGGCGCATGAGCAGAACCTGAAACTACGTTTGACGCGCCAGCCATTAGTAGCGGTGGGGAATCGGGACCTATTAAATTCGTTGTTAACAGGGATGATCGACAACGCGATCCAGCACAATCCAGCTGGCGCTAGAGTTGAGGTAGCTAGTCGATTACACGGTGGCGAGGCGGTTGTATCAGTTCGAGATTTTGGCTCGACAATTGATCTATCAGATTTTCGGGCACTCAAAGAATCAATTGGCAAACGAGCATTGCCGATTTCTGCACGGCCGCTATCGTCGGGGTTGGGACTCTTTATTGCTAGTCAATTCTTGACCGCGATGGATGGTCGTTTGTCTATCGAGCGACATTACAGTGGCGGCATGACGTTTTCGGCGCATGTACCGCTCAGTCGACAACTAAGCTTGCTGGAGGTGTGATATGCCAGATTCAAAACCGACAATTCTGCTCATCGACGATGACGCCTGGTTCGGTGATAGCCTCATAGCTAGTCTGGCCGATTATTCAGTCATTAAAACACCAGACCCAGATCAAGTTTTCGATCTGATTGATCAGCACCATCCTGATCTCATTCTAGCCGATGTTGTGCTGGGCGCACGTAATGTGTTCGCCTTGTTGCAAGAAATGCAGAGCTATCTCGACACGAGGGATATTCCAGTGGTCATTCTATCGGCGCTCGCAAAACAGATTGATCCTGGTGATGTCAAGCGATTAGGCGTGTTGGCGGTGCTCGACAAGGCGGAAATCACGCCAGAAACTTTGGCACATTGTGTGGCCGACGCGATACAGGCCAGAGGAGAGACATTATGAGCCAGACAATTCGCACCAAGGCTATTGTGCTGCGCCGCACTAATTACGGCGAAGCCGATCGGATCATCCAGATTATTACGCCTGACAGCGGTCGATTATCGGTCATGGCGCGGGGAGTACGTCGTGAAAAATCCCGGCTGGCGGGTGGTATCGAATTGTTCGCGGTCTGCGATTTGGTGCTGACGCGTGGTGCGAAATCAACCAGCGATCTATGGACGTTGACTGGCGCACGCCTCGGTATGTTCTTTGATCAGATCATGTCTGATTACAATCGATTACAATTTGGCTACGAAGCCATCAAACAAACCGCGAGAGCTGCCGAAACGATCGATGAGCCAGAGTTTTATCATTTGCTCGAGGCGACATTTTCCGCGCTAAATAACCTCAGCGTCAACTTGACCATTACGGAGACATGGTTTTATTTGCGACTGGCGAAACTGCTCGGCAATGAGCTAAATACGGCAACTGATGCGAGCGGCATGAAACTAGTCGAGGACGCCAGATATAATTTCAATCAGGTCGATCAAGTGTTTGTGTTTAACGAATCTGGTCGCTACGGATCGGATAGCCTGAAAATTTTGCGTCTACTGGGTGCTAATGACCCACAAATCGTCAGTCGAATTCAGGGAATCGATGATTTGATTGATGACGGATTGGTTTTGGCGCGAGCGGTCGCAAAAATCTAATTTATAGTGTATACTATCAGATATGGAAGAGATTGTTAGTCTAGCAAAACGGCGTGGATTTATTTATCAGGGTTCAGAAGTGTACGGTGGGTTGTCTGGCACCTGGGACTATGGTCCATTGGGCGTAGCCTTAAAACGCAACATTATGCAACTCTGGTGGAGGATGTTTGTCGATGAGCGGGATGATATGTATGGCGTTGACGCAGCGATTTTGATGAATCAAAAAGTCTGGCAATCCAGTGGCCACGTCGATACTTTTGTCGATCCGCTATGTGAAGATACAGTGAATCATCGTCGTTATCGCACGGACCACATTTTAAAAGATAATGGTGTCAATCCAGACGGCATGACCATGGAGCAGATGGACGCAGCAATTAGCGAAAAGGGGATCAAGAGTCCCGATGGTAATCCGCTGTCGGGATCTCGAACGTTTAATATGATGTTCAAAACACACGTTGGCGCGACAGAGGATGAGCAATCAATTAGCTATCTCCGCCCAGAGACTGCTCAGGGCATTTTTACGAATTTCAAAAATGTTGTTGATAGCTTTTATCCTGATTTACCATTTGGTCTGGCGCAGCAGGGCAAGGCCTTTCGTAACGAAATTAGCCCACGCGATTTTGTATTTCGTAGTCGCGAGTTTGAACAGATGGAAATCGAATATTTTGTCCATCCTGATACATGGGCAGAAGCGTTTGAGATGTTGCTCGCCGCGACCCATCGTTATCTCGATGCTTTGGGGTTGCCGGCTGATTCAGTTCACGAATTAGAAGTTCCAGCCGAAGACCGTGCGCATTACTCGAAACGAACGATTGACATCGAATTTGATTATCCAATTGGCCGCTCGGAGTTGATGGGTATCGCGTATCGCACTGACTTTGACCTCGGTAATATTCAGCGCGTTGCTGGCAAATCGATGGAATATACCGTCAAAGGCACCAGTGAAAAGTTTGTACCACATGTTATCGAGCCAAGTTTTGGCGTTGAGCGAGCATTGATGGCAGTCCTATGTAGCAGCTACCGCGAAGACGAGCAAAACGGCGAAAAACGTGTCTATTTGGCACTGCCAGAACATCTAGCTCCATATAAATTCTGCGTATCACCACTACTGAAAAACAAACCCGAACTGGTCGAGAAAGCTCGCGAAGTTTATCGGACGCTAAAGGTGAAATATGGCAACGTCACCTGGGACGATAATGGCAATATCGGCAAACGCTATCGCCGCCAGGACGAAATTGGCACGCCGCACTGTATCGTGATTGACTTTGACACGCTCGAAGACGGCACGGTGACCGTCCGCGACCGCGATACGACCGAGCAGCGTCGTGTGGATGTAGACGAGCTATAGGAGTATAGAAAAATCTAAATGGTAACTATTATTTTCGAAGCACATTCCACGAGCCTAGATAATGAAGCGGGACTAGCGAGTGGGCACAATGATGTCGAACTGTCTGAGCTCGGGCTCAAACAGTCGAAAGAGTTAGGTGAACGATATGCGGGCCGGAAATTTGATGCGATATTTTGCTCTGACTTGCGTCGGTCATATGAAACGGCTCAATTAGCATTCGGCGACACCTATCCAATTATCCGAGATGAGCGGCTGCGTGAGTGTGACTACGGCGAGATGACACAGCAACCGACGAGTATCGTGAATCCAGAAAAGGTAAATCGTATGGCAGTACCATTTCCGGGTGGCGAGAGTTTTCAGCAATGTTGTGCACGCATCGCTGATTTCCTACAGGATATAGCGGGTGAATACGACAACAAAACAATCATGATCATCGGCCACCGCGCGACACAGTACGGACTCGAACATGCAATAAATCATGTGCCGATATATGATGCCGTCACTGCACCATGGCAATGGCAGCCCGGCTGGAAATATGAGATAATAACCAGACTATGACAATCGGGATAATTGGATTTGGTAGCTTCGGCAAGTTTTTGGCTGAAAAATTGAGTTCGCATAGTGTCGTGAAGGTCTACGATCGACGTGAACGACCGACGACGTGGCGGGCGGATTTTGATGAGGTGGCGGCTTGCGACTACGTTGTGCTGTCGGTGCCGCTGGATGCCTATACTGAGACGCTAGAGCGTCTGGCTACAGTAATTCCGCCAACCAGCGTACTGGTTGATGTTTGCTCGGTCAAAGAACGTCCCATTGAACTAATTCGTCACTATCTACCGGAACAGCCGCTCGTGGCGACACATCCGTTATTTGGTCCTGAATCAGCGAGTCACTCGCTCCAGGGGATGACGATGGTAATGTGTCCAGAGGTATCTGCCGCCGAGCCTTATGCGAAAATAAAAGATTTTGCAGAGAAACTAGAACTATCGATCGTTGAAATGAGTACGGCGGAACATGACCGCGAGATGGCGGTGGTGCAGGGGCTAACCTTTTTCATCGCGCGAACGTTGGATGAGATGAACATACATAGCCAGCGGCTTTCGACGCCGTCCTTTGAACGATTACT